>NZ_CP140772.1:6081666-6722500 GCF_037893185.1 Chitinophaga sp. 180180018-3 | reverse complement strand
CGATCAGGTGCGAAAGCAGGCTAAAGTGATCCGGTGGTTCTGTATGGAAGGGCCATCGCTCAAAGGATAAAAGGTACTCCGGGGATAACAGGCTGATCTCACCCAAGAGCTCATATCGACGGTGAGGTTTGGCACCTCGATGTCGGTTCGTCACATCCTGGGGCTGGAGAAGGTCCCAAGGGTTCGGCTGTTCGCCGATTAAAGTGGCACGTGAACTGGGTTCAGAACGTCGCAAGACAGTTCGGTCCCTATCTGTTGTGATCGTTAGTAAATTGAGAGGACATGACCTTAGTACGAGAGGACCGGGTCGTACGTACCGCTGGTGTATCTGTTGTGCCGCCAGGTGCATTGCAGAGTAGCTATGTACGGATAGGATAAACGCTGAAAGCATCTAAGCGTGAAACCTGCTTCAAGATGAGTTTACTTTTAAGGGCCGTCGCAGACTACGACGTTGATAGGTTACAGGTGTAAGGGTGGTAACATCGCAGCCGAGTAATACTAATTGCCCGTAAGCTTTAACTTTCTTAATGTTACGTTATCGTAAGATAACACTGAATACAACTTAATTTTCCCGGTATGTCTATCTTATTGGGTTTGCTGCAATAGTAAACAAAGATCTTATGGTGGTTATGCCGAGGGTGTTCACCTCTTCCCATTCCGAACAGAGAAGTTAAGCCCCTCATGGCCGATGGTACTGCACTATCATGCGGGAGAGTAGGTAGCTGCCATACTTATTAAGAAAAGCCCTGGTGTTTTGATACATCAGGGCTTTTTTGTTTTTTAGTATCCTCCGTTTTTTCATATCTACCTATAAATAAAAAATCCGGGCAGTAACCCGGATTATGAATATTTAGCACTACAATACTCACAGCTATCCTCATATTGAATATCGCGGACTGAAAATATTTGTATTTGTCGTATAGCCGCTACTGTTAGTAATCGTACAGAGATATCTTATAAAGACTATTCGGTAGTGGATTCCCTTTTTATTAATTCTACCGGAAAAACATAATTCTTAGTCACTTTCACATTTTCTTCATGGTTGATCAGCTGAACAATTGTTTCCACAGCTTTCTGCCCCATGTTATAACCCGATTGTTCGATAGTAGTTAAGGAGGGAGATATGATACGGGACGACAAATCATTCGAATATCCAACCACCTTGATCTGCCCGGGAACATCAATATTCCGGTTTCTGGCTTCGCGGATAAATGATACAGCAGAGCTGTCATTCGCAGCAAACATGCCATCAGGTATCACATCGGAATCAAACAGTTGCTGGGCTGCTGTAGTCGCGGAGTCCATCGTGAGATCATGAATAGACACCAGGCGCTCATCGAATGGAATATTATATTGGGCGAGCGCTTCTTTATAACCTGCCAGTCGTTGTTGATAAAGATTACAGGTAAGGAAACCGGAAAAGTGAGCGATGCGTTTACAACCTTGTTTAATAAGATGTTCCGTAGCCAGAAATCCACCTCTGAAATCGTCGCCCGTGATAGTATATCCCTGGAAATCAGCAGGCACGCGATCATAGAATACCAATGGAATATTGTTCTTGATAAACGGGTTAAAGTGATCGATATTGGTGGTGAACATGGAAGCAACTGCCAGCAGGCCATCTACCCGGAGAGAGTAAAAGGTATGTACCAGTTCTTTTTCCATCGCTACTGTTTCATCAGATTGCCCGATTACAATGCTGAATCCATACTTATGTGCTTCATGCTGAATACCACTGATCGCGGTACTTTGGAAATACATGGAAGTACGGGGAACGATCAGCCCGAGGATATTTGATCTCTTTTTGCGTAAGCTGGAAGCGATCCAGTTGGGCACATAGCCCATTTCTGTGGCGGCTTGCTGAACCTTCTCCCGGGTTTCCAGGTTGATCAGCGGATTGTTCTGCAATGCGCGGGATACCGTGGAGGCCGACAGATTAAGATGCTGAGCTATATCGTAAATCGTGATTTTATTGTTCCGATCTTTCACTTTTGAGGCTTCTTAAAGTAAATAATGTAGCGATATTAAGCATTTTCCGGTATAAATACGAGGATTTGATGTGAGGATAAGAGAAAGCCTCCTTTGCAGCCAGAAAGGGCAAAGGAGGCTTTCTTTCGTATATGCTTGCCAGTTATTTAGGATCGAGCGCCTTGCCGATGCGGGCAATGAGATCCTGCACATGGCTGCGCGTCATCGCGTCTCCGCTTCCGGCTGCCGCCCTGAGCTCCGTTCTCAGTGCTACCAGTTGTGCGCGACCAATGGCCGCAGCGTCAGACTTGGTTGGATCAGCACCGCCATAGACGATCATCATCGGATTGGCAGGAGCCGCGGGAGTCAGCAGGCTGGTGAGGTGATCTACAAAGTAGCGTTGCAGGTTCCGGCGGTAAGCATCCACCGGTTGATGGGCTGCGATTTCGGAAAAAACAGACTTTTTCAGATCGCTCAGCATTTCATTTGCACTATATGCCTGGGTGCCTTGGGCAGCTTCTGTTTTGATCAGTTTGTTGATCGTATTGGCGCTCATCAGCCGCGCCAATACCGGTTCCTGTTGTGCGCCTACGAGCGCTAGTCCATCGGAGCCAATACGGCTTAGGAGATCCTGGTTAACCAGCCATTTCGGAGTAGTGAATAGTTGTTTATTAAGGAATTGGATGGCTTCTTTTTGAATGGCTTTTGGTACATATTCATACACAGCGCCTGCCTGTTCTACGGTTTTGGGAGTTTCATAAATACCACCTACATTCTTCGCCACATGGCCCATGTAGCGGGAGAATTGCCCGGCTACCTCGCGGTAAAGCTCTCCCAGGTTAGCATAGCCTTCATTGGGAACCCGGGTCCATGCGAGGAGATTGGGCATGATATATTGAAGGTTCTTAATGCCGTAGGCACTGGCAACCATCGCATTGTCGCCAAGGTCTTCGTTTTGTGAACGAGGATCGTCAGGGTTGCTTTCTGTTCCGAACCAGTATTTTTTGTCTTTCAGTTTTTCTACGGTCCATTTATTCAGCACAGGCGTTTCTGCTTCAGCGGATTTAACGTCTGGCAGCAGTTTGTAGCCCCATTCGATAGCCCATTTATCGTAGTAGTTAATGCGTGGGTAGAGATCCGCGCCGCTGATACCATCGCCTGGTTGTGCAACATAATTGAATCGGGCGTAGTCCATGATAGATGCAGCATGACCATTTTTCTTTACCCATTCTTTGTCGCGGAGTTTCTCTACAGGATAGGTAGAGCTGGAGCCGAAGTTATGGCGGAGGCCGAGTGTATGACCCACTTCATGCGAAGAAACGAAGCGGATCAGTTCTCCCATCAGTTCATCGCTGAACTGCATGTTGCGGGCGCGGGGATCGTTAGGAGAAGCCTGAACGAAGTACCAGTTGCGGAGCAGCCGCATTACATTATGGTACCAGTTGATATGGCTTTCGATGATCTCGCCTGACCGGGGATCGTGTACGTGTGGGCCGCTGGCGTTGGGCACATCAGAGGGTTTGTATACGATAGCAGAGAACCTGGCATCTTCGATAGACCAGGTAGAATCTTCCTGTGGAGTAGGCGCCATTTTAGCGATGATGGCATTTTTGAAGCCAGCCTGTTCAAATGCAGTCTGCCAGTCGTTTACACCCATGATCAGGTATTTACGCCATTTGGCGGGCGTAGTGGGATCGATGTAGAACACAATGGGTTTAACTGGTTCCACGAGTTCTCCGCGTTTATATTTCTCCATATCCTCCGGCCTGGGCTCGAGGCGCCAGCGGGTGATCATCTGCAATCTTTTAACGCCCTGCGGATCAGCATCGAAATCGGTAACACTGGTAGTGAAGTAGCCAACACGGGGATCGAAGTAACGCGGCTGCATAGGCACTGCAGGAAGTAATACCAGGGAGCTGTTCAGTTCCACGGTAGCGTTGCCACCGGGCGCCGGGGGCATGCCAGGGCCAGCGGGACCGCCTGATTTACCGTAGGTTTTCACGGTTTTGATTTCAGTGTTCATCGGATAAGACTTCACATCGCTGACATAGGATTTATCCGGTTGAAAGCCACCCAGTTTGAGTGCACCTTTGATTTGCGCATCGAAGAAAAGGATTTCGTTATCGCTGTTGATATACTCCGTCATATCGATGATGGTGCCTTTGTCGTTTTTAGACAGGGCTTTCACATCGAAAGCGGCAACGATAGGCTGGAGGTTAGAATTCCTTACAGAAGTGAACATTGGCTGAGTGGAGTCCTTTGATACTTCTGAATAGGAGATATCTTTTAAGAAGATGCGGTTATTAGGGCCTTTTTCGAAGCGGATAACATTCTGATTGATAATGTCTCCGCTAAATCCCAACATCATGGCGCGCAGCCCGGCGGCTGATTTGGAGATCCTGTTTACGACAAGAATGTCTCTGCCGAGGAGGGAATCGGGGATTTCGAAAAAGAAACGATCGTCCTGTTTGTAGATGTTGAACAGGCCGGAATCAGCTTTGGCTTTGTCGGTGATGACTTCAGCAAAAGGTTTCGGGCCAGGTTTGGGACCGGGTTTGATCATCGGGCCTTTCCCGGTAGTATCTTTAGCGGGAGCAGGAGTAGTTGGCGCAGCATTGCCGGAATTTTTTTTCCGTTGTGCGCTGGCTGGGCTGTGGGCTACAGTACTGAGGCATAGCATACCGGCCATGGCCAGTATCAGTTTGTGGTAATGTGGATTGCTCATTGCGGTTTAATAAATTGGTTCTTGATTACTTGTGGTAGTTTTTTTAAAAACCTTTGCAAGTAAGTATATTAAGTATTAACTTATATGGAAAATCCATAAACGCGTCAAAGGCTATAGGAATGGAAAAAAAGAACGGGAACCGACTGGAAAGCGTGGGAACACTGGTTGCGGGAGCAACTTTTTTATGTAAGTATTTATTGTTATAGCATATATTAATTTCATATGGAGGGGAGCACAGATGAATAATAAATTCCACGTCGGTATTGATTTTCAGTGTATCTGTCGAAAGAATATGATATCTTACAATGCTAAATGCAATTAGCGTCGGCTGAAAGCGTGGACTGGAGCGGCATGAAATAAGTTATCAGAATTGTAAGATTTCTGTTGGAACATTTGAATTTTTTCTTAAATTGTGCGTCCAACTTTGAAAAAAAATCAAGCAATTTCAAGAATTGGACAGTAACAATCAGTTGTGAGAACTGCAATATTGGTTTATTCGCTTATGTAAGTGTTTGCTCTGAAAAACAAGTTAAGAAGCCCTGTGGTGGGGCTTTTACGCGTGAAGGTTAATTTTTGGGGGTTTTTTCGGGCGGCACTTGTTTTTTTGGACCAACCTTATAACTTTGCGAATCACTGCTAAAAACAGTAAATTGAGTGCTGAGGGGCATTCCACTGAAAAAATTAATTAGTAACTTCTAACAAACAATAGTTTAATTTTTAACACTAAAATTTCAATCAACATGGCTGAGACTAAAACAACTGTGACTGCAGCTACAGCTAAGGCTTCTTCTCATCAACCTAAAAAGTCATCCAACCTGTTCGCGGCGTTGGCTGTACCTATCTGCTTAGTGATAGGATTTCTGTTTTACTTTTTTGTATTAGGTAACCCAGCCAACTTCCAGGGTAACAATCCTGAGGGTCACCCGGTTGAATCTGGCATTGGTAAATGGTTTGCAACTGTGTACAAAGGTGGTCTGATTGTACCTATCCTGATTTCCGTGTTACTGGTATGTCTGACTTTCGTGATCGAGCGTTTCCTGTACCTGTCAAAAGCTAAAGGTAAATTCAGTGGTTCTGAACTGGTTCGTAAAGTACAGTTCCACCTGGCTAACCGCAATATAGATGCAGCGCTGGCTGAGTGCGACAAACAGAAAGGTTCTGTTGGTAACGTACTGAAAGCTGGTCTGAAAAAGTACAAAGAAATGGTTTCCAACACTGAGCTGGATACTGAGCAGAAGATCCTGACTATCAAGAACGAAATCGAAGAAACAACTGCACTGGAACTGCCGATGATGGAAAAGAACCTGGTGTTCCTGTCTACCATTGCTTCCGTAGCAACCCTGCTGGGTCTGTTCGGTACAGTATTGGGTATGATCCGCGCGTTCGCTGCGATGTCTACCGGTGGTGCACCAGACTCTGCACAGCTGGCAGGTGGTATCTCTGAAGCGTTGATCAACACCGCTCTGGGTATCGGTACTTCCGCTATCGCGATCATCATGTACAACTACTTTACTACTAACATCGATGGCATCACCTATGCTATTGACGAATCTGGTTTTACTTTAACACAGAGCTTCGCTGCCAACCACAAATAATCTTTGATTTTTTTGTGGAAACAAAGCGGTTTTGAATCTAATTAAAGTAAACTATAAAACAGAGTAAAGATGCCTAAAGTTAAAATGCCAAGGAAAAGCACGAACATTGACATGACAGCAATGTGTGACGTGGCTTTCCTGCTGTTAACTTTCTTTATGCTGGCAACTAAGTTCAAACCGGATGAACCGGTAACAGTAGTTACCCCATCCTCTATTAACACCACCCTTTTGCCTGATTCTGATGTGCTTTTGTTCACAGTGGATAAGGATGGCAGAGTGTTTTTCAGCATGGATGGCCAGACTAAGAGAAAGAAACTGATTGAAGATCTGAACACTCAGTATAAACTGGGACTGGACCAGAAAGAAATCAGAAACTTCATTGTAGGATCAAGCGTTGGAGCTCCTATCAAAGACCTGAAGCAATATCTCTCATTGAATGAAGATAAACGCAAAGCTTCCGGCCTCGACAAAGGGATTCCTACCGATTCTGCTAACAATGAATTAGGTGCATGGATCGATTATGGTATTGCAGCACAGGAAGGAGCAGTTTCCAAACTGAAATACTGTATTAAAGCCGATAACCAGACACCTTATCCTAAGATTAAGGAGATCCTGGATACTTTCAAAAAGAAACATATCCAGAAACTCAACCTGGTAACTAACCTGGAAGAGCCTCCTGTGGGAACAGCAGCCTGGGAAGAAATGAAGGCTACTAAAAAGTAAAAGACAGCGACTACTTCCTGACCTGGAAGGCTGTTGATTAAAAAATCAAAAAAACTGGCTACTATGGCAGAAATGGATACCAGCAGTAGTGGTGGTGGAAAGAAACATGGTGGGACGAAATCCAAGAAGCAGTCTACCCGTGTGGATATGACACCCATGGTGGATTTGGGTTTTCTCCTGATTACCTTCTTCATGCTTACCACTACAATGTCCAAGCCCAAAACAATGGACTTGATCATGCCAAAAGATACCGAGAAGCAGGAAGAACAGAATAAGGTAAAAGAAAGTACCGCTCTGACCATTCTTCTCGGGAAAAAAGATCGTGTATATTATTACGAAGGTTTAGCACAGGATCCTAATGCATCTGCAAATCCGGACTTCTTTAAAGCAACTACTTTTGCTAACAAGGGAGGTATCAGAGATGAGATCATTAAGAAAAGGGATGAAGTTGCTAAACTGAGAAATGCAAAAGGTGAACCAGAAGACGTAGTAATAATTATAAAGGCTGATGATGATGCCAGTTACAAAAACTTCGTGGATATCCTCGACGAAATGGCAATCAACAGGATTCAGCGTTATGCAACCGTAGATATTGGCGACCAGGATAAGAAATGGATCCAGAGTACAGAAGTTGCTAACGGTGTTAAATAGTCTTGTGGAATAAATAATTTTTTGCATCCATCATAAAAAAACAACAATGGATTCTTCTAAAATCTTAAAGTCCGATTTTCTTGATATCCTGTTTGACGGCAGGAACAAGGAATATGGGGCGTATGATCTGCGGAGACAATATGATAAACGTGTACGGAACGCGATTATGGGTACCGTGTCACTGTTTGTTGTATTCTTCTTAGCGTACATGATCACACAGTGGGTGAAGGCTTCTGAGGGAGAAAACGTTAAGAAGCCCGTGATCCAGGAAATTAAGATGGAGGATGTGAAGTTACCGGATGATCCGAAAACACCACCTCCACCACCACCTCCTCCTGCACCACCACCACCAGTAAAACCGTCAGTACAGTTTACTCCTCCGGTTATCAAAAAGGATAATGAGGTACCACCAGATGAGGAACCTCCGAAACACGAGGATATTAAAGACAAAGCCATCAGCACCAAGACCCAGGAAGGTGATCCTAACGGGGTTGATCCGGGACTGCTGGAAGACAGTAAAGGTACAGGTGTAGTAGGACCTCCTCCTGCACCGCCAAAAGAAGAGATCTTTACATTCGTGGAACAACCTCCTACCTTCCCTGGTGGAGAGGAAGCACTGGCCAAATACCTGAGCAAAAACATCCATTATCCGCGTGTTGCACAGGAAAATGGTATCTCTGGTACAGTGTTCGTTCAGTTCGTAGTAGACTCTGAAGGAAACATTAAAGATGTTAAAACAGTAGGCGCTGCAAAAGGTGGCGGGCTGGAAGAAGAAGCTGTTCGCGTGGTGAGAACCATGCCTAAGTGGAAACCTGGTAAGCAAAACGGCCGTCAGGTTTCTGTACAGTTCAACCTCCCGATTCGCTTTACACTGCAAGAGTAGTACTGTGTTAATGATCATATTGAAAGATCCCGTTCCATTCCGGAACGGGATCTTTTTTATGTCTGATAGCCAAAAGTTGTGTGTAAATTTGTGGCTTCATAAATCAGACATATGCTGGGTAAACTAACAGGATTCGATGATACGATAGTAGCAGTGGCAACTGCTCCGGGACTTGGGGCTATAGCTGTTATCAGGTTAAGTGGTCCGGAGGCCTATACCATCTGCAACAGCCTGTTCCCCGCAAAAGACCTGACCCAACAGCCCAGTCATACGCTTCATTTCGGGAGCATTGTAGCTGATGAACAGGTGATAGATGAAGTAGTAGTGAGCCTCTACAAAGGGCCACGCTCTTATACCGGAGAAGATGTTATAGAAATATCCTGCCATGGTTCACCATATATTCAACAACAGATCATAGATGCTACCATCAGGGCCGGCGCCCGCCTGGCTAAACCCGGCGAGTTCACCCAGCGTGCCTTCCTGAACGGGAAACTGGACCTTACCCAGGCAGAATCTGTTGCAGATCTTATCGCCAGTAATTCCGCTGCTTCCCATCAGACTGCCATGCAGCAAATGCGGGGTGGTTTTTCGAAAGAGCTGCATGCCCTGCGCGAACAACTGATCACCTTTTCCGCACTGATTGAACTGGAACTGGATTTTAGTCAGGAAGATGTGGAGTTTGCGGATAGAACCCGTTTTTACGATCTCGTTTCGAGTGCTTCCGGCGTGGTTCGACATCTGATCGATTCATTCCGTATGGGAAACGTCATTAAAAACGGTGTAAATACCGCTATAGTCGGGAAACCGAACGCGGGGAAGTCAACCCTGCTGAATACCTTATTGAATGAAAACAGGGCCATTGTAAGCGATATAGCGGGTACTACCCGCGACACTATTGAAGAAGTACTGAACATCGATGGTATCTTGTTTCGTCTGATAGATACGGCGGGCATCCGGGAAAGCGTTGATACGATTGAGAGTATCGGCGTACAGAAGACAATGGAGAAAATCCGTGAAGCAGGAGTAGTGGTTTATTTGTTTGATGTGAATGAACTAACGGAGTCGGATATACGTAAACAGATTGCTGCTTTCGAAGCAGAGCATGTGAATTACCTGCTGGTAGGTAATAAGATTGATGTTACCGGAGAAGATGCAGTACGCAGTAAATTCGCAGGAGTACCGGGGATATTGTTGATCTCTGCCCGGAATCACGCGCATATTCAGGAGCTGAAGGATACGCTGGTAAGTAAAGTGATAGCGGGAGATGTTAATACGGAGGATACTATTGTTACAAATGCCCGTCATCATGCTGCGCTGCAGGAGGTGTTGAAATCACTGCAGGATGTGAAACAGGGGATGGATAATGGTTTGCCGGGGGATTTATTGGCGCTTGATATCAGGCTTTGTTTGCATTATTTAGGTGAAATAACGGGAGAGGTGACGAATGAGGATAGGTTGGATTATATATTTAGTAAGTTTTGTATCGGGAAGTAGCTTCGTGTGTTTAAGTATATGAAAATCAGTCATACACATATTTGGTGAATAATAATTAAAAAAATGCCCCCTATTTTGTTTCAATTTTGTCCCTCTAGATCATTGATTTTCAAAACATCCAGAGGGACGAATAATCAGTTCTTGAGAGAGAATCGGTTATACTATCCCTTATTAGTCCAATACTTCCATCATTAACTTTAAAATCCCCCAAGGGTTTAGTGATTGCGTTATTTCAATTATAGTTACGACGAACCGTGCTATTTCTTATACACATTGATTGCGCACTAGCTTTGTGTTTATTTTTGTAATATGCCGAAAAGCTGTTGTTTTGGTTAAAGTTCGCTGGGCAAAAAACTGAAAATTTTTGCTGAAGGTTCGTTTTTACAATGACGTATGACGAACCGATGTTGGCGGTGGCTTAGTTATTCTATTTTCACAGCTTGCATTTTATAACCATTATCATTAATCTCAAAGCCATTTATCTTTTGGTTTTTGTCTTTTGTAAATCTTTGTTCCGATCCAGCTATTTCCAGCATAAAAAAATCAGTATCAGAAGTAAAATAAATTTTGTATTTCGTTTTACTGTTCAACCTTATCACCAAATCTTCTTTTTCAAGAGTAACATTAAGTGTATCTCTATGTAGTTTGTAGTTTCCTACGTACGATTTCAATATTTCGTTATTTACGGTAACAACCTTTTTAATTTTCGGAGTATAAAAATCTTTCCAGTTATAAACAGAAGCCAGGGAATTGACTATTTCGCTTAACAGGCTTCCATTATCGGTATTTGCCATTACTACTGCTCCGTTCCCATTTTCCATGCTGCCGTAGTATGTAGCCACAAAGCCTTCATCGGAGCCATCATGGTTAAAATATTTTTCATTTCCCTTTTTAATAATAAACACTCCTAATGCTGCTGAGTTATCAATATAAGGGGTCAATCTAAGCCTGGTTGTTTCTGGGGAAAGTACATTATTGCTTTTTCCTTGTAAGGATAGTTGTGTTTCTATAATATATTTAGCTAGATCTGTAGGGTTTGTCCATAGGCCCGCAGCAGCTTGTTCGGGATAAATATGATACTTCCCCTTCACTTCTTTCCCATCATTATAATAACCTGTTGCTAGTAAATTTTCTTTATCCATAGGCGGCGGTTGGGTATAAAAGCTATTACTCATTTCCATTGGGTTTAATACGTTGTTCCACATGTATGTATCGTACCGTTGCCCTGTTACATCTTGTAATATTAACTGCGATATGGTTGTTCCTCCACCTGAATATTCAGATTTAAGAGAAGGCTCATACATTGACCGAATCGCTTTACTGTTGGCCGGCATTTCACCATTTAAAATTTGTATCAGTGCAGGTATGGTATCTCCTTTTTCATAACCGTCAAATCCGTGTACTGTTAATCCTGCTGTATGACTTAACAGATTTGCTATCGTTATTTTTTTCCCTTTTGATAGAGAGTCATAAGGAAATTTCCATGATTTTAAATAAATATTAATATCTGAATCAAGGTTCAATTTTCCTTCCTGTACTAATTTTAAAATACCAACCCCGTTTAATGATTTACTAATTGAACCTGCTTGAAATAATGTATTTGTTGTAACTGGCCGCTGTTCTGCACTATCTGCCCAACCATATCCTTTTGCCCACTCAATTTTATAATCTTTTATCAATGCAATGCTTACTCCGTTTACATGATTACTTTTCATTCTGTCGGCAAGTGAAAATTGCTGATTCCCTATTTGCACCCATAAACCTAAATTGTTTTCAAACTTTTTGATTTTTGCCTGTACCTCTTTAGAATAGCTTGTATTGTTTTGTGCAGATAGATTGCTTGTTAGGATACAAAAGAATAGAGATGAAAAAAATGTTATAAAGGCTTTTGTGTGTTTGGCCATAGTGATATATTAAAAAAGTGGTGTAAAGAATCCTTTGTACATAAGATTATATTAAACGTACGCAACGGTGTTGTTTCTCCTTATAAGCGAGTTATAAAAAGAAATATAAATGAGTGTATTGCTGATTTTGACCTTCAAAATCAGCAATACACTTTATTTTTGACCGGCTGCACTTTTAAAGTCCGTGATGGTCTTTCCATCGTAACGATACACGCCACCTCCAGATCCAAACCAAATACTTCCATCGTTAGCTTCCAAAAGTCCCAAAAAAGCTGGTGGTCCTGACGTAATTTCTGTTACAGTGGGCATTTTATTGTACAAGGACTTTGCATCATAACGTGAAAGTGCCCAGGCATTCGAATTTACTGCACCAGTAGTCCAGATGTTTCCTTTTTTATCTTCGATTATTGCATAAGCCCACCTCTGCGACACCTTAGTAAAGGTGCCGCCGTCATAGCGCCAAAGACCAGCAACGTCGCCAAACCAAATGCTTCCTTTTTTATCTTCGATTATTGACCAAACGTTCTTAAACGATTTGCCATCTTTGTTCTTTAAAACGGTAAATGTTTTTCCATCATAAAAACAAGGCCCGTCCCCTGTGGCAATCCATAATTTCCCGGTTTTGTCTTCCATGATAGCCCTAATATCATTATTGGGCAGTCCGTCTTTTGTTGTAAAATTTTGAAAAGATTTTCCATCGTAGCGGGTTAATCCAGCTCCGCCGAACCAAATAATGCCGGCGCTATCTTCATAAATACACATAACCAGATTGCTGGCAAGTCCCTCGCTGGTTGTAAAATGTTGAAAGGTTTTCCCATTGTAATGATAAACCCCGGAATCAGTGGAAGCTAACCAAAGGTTTCCGTGTTGATCTTCCAGAACATCCCAGAACCTGCGCGCACCTATTTTACTACTTGTGAGATTAGTAAACGATTTTCCATCGTAGCGAAAAGCACCACCCCATGATGCAGTAATCAAAATGTCTCCGTTTCTGTCTTGCTTTACATGCCGAACCTGACTCATGGGCACCTTGGAGGTAGCCAATTCTTTAAGTTGAGACTCGGAGTAGCCATTGTGCTCTTTACTGAAATCATCTTGTGGTGCGTTTGTTCGGTTTTGTCCGCAGGAAGTGTGAAAGACAAGCATCAGGAACAAGGTGTAAATGCGTGGGTATCTCATAATTTCTTTGCTTAGCAAGCGCCTTTGCGAGGGACACGTTGAAAAATTACTTTACTATCCCGTTCTACATATTCGCCCGATATTATCGGGTATGAATACTTGGGGGCGTGCGATACGTTATGGCTTCTTATGATTATTTTGTCATTAACTTTCAGGCTATGCAATTGCTCAAGTTGAGACTTTTCCGGCTCAAATTTTACAATATAATCATCACCATTGATCCTGGCCATCACACCGAAACCTAATCTTGACCCTGGCGGAAGAGAAAGAGAGGTTACAACAGCCTCCATATTGGTATAATCATTAATGTTCTTCCTTAATTTAGCAGCAGCGGCAAACACCTTTTGACCTTCGGGAGAAGCTACCCATTTTTTGTACTTTATACCTTCAGGGGTAGCCTCCCATTTTTTCATTTCGGCTTCCCTTTCAGCAGCAGTAAGCGGTTTTGGGGTTGGCCTTTTAGCAGTTTCATTTTTAATGTCGCGATTAGCGAATATTAGTCCGCTTACCACCACCAGCGGTAAGATCGACGCATAGATAATTTTTTTCATATTTATTGTTGATTTAAGTGATATGGATTCGTAAAAGACATTTTTTTTATTTTTCATATCCTTTCAAAGCTGGTGCGACAAAAGTACTTTGATATATTCCAGCCGGAGGAATTTGGATTGTAAATAAAAATGTAACCTTTGTAAATAAATCGTAAAATGGTATGTTTTACAGTCGAAATCTACTTTCCGGAAAACGCAAATACCTGTGGGGATTGGTACTACTCCTGTTGATCTCTGTAACATGCGTGACTTTCATTATGACCGGCAGTGACGACTTTGATATTGCCAGGAGGGAAGTTTTGCTTCGGAAGATAGGAGATGAGCTCCTCACGCAGTCGGGCGACAGTAAATCAAGGGTTCTTCCGGTAAAAAAGATCGCCGAAAATGAATACCAGATCAGCTTTGAGAATGAGCTTACTTTTCAACCGGACTCGCTGATGAATACTACCCGGCGTTTGTTGGCCAAAGACCCCTTCGCAAGTGATTATGTTGTTAATGTGCTGAACTGTAGCAACTCCAGTATAGCCTATGGATACGCTATATCCAACAATAAAAGGAATGATATTATAGCTTGTAGGGGAAGAGTGCAACCCAAAGGATGTTACATGATCAACATTAAATTTAAACCGGCAGCAATAAATACAGCAAAGAGTGGATATATTTTGGGCAGCCTGTCATTTTTAGCATTTGTTGGTTTTATATTTTTTAGGTCTGCCAAACCGCGTCGGATTTTACCTGATGATCAGAGTACTAGTGTAGTCACTACTGGTGTGGTCACTTTAGGCTCAATGTTGTTCGATGAAAAAAATCGTAAGCTCATAATAAATGGAGAGACCATTGATCTCACCGAAACTGAAACCCGTGTGTTGCACATCTTCGCATCTTCTCCTAACGAGACAATAGAGAGAAGCAGGCTACAAAAAGAGATATGGGAAGATAAAGGTGTTATAGTAGGCCGCAGTCTTGATATGTTCATATCAAAACTCAGAAAAAAACTGGAATCTGATCCCAATATTTCCATTGTTGTTATTCGTGGCAAAGGATATAAGCTTGAAGTTAGCTCTTAAGGAAGAATAGCCCCCGCTGATATTTTCCGATACCTATCTACTACTAATTCCCTTGAATTTCTGTCCCTCTTGTTATATAGATTATTGATAATCAACGTGTTTATTTTTCTGTATCGGGAAGTAACCTCATTATTTCCCCAACCCTGTCGCCATCATATAAGCCAACTTCGTTTCACTAACCGGTGTCATTGCCTCCAATAAAATACTACTGGTTCCCTGAGTGGATATTTCATCCGCTACTTTTTTAATCAAGGCCAGGGTGGCTTTCATCAAACTTGAACCCAGGCTTAATCTCGCAACGCCCATATCCTGTAATTCATGAATAGAGGGAGGTATCCCATCGGCAATGGTAGGATTTGAAAGAATATTAATAGGAGCATTAATCTCCTTCACTAATGTAGCAATCGTTGCTTTTTCCCATACAGGTTGAACAAATATGCAGTCTGCCCCAGCTTCCCGGTATTTGTTACCCCGCCTTATTGATTCCGATAATTTTTCTTTAGGAGAGCCGGAGGAAGTATAGAAGGAGTCTGTTCTTGCATTAATGACTAAATGAAAGCCGAGTGAGTCTGACAAGGAACGGATAGCCGCTATTCTTTCACAAAATTCTATCTCGTCAATTAACGTCGGACTTAAATTAATACTGTCTTCGATATTTATTCCAACAATGCCTGTAGCAATTATCTTTTTAACCGAATCAATTATTTCATCCAGATTGTTTCCATACCCCGCTTCTATATCCACCGTTACCGGAGCTTTTACTGCGTTTACAATTCCTTTTACAATTTCAAGCAGCTCTGACAATTGCATTATCTGGCAATCAGGATAGCCCAGCGCTGCAGCCATCCCCATGCTGGTTGTTGCAATGGCTTTATAGCCGCATGCCTCAATTAACCTGGAACTTCCGATATCCCATGAATTTAACAGCACCAACATTTCTTCGTCATGATGAAATTTCAGAAATTTTTCAGCCTTTTCTTTTTGAATATTTGATATCATAATTCTGATTTTCTTATATAAAAAAACTTCTCCTTGAAATAGATACCAATGCTTTTTCGTATTATATTAAGTTAACGTATTCAGTTATATAGAAAAAATATTGTTATAGATAGAAAAGATCCTTTTTTGACCTTATACAGCTGATATTGTGGTGTTATATCCAATCCCATTGGGCCCTGGCAGTCGCCTTATATCCTGTCTTCCCGGATTATTCTCCTGATTTAACAGAAATATTTCCGAAACGCTGTTAAATTTTACTTACCAGGGCGGATGACTGATTGTATTGATGATCTTATTTTGATTAATAATAATTCTATATTAACTTATCTTGAAAAAAAATGTTAAAAAATTGTGCCGCATGAAAAAGTTTATCTAGGTTTGGAATATAACGAGAAGAGCATTGGGGCAAAAGGGGAAGTGAGATGTTTTTTATTTAACAGGTAGCTAAAACGTTTAACTATACTATTTAGCATATTTGTCCAGAGCAGATCTATTTACAACATTTATTCCTAAACTTTAAATTCAACCACAATCAATAGCAACCACTAAAGATTTCTTTTATCCATTTGAGCACTCAACCAAAAAGTTCACTTAATAGCCAGCGTTTTTATCAATCACTTGTTAGTCATAAGCGTATGAACGTTAAAAATGTTTCTATCATCCGGTAGCACCGGTGATAAATGATGTTCCTGGAGGGGAGGACACTTTAATTCCATTTTAAGTATTCCATGTTTTGTGCTGTTAACTAGCGCAATAGCTACTGCTTTGCAAAAAAGCATGAGCTAAAAGTAAGTACTGAACGCATAAAATGGTACCTGTATAAATCCTTCCATCAATTAAAATTGCCCGGAAGAGTGGGGTACTACTTTACAGATTATGGCACTGAAATCATGTTTGAAAAAAATATTAATGATGGCTACAAGTCAGAGCAGAAGTATATCTCAGTCGTTTTGTATTAAATGCTAAATGGTTAATAATATTTCCATTCGTAATACTATACCAAATCGGTTCTATTCAATTTTAAAAATTAAAAAACGATGCAGTCAACCAAAAGATGTCTGTTGCTTTTTATGCTCTTTTGTATAGGAAGCATATTTGCCTATGGGCAGGGGAAAATGACGGTTTCAGGCACCATCAAGGACACCACCGGCAATGGTCTTGAAGGAGCTACCGTGAGTGAAAAAGGCACATCCAACTGGGTGCCGACCGGCAAGGGTGGTAGTTTTACCATCAATGTAAAACCAGATGCAAAACTGGTTATTTCTTATGTAGGATTTTTAACCAAAGAAGTGCTGGCCACATCTTCTATGCAGATAACACTAATCTCCGATGTTCGGAGTGCTGAAGAAGTGGTGGTTACTGCGCTGGGCATCAAAAAACAATCTAAAGCGTTAGGTTACGCAGTGTCCAAAATTGATGCAGACCGGATTATGGTCAGCGGTACACCCTCCAATCCTTTACAGGCCCTCTATGGCGCTGCACCTGGGGTACAGGTGGCAGCCACGGCAGCCGGTCCTTCCGCTGGTATGAAAATCAATATTCGTAATGCGGTGTCTTTTGATGAAAATTCATCGACACGTCCACTGATTGTAGTAGATGGGGTGCCTATTCACGACCAGAATACGAAAATGGGCTTCGGGGCTACGGATCGTGATAATGGAACTGGTATTAACGATATCAACCCTGACGACATTGCTTCTATGGAAATTTTGAAAGGGGCTAAAGCATCAGTATTATACGGTAGTGAAGGTGCCAATGGGGTGCTGTTGATTACCACCAAAAGCGGTACCAAAGGGAAAGGATTGGGAGTAGCAGCGTCTTTTACCACTTCATGGGATCGCGCGGCATTTCTGCCTAAATTGCAAAATGAATATGGAACAGGTTCCAGCCCCAGCAACTCCAGAAACGATGCTCAGGGATATTATCTTGATGCGAATGGAAAAAGAGCACTGGCCACTACATTAGGCGATGGTACTGGCGCACAGGCATTTGGACCAAAATTCGACCCGAGTGTAAAAGTGCTGTGGTGGGATGGTGTAGAAAGACCATGGGTGGCACAAACCAAAAATATCTATAATGATCTTTACCAAACAGGGCATCAAAACACCACCAATGTGGCTTTAAGTGGCGGTAATGATCAGGGACAGATCCGTTTTTCATACACTAATACAAATATGACCCCCATCAGGCCAGGGTCAAGGTTTGACAAAAATACGTTTAGCCTTAACTCATCTTACAAGTTAAACAATAACATCACCCTTAAATATACCGGCAACTTTTTTATTTCCAAAAACCTGAATGCCGCCAACCTGAGTACCATGAACGGAGAAGGTCAGCAGGCTGAGATTGGAGCATTTAGCTCTGATATCAATGTAGGCTTGTTAAAGTCGCATTTGCTGACACCTGATGGATATAATTACTTTGCCAACCCAAGCCTGAGAAACTTAATCTCTAATGGCCGGAAAGGAGTTGTAGGTTTTCTCTGGGATCAGCTCGAGAATCAGTCTATATTTACAAGATTGCATAATATCCAATCTTTATCTGCTGATATAAAACTCACCAATATATTTAGTGCCACATTAATGGGCGGTCTGGATTACAGTACGGAGAGGAATGAGTATAAAGGTAAATTGCTGGATCCCCAGTTATTAGGGCCTAATAGTGGTTTCATGTACAGCGATGTAACGAATACCTACAAGACTACCTACGGGCAGGGTATGCTGAACTTCAATACCAAAATAAATGCTGATTTTGATTTATCTGGTTTTGTGGGTGGCGTAATCAGAAAGAATTATACAGAAGGAAAAGGTGCATCTGTGAATGGTTATGGACAGCTTGTTATCCCTAACTATTTCTCATTTAATAACTTACCATTAGGAGTACAACCTCAGTACCAGTTTACAAACGGACAGGATTTATTATACAGTTTAATTGGGTCAGCCCAGTTGGCGTGGAGAAACCAGGTATACATTGAAGCTCAGGGAAGACAAGACTGGTCATCTATTTTGCCTCCGGGGTATAATCATTATTTCTATCCTGGTATAAGTGCAGCGTGGATCTTAAGCGAAAGCTTTAAATTGCCAGCAGTGTTTAATTATGCCAAAGTAAGGGCATCATGGGCCGATGTGGGTCGTCCGGGTCCACGTTATTTCAGCAACGTGAACTATTCTACTTCTCAAACCGGCGGTGGCTATGTGCTTACTCCTCCATCTGATCTTCCTCCAATGGATGCCAATGGTCAGCCAAACTTAAAACCTGAGCGTAAACGTGAATTCGAAGTAGGTTTTGAAACTTACCTGCTCGAAAACAAAAGAATTGGTGTGGACTTCTCTTATTACAGATCCAATATCTACGACCAGATCATGGCGGTAGCTGCACCTCCGGGAATGGGCGTTAAAAATGTTCGCATGAACGCAGGTAACGTTATGAACAAAGGATGGGAGCTGGCTATTAAAACAAAACCAGTTTTAACGAAAGATTTTGAGTGGGATGTGAATCTGATGTTTGCACATGGTAAAACTACTGTTGAAAAACTGGATGGCAAATTGCAATCTCTCACGTTATGGAATTCTTTCGGTGCAGTAAATACGGTGGCTAACGTGGGCCAGGAATATGGTCAGATTTACCTGACTAAGTCGACCTATACTTACAATAATCCAAATAATCCAAGTGATCCAAACAATGGAAAACGAGTGGTGAATGCTGCCGGATCAGCTTATGATTATAAGAGTACAGCAAAGTTGATCGGCAAAACAATTCCTGATGTAACGGGAGGATTTTTCACTTCTTTTGCCTATAAGAATGTACGTCTCATTGCAAATATAGATTACCAGTTTGGCGCTACTTTCCTGTCAGGTTCAGAAACTTATATGATGGCTGCCGGTGCGTTAAACGAAACATTGAAGTATAGAGATGAAGCACATGGTGGAGTTGCTTATTATTTAGATGCGAATTCCAAGAAAGTGGCAGGTAATAATCCTAATGGCGGACCAACCTTTCACGACGGTGTGATATTGAATGGTGTGGGCACTGACGGTAAACCGAATACCAAAGTGGTTTCTGCTGATAATTATTATTACGATTCTTATTTTTCAAATGGCTTCTTCCCTGAAGACAGGATCTTTAAAAGCGATTACGTAGCACTGCGTAATCTGGCCATCGATTATACGTTGAGTTCAAATATTTCTCACAAGATCCGCATGAGTAGTCTGAGCATATCAGTTTTTGCGAACAATGTGGCTTACCTCTACAAAGCGGCGCCAAATTCAGTACCTGAATCAACTAACGGAACAGGATGGGGCGTAGGTTCCTATGGAACAACTGCATTACCCGCACAGCGTTCAATAGGTATTTCTATCAAAACTAAATTCTAAAAACAACTAAGATGAAATACATCAAATTAAAATCATTTTTCGTACTTACGTTGTTACTGTCTTCTGTAGCATGTAAGAAGAAGCTGGAGGATTTATACCAGAATCCTGATGGATATTCGAAAGACATGGCTGATAAGTCAGGTGTAAGTGTTATCTCCGGATTCTTCACCTCTCAGCTAACCCAGGGATTCTTCCTGAGTGGTGATTATGGTTCCGTTTACCACCAGGTGAGAAGTGGAGAGAGGGTTATGGCGAATGCTATCCAGTCTTATAACATCTCTACTGAGGGGGCTCCTTATGCGCTCAAAGATGTTGAGCATGACTGGGGCACAGGCGGTTTTAACGAATCTGTTTTTAACTTCGTTAATACGCAATGGATTACGCCCATACTCTGGGCACAACGTGAATACAATAACACACCACAAGCTAAACGGACCAATTTAGATAGCCTGTACATCACCTTAATGCATGTTTTAAAAGGTTATGCTTACCAGAGAGCAACCGACATGTACGATAAGGTTCCATACATAGAAACAGGATCGGCAGGCGGACTTGATGGTGTTAAAGCAAAATACCTGGGCCAATCAGATATCTATCCGAAAATAATCAGTGATTTCAAAGCTGCCGACGACGCATTGTCAACTATAACGCTGACTCCTACCCAGCAGGCAGCATTCAACCAACAGGATATCCTTTTTGGAGGAAATATCCAGAAATGGCGTAAGTATGTTAATTCATTAAGATTGCGTTGCGCCATGAACGTAAGCGAAGTGTTGCCTACGCTGACAAGACAGGTACTTACCGACTTGCAAGGCAAACCTTTACTGTCAGACTATAACGACGTGGCTGGTGTAGCCGACATAGCTGTTATTGCACTGAATCGTATTTGTAATGAATTAGGTATTACACGTGCTTTCAGGGAAAGAGGGGATGATTGCCGTGCCGGGAAAAAATTCCTGCAAGACGTGATGTATTGTCAGCCAACCATTGGCACTAAAGTGGTAAACGGACAAACGTTATCCTATTTTAGCGGCGATAATTCCGCAACAGGTTTATTGAATGGCACTGTTGACCCACGTGTTGCTTATATCTTCGCCCCTGACTGGAGTGGCAGATACCTGGGGCTTGATACAAAATGGGATGGCAATAAGGATCCAAATAGTTATTTAAATCAGGTTTTGCGTGGCTTATACATTAACGATCCTATTTTGACCGATATTTCAAAAACAACCTTTTATTATGGCGTAGGTAAGTCAATCCAATTGGATGCAGCGTCAAAAGCAGATCTGAGTAAACGAGAGTCATTCCTGCTAAATGCACTTCGCAGTGCCTTTGCCAATGGCGATGACCATGATGGGAACGTAGGTACCGCCAGCAACCTGGTTGCTGAGTACAATATTCGCCCGCAATTCAACTTTGCACTAAAATATCCAACCATCCATGCAGTTGAAACCGAGCTTTCACTGGCTGAAGCAGCAGTAAGAGGTTTCGGTCAGCTGAATGGTGCTGCCCGCGATCACTACAAGAATGCAATTATCTTATCCTGCAAATATTGGTATGAACTGAATAACTCAAATCAATATTCCAAGACAACGTTGCCGGCCATGCCAACAACCATGGATGATTCAAGAATCAATGCCAAGCCTGCAATGGAATATAATGCAAGTGTTTATGCAGAGAATGCAGCGCAGAAATTTGATGCCATGTCAAGTACGCAGCAGGTTCAGGCAATTTTCAATCAGCTTCAACTGCATTACAATATGGTGAACTTTGAAGTGCCTTATACCGCTGCCCGCAGGTTAATTAAATACCTGGGTACCAATCCGGCTTCCATGTATGAAATATTCAAGTGGAAAGAAAGAATGACTTATCCAAGTAGCGTTCAGGCTGCCGATCCGGAAGGTTGGTCCATTATTAGTCCTTCTAACAATCCGGATCTTCCTGTATGGTTTACCGGCCGTACTACCAAATGGAAGAATACATTGGAATAGGGATGAAATGTATAAAAGAAGACATTTCAGGAATAGAATGAGCGTATAACAGGAACTTCTGGCAGGTTGCCAGCGATTTATAACAACATAAAGACAGCAATAAGGCCGCCATAGGGCGGCTTTATTGTTTTGGGTACTCCGGGGTCGCTCCAGAGTGAAAATTGAACATGTTTTTACAGAAACAAAAAAGCTGACAGGAGTTTTTATTATTTTTAACGAGTTTTATACTTTTAGTATAGAGAACTTTCGGCAAATTAAGTTTGCATTGTTTATACTTATAGACTGTACAACAGACAAAAAATATGAATCGCCTACTGAATGGAATACTGCTGGTTGCTGGCATATTACTAACCCCGACACTCTCTTTTGCCCAAACAGGAAATAATAGTTGGGATAAAGCCCAGGCAAAGCGTGTGCGTAGTAAACTAAAGGACGGGATCAAATGGTACCATGAGGTGTTCGGTAACGATACCCTGTATTTTATGCGCGTAGACTACAAGGTATTAAACAACATCGCGAAAAACCCCAACTTTTATGGCTTCACAGAGGCCGTCGGAAAGTTGGAAATGAGCCTGGATAGCCTCCTTAACAAAATTGAACGGCAGGAGCATACGCTTGGATCATTGGATGAAACGAAAGAAAAACTGCAGACCCTGGAGCGGTTAACAGATACCAGTTTTAGTGTTAAACCCTATCAGGATGAACTGGCCTTTTACACCAGGTGTAAGGAAGTTATAGATCTGCGTAACAAGCATATTCAGGATAGCCTGGCGGAACGGGCAAAGCGAAGTGCGGGTATTATTGATGGGTCAGACTCTGCCACTGTGCTGACAATGAGTAATTCTGTTCCGGAATATAACGGACAGTATTCTATGCGATACAAAAGTCTCCATAAGCATCTGGTATTATTTAGCAATACCCATCCTTTCTGGCTGAATGAAATCTATTTATTTCTGCAAGATCGTGGCTGGGTTCCTACAGGCGCAACAATGACGGGTAAACTCAGCAAAGTGGTACTAAAAGGACCTTGCAGTGGTTGTGATGAGGCCGACCGTCCTACACTGAAAGTAACAGCTACTATCGACCCGGTAAAGAATGTTACCAAAAATGTTGTGATCACTGGCACACAGCGCGCGGTAGTAAATTTCTTCGTTGCCTACTGGTCCTATTCAGATATTAACGTTTCAACGAAGAAGAAAGCCTTTTATTACAATCTGGGTTCAGACAGAATTATTTTGGAGGGAGGTCCCGGGGAAGCAGTTGTGCGGATTATTCCGAATCCCAATGTGGGGCCTTATTATTTAAAGTAAAAGGTGTACAGGAAAAGATGGGTGTTTGTGATCAAATTCACGGAAGTGTTGTCATCGGTAAAAATCCTGAAATTGATTCCAATATTTTATTATTATGGCGAGCCGGGTCTCTAAACAAATTGCGTAGGTAGTATATTGTTCTTTCTAATCCGTTTAATTTATCTTTAAATATGCGGATATTCCTAATTGCTATAGCATTGCTGTTAATATCCTGTCAATTCAGACAAGGCGGCTTTAAATCTGATAATAAAATGAGCTTCTCAGAAAAGGAAATTCTCAATAAACTTGACCTGGCATTTGAAGGAAGACCTGCCAGTGACTATCCGATTGGGAATGTAGAGGACATCAAATATAATTTTTTTCTTGACCTGGAGCATGGTTATTGTGTAACGGCAAGTAGCCGGATTCATTTATATGCGGATACCACAAGATGGGCTATTGTCTTTGAAAAGTGTGGCTATCAGAACCGCGGAGGTGACGCAGAAATCGAACTTAATTATGTAGGGAATTGTATTGATTACCCGGTTCACAAATATCCTGAAAGAAGTTACATTACAAACTCCAGCAGGATTGAATTAATCTCATCAGAAGAGTATGAGAGAATAAGAAATAAGGATGGCAAGGATATGGATGATTTTGAATTGATTAGCCCAACCGCAACCGACTTGAGCATCCATGGCCGGAAAGTTCCAATCGACCACGATATAGCAAAATATTTAGCTTTGGGCATTAAGCCGAGAGAATATCACAACCCCCGGAAATTAATTGGTTATGATGATATTGTCAGATTTTTTAGCGATACAAACCCCGAATTAGTAAATGCTACCGAAGATGAAATTAAGCAGCATATACCCAAGGATATGCATAAGATCATGACACTTGATAAATTTCATTTTGTTAGTTTCTACGATAGAAGTACTTTGCCAGGTAATCAGGAAACGTATCAACTTATCGCTAAAGTTCTGGTGACCCGTGATACGACTTTTTGGAAACCGAATCTGGAAGCTAATAATCATTGGTCAAATTGGGAATCAGGTGCGCTATAAATATATAATTATCATCCCTGTCGTCGTTATACGAGCAGAGAATTTAATTACTTCTCAGCGTACATCCTCAGGTATAAAAATGGTGAACCATGCTTCAAATGCATCAATTCCTCCAGAAACAAGTCAATATCTCCAACGAAGACTGGCTCCTTTTCTCCTCACGCTTCGAACAAAAAATCTACCCTGCTAAAACCTTCTATCTGAAAGCCGGAGAAACAGAAAACTATCTGAGCTTTGTTGATAGCGGATTATTACGTTTTTATGTAGAAAATAAGGAAGGCAACGAAACCACCATTGGCTTTTCATTTGAAGGCTGGTTTATGAGCGTCTTCAGCTCTTTTTATACGCGTAAACCATCAATGTGTTATGGAGAAACCCTTGCTGAAACTTGTATCTGGCGCATGCATTATGATGATCTGCAGGAAATGTATCAACGGTTGAGCATCGTGGAAAGAATAGGCCGGCTGGCTACGGAACAACTACTTTTACTAAAATCAGAAAGAGAACTATCTTTCCTCCTGAAATCTGCTGAAGAGCGCTACCTTGATCTGCTGAATAAAGCCCCCCACTTATTACAGCAGGTGCCTTTGAAATATCTGGCTTCTTATATCGGGGTTACTCCCCAGGCGCTGAGCAGGATCCGGAAACGCATTTCTTAACCCAGGTTCATTTACCCGAAAAGATTTGTCCGTTAATTTTGCAGAGAACAGCATGCAAAATGAGCTACTCAGACAAATTTAGAGAGATAGACCAGGGCATTTATTCATCTCTGGAAAATATCAGGGGAGCAAGATATGATAACAAGGCGAAGTACTACGAACGCCTTGTCGGAACTGAGGCTTTCAACCGGATCATCTGGAACTGCAGCAGGAATGAACTGATAAAATTCGCTGCCGAGGCCATCCTGCATTCACCGGGAACCGTGCTGGATATCGGCTGTGGTGGCCTGGCGCAAACAGCTATGTTGTATCGCACTACCAGTAATCACTGCACACTTTTCGACAGGTCGTTTGAAATGCTGAAGATCGCCAGGTTCAGGCTCCTGGAGGGAGGAAACACCATACCTCCTAACATCCGCTTATTACAGGGCAATGCCTTTGAACTACCTTTCCCCGATAATCACTTTGACACCATTTGTAGCTTCGGTACCATTCACCTTTTTGATAACAAGCAGGATTTTGTAAATGAAATCCTGCGCGTATTAAAAAAAGGAGGAAGGTTCTATTGCTATACCATGACAGGTGAGCAAATGATCGGCCGTGTTTTTATGTCGCTGTTTCGGCTGATTCGTGAATTCGGGGAAGTATGGTCTGAACAGCAAAACCTATCGCTATTTGATAGTGAACAATTGCAGGTGCGAAGTTACCGGATAGGAAGCGTGTTGTTTATTTACGGACAGAAAATAGGATAATTTATGATAGCTCAATATCTCTGGGAGGCAGGTTCGGCCATTATTGGACTGATGGGGCTTTCTCACCTCCGTGCTACGCTGTGGACCAATAAATTGTTCCCGCGCGATGAAAAACTGATCAGCGAAATGAAAGAGGTTTCGCTAAAAATCTCAGAAAAACTAATGCTGTGGAAATCATGGATAGGATTCAATGCCACACATAGCAGTGGCACTGCTTTTATCGGGATCGCAAATTTTTATCTGGCGCTGAACAGTTTTACTTTTTTGAGGTCCAGCCAGTTTTTACTCCTGTTAACGATACTGATAGTGGGGTTTTATGTGTGGGTAGCGTGGAAGTACTGGCTCAGCGTTGTGATGGTAATGCTTTGCGTGGCCTGGGCTTGTTTTATTCTTTCCTATATAATGATCATACTGAAATAAGTGGTATCCCGTCCTGAAAAACATTTTCAGGACGGGATACCATTAGTTTTTTAGTCGTTATCTTCCTCCGCTTCAGCGTCTACTTTCAGGCCCAGGGCTTTCAAGCCCTTTTGATGCGCGCCGAAATACTCTTTGGGAAAGGGTTTGTCGCCATGTATGGTAGACCATACATATTCACTGAATAACAAAGCATCTTTATCAATAAGATCCGGTTTGGAGAAATCCATTTTCTGTGTTGCTGGTGCCAGCCTGGCGGTGGTTTTACTTTTGATCATGTCTTTGCGTGGATTCATCTCATTAATGGCAATCGTTGGCGTCAGACAATTATAGGCGGTATAATCAGGCGACTGCTGAAAACATGCCGTCATTAACGGAGCTGTTGCCACCAATTGGTTCATCGGCTGTACGCCGAATATCCGGCAAATGGTATGCAGTACGGATGATTGATTGTAGAAATTACTGATGATGGTATCGCGCTTTACATAAGGCCCTGCTACCATGCATATGGAACGGTGCCCATCCACATGGTCGGTACCGCTTTGAGGATCATCTTCATTGATGAAGATGGCCATGTCCTTCCAGAACGAACTTTTCGAAAGCGCTTCTACCACCCTGCCTGTTGCCCAATCATTGTCTGTAACATAAGCGCGGGGAGTGGGTGTTTCCTCACTATACCCACTGGTGTGGTCATTAGGCAGATAAACGATGATAAATTCAGGCAGGTTACCTGCTGCTTCATATTCTTTCAACGCAGTGATAAAGGCATCGGCCCTGACCTGGTCTGTAATATTCATGTTCCAGCCCGGGAAGCGGAGATCGCTGTACTTTTCCACGCTTTTCATGGCGTAGGAGCACTGATACCGGGCAGAATCATTTTTATTTTTCCAGGAGTTATAAACATCAGTCCAGGTTTTTCCCCTGGTTATTTCGGCAAGATCTGTTTCTCCGAAATTCCGGAATGAAATGCCCTTACGCAGCAGGTGATTCCAGATGAAACCACAGCCTGCGTACGACAGCGGATCTGTTCCGAAATCATAAGCACAGTGTCCGTTCCAGAAATCTTTTTCGTGGTAGGGGGTAGTAATCCCCTGGATAGCCCACTGGTGGCCATCGCTCGAATTAACGCCATTACAATAGTAATTGTCCAGCAGCACAAATTGTTTAGCCAGTTCGTGCGTGTTGGGTGTCGTCTCTTTTCCAAATTCCACCAGTTTGGGATCACAGTTACCTTTTCCAAAGTCACCCAGCACCTGGTCAAATTTTTTATTCTCTTTAATAATATATACTACATGTTTTATAGAAGATGGTTCCCCAAGATGATCAGGGATGGGTTTAGGCTTAGCGCCTGAACCGGCCACGGCCTGTGCTCTCAGCAATTCTATAAAATGAAATCCTTTCCTGGCTTCTGCAGTATAGTTGTCTGTTTCAGCCTGGTTGCGGGGAAGCGCCACTTTTTGGATTTCTCCTTTCAAAGCGGTCACGTTTCCGATGAATAAATTATTCCCGGAAATGCCTATCGTTCCCGGAAAGCCACCTGCTGCAATAAAGCCATGAGGGGCTTTCCCGGGGTGTGCCGGGTCAATGAGCGCAATGGAATTGTTGCCGGCATTGGCAGCCAGCAGCGTTTTTCCGTCGGAGCTGAATGCCAGTGCAGTTGTCAGACTACCATAGGGGAGAGACGGATCCGGCTTGGTATTAATGGTATGTACGATTTTTAAGGTCTTTACATCTATCACGCTAATACCATCTCCGCTATCATCAGTTACATAAAGTAATTTACCATCGGGCGATAAAACCATAGATTCGGGATGGATGCGGGTAGCCACCTCTGCGATTTTTTTTCTCGACATCACATCAATGACAGTAACAGAGCCGCGCAATGCCACTGATCGCTCATCCACCGCGACCTCGGTTCCGGCCGATTTTTCCGTTCTATCTCCTTTTTGAGCGTGTGGGCCGCCGAAATTGCTCACAAACGCCAGCTTTTTATCTTTACTGATGGTGACTGCATACGGACAAACACCCACCGGAATAGTGCTTAATACTTTGCCTTTTGAGAGGTCCACAACCGCAATTTCGTTGGTGATAGCCAGGGCCACAAAGGCAATGTTATTCTGGCACAATCCAATACCCAATGGGTTGGTATTTTTATTATTAGCCGACAGATTGATTTTCTTCGTCAGCGTAAATGTTCCTGAGCTGCTAACATTGCCTACATATAAATTCTTTTGCAGCCCGGTAAAATAAATAGTAGAATCATTGTCATCTACTGCCAGGCCATTCATAGACCCTGATTCCTTATCAAGATAATCGAAGTCGCCAAGTGATTGAAAATCTTTTGCATTAATAAAAGACAACCGCCTGTTGGTTTTTGCAATAAGTAGATGCTGTTGATGCGCAAATTCCAGGTTCAACACCCTGGCGCCCTTTGTTAAATTGAGGCTTTGTCCTGCCGGATTCAGTAACTGACCATTTGGTAACAGTTTGTCTCCTGCCAGCAACTGCTTCCAGGTGGTATCTACAGGTTTCCTGATGTCTTTTCGGGGTTCCGGACTATTTGATATTATCTGTGCCTGCATACTTTGGGCAACCAATAAAAGGCAGCCCAAAATATTCTTTAGAAAAAAATGCTGTCCCGTCTTCATATATTTTAGTAGTTATTTAGATGTTGTCTGAGAATCTATCCCGGAATTGCGTCGTGAATTTAATACATGCTAACAGGAATTAAAATACGGTAGTGGGTGCAATCTTAAAATGAACATATCATTAATTAATCCTGGCTGCTTCGTGAAATAACAACTATTCTCCTCTTTTTTTCTTTTTGTAAAGACACCACCCGGCAGAAAATCTATCCTCACAGACGCCCTCAACCAGGTAATTTCCGGCCATCAGTAGTTGCTTCCTCTGATGTATTGTTTATTTATAATTTATTGAATTATAATGTGTTGTAATTTTGATCGTGTTTTGATCGCAGTTTGTTCCTGTTTTTTGAGCAGTTTGTTTTGCATTAGCATATGACGTGGTGATATTTTTGGCCGCGACGATTCAGTGTCGTTCGTTTCAATTTCTACGTATATGAAAAACATAAATGTGAGCTGTTTAAAACGGCTGTCACTCACTTATGGAATTACTTTTCCACAAATGAAACTGCACTCATTCTTTAGTATTGTATTGCTCCTGTTGGCACTTTTTGCCAGGGCGCAGGAGTCCGGGGCACAAACCATTGTCGTAAAAGGAATGGTTGTTTCCGAGCAAAGCGAACCAGTTCCTGGCGCCACGGTAATTGAAGATGGCACCACAAACGGAGTAGCCACCGACGCCAGTGGACAGTTTTCCATTAAACTAACCAGGTCTCCATCCAGCCTGACCATCCGCAGCGTAGGATTTACAGATTATAATGTTGCCGTTGGGAAGGGCAGTGCTGCGCTCAGGATAGTATTAACCTCCTCATCAAAGCAGCTGCAGGATGTAGTGGTGATCGGGTATAGCGCGCAGAAAAAGGCCAACCTCTTAGGTGCGGTGTCATCCATCAACACAAAGGACATCTCTAAAATGGCGGTTACCGGTATTGGTAACATGCTACAGGGGCGCGCAGCCGGTGTGCAGGTAACCAACGCCAGTGGTGATCCGCGGTCAACCGGAGCTATTGTAATCCGGGGAGTGGGAAATATCCGCGGTATGTCGCCACTGTATGTTGTTGATGGCGTACCCGCCATTGGTAATACCGGTTTTAATTTGAATCCGCGGGATATTGAAAATATTCAGGTGCTCCGCGATGCCTCCTCTGCCGCTATCTATGGAGCCCGTGCTGCAGGTGGGGTGATTCTTGTTACCACCAGGAAAGGTTCCCGGAAAGAAAGAATGAATGTGGATATTTCGTTGAATCAGGGGTTCAGTCAAGGTACCTATCTCCCTAAATTATTAGGAACAAAAGATTATAAAAAAGCCTGGGCAGCCATTGTTCCATCAGCTACCAATTGGGATGAATCAGTAAATACCAACTGGGTCGATTATTTGTATCGTACCGGAAAGGAACAGAACTATAACGTTTCACTCAGCGGCGGCGGCCCTAAGCAGAACTATTATATCTCTGCCGGCTACAGGCGTGCGGATGGTATTGTGATTAATTCCTGGTCGGAGCGATACAGCTTACGGGTCAACAGCGATTACGACCTGGGTAAGAAAATAAAGGTGGGCGAAAGGCTGAACCTGTATTCATATGCCGATAACCCGCCGGTGATAACCGGTAACCAGGCAAATGCCTATGCGTTGCCTTTCCGATCTTCTCCGATGATGCGGCCAAAGAATGACGATGGCTCCTGGGGAGGACTGCCATCAGCCGGTAATTACAACGGAGGTAACTGGGCCGCCTATGTGAATACCACCAACAGAAGATACAATTCACTGGAAGCGGAGGGTAATATGTACATAGATGTTGAACCGATCACGGGTCTGCATGTACGCGCTACCGGCGGAGGTGACTTCGTAACCACCATGGCCCGTCAATTTGAGGCGAAGTGGTATGTATCAGGCCAATCTAATCAGCCGCAGGATAATCTACGGAAGCAAAGCAGCTTAATAATGGCTTATGTAGGGAACATCGTTGCATCGTACGACAAAAAGATCGGTGACCATGAGTTTAAATTGCTGGCTGGGATGGAAGGAAGAAAATCATCTTCAGATACATTAGCCGGATCGATCTATGCCGTTAATTCTGCCTATTCTGTACCGGTTATTTCTGATGCCTTTCCGGTGGGCTTTGCTGAATCCTCCGCGTTGAGCAATGTACCCGGCAATACCAGCGGACGCTCGTCTGAGATGGATTATGGCATTTCACGTATGCTCAGCTATTTTGGAAAGATTAACTATGCCTATAAGAATAAATATTTTCTGGAAGCCAACCTTCGCCAGGATATAAGCGACCGTTTTGGACCAAATTACCGGAAAGGAAATTTCCCCTCTGCAGCAGCGGGCTGGAGACTGACCGAAGAAGGATTTCTGAAGAACAGGTTCAAAGCCTTATCAGATCTTAAACTGAGAGTTTCATATGGAAGTTTGGGTAACGACGGCGTAGGCAGTTATGTTTATATTCCATCACTCGCCAACTACGACAAAACCCAATTCAATGAGTTACCCGGAACCGGCGCTGTGAGCGGTTGGGGAGTAGGGCGTGTAGCCAATCCCAACATTCACTGGGAAACCGTTACCACCTCCAATGTGGGCGTAGACGTTGGCCTGCTTAATAATAAATTGAACCTGACGGTGGATTATTACATCCGGGATACCAAAGACATGCTGTATCAGCGCAGCCTGCCCCCCAGCACCGGCATGAGCAACGGGCACTCTTCTTCAGACTCCTATGTGCTGGATATGAATCTGGGAAAAATGAGAAACAAAGGACTGGAATTCACCGCCAGCTACCAGGAAAATTTTGGAAAGCTCGGTGTAAATGTTGGATTTAATGTTGCCTTCAATCGCAATAAAATATTGTCATTCGGCGGAGAAAGTTTGCCTATAGACGCCGGTTCCGCAGGGGAATACTGGTCTGGTATCGTTACCCGTACACAGCTGAATTCACCCATTTCCCAGTTCTATGGATTTAAAACAAAAGGCCTGATACCGGACCAGAAAACAATGGATGAACTGAATGCCAAAGCACAGGCAGGTGGTAATGCCTATTGGAATGTAGCCGGATCAGGGCCCGGTGATATTTGGTATGAAGATCTGAATGGAGATGGGGTGATCAATGATAAAGACAGAACTATCATTGGTAATCCGTTGCCGAAAATGACCTACGGATTTAATATCGGTCTTACTTACCGGAATTTTGACCTGGCGTGCTTCTTCAATGGTGTGTATGGCAACGATGTTTACAATGGTATGAGTGGATACTATAATAGTATTTATAACGACTTCAACACAACATCAAAGGTATTCAACAGTTCCTTCATGTATGGTAATGGCCTTACCGGGCAACCCAGATGGGGATACCTGAGTAATAATGCGTTTCAGTATGATCCCAATGGAAACTATAAGCGAATCTCCGACTATCACATACAGAAAGGATCCTTCCTGCGACTGCAGAATTTACAGATTGGTTACAACCTGCCTGAAAAGATGTTAAACCGCCTGAAAATAAGGCAGCTCAGGGTTTATTACAGTGGTCAGAATTTATTTTTGATAACGAAAGTAAAGAATGTAGATCCTGAAGTTGGTTTTGCCGGCGCCAATTCAGGTGCACTTGCACAGGGGATTATTTCAGCAGAAGTATATCCTAAAACCAGGATTCATTCATTCGGCATTGAATTCGGATTCTAATCCATTCTTTTAAGCAAAAAATTACGATTAATGAAACTCAACATAATAAAGCTTTCCTTCATCCTTGGTTTAAGTATATCGCTGCTGGGATGTAAGAAGAATTTTGTAGATGAATCCAAGCCAAACAACGTATTAAATCCTGATATCTTTCCGGAGACGATGGCCCAGGTAGATTACTTTCTTAATTCTCCCTACGCCAATGTCCACAGCGTTGAGCTGTTTGGCTTTACCAACCTGGGAAGGTTCTTTTATAATATAGATCATACGGGAGATGTGGCCTGGCTGGGAACCAGCGACTGGAACGAATTACAGACGCTTCATATAAATGCAGCAAATGGTTATGCCGGCGCTCAGTGGCGCGGATTGTACAGAGGTGTACAACAGGCCAGAACATTTATCGACCAGATTGTTCCCAACTTCAGGCAAAGGAAGGGCAGTAGTTTGTCGGCCGCCGATACGCTGGCATTAAGATACAAACTGGGAGAAGCATATTATCTGCGCGCATGGCATTACTTCTTCCTGATGAACTTATATGCACAGGAGGTAGTGGTGAAAGGAAATGGGGACAATCAAAACCCCGGCGTTATTCTGTTCACCTCAGACATCAGGATTGGCGACCGGCTGGATGAAATGCGCCGGCGTAGCACTGTAAAGCAATGCTGGGATTATATCATCGCTGATCTGAAAAACTCGACAGCACTTTTAACAGATCCTTCAGGTACTAAGAAAACCTGGGCAGGTGCCGATAAAGGCCGTATTGATTATTATGCTGCTGAAGCCTTACTGGGGCGAGCCCTGATGTACGAAGAACGTTGGGCCGAAGCCCGCGATATATTCCTGGATATTGTGCAGCATGCGGGAAAATCGTTAATGAGTTTTCCGGATTATTACAATATGTGGAATGGTAATCCTCAATATGCTTACACAGAAAATAACAATACAGAAGCGTTGCATCAGATTACGATCGTCAGATCCGGCGATAATGCAATGGCAGGACCATCGACAGCTTCCGCAGTGAGCCTGATTTTTACGCCGTTTTACGACAATGGTGCGCCTGGCGGAGCAACTCCGGGTTACGGCAATATGTTTATGCACGACCGGAATCTTGGTCGTTTTGGATTTCCGCAGAATTATTATCCTGTGATGAAAAACCTGGGTACTCCTGGCCGTACTGTGGAAGCTTCCTATGTTGATTCATGTATGCATATGAAAACGCTGAAGCGCTATGCCGTAGATCCTGATCCACGTTTATGGGTGTGTGCTTATCAGCCCTGGGTAGATTCTGTTATGAACAATACCGCGAAAGTGGCTGTCTTGCCCTATGGTGCAGGCACCGAAACAGAATATCAACTGAACACACCGCAGAGTGCAGGTGTTATCAAACATGGATGGAGCCTCCGGAAATTCAATTTGTATGATGTGCAGGCAAGTCAGAATCCTCGAATGCATGGCGCAGATTTTTATTTTACCCGTTTGCCTGAAGTTTACCTGAACCTGGCAGAATGTTATTGGAAATTGAGCGGCAATAATAATGATCCTCAGGCGTTAGATTACCTTAACAGGGTACACCGCAGGGCCTGGGATTTTCCGGGTCAATCCAATGTAGATTATACAATTATTGCTTCCAGTTCAAAGATCACCAAAGCGGCACTCCATCCCAATGGTACCGACGCTGCTTTCCAGGACCAGCTGGCTTTAAATGCCCTGTATTATGAAATGTGGGCCGAAACATTCGGGGAAGCAAAATGGTGGTTCAATGTAAGAAGATGGGCCCTGGGAGCTAACGAAGCCAAAGTATATGAGAAAAGCAGGGCCGGTGCTATCACCTGGAATACAGACAACCAGTATGCGCTTCCGATTTATCAGACAGAATTAGACAGGAATATCAATTGCGTTCAGAATAAAGGCTATTAGTATGCGTACGATGATAGTGGCCATCCTGCTGGCTACCCTCTTTTCGGGTTATAAACCTGCCACTCATGTGGTATGGCTGGATCAGCTGGATTTATCTAATGTAGATCAGTCGGCAGGGAAAGCTATGGCTAACCAGTCGATGTGGAGAACTCCCCTGTTGATTGCAGGGGAGCGATTCGACAGAGGGGTGGGCACACATGCTGAAAGTGTATTCAGGATTGCACTCGACGGAAAAACCATTTCATTCAAAGCCCGTGCAGGCCTCGACGACTCCCCGCCGGAATATGAAGCCAAACAGGCCAGCGCCGAATTTATTGTTATAGGAGATGGCCGTATCCTCTGGAGGAGCGGTATCATGCATGCAAAAGAAAAGGCCAAACAGGTGGCTGTATCCACAAAGGGCATCCGGTCACTGATTTTATCTGTAGATCACACCGGCGACGGCACCGTGGGAGACCGCGCCGATTGGGTAGAAGCCTGTTTTGATGTAGCAGGCACTGATCCGGTTTCAATAAAGCGGGTAAGAGAGAAAGCCTATATAACAACACCCGCTCCGTCAAAAAATCCTGTCATCAATGCACCGTACGTTTATGGCGCCCGTGCTGGAAATCCTTTCCTGTTCACCGTTCCGGTATCCGGCGAACGGCCTGTTACCATAAAGGCCATCGGCTTGCCTGAAGGACTAGCCATAGACAGCAAAACCGGCATTATCACAGGACAACCCGGGAAGAACGGAACATATAAGGTGGTGGTTACCGCGCAAAACAGCTATGGAACTGATACGAAAGAACTGGTGATAACCATTGGTGAGAAAGTCGCACTTACGCCACCGATGGGATGGAACAGCTGGAATGTGTTTGGTGCCGACATTAATGACAGGAAGATAAGAGAGATGGCGGATGCCATGGTGGATCTTGGATTGATCAATTACGGATATGCCTATATTAATATTGACGATGGGTGGCAGGGGCAGCGAGGGGGAAAGTTCAATGCCATTATGCCAAATGCCAACTTCCCTGATATGAAGGCATTGGTAGATTATGTGCACAGCAAGGGAATCAGGATTGGTATTTACTCGTCGCCCTGGGTACAAACCTATGCCGGTTTTATTGGCGGAGGAGCTGATACCCGCGATGGAAAAGTGATGAATCCATCCCGCAGGTATGGTGTCTTCTCTTTTGTGAAAAATGATGTGGAGCAATGGGCGGAATGGGGTTTTGATTACGTGAAATATGATTGGGTGACCAATGATATTGCACACACGGCAGAGCTCACGTACCTGCTGCGTCAGTCAGGAAGGGATATTGTGTACAGCATCTCCAATGCGGCTCCATTTGAGCTGGCGGAAGACTGGAGCCGTTTGACCAATGCCAGGCGTACCACCGGCGATATTCATGACTCGTGGTGCAGTATGACCACGATCGGATTCCTGCAGGATAAATGGCAACCATATGCCAGGCCCGGAAGCTGGAACGATCCTGATATGCTGGTGGTGGGAAAAGTAGGCTGGGGAAAGGATATTCATGCTACCAACCTGTCGCCTGACGAACAGTATACCCATGTTACACTCTGGAGCATATTGGCAGCGCCGTTATTGATCGGATGCGATTTAAAGCAGGTAGACTCCTTCACATTACGCCTGCTAACGAATAATGAAGTGATTGCTGTAGATCAGGATCCTGCTGGTATACAGGGGAAAAGGATTGTTGCTGACAGGGATAAGAAAATTGAAATCTGGGCTAAGCAATTAAGCGATGGTGCTATCGCTGTAGGGTTGTTTAATCTGTCGGATAACAGGCAGGAGTTGACTGTTCAATGGAATCAGCTGGCTATAAAGGGCCCGCAGAAAATACGGAATCTATGGCTGCAAAGGGAGGAAGGGGTAGCTAACAATAGCTATTCATCCCAGGTGCCCTCTCACGGCGTGTTGTTTTTAAAAATGAAACCAGCCGGCTAAAATGAAAATCATGATGAAGAAATATACAAGTACGCTATTGTTTGTTCTTTTGGTGGTGAGCAGTGGCATGGCGCAGTCGGCTGTAGAAGTCCTGCATCCCGTTGATAAGATAAAAAAGATAGGAGATAAACTGATACGTGAAACGCCATTTGCCTATCAGCTGGTGTTTCCGGCGCGTCATCAACGTTTCAGTGGTTTGAGCTTTGTTGATTTTGGGAAAACATTGGGTAAAGGAAAAGAAGCCGTGGCCTATGCCTATACACAATTAACCGTATTGAGAGATACAGGTTTTACTATTGAAATAGCACATAATGATGCCTGCAGGATTTGGTGCAATGGAAAGCTGGTTTATGAAAAAAATAGTAACAGGGATATTGCTATAGCAAGAGATGAAAGGAGTATGGCGATGACAGATTCCTTTCGCGTGCAATTGAGAAAAGGGAACAATGATTTGCTGATAAAGTCGGCCACCAGCGGAAAAGAATGGTGTGTATTCCTGCAGCCGCCCAGTGAGCATGATGCTGTATCGAATGTAACGCGGGAGTATCCTGAAATTGGGTTAAAAGGAGTAAAGTATGTAGACAGTAGTGTGGCTGCTTTGAGTAACTGGCTTATCTGCGGGCCTTTTACGCCGGGGATAGGTACCATACAAATGCCGGAGAAAGAGTTCCGGTTTGGTGCTATGTATGCGGGGCTTTTGGCGCCGGTAACCTGGACGGTTCCTAAGCCGGAGGTATTGGGAGATGTGATAGGCGCCCGGGCGTGGGGAACTACCTATCAATGGAATTATCATAATGGGGGAGTGGCATGGGCGATGGAGCAGCTGAGTGAACTGACTGGCGAAAAGCAATACAATCAATGGGCGGTGAATTTCTGTGATTTCCAGATGAACGGGATGCCTTTCGTAGACTACCAGGTAAATAACCTTAGAGCCTATAATTCAGCTAATGCAATGGTCATCAATTCCAGGTTGCTGGATTTTACATTAGCCCCTTCTATGCCCCTGATCTATCGGCTGCGTAAAGAGAAGGATTTCAGGAATAAATCCATCTATAAAACATATATTGATAAAATGATGGACTATGCCCGGTCAGGACAGATAAGAAGCCCGGGCTACACCAACTATACCCGTACTACGCCGGAAGAATATACCGTATGGGTAGATGATATGTTTATGGGTATTCCTTTTCTAATGCAGGCAGGGCTTTATACCAGCGACCCGGAACAACGGAAACTGTTTTTTGATGATGCTGCCAGTCAGATACTGGATTTTACCAAACATGTATGGGATAAGGATGCACGGCTTTTCATGCATGCCAACTATTCCCGCCGGCCACAGGTGAAATTACCTTATTGGTCGCGCGCTAACGGTTGGGGCATCTGGGCAATGACAGAAGTATTGATGGCATTGCCGCCCGATCATCCAAAATATAAAGCAATTCTGCACCTCTACCAGGATTTTGCTAACTCATTAATCCGTTATCAAAGCTGGGATGGTTATTGGCATAACGTCATCAACCGCGATGATTCTCCCGTAGAAGTTTCCGGTACCGCCATATTCACCATGGCGATGGCAAGAGGTGTGAGACTAGGGTGGTTAGATAGGAAAAAATTTACTCCCATTGTAGAAAAAGGATGGAGAGCGATCGCCGCTGAAATAGAAGACGATGGCACTGTGCATAAGATATGTGTTGGTACGATGTGCTCCGAAGATGTGAACTATTACATGACAAGACCATTTTATGACAACGACACACATGGATCTTTTGCCGTCATCTTCGCAGGTATTGAAGTACAGAAAATGTTGGATCAGTACAGGAAAAAATGATATGTTATTCGATTTTTTTATCGAAATCCTGTTCATAAACTGTCTGCCCGTCGAGCTTCTTAAGCTTTACATAATCCACCGCACCACAGCCTTTGAATCTTAAAATCAATTCATTGGCTGTGCCTATGGCCTGAGAATAATCTATATGATAGATCTTCTGACCATCCAGATAAAAGGTTGATTTTTTATTCTCCACCCTGATAGCCATAACATGCCATGCAGAAGCGTCGAAGTTGAATTTGCTCAGATTATATTCGTCTCCCTTGATACTCTTTTCACCACTGATGAATTTTATATATGCATAACCTGCCTCATTTAAAGAAAAACCATGCATTCCGGTATCGGACAGAATGTACATCATCACGTCGGAACGTGGAATGGCAAAGTCTTTGGCGGAGTTACGAACTCTGGCTTCCAACAGGAAGTTATCGCCATCCGTGAGTTTTTCTTTATAGTAAACATAACTTACAAATAAATGCCCTGGACGTGCTTCTGCTACCACACTATCCAGCGGCAGACTTGCGTATCCTTCCTTATTGTAGGCCTGACTGATAGGTAACGTCCTGAAAATGCCCTTCCGCTCGTTGCGTGTATAAACAGACCAGCCCGGCTTACGGTTTTCCAGGGTGATGGTTTTGATAGTATGGCCATTATATTGCAGGTGACAATATCCGTCTCCTTCATAGATATAGGTAGCGTTTACCTTTCCAACATCTCTGGTGAGTCGTTTCTCTGCAGTATCGCCATTGGCTTCTTCATATACCAATTTGATATCCTTTAGCAGGGGAGATGGGATGTTATACGAAAACGTTACTGTCAGGGGATTGGCGCCTTTGGATTTTGAAACAACAAATTCTATTTTGGACAACAGATAATTTGTGTATAAATCTTTCAACTTCAATATATACAAAAGGTAGGAGCTTACAATCAGTAAAAGAGCTGCCAGCAGATAGATATATATGCGGTTTGATTTTTGAGCCCTGGCAGGCGCTGATGAGATGATAGGAACATTTTGTTTGTCTTCTGCTTCTTCTTCTTCTTCCTCTGACTCAACTGAACTATTAACAGCGTCCTCTACCCGGGTTTTTTTGATGACGAAATCAGTATACCCTGCATATCCTAAAAAACGGCACAGCGCATCCCTGGTAGCCAGCTGAGGATTGCCCGTGCGCTGTTGAAAGAATCGCTTAAGCGTATTTGCATTAACCGTTATATCTGTAGATTCGAGGATCATGTTTTCCAATGTCTTGAATTGATCCAAATCCCAGGTTTCCGGCGGGCCCCAGGCAACAAAGCGGGTAGCATATTCGCTGATAATTTCCTTTATATGTCGTCTGTCCCTTATTTCATCCATAGATGTTTGTAAAGATAATTTTGGCTAATAAGTTATGCTGGTAAAATTCCGGCGGGAATATTACAACAATTTCCATCACCTCCCGGGAAATTTTATAATCATATTCCCCAAAAAGTGTATATCTCTTTGTTTGACGCTTTAAGATTTTAGGAGAAGGAAGGTACTGCCTAAAATTACATTTTCGGGAAAAAATGTTGGCTGTATTGAGACGCTTCATTGGGTAATAGTGTTAATCGTTTTTTATAAGCAAAGGATTAACAGGTCGGGATTTGTATTCCATGAATTTTGCATCAAATTTTTAACCATATGCAAGACGATCAAATACTCATATACGAGCATTCAGAAGGTGATTTACGAATTGATGTTAAGTTGGAAAATGACACTGTTTGGCTTACTCAAGATCAGATGGGCCTTCTGTTCCAAAAGGCAAAGTCCACTATTAATGAACATATTAATAATATATATAAAGAAAAAGAAATTGATCAGGAGCTAACTATGAAGAAATTCGGAATTTCCGAATTTGCTAAGAAGCCGGTTAATTTCTATAACCTGGATGTGGTGATTTCTGTGGGCTATCGGGTTAAATCTCCACGGGGAACTCAATTTCGCATCTGGGCAAATAAAGTATTGAAAGATTATCTGATCAAAGGATATACTATCGATCAGAGACGTTTGCGGGAACAGGCACGAAAATTAGATGAGTTGAAACAAACCGTAAAGCTCCTGGGAAACGTGATGGAGAGCCAGGCTTTGAATACAGACGAAGCAACAGGTTTGCTGAAAGTGATCACTGATTATACCTACGCCTTAGATGTGCTGGATCAATATGATCACCAGGTGCTTCAAATAGAATCGACCACTCCTGAGAATCTGTTTGAGGTTACCTATCATTCCGCAATGGACGCAATCAAAGGGCTCCGCGACAAATTCGGTGGAAGCAGTTTGTTTGGAAATGAAAAAGATGAATCTTTTCAAGGGTCACTGGCGGCTATATATCAAACGTTCGGTGGACAATTCCTATATCCCAGTGTAGAGGAGAAAGCAGCTAACTTACTATATTTTGTTACGAAGAACCATTCCTTTTCTGATGGGAATAAACGTATTGCGGCGTTTTTGTTTGTTTGGTTTCTGGATAGGAATAATATTCTATATCATTCGAATGGCTCAAAAAAGATTGCTGATAATGCGTTAGTGGCTTTGACGCTGATGATTGCAGAGTCTAAGCCGGATGAGAAGGAAGTGATGGTGAAGGTGGTGGTGAATTTGATTAATCTGAAGAACTGAACCTATCTTATTGAGCTGCTGCATCTACCTCATTAAAGTGGGCATGAGGGCACTTATAGATATGCCTTTGGATGTTAATTCGTTTCCAGGATAGGATTTTTTTATTTTGGTATCGAACTATAAACAGCTAAATTCATAAAGAAAAGTGTAAATAATTGGTAGTGAATAACAGCTGATTAAAATTATCATGCCTTTTGCTTAAAGAGCAATTATTATGAATGGAGAAGATATGCCCTATGAATTAGAAAAAAGCCTCTGGACAGATATGGACTTTGAACTAATGGGCTGGCACGATTCCCAGATCTATAAAATGGCCTTGGGAGAAGATCTGGAATTTGATATCGATTATATATTCAAATGGAATCAGCCAGACGTGGAAGGATTACCTTTTACATTTTGGGTGGCGCCGGCTACTTTGGTGTTTAAAAAAGCAGTGATTGCTTCATTTGATTTTGATGTGCTAATGGAAGATGTTTTTGAAATTGACTACATCGAAAAACAAATAATGGAAGATAAAATAATCTGGATCATTGTTACTCAGCGTGGAGAGATGGCCTTTACCTGTGAAGGCTTTGAACAGTACATACGCCAAACGCCATCGTTCCAGTTTGGCCAGACTATTCCTTATAAAGAAAGAAACGGATGTTCCCTCAATAAAGTACAACTTCAGGATAATCCTTATCTGTCAGATAAAGCATATTTGGAGGAGAAAGAAAAAACAAAAGAGCACTATGAGCATGTAAAAAAACGGCAAATAAAGAAACTGGAGTTAAAGCAACTAACGGAAGATAGAACCAATGGCCAGGTAGGTTCCAAAGAGTTCCTGCTCAGGAAAAAAGAGATCAATAATATGCTGTTCTTTCATGATTATTGGTTAAAGGGAACTCAGTTTGAAAACTGGTAGTAAAAAACGACTGACAAATCGTTAAGTTTTCCCGGATCACGGTTAACGGTATAGAATACCTAATCCAGTGTCAATACCTTCTGTCGCCTCCATAGTGTATCTATTTTCTCTATATTTGTAACGCCAGTCCGGCTCCCGCAACAGGCGCAGCCTGCTTCGCCTGAAAGCCAGTCTGAAGCCCGTTTTATTAAACAACACCTCCCTGAATGTCAACATAAAAACCGGTAAAATGGAAGCGATCATTCAACAACTATATAACTCCTCCATTTGCACGGTACATAATTTCCTCTGCCAGTGTCAGCAATGCAAATTGTCTGGTAAAGAGTATCAGGAAACCTTTTCTATTGCTTATATCCGCAGCGGAAATTTTGTGTTTAAAGTTTTTCGTAACGACCTGGATGCTTACAACGGTCTTTTCCTTGTCTGCAAACCAGGATATGAACACCAGGTGGCGCATGTACATGACATGCCTGATCAGTGCACTATTTTTTCTTTCCCCGCTGAAAGCATTGCTCAGCTGGAAGAACAGGCAGCTGGTATCAACTGGTTTCTGAAGAACCCCGACTTACAGTCTATCCTCATAAAAGCAACGCCTGATATGGAGTTCCTGCATCACAGGATCTTCGCACTGTTGCAGCAATCCCGCTTTCCACGTCTATGGGCGGAACAGCTGATGATGGAATTGTTTGTGCTGGTGGTATCGGGAGGTGCAGAACGCAAACCGCTGCCATTGCTCAGCATGAAGCAAAAGAAAAATTATCTTCCTGTGATCAGTGCTGTAAAAGATTTCATCAGTGATCACCTGTCTGATGACATCTCCCTGCAACAACTGGCTGATCATGGGTATATGAGCCCCTTCCATTTCAATCGTCTATTTAAACAAATTACCGGCTTTGGGCCTTATGGCTACCTTGTTCAGGTACGACTGAAACAGGCCGATCTGCAGCTGCGGCATACCAGTCAGCCGGTTACCGGTATTGCTTTTGATACAGGCTTCAACAGCCTGGAACATTTCTCTGCTGCCTACAAGAAACAATATGGAAAATCTCCGTCGCAGGTAAGACGTTAAAAAAAGCAATTTTCCTTAAATCTTCCGTTGCGTGGCATCCTAGTTTTGCTTTATCAAATTGAACATTATGAAAAAGCAATTATTAGCTACCCTCGAGAATGCCCGGAATTATACACTGAATGTGGCCGGGGCTATGCCTGCCGATAAATATCATTTCAAACCGGCGCCCGAAAGTTGGAGCTTCAATGAGCTGATGCATCATATTGGCTATGGTATAATATGGTGGAAAGAGAATTACGTCCAGCAAACAGCTACCCCTTGGGATCCGCCGGCAGTAACGAAAAGCGCATCGGCCACCCGGAAATATCTGTCGGATAATTTTGATATGCTTCAGGAAAGTATCGGAGAAATTACGCTGGATGAAAAAGCAGTGAACGGATTTCACGCTACTATCGATCATATCACGCATCACAGAGGACAGGCAACGGTGTATCTGCGTTGCTGTGGCATCACTCCTCCGGAGTATGGCTATTGAAAGCCCTGATCACAAGGCCACTGAAAGCATGCTTTCAGTGGCCTTGTGATTTTATTTTTTGGTAAATCCATTGTTGGTGAGCGCTACATTATTCAGATAAATATGCTCTTTCGAAAGTATGGCGGATGCCTGAGTAGCTAGTTTGTCAAGCAGTTTTGGGTTAGCATCGCGAACAGCCTGCTCTCTCATGGCCACTGCCGAACAAGCCTGGTACATGAAGGTTTCAGCCGCCAGCTGTAGTTGTTGTGCAGTTGGTCTGCTAACTTTACCGGAACTCAGGCTATGCTGGCACTGCCTGCGCACTGCCTGTACATTTGCTATAGATGGTACCTGTGTTTGCCTGTTTACCGACATCCACATGACTACCAGGTAAGCCGTTACCACATCTACATAATTATTTTGATGCAGGCCGAAAGGAGCGGTCATTTTTCCGAATGTGGTCTGAATATCTCCGAAAAATTTATCTGTTTTTCCTGCTACTTCCTGCCCATTGGATGTAGCAATGTTAGCGATGTACTGTGTACGGAGTTTACGGGAGATGAGAGGGGCATGATCTACCTTCCATGCATTGGTTTCCGGCAGGCGGCTGTTTCCGGATGTAGCAGCCCGTTTGCCGGCTTCGTTTTGTGCATCGAAGGAACGTTGCATTTGCTGGATATTTATTAGTCCTGCCTGGTTGTTCATTTGCTGATTCAGCATAATGGAGGCCGCATCCTGCCCCTTTGCTGATAAAAAAAAGAAAAATCCAGACAGTAATAAAATAACTGAACGAAGCTTTTTCATATGTTTATTTCTTTATTCAAATGAAAAGGAGCTTGGGTGTAATAATGATATGGTTTCGGGTCTAATTCATATGAAAATTACAGTTATTTTATCGAAATCTGGCATAGTGATAAAATCCCCCCTTTTATATTTTCACGTTACCAGCGTCATACATCTCGCCAATACCCAGGCAACGGAAGGTGATCCCTTCTTTTTCTTCCACCTGGGAAGCATGATAGTGGCCATAATACCAGGTATGGCAGCCAGCTTCCTTTATATCGCGGAATATTTCACTCATCACTTTCCGTTCATCTTCCAGTGCTGCTGTCAGATTCCTTCCTGCCGCCAATTCTCTGCTGGCGAAATGTTGCACCAACGGATCGTAGGTATAAGGCCATGCCTCCCGCGGAGCAATGTGCGATACCATAATATCTATGCCTGCCTCACAGGCGCCTTTCAACGCGGCGGCATCCCAGACGATTTCCTCATCAGGCCAATAATCTTTTCCCTGTGTACGGTTGATCCTGTCGATGGAAATGCCGCCACCCGCAAACAGTATTTTACTGTCTTCTATTGTCAGGTACTCGTAATCCTTTACCAGTCGTATGTTTTGAAGATGGAAATCATCGCGGTTATCCCAGAACCACTTATTATCGTGGTTACCGCGTATGATATACAGCATGTTGTGTTGACTGCCTAAAAAATCATCTGTTTGCCGGAGTACTCTCAGATCGTCGTCTACAGGCTGAAATCCTAATCCCCAATCTCCAACCTGAATGAGCGCTGTAGATGCCATCTTAAATTTCCGGATCCGTGACAGTATCTCCGGATATCCGCCATGAAGATCTCCTATTAAAATCATGTATTAATAATTATTTTCTATTAAGATAATCATTAAGTTGTATTGAGAAGCTTCCCCAAACTTTTCAGGCACTGACGCCTGTTACAACGCAGGAACGGGATGAGTTTATTGCCCACTTCTGTGATTTGCTGAACAACGCCTGTCGCCGGCATCCTGCCGGGTTTTATGAAATGCCAAAAGCTGGCCGGATATTTAAGGAACTGCGAACAATCAATGAGTGGGGCGTAGGGCTGGCGACTGGTCGATGGCGCGAATCAGCGCTTTTTAAACTCAATTGCGCTGGTATTGATATCAGCGGAAGTATTGCTGCATCTTTTGCCCAGGATGCCATTTCTCGTGCAAACATTATTCGTAATACCATTGACAGGATGGATGAATACTATCAACAGCATCTCTTCCCAGACTCCATTGTCTATGTTGGTGATGGGAGATGGGATTATATAGCCACCCGGGAGCTTGATATCCGATTTGTCTGTATTGCAAATAGAAATCTGGCTCATCTCCCAAATATAACCTGCATCAATGATTATAAAGAATTGAAAGTACTTATATAAATAAGGAATCCTTATCTCAATTTTTTTATCTTGATACTTTTATTTAACTTCCGTTATCCGTATTTTCCCGCAGCAAAAAACCAACTATTTTGTTAATCTATCTATTAACATACATATGAGCAAATCGGTTAAATACTCAAGGAACGATGAAATAACAGACGCTTACTTTGAAATCTTGAATAAACATCTGCATGATATAGTAGAAGGAAGAGTCGTGAAAATGCTTGAACTGTCAGAGATTGCCCGCGCTATGTATATCTCTCCCCAACATTTAAGCGATACCATCAAACTCACTAAAGGGTACGCTCCCTGTTATTTTTATGATGAAAAAATTTTGATAGAAGCAAAGAAAATGTTGGCAGAAACAGAGTTGCCGATCGCAGAAATTGCAAGGATATTAACGTATGACCCCTCCAACTTTTCCAAATTCTTTAAAAGAAAATTAAAAGAAACCCCCGGCCAGTACAGGGAAAGAATAAAAAAATAGCCAACCCGGAAAAGTTCCGAAAAGTTCACCACACTTTCTTTGACGTAACACTGCAAATTTGTGACATCATTATTCACCAATTTGAAAACCATTTTTGTTATGTCCAGGAATGATTTAAAAGGAAAAGTTGCCGTGGTGGCAGGAGGCGGTAAAAATTTGGGAGGCCTTATCAGTCGCGCATTAGCAGCGGGCGGCGCCAAAGTAGTTATTCACTACAATTCAGACGCTACCAAAGCAGATGCTGAGCAAACATTAGCAGATATCAAAGCTGCCGGCGGAGAAGCCTACATCACCCAGGGAGATCTTACCAAAGTACAGAATGTGGTAAAGCTTTTTGCTGACGCAAAAAGTAAATATGGTGGTGTCGATATTGCCATCAACACAGTAGGTAAAGTGCTGAAGAAGCCATTTGGCGATACTACAGAAGCGGAATACGACAGCATGTTCGACATCAATTCAAAAGCCGCTTATTTCTTCCTGCAGGAAGCGGGCCGGCAAATGAACGATGACGGCAAAATCTGTACGATCGTAACTTCCCTGCTGGCTGCGTTTACGGGCCTCTATTCCACTTATGCCGGTGCTAAAGCTCCGGTAGAACACTTCACCCGTTCTGCGGCAAAAGAATACGGCGGAAGAGGTATTTCGGTTACCGCAGTGGCTCCCGGCCCAATGGATACGCCGTTCTTCTACCCGGCTGAAACACCCGACTCAGTGGCCTATCACAAATCTGCTTCTGCATTAGGTGGCCTAACCAAAATAGAAGACATCGTACCATTAGTACTATTTCTCGTAACCGACGGATGGTGGATCACCGGGCAAACCATCTTCGCCAACGGTGGTTATACTACAAGATAATACAAGTGGAATACATAGCCGGCCCGCTAAGGGCCGGTTTATAAACCAACCCTGTTTTCTTCTTCATTCTTCTTTTCCTGCATGGCCTTGTGAGTAGATCTTCCGAAATTATACGCTACAGTCAGCGCAAACTTCCTGTTGCCAAACCAATGAGAGAGCTGGTTATTGATGATTTGCTTCTCCCGGAAAATATACAGAACACGGTAGGTATCGAAAATATCGTAGTAATTGATACGTGTATTCAATTTCCCGTTCATCCATTGTTTCTGCAGGCTCAGGTCTACATTGCCCAGCGACATGGATTTATAAAGACTATTCCCGCCCCTGGAATGATAGGCATAATATATTTCGAAAGTATACTTTGCCGGTAACGTAAACACCTGGCTGCCGCTGAAGTCGTACTCCGTTACCGGTATCCTGTAAGTAGCCTGGTGATAAGGCATCTGCTCTTTTTTATAGTAACCATTCACCTGGTGATTCATACGCCACCATTTGGTAACAGTCAAAGGAAAACTGACTTGTACGCCAGCGAAATCGTTAAATGGAATGTTCTTTCCCAGGTATTCCAGCACATTGGTGATGCTATCGTATTCCGGGTACCTTACCATGGCGTCCCATTCCCTTCCTGCATTTACAGTTACCATCAGATTTTTATAGGTATAGGAAACGGCCAGCATGTCGGTAGTTGCAGCTTTCAGATCAGGATTACCTACGTAGTAGTTAAGCGGACTGTTATAAAACCGGAACGGGTTGAGCTGGGTAAAGGTAGGCCTGGTCAGCCGCCGGCTGTAGGCTACATTCAGCTGCTGATTTTTATTGAAAGCATAGGTAACACTAATGCCTGGCAACCACTTCAGATAGTTTCTTTCTGTTACGGCATTTTTGGTAAATGAATTGGCATTGGTATGAGTATATTCCGTTCGCAGACTCAGGTTATAATTCAGCTTTTTAAAACTGCTACTGTAAGAGATGTAGGCTGCTCCGGTATATTCATTATAAAGAAAGTTATTGGTGCGGCTGCTGTCGGTTACAAAGTGTTGCGGGGTATCGAGCGTATCATAACGCAGTTTGTTGGAAGTGGTGGTAAAAGCAAATCTGCCTCCCATCAAAAGCGTTGCTTTTCCCGCGTTGATACTAACATCCGCCTGCGCGGTGCGAATCGTGATATCGTTGTTCAGATTGGTCAGCCAGTAGGTCAATAGCTGCTGATCCGGGGCATTATGTGTCTGAATGTCTTCATCCTGGCGGTTGCTGATATTCACATAAGAAGTTAGCAGATCCAGTTGTGTTTTTTTCCATTTGCCGGAATAATCCAGGTTGGCGGCATAGCTATGTTGCAGTGGATTGGATCGATTATCCGTATACGTATTCATCATTGCTTTTTGTACGGTGGCATCCGTTGCATCGAGGGTATTGAATGAGCGTATGTTCCGGTCGAGGCGGGCGCCCCGCAGTAGCAGGGAAATGCGCTGATCCGGAGCAATGTTGTAATCGGCCCCGGCCTGGAAAATGAGGTTATTGTTGCCTGTCAGCGTCCGGGTATTGGTAGTGAGTATGTCTGTATTGGCAAGATGCTGTAACGCATGATACCGGCGTATCCTGTCGCCCCCGGTGTAGCCCATCCGTGCCGTATATACCATTTTTCCCGCCCGGTAGGTGATCATCAGATTGTTGTCGGACAACGTATAGGCGTTTTGCTGCAGGTTAGTGCTGATAGCTCCTTTCCAGCCCATGCGGGGATCCTGTTTCAGCCTGATATCCAGGATGGCTTTGAACTCACCATCATAGCGGGAAGAAGGTGTATTAATCACTTCAATGGAGCTTAACATATCGGGAGAAAGGCTGGAAAGGAATTGTTGCTGTTCTTCAGGGCTCATCTGTAATTGCTTCCCATTTACGAAAATCACAGGTGTAGTGCGGCCGTTGAGCAGGAGGGTGCCATCGCCGTTTACCTGCAGGCCGGGTATTTTTTTCAGGATATCGTAGCCATTTGCGGCTGTTGCAAATAGTTTGTTGCCCGAAATGTTCAGCACAAGTTTATCATCTTCCCTCCGGAAAGCCGGCCGGCTGCCACTGACCTGAATACCGGTAAGCTGGCTGGTATTGGCCGTAAGTCTGATAATGCCTGCATCTGTTGTTGTTTGTAGGAAGACAGGCAGGTACCGCTTCCTATATCCAACGGAGCTGATCTGGAGGATATATCTGCCCGGAGAAATACCCGTCAGCAGGAAAGTACCGACTGTATCAGTAAGCTGCCCGCGAACCATGGCGGAGTCGTTACGCGTTAGCAGACTTACTGTAGCATAGCCGATCCCCTGGCCATAAACACTATCCACCACCTTTCCCCGTACAGATATCTGGGCACTGCTGATTTGGGGGCCCGTCGATACCAGCAGGCCAGTCAATAATATTAATCTTATCATCATCCGTATTACTGCATGTTTTCCGGGCAAACCTAACCACCAGGCGAACCCGGCAGGTCTGGTTTTATGAAATCAGTAGTACGGAATTATAAATCAGGACTATGAAGACTTGGTAAACAGGTTGTTATATAGTGCTGGTTTTTGGGATGTTTTCTTTGAAAAGCGCAGGTGTCATGTCTTTTATCTTCCGGAAAGCAGCATAAAAGGTTGACTTGGAGTTATAGCCTACCTCGTATCCGATAGCTTCGAAGGTAAGATGATGATGGGTAGTGATTAGTTTGCATGCTTCGTTTATCCGGTATTCATTGACGAATGTAGAGAAGCTTTTGCCCAGGTATTCGTTCAGTAACTGCGACAACTGATGTCCGGTGATGTTTATTTTTGCTGCGAGGTCGTTCAGTTTCAGATTGGGATCTTTGTATAATTGTTCGGCGGCTATCACCTTTTCCAGTTTCGATAACCAGGCCTGCGCATCGTTATCAGCCAGTTTCCGCTTCTCCGGCCTCGCGGGTTCTTCACCCTGCAGTATATGTTCTACCCTGGCGCCGTATAGTACAAAGAAGATGGTCAGATACAATACCAGTGAAAAGCACACCCCTCCGGCAATATAATTCCACCTGACATGGCTGAATAATGCCAGCATATAGGCTGCAAATACGAGGCAATTACCGGCATATATCAATAGCAGGAATCTTCCGGTAACCTTCGACATCCCGGGCTGCGCAGCGCTTAAAATGTTTCTTAAAACAACACCCGCCGCAATAAGGCAGGCCATCCATTCAAAATAAATAAGGTATACTCCTATACGTCGCCAGGTTTCAGGATATTGCTGATAGGGAATGATCAGCCCCGGCAGGAGCACGATTACCAGTAGCGCACCCAACGTCCATTTCCAGGAGGAGGGGATGTTGGTACGTTGCTGTTGCACGGATCTGAAAAAATAATACAGACCGGGGCCAATAAAAAAGCAGGCCGATAATCCTATCTGCAGGTAAATCTTAGGCAGATGAGGATTGAAGTAATAAATGACAGATTTGGTGACCCGGATACTGATCGCTAATAGCGACACTGCCAGGAAGAACATTGGGACCGACCGACTCTTTTTCCTGAAAAAAAGATACAGGCTGAGTAAAATGCCGTTAAGGCCGCCCAGGGCACTGATGAGAAATAATATTTGCTGGCCGATGTTCATGCTTTCCGCAACTTGCTATGAATTTATCTTGTAGGGTAGATGACATAGGAAATATACGGAATTTCTCTGTTGCTGATCATCAATCCCGTTCCCATGGAGAATCGGGCGTTGCTCGCCAGGCGCTATGCCCGTACGTCAGATCATAAAGCTCGTTGAGGGTGGGATCTTTTTTAACCATAGAATCCAGGCTCACTACTTTGGCGTGATCCATATTGGGCTCTGCTTCACTGTGAAATTGCCAGTCTCCTTCTTCATCATGATAAACATATAAGATGGGTGCTCCTTCTAATACTTCCGATGTTGTGAATACGGCCACATTTCTTTCTTCAAAAAACCTGAAATCAGTATTCCTGTCCAGTAGTGGTTGTTCAAATTTCACGCTCGCATCAAACTCAGTGTCCCAGGGAAAGAACGATTGTCTGTCGGGCCACACCATCTGAAGAACCGGAAACGCATCATTGCCATAGAAATCCATCGTTACTCCGAAATGATCCCGGTAAAAAACGTGTTCTACAGGTATAAACTGTACCGGGTAGTTTTTCAGGAACTCATCGTAATGGCGGCCTGGCGTCAATACCTGCCCATTTTTTATGAGACCGCAGGCATCGTTTAGCACAGAGCCGGCTGTACCAGGGGAGAAGCCATAGCAGATAATTTCAGGATGTCTGAATTGCTGGTATAATCCCGTTGTATATGCGAAACCTGGCAGGTGGCCATCGGGAGGCACAACGGTAATAAAACAGCCATACTGATCAATTTTCTGCTGAATCTCCGCGTGAGAGGCAGATTCGTGCCGGCAATCGTCCTGGGCCATATAAGAAACAAATTTACAGCAAGGTATTTTTTCCGTTCCTCTTCACCAAATCCCACCTATACACCAACCCAGGGCTCACTGCCAATAATTTTATATCTTCCTGTCCGGGAATCTGAACGACCATGATCGAAATTTTTGACAATATCAGGCAGCTATACAAATTTCAGACGCCGGCAGGCGCCCTGCACCCGTATGTTGAATTTTTCTCAGAAACCTCTCTCGATGAAACCCACCGGCTTATTCAAAGCGAAACCTTTACGGTGAAGCTTTTTCCGAGCTATACTCCTACCATCTGGATCAACCTCGGAACGCCCTACCTGCTGGCGAACGGGCGGAAACAATTACATATAGACGAGCAAACTGATATCCTGCTGCTGAGAAATGAAATCGTGGAGCGAAAAAATCTGCCCAGCGACAATATTTTCACGGTAAAATTCCATCCGGGTGGTTTTGAAACTATTTTCGGTATCAGCCAAACCCGTATTGGCAGCAATGTAGTTCCGCTACAGGATATCATTCCCGCCGGTATGGTCAGGAAATTAAGGAATGCCGCCAGCATGGCCGACCGGATAAATCTATTCGAGAGCCTGTTTCACGAAAAGCTGGAAGTGCAGCAGAAAAAAGATAACTACTATCTGCAATGTATCCATCGTACCATCGATGCTTTTGCCGGTTCCGGTATGGAGGCTGGTAACGGAGAACTGGCCAGGCAACTGTATCTGACAGATAAAAGCCTGTACAGGTATTTCACGAAAATTATAGGAACCAGCCCTAAGAAGTATCTGGGTATTACCCGCGCCCGTACTGCATTAACTGGCTATACGAAAAATGCCGCCAGTTTTTCTCCGCATGACTATGGTTATTACGACAGAAGTCATTTTTATAAAGATGTGCTGAACTTCACGGGGCAGCATTTCTCCAGTTATCTCCACCGCTGATTGTCCGATTTTTACTTTCGGAAAACCCCGGCCGGAGTTTACTTTGCAATAAAATCAGTATGAGAATTGTTTTGATATACCTGGGTGCATTATTCGCTGTGCTTGTTGCAAGGGCACAGGGCTATCAGCCCAGGATCGAACCAATGCCATCTCCGGTAAGAACGGCTCCGGAGCTGATTACAAAAAGCGGTTACCTGGTAGTGCCTGAAAACCGCCGGCGGCCGGCCGGTCCCGTTGTCAGGATACCATTTGTTTTCGTCAGGAAGGCAGAAGCAGATTCCGTGAAACATATCGCGCTCATGACTACCGGCGGCCCGGGCTACAGCACTATCGCCAACTTCGACAGCATCGGCGCCGGCTCGGAGCTGCTGCGATACGGAGGCTTCATTATATTCAGCCAGCGTGGCGTAAAAGGAGCCATTCCCTGCCTGGATTGCCCGGAAACAACCACGGCTGTACGAAAAGCTTACCGGGAAAACCTCCCGAAAGATAGTCTGGAACTGGAAGCAATAAAGCGTTGCCGGAAACGGCTGGCCGCACAGGGAATTGATTTGTCGTCCTATACCACACTCGAAAGCGCAGCAGATATCAACGATCTGCGCAAAGCACTACACCTCGATTCGCTGATGCTGATAGGCATGTCGTACAGTGGCGGGTTGATGCTTTCCGTAGCCCGCCACCACCCGGAAGCCGTGTCGCTGCTGCTGTTGAACTCACCACTTCCGGGATACGTCAACTATGAAGAGCATGCCCTGCTCAATATGAATGAGGCATTCAACCAGGTGTTCGATAACTGCGAGACTGATTCCACGAGTAACCCTATATACACAGGGCTTCGTGAAAAGTTCCACCAGTACTTTACATCCATTACCGGCAAAATGTTCTCCTTCCGCTATTCGGAGAATAACAGTCAGGATACCTTCACCATCCGGTATGGTAAAAACGAATTAATGGATGCGCTGCTGGACAGGATGAACGGCAGATCCCTGAAAACGGTGCCGTTTGTGATGTACCAGATCATCAACGGCCAGCATGCCCCTTATGTGAAAGAAGTGGTGGATGCAGCCTTTGCCGGTAATCAACGCATCGCGCTGGGCATGAGGTATTCGGTCTATTGCTCTGAGCAGATTGCCTTTGCCAGCAAACAGCTGATCCGGAAACAGAACGAACTGGTACCCTGGCTCGCGGATTTTACATTCAACGACCCCGATACCACGAAATGCGATTGCTGGAATGTAAAAAGGGAGCCTGCCGGGGAAAAAGAACCGGTGTATTCGAATGTGCCGGCATTGATTTTCACCGGTGATGCAGATCCCTGGTGTCGCCCTTTTTACAACCGGCTGATTAAACGGTACCTGCCCAACAGCCAGCTACTGCTGATTCACAACCAGGGCCATGTGCCCTCGCTGGGCGGCCATGGTGCTAATTTCCTGGATATGTTTATCAATAATCCCTGCAAAAAACTCGTATCTGCTACGAAGGATGTGATGGTGGAATAATAGGTGGCGCAACTTGTCTTTTTTTGTGTATACTTGTCGTGAGTCTTTGTACTCATCTTAATTCCATGGACAAGAGTCAGGCAAAAAAGAGCAAATATGCCTACACTAAACTGGACAGGAAAAGACAAGGTTGTCGACCATCACCTGGAAGTGCCCTGCCGTACACTCGAGCACAGGTACGGTTTCTCTGCGGAAGAAGGGCAGACGGATACGCCTGTACACAGTGGTAACAAAATTATATACGGCGATAACCTCGAAGCGCTGAAAAGCCTGCTGCCGGAATACGAAGGCCGGATCAGGTGCATTTATATAGATCCTCCTTACAATAGCGGCAACGAAAGTTGGGTGTATAACGATAATGTCAATCATCCCCTGATCAGCCAATGGCTGCATCAGATAGTGGGGAAGGAAGGAACGGATCTGAGCCGGCACGATAAATGGCTCTGCATGATGTATCCCCGGCTTAAACTGTTGCATCAGCTGCTGGCCGATGATGGCGTTATTTTTATATCGATAGATGATCATGAACAGGCTAACCTGAAACTGGTTTGTGATGAGATATTTGGTGCTTCTAACCTCATTGCGCCATTGTACCTGCAGGTGCGCTTTGCCGGCAAAACCCTGGTGGAAGACAGGGACGTACAAAAGCTGATGGAAGTAGTGTATGTATACAAGAAACAACCTTCTACGAGGCTGCTCAGAGAAAGACAGTATTACGACCTGTCGAAATTCAACACACGGATAATCGAAAAAGGCAGGCCCGACCGGATCAGGCTGGGCGATAAGGAAGTAGATATCTTCCGGAAAAATGATTACGAAATTATTCAGGAAACTCCTTCTGCAGATCATCTGAAACCCATATGGGCTACGGGAAAGATACTGGACGGTAATTCTTCCGGCCGTTTTTTCCGGGACTACCTGAGTGGCAGACAGCACCACGATGGCCTGGGCACTTTGTATAAGGTTTGGGGCCTGGGCAACGATCAATATCCTTTCCGGTATTTTACAGGGCCTAAGCGCGCCGGCGCTACAAAAGGGATGTATTACCAGGGAGTGCCGAACGATATAACCGGTACTACAGCAAAGGAAAAAACGGTACCAGTTCCCAACTTTGAAAACTATGCAGAAGATTTTGGCAACATCAGGCATGAAGGCGGAGTGGATTTCAGAAGCGGAAAGAAACCCACCGTATTATTACAAAAACTGATCAGTTATGTTGTACCACCTGATGAAGATGCCATCATCCTCGACTGCTTTGCCGGCTCCGGATCCACTGCCCATGCGGTGCTTAACCTGAATAAGCAGGATCAGGGCAAACGCCGGTTCATACTGGTGGAAATGATGGACTATGCAGATACCACTACCGCCGCACGGATCAGGAACGTGATCCGCGGATATGGGAAAACCGCCGGCACAGGCGGAAGTTTCGATTTCTTCACATTGGGAGCACTACGATAGCATTTCTCTTCTCCCGTTATCCACAAAAACAATTTTTGATAATGACTATTTTACCTATGTTTGCAAAACATACTACTTAGTATTTTATGTCGAACAAGGCAGCCTCTACCCGGCTGATGATATTACAGCGATCGTTCGAGCTGATTTATAAAAAAGGTTATCAGGCCACCAGCATCGATGATATAATTGCCACTACACAAGTGACGAAAGGTGCTTTTTATTATCATTTCAAATCCAAAGATGAAATGGGGTTGGCAATGATCAAAGAAGTCGTGTATCCCGGCATGTATGCCGCTTTGATCAGGCCATTGCTGGAAGCGGGTGATCCCCTGGATGCCATTTATCAGATGATGAAACACCTGCTGTTGAAAGATCCGTTTTTCCAGGTGGAACACGGATGTCCGGCTATTAACCTGATTGATGAGATGTCGCCCGTGAATGAAGATTTCAGAAAGGCGCTCCTGCAGCTGGTGCTGCAATGGCAGGAGCATATTCAGGCCGTGCTGGAAAAAGGACAGCGGAAGGGGCGTGTGGGGAAACATATCTCCCCGCAACAGGCGGCATTGTTCATCACCTCCGGCTACGGAGGGATCCGCAACATGGGGAAAGTATTTGGTAAAAGCTGTTATAAAACCTATCTGCAGGAATTCGAAACTTACCTGCAAAAGCTGAAGTAAATTTTTTTATTCAAAAACATACTAATTAGTATTTTTTATGTATGCCGTACTTTTATGGCTGCACTCGGCCACCCGCTGGCTGGTGTTGCTAAGCCTGTTCTATGCCATTTATACCGCTGCGAGAGGATATTTCCGTATGCGCCCGTTCACGGGGGCGGCTAATCGTATCCGTCATTGGACGGCCACCTTAGCGCATCTGCAACTTACCATCGGAATGATTCTTTACTTCCAAAGCCCGATAGTAAAACTATCGCCGGCTGCTATTGATAATCCGGCGGTGGTGAGGGAAATATCTTTCTTCAAATACCTGCATATTGCCCTGATGTTGCTGGCGGTGATCATGATCACTATTGGGTCTGCTGCCGGTAAACGCGCCGCCATCGACCGGCAGAAATACCGCATAATGCTTTACTGGTTTGCGGCTGCACTACTGATGATCCTGCTGGCCATTCCCTGGCCGTTTTCTCCCTTTGCACATCGGCCTTATATCCGCATTTACTAAACTTAAAATACATCACCATGCTGCAATTATTTAAAACGCAGATCGGTCGCCTCCGCCTGATCGGTATCCTCGAAGGAATCTCATTGCTGGTACTGCTTTTCATAGCGGTGCCCCTCAAATACTTTTCCGGAAACCCTCACATGGTGCGCCTGATGGGGCCCATTCACGGCGCACTTTTCCTGCTCTTCATCTTCAACACGCTAAGTGCTGGCGTCGCCTACAGGTGGAAATTCAGTACCACCACCTGGAAGGTACTGCTGGCCTGCGTAATACCATTTGGGAGTTTTTACATTGATAAGCATATTTTGAGGAGAATTAGGAATTAGGAATGAAGAATGAAGAAACCGCGCGAAGACCTCAGCAAATAAATTATTTTCCGAAAGGTCTTCGCGCTGTTTCTTCATTCTTCATTCCTAATCCCTAATTCTTTAAATTAGCATCTGATGAACTTACTCGGCACAAACAACCATAAGATTATCCACGGTGATGCCCTGCAGGCATTGCAAACCCTGATTCCGGATGGTAGTGTTGATTTGATCTTTGCTGATCCTCCTTACAATATTGGTAAAAATTTTAGCGGAGATATTGAGAAATGGGAATCGGAAGATGAATACCTGCAATGGTGCTACCAGTGGTTAGATCTTTGCCTGCAGAAACTCTCGCCGGGTGGTAGTTTCTATGTGATGACCGCCACACAGTTCATGCCCTATTTTGATATCTACCTGAGAAATAAAATACATATTCTTTCGCGCATTGTATGGAGCTACGACAGCTCCGGTGTACAGGCCAGGAAATACTTCGGTTCTATGTATGAACCCATTCTGTATGGTGTAAAAGATAAGACCAACTACACCTTCAATGCAGCTGATATTTTAGTGGAAGCCAAAACAGGAGCCCGGCGCAAGCTGATCGATTACCGGAAAACAGCGCCCGCCGTATACAATGCCGAGAAAGTTCCCGGTAATGTATGGGACTTTGCGCGGGTACGTTATCGTATGAACGAATATGAAAATCATCCCAGCCAGAAACCGGAGGCATTGCTGGAACGCATTATCAGGGCTAGTTCCCGCCCCGGCGATTGGGTCCTGGATCCTTTTTCCGGTACATTCACCACCTGCGCAGTCGCTAAAGAACTGGGGCGCAATTGTATCGGTATCGAACGCCAGGAAGAATATGTGAAGATAGGATTAAGAAGATTGCAGCTGGCAGAAGAATACAATGGAGAGAAGTTACAGCGCGCCAGCCGTTCATTCCGGCGCAGGGCAGTATGAACCCCCTGGCATACCGCTATGTTCTCTCTGCAAATTCATTGATAATCCTCAGGTGATCGCCCAGGGTATATACCGCATCTATCATCGGCGCGTATTTCAGATGATAGTTTTTGATCAGTAGCAGCGTGGCTGCATCTTTGTTAACAGGATTGAACACACTCCCGTTTTCTTCGAATAAAAACCAGTCGCCCTGTATGCCGTTACAGGATTCGCAATGGTTGAGCCAGTATTGCCCCGACTTATCCGGCAACCTGCCCTGCCTGAAATGAGGATAATTATCTTTCAGAAAATCCTGCAGGTTCTCGGAAATAAGGGTCACCTGCTGAAATAAGGTGAAGAAGTCCTGTGCCAGCCACACGGATTCGTCGCGTTCATTCATATCTTTCTCAAAAAAATAATTCCCCGCCAGCGCAATAACACGATTGGGATGCCCGCATTTCCAGCAAACGCGGTGCGCATGTACAACCGTAATTTCACTGGGTAAAATAATCGCAGGGTTTTTTCCCGGAATCCATTTGTCTACTTCCATCAGCCTGTCGTACTGGTTTTCCGGTAAATACCATGCCTGGGCAATGTTATCCCATAACGCGCCTTTAGACGCAGCAGATTCTCTTTCCGAAACAGGAACATTCAGCAGTAATGACATACTATGAATTTAAGGAAAAAATCAATAGCTCCCAGCTGCTGTGATCAGTAAAATCACTGTTTCATAATTTGTAGAGTACATGTCTCCTCAACCTGTGCCCCACCTCAATTCCGGGGTGTTCAAATTCTCCTTCCTTTTGCATGCCGATCTTTTGCATGACATTTTCAGAGCGTTTGTTGAGTGCTGATGTAAAAGAATAGACTTCCGGTAAATGTAATACGTCGAAGCCAAATTGAAGGCAACGCTTCGCACCTTCAGTGGCAAACCTATAATTCCATGCTTCCTGACGGAGCCGCCATCCTATTTCTATACAGGGAGTGAAATAAGCATCAAACTTTGGTCTGGAAAAACCAATGAAGCCAGCGAAAGTAGGGGGGCAAGACGGTCGACTACAAAAAGACTAACGCTAATATTTATCGTCATTAATCTCTATCCAATACCCATCCGGATCCTTGAAATAGATCTGCTGTACGCCATCTACCCGTTTATTAATGGAGCCGGCTTTGCCTGGCCAGTCTTCAAAAGGGATGTTATTTTTCTTCAATACCGGTACGAATTCGCTCATGGATGGAACGCTGAAGCAGAGGTGCGTGTTTTTGTCGTGTGCCACGGCAGCAGCAGCTCCGGAAATAATATGTACCTGGCTATGCGAACCTACCTTAAACCAACTGTGCCTGCCATCTTTAAATGGCTCATCCATCGGTTCCAGACCAACTATATCGCGGTAGAAAACAGTGCTTCGCTCCAGATTCACGACATATAGGGCCATATGGTTCAGCGATGGATATTTCTTCGTTTGACCGTTCATGTTAGTGGAAATACCAATAAAGGCCAGCAAAAACAGGCCGCCGGTTAATAACAGCTTTTTCATTAGAACAAGATAATCAGCAGGATTGAAAACTACAATACCCGGCTGTTAATTTGCCCCCTTAAATGCGATGGATTCAATAATTATGTCCAGTTTTTTCAGGACAGGCAGGTCAGAGCGGAGGCTTTTATCGCCGGTTACCTGGTCGTATTGTTTGGGATCGCCGGTATTATTGGCTTTCAGCACAATGATGACGTTTTTGCCGTCAAGGGCGCCACCATTCCAGCTGGTAACCTGTCCGCCATTGGTCCATTCAAAAGCATTCAGCTTAAAAGGACGGCCATTTACCTTATTGAGCTTGTCTAATGGATCGCCGGCTTTGATGCCATAAGGCGATTTCCATTTGGAAGGGTAGTGGGAAAATGTTACGATATTTCCGTTTTCGCCGTCAAATTGCACTTCTAACTCGTTGTCGGTATCCGGATAGATGAGGTAGGCTTCCCCGTCTTTCTGGCCGGAGAGGTTGATGGCATCGTGCTGGGTAACGTTGGTTGCGCCATACATTTCAACCAGCTGTTCAGGCGTACGAACCTGGAACAGCGGGCGTACCTCCCAGTTGCGGGTATCCGCAGCAGGTGCTTCGGGGTTCGCAGCGGTAGTGCTGCCACTTTCCGCCGGAGTGTTGCCGGTAGCGCTGCCTGTGGTAGCCGGTGCATTGGCGGCAGCATTGTTGGCTGCAGCTACTTCTGCAATAGTAGCCGGTGGCTTTTTTCCGGTCACCGGTCCTGCGTAGGTAGCCAGGAAGTCCTTTTTATCGTCCAGTAATGCTTTGGTATCGTTCTTATACTTATTGGCCGTGTAAGTTGCGATCGGGAATACACTGTTGGTTTGCAGGTTCATGCTGCGCAGATTTGTAATAAAACGCTGACGGTTACAATCGCTGTATTGGTACAGGTATTTCAGCGCTGCATCAAATGCAACAGGATCCTTCTTCAGGTCAAAAATGGTGGAATCTATATCCAGCCCGGCATTACCACTGCGGGTCAGCTGCTCGGCGATATAGCCGGTAATGGAATCGTGGGGCAATTGATAATGGGCGGCCACCCGGTTCGAAAAATCGTCGATGATATTTTGACTGAGCTTCGTTTGGGCAGATAGTAAAACCGGAACGAAGAAGGCCACCAGTATGAAAAACCTTTTCATGTGTGCTATATTGAAAATCTGAAAAACTAACAGCTTTAGCTGGTTTAGGATCACTAATTTAGGCAATCTTTATCAGAGCCACCAATAAGAGTCTGAACCAGTAAAACGTACAGATATGGAAATATAGTATTTTAAATGCACGCAGTGCAAAGAAATCACATTTACGGATGCCCCGGCAAACTATCCCGCTTTTTGAGAAACTCCTGGTAATGTTGTCTGATATCAAGATAGATGTCGTAATCAGATGCCGTTTTAAAGAAAGAATATTCCGGCTGATAATATCGCATGAAGAGCTGCAGGCTGTCGCCATCCAGCTTAGTCACTTTGTTAACCAGTGATGGAGTATAATTCCGGGTGACATACATCTCTTCTTCCTTTGCCAGCAACATCTTTCTGAAAGCCACTTTCTTCCGGTTATTTTTAAACTGCATTACCTGGTAAAGGTTATGGATATTCAGGCTGAGCCCCTGGTACACTTCATACCATTTGTGACGGCGGAAAGTGATCTCCCTGGCATACTCCTCTCTGAATGCCACTGAATCCCTGAAGAAGTGATATTCTATGATATGTACGGGTTTCAGTTGTATAGGCGGCTTAATGGAGGTATCAGTTTTCGGGGCCTGCGCAAAAATGCAGGTGGTAGAACAGCATAATACTATGACCAGTATGGGCTTCATAAGGGTAAAATACCGCTTTCCTGTTAAAGAAAAAGTTAAATAAGTATATCTTCGGGAGACAGAATTCCGCCAATGAAGCATCTTATACACGTTTTAAACAGAAGTTTGTTCCTCTTATTGCTGTCTGCTTTTTGGTTATCCTGTCATGATACCCGGCAGCAATCGTTTGGTGTGGAGAATGTGCCCGACCCCAAGAAAAACGGTGGTGGCTACGTCAGCAATCCTGATCACCTGATCTCCGACGAAACCGTGAGCCAGCTGAATCAGCAGCTGGCGGAACTGGATCGTTCCGGCAAGGCCCAGGTAGCAGTAGTAGTCCTGCACAGCATCGGACAAAATGATACCCGCGATTTTGTGCACCGGCTGTTCAATTACTGGAAGCCGGGCGATAAGGCAAAGAATAACGGCCTCGTGATATTGATGGTGGAAGATGCCCGTAAGCTGGAATTTGAAACAGGCTATGGCCTGGAGGCAGATCTGCCGGATGTCATCTGCTTTCGCATACAACAGGATTACATGATCCCGCATATCAAACAACACGACTATGATGCGGGTTTTATCGAAGGAATAAAATCTGTGGCTTCCCTGTTTAATAATGGCAACTATGCCTACGATCAATTGCCCGACCAGCCTGCATTGGATACTTCCCTGGTAGCACTCAATCCGGTAACAGTGGCCCCGCCTGCCGCAGCCATCACGGAAATGGCAGATTCCGCCCGGGAAGAGGAAGCCGCCATCCCCGAAAGTGCCACTACTGCTTCGGCACCTCAGCAATTCAGCAATAATGCTTCCAATAGCTTCAGCGGCAATATTTCTTTCTGGACAATCCTGGTATGGCTGTTTATTACAGCAGTCATGATGAATATTTTCTTCGGTAAAAAACTCAAAAAGAAGAGCAAAGATGAATCGCCTGCTACCATAAACGATCTGCCGAACGAATTCCTGCACCCCGGTATTACAGGCATGATCCTGCTCAACCTGGGCGCCTGGGCTGTTATCGGTTTCCTGGCAATACAACGGCATATGGATGTTGGTATTCTGATGGTATCATTGATATACTACCTGGTTTGGGTATTGTTCATTCACATTGCCATCCTCATTATTGCGGCCCGCGCAGCCATAATGCTGAAGAACAGCGATCGCCACGGGAAATGGGGGAAACTGGCGATCGTGCAGCGGGATATCGCGCCTGCCCGCTATATCTTCCCTTTACCTTATCTCTGGTTATGGCTGGCCGCATTGAAAAACCGGCTGGAACATCTCCGGAACGATCCCTATCAGTGCCCGAACTGTTCGGCAACCATGGAAAAACTCGATGAAGCAACAGATAACCGTTATCTCGATAAGGCACAGGTAATAGAAGAACAGCTGCATTCAGTGGATTATGATGTATGGCAGTGTAACTCCTGTCATACACACACTGTGCTCGATTACGCCAATGTTCGCACTTCTATGGCCGAGTGCCCATCCTGTAATCACATTACTTATAAATGCTATAAAGCCATTACAAAACAAAGAGCCACCACATCGTCTGAAGGATGGGGCGTGAAGGAATATGAATGTGCCGCCTGTAAATACAAGCACGATTATATGTTTACCATTCCGAAGATCTCCAGCTCTTCTTCCGGAAGTTCTTCTTCGAGCTCGTCGTTTTCATCTGACTCCTCTTCCTCCTCTTCTGACTGGGGAGGTGGTTCTTCGGGTGGCGGCGGCGCCAGCAGCAGCTGGTAACAGAGATGCCTGAAATCAAAAACGGTCTGCTTTTAAGGAAGCAGACCGTTTTTTTGCGTATGCGCTAACTGAATACTACTAAGGAGACTTAATTATCAGCGTTCATTTTACCAACTACCTTGTACCCGGCAACCGTATTATCGCTGTTCAGCACAGACTGATAATACATTCCATCCGGAGATAAGTAATATTGCTGTCCGTTGATGTTCACGGTGCGGCAATTATCCGGCAGTTTGGAAAGGAGGTTGTCAGATTCCGGAACATTTGTTCCAGGATTATTACCAGCGTTGGGATTATTGGAAGGATTTCCCTGATTATCCGGAATTGTCACGGTTTGGTCACCTATTTTGCCATTTTTCCCAACCACAACATAACGTCTGCCGTTATCGGTCATGCTTTCCTGGTAATAAGTACCATTGAGCTCGTAATAAGTATTACCGTTCACCTGTACTTCCTGTGCTCCCTCCGGCAGATCCGGTATGGCAGCTCCAATGGGTGCTTCTACTACTTTGTAACCCCTGTCGTCGCCGGTAGATTCATAGTAGGTACCGCCATAATAGTACATTGGACCAAAGGCTGCACCCAATGAGAAATAACCGAAAGGAAGGGTAGAAACATAAAATCCCAGTGGAGGGTAGTAGTATGGGTGGTAGTAATGTCTGTATCTGTACCAGGGACGTCCGTAGTAAACGCGTCCGCTAGGGTAACCATGATAGTAATAACCTCTGTTTACCGGGGCCACTACTCTGGGAGAAGACATGCGGGGGGCTGCATATACGCGGCCACTGCCTCCAAAGTGAGAACTACCACTGCTGACGCGGCCGCCACCACCACCACTGTAATGGCCTCCTCCACCTCCGGCGTGCACCCGCTGAGCGTATGCACTGTCAACTGTAACTGTGCCCAGGAGGCCTATCAGCACAAACAGTATATAAAATCTGTTTTTCATTTTTCTTAACATTAAGTGGTAATCTTCTCTTCAATACCGCTATTTTTCAGTCAATTATTAGACAGTAAATGAAGAGCGGAGTTTAACTGAAAACAGATTATACGCAAAAATGCAGCCGGTTTCAGTCGCTGTATCGGGTGAGCTGGCAGTGTGGATGACAGCCGCAAATCTGCCGGCAGGTTACCCGGTGACTAATACTCCGGTTTACTTCATTCATGAAAATTTGGATTGTTCATCCCTGTTCATTGATACAATTGCCGGAAATCCCGTGTTTTTTTGATATCCTGCGTATTACCTTTGCATTATAACGATCATTAATCGTTAGACAATACTACCAAAATCTTTTTTAGTCTGTCTGAGCATTATAGTAGCCTATTTTTTTATTAACCGTCGATTTATACCTGGTAAGGTTAGCCAACCAATTTATACAGCGGGATATCCGTAAATCCAATGTTTTATAGAGATATCCGTAAACCCAATGTTTTATTTTGAAAAAGTAACCGTATGCAATCTTTTTTGTTTAACCGACATTTTCAGACATGCACCTATCTGGGGCATTACCATCACAATCTTTTCTTATTTACACTGAACTAACAGTCAATTTTCGGCAGATAGTAATTACGTGTAGCCGTTTGAGTGATCAGCTGGCCAGGTATTCGTCGGAAGCAGGAAAGGTGCTTGCTGCTGCACGCAGGAATATAATCACATGCCGTTGTTTGTTCCCGAAAAAATTGCCCAATACAAAATGCTATTCACAAATGGGGTGATAGTACATACAAGAAAGGACTGTCTGTTCAGGCGGTCCGGTTTTTCCTGGAAATTGAGAGGAATAATTAGTTGAAGTCTTTGCAACGCTTAGCAAAACGGGACCGCTTTTCCTGGTAGTCCCCCCTTTTAATCCATCAAAACTTTTTTATGAAAGAATTATTGGAATGTAACATACACAATGGAAGCTTTAACTCCCCGGACTGTCTTTCCAGACGGTCCTTATACAGAAAATTCCAATATACCCCGGAAAGGTATATTGTCCAGATAAATGTTGAAACGCCATATGTTGAACCTGTAGTGTAAATAAGTACAAACTGATTTATGCTGCGATTGATTCGGAAACAAGGGGCTGTTTTTTTAAACAGTCCATAACAGAAAATTCAGACTGCTAACTACAGTCTTCTCTATATGATAGTTTTTCATAGGTACAATTTGATTTTGGGAAAGGAAGGGACCATCTTTCCAGATGGTCCTGATTTTCATCCGCTCCCGCTCAGCTGTGCAAATGAAATTTCACGATGGATCGGACATACTAAAAAAGGGGGCTGTTTATCCAGACGGCCCCAATTATTGACAAAAATACCCACAGTCTCAATCGCGATCAAAAAGCTAAAATACTTTTAGGGTGGACGTAAATTGATGAAAAGGGCTGTTTATCCAGGCGGCCCGCTCTTTCACAAGGCAACAGAAAATGAAAATTTGGATATAACTTCGTGATCATTGCCATACATCAATATCTTTGAAACGTAAGTAAACCCGATTATCATGCAATACCGCCTTCTCGGAAGATCCTCCCTCTCTGTCAGCGAAATTGGCTTCGGCTGTATGTCGCTCAGCGGCAGCGAAACAACGAATATCCACCTGCTTCAGCAGGCGGCCGATCAGGGTATTAACTTCTTCGATACTGCCGACCTGTACGATCATGGCCAGAATGAAATATTGGTGGGGAAAGCCCTGCAGCAAAGAAGAACCGGGGTGATCATTGCCACCAAAGCCGGTAACCAATGGAGAGAAGATGGCAGTGGCTGGGATTGGAACCCACGGAAGGAATACATCCTGTCGGCGGTAGAGGCAAGCCTGAAACGACTGAAAACGGATTATATCGATCTGTATCAGTTGCATGGTGGTACCCTCGAAGATCCGATCGATGATACCATCGCTGCTTTTGAATTATTGAAACAACAAGGGAAGATCCGCTACTATGGTATATCTTCTATCCGGCCTAATGTAATCCGGGAATATGTGCAACGCTCGCATATCGTCAGCGTAATGATGCAATACAGCCTGCTCGACCGCCGCCCCGAGGAATATTGTTTCCCCTTACTTCAGGAGAATAATATCGGCGTGCTGGCAAGAGGAAGCGTAGCAAAAGGATTGCTGATCAGCAAACCCGCGGCGCCTTACCTGGATCATTCGGAAAAACAGGTGGCAGCCGCAGCTGCAGCGGTGCAATCAGTCAGCACTGCTGCCAGGGATGCCTCCGGTTCCGCTCTGCGCTTTGTTTTACAACAACCTGCTGTCAGCAGCGCTATCGTAGGCATACGTACGCCAGCGCAACTGGCGGAGGCATTGAAAGCGGTAACAGCACCGGTACTAACAACTGCAGAAATACAACAGCTGCAGGCTGCTGCGCCGCCGCATCATTACGAACAGCATCGGGTGTAAAACCAATTATTCCTGCGCCCTGTTTTCAGGTCGGCATCTTACCATTGTGCGGCATTAAAATATCGTCTATGCGGAAATTAAAAGTAGGTATGTTACTCTTTCCTGAGCTGACTATCCTCGATTTTACCGGTCCCTATGAGGTGTTTGTGAAAGCGCCCTGTTTTGATGTACTTACTGTTGGGGCCACTATCAGCCCGATCTCTGCAGAAGGGGGCCTGCAGCTGCAACCTCAACTCAGTATCGATGACTGCCCACAGCTGGATGTAATCTTCGTTCCAGGCGGCAAAGGAATCAACCATCTGCTCACAGATCAGGCTATACTGCAATTTCTCCGTAATCAGGCTGCCAGAGCACAGTACATTACGTCTGTTTGCGCCGGCGCACTGGTGCTCGCTGCAGCAGGATTACTCGATGGCTATAAAGCAACGACTCACTGGCGCTCCCTGGAATTACTCCGGATGTTTGGGGTAGATACTATTGATGACAGAGTGGTGAAAGACAGAAACCGGATCACCGGCGGAGGCGTGACTGCGGGCATCGACTTCGGCCTCACATTGACGGCGATCGTTGGCGGAGAGGAAATGGCGAAAGTCGTACAGCTGCAGCTGGAGTATAATCCGGCTCCTCCATTCAGGGAAGGCTCTCCCCGTACCGCCAGTTTACCTGTGCTGCAAAAGGCCAGGGAACTGACTAAACCCCTGCTCGAAACCCGACGCAGCATTATCAGCGGGTTAACACAGCAGGCCGGACACTGATTTACACAACCGCCACAGAATCAGGATGATGTTCCAATTGACTGCGACGAATATTTTTTATTTCTTTTAAGCTGATCATCCTGTTCAGTTCAGGATCCCATACCTTCAACCGGAAACAGGCACAGATGTCGCGAAACCCCAGCGTTGTAATCTTGGCATGTTGTAATACCGGTATACCCTGCATCACCTCCGGCAGCCGGTAAAAAGGGATTCGCGCATTAAGATGGTGAATGTGGTGATAACCAATATTACCGGTGAACCATTTCATTACAGGGTTCATCATCATGTAGCTGGATGATAGTAATGCTGCTTTATCATAACACCAGTCTTTGTTGACATTGAATGTAACCCCCGGAAAATTATGCTGCGCGTAGAAAAGATAAGCTCCCAGTCCACATGCGATCGTGAAAGGAATGAGTATGAACAGCATCCAGCTCTGCCAGCCGAGATAATAAACCACGGCAACACTGCCACCGATATGGATCAGCAGGGCCAGTAGCGAATCCAGGTGCCTGCGCGGACTGCTCAGGAACGATTGCACGCACATACCTATCATGAACATCGACAGGTAACCGGCTGCAATGGTGGCCGGGTGCCGGCTGAATAAATATACCCGTCTTTCTCCGGCAGTAATAGACTCAAATTTCCTGCGCGTAATGATAGGGTAGGAGCCAATGCTGGCACTGAATAATTTGGAATTATGTTTATGATGATAATCATGTGAACGCTTCCATATACTCGACGGAGCCAGTATATAGATACCGAATGTTATCATGATGGCTTCTGCTAACCACGATTGATGAAGGATCGCATGATGCTGGTGATCGTGATAGATGACAAACATCCGCACAATCAATAGCCCCGAAAGTATGCTGGCCGCCAGTTGAAGCCAAAAATAAGGCAAAATGAGGGTGCATGCCAGTGAGAGTAGCAACAGCGCAAGTGTTGTTAAGGTGTAAAGCCAGCTTTTAGCCCTGTGTTCGCGTGCAAAGGGCTTGGTGGCAAGGATCAGTTCTTTTCCTTCCATCATAGTAATAATTATTCGGTTCGATTAGGTATCTGAAATGTTAATTCCCTGTCTGAACTACAGCACGGGAATGTTTCCATCTTTTGTGCGACCACAGCCAGGTGGCAGGCTGGGCTATAATGTCGGCTTCCAGTTTACGTGTATGCGATATTGTTATATCGCCGTCTTTTTCACTGCCCGGAGTGGCCGTAAGCAATTCGGCAGATACCGTATAATAACCTCTTTTTTCACGGTGTACAGTAACATATACTACCGGGTAATTTAATTTTTGCGCAATCTTTTCCGTGCCCTTGAAAACCGGAGTGTCCTGGTGTAAAAAAGTCAGCCATTGGGCTGTTTTCGGCTGTGGCGCCTGATCGGCAATGAATGCGGTAGCCGTTACCTGGTCGCGGTGCTGCATCATATCCCGGAAGGTATCCTGCATGGCGATGAGTTTGGTGCCGAAACGGGTACGCATCCGGTACATCAGCCCGTTAAAATGCTTGTTGGCCAGGGGATGGTAGATCACATACAGCTGCTGTGGACAAAGAAGGCTGAACGTATTGCCGGCCCATTCCCAGTTTCCTTTGTGACCCATCACCAGCACCACGCTTTGTTTATCAGCCGCCAGCTGCCTGAACAGCTCCACCGTTGCCGGCGTGAAGCTGCAATGTTTTATCATGGCAGATTTGCTGATTGTCAGCGTTTTGAAGGTCTCCAGGAAGAGATCGCACAGATAACGGTAGAAATCCTTGCAGATACGGTGGATCTCAGCATCCGTTTTTTCAGGAAAGGAATTCCGGAGATTCTGTAACACCACCTTTTTCCGGTAGCCGGTCACATAATACAATAGAAAATATACTGCATCGGAAACCAGATACAGTACACGGAATGGCAGTAGTGATATCGCATAAATCAGCGGTAACAACAGATTGTAGGCAATTACAGACAAATTGGCATTGTTTTTAAATACCGGAAAAGATATTATTGAACATGTAAATATATACAGCGCAATGCACTTTTCATAGTATTGGTGAAGATATCGATAGATTCGTTCATTTAGTATCTTTATCCGGAAGTATTGTGTAAACATTAACAATTCTGCATGAATACTATGACTATGACCCGATTTATCAGATTCAGCTGCGTACTTGCAGCCCTCAGCGTGTTTACTTATTGTGCCCGTAACCCCTACGCCGCCACCAATAAGGTGTACCGGCAAGACGCGAAGAAATGGGCGAAAGAACTGCGTAGCCAGCCCGGCCAGATCAATGGCGCGGATGGCCTGCCAGCCCCTTCCTGGGTAGGTACCGTCAATTTCAACATGCGTAAACCTAATCTGGTGATCATTCATCATACTGCTCAGAATTCATGTGAACAAACATTGAATACGTTTACACTGACAAGAACACAGGTAAGCGCACATTACGTAATATGCCGCAACGGCCAGATCCACCATATGCTGAACGACTATCTTCGGGCATGGCATGGTGGTGTAGCCAAATGGGGCAATCTCACAGATATCAACTCTTCTTCCATCGGCATTGAACTGGACAATAACGGAAAAGAACCCTTTCAGCCAGCCCAGATCAACAGCCTCCTCGTACTGCTGGATACCCTTCGGCACCGGTATAATATCCCCACTGCCAACTTTGTAGGACACGGGGATATTGCTCCCGGCCGGAAAGTAGACCCCAGCGCCTATTTCCCCTGGCAACAACTGGCCGAAAAAGGCTTTGGGCTCTGGTTCAGGGATACGACTGCTACCGTAGTACCCACCTCATTCAGCCCGCTGCTGGCGCTTCGCATTATTGGTTACGATATCAAAGATTCCACCGCGGCGATGCAGGCCTTTAAACGGCACTTTATGCCGGCCGACAGCCTGCCCGGACTTAGCGATGCTGGCCGGAAGATCCTGTTTAACCTCCAGCAACAATATCAGTAAATCTCTAGTGAAGACACCCTGCCCCTTTCTTACCCCTACCCGGTAACAGAGATTATTTTGTGAAGTGGGATAAATATGTTATTTTAATAATGAGTTAACGACCCGCCAAAATCGGAATCAAAAGCATTTATCTGGACTTGTTATTATATACCTATTCTCCAACCTTGACAATCAAATCCTGTTATGAAACGTACATTCCTATTCCCGCTACTGCTTGCAGGTGGCATATTGCTGCTTTGCGGCCTCCGCATGCAGGCTGGCGCCGGGTATCCTGCCGCCATCCCTGTACAAGACTCTTCCTGCCTTGTTAAAACAGAGGCCAGCTACGATTTCGCAGATAATCAGCGGAAAAAAATCAACGACCTTATTGAAGATAAACTGGCCGGAGGTATCGAAGACGGAGGCAAAATCACCTGGGAAAATTCTCCAGATGCTCCTGAATATTATCAGGTCGTGATGCGTAAAACCAAATTGAGTATTAAGTATAAAGGAGTCGTTTGCCAGGACCGCGTTATCTGGCAAAACATAGAAGACATTAAATCAGAACTGAAGAAACTACTCAATAAGAATTAAGAATTGGTAATGAAGTATGAAGAAAACACCTCGAAAACCATAGCGGATTATGGTCTTCGGGGTGTTTTCTTCATACTTCATTACCAATTCCTAATTCTTTTTTAACCCATCCTTTACGCTTTTTGTCTTCTTTAATTCCATTTAGTCTATAAGTTTTGTAGAATAAATTTTCTGTATTATCTTCGCCCCCGATATTTTAAGTCTTTACACCGCATTAGTAAATGCCAAAATCTGAACGGATAACTATTCTCTGCAAGGATCTTAGCCAATAACAAATCAAGTACGAAGCATGAATTACGTAACAAGGCTCCTGTGCCTGCTGACGGGATTGCTATGCCTGCTACAGGCAAACGCCCAGGAAATCAGGGTAAATGGGGTGATCACCTCCCGCGCTGATGCGCAACGTATACCCGGCGCCGTTATACGTGTCAAAGGGAAAAACCAGGGCACTCAATCAGATGCCGATGGGAAGTACAGTCTTAATGCGCAGCTGAACGATACCCTGCAGATTTCTTCTGTGGGCTTCGAAACTGCCTTTGCAGTAGTGGGAAATAATCATATTATCAACATCTCCCTCGAAAACAGCAATAAGAAACTCGATGAAGTAGTAGTAACTGCACTGGGTATCTCCCGGGAAAAGAAATCGCTGGGATATGCCGTACAGGAACTGAAATCCAAAGATATATCCGAGGCCAAGGAAACCAACCTCGTGAACGCCCTTTCCGGTAAGATCGCAGGCGTACAGGTGACCAACAGCCAGGGCGGCCTTGGTTCTTCCCGTATCATCATCAGGGGCGAAACCTCCATCGCAGGAAATAACCAGCCCTTGTTTGTACTGGATGGTGTGCCGGTGGATAACAGCCAGCTGGGGATCGGTACCGGGCGCGACTTTGCCAACGCCATTTCCGATCTGAACCCGGATGATATCGCTTCCATCAGTGTACTGAAAGGCCCCAATGCGGCTGCATTATACGGCTCCCGCGCATCTGCCGGCGTTATTGTAATCAAAACAAAAACCGGTAAAGATACCAAAGGCGGCCTGGGAATAACCGTCAACTCCGGCGCTACATTCGATAAGGTATTGATCCTGCCCGACTTTCAGAATAGTTATGGCCAGGGTACCGGTGGCCAGTTTTCTTATAAAGATGGGAAAGGCGGCGGCCTGAATGATGGCGTGGATGAAAGCTGGGGCCCGAAACTGGATGGCCGGCTCATTCCTCAGTTCTTCTCAAATGGCGAAGCAGTGCCATTTGTTGCTCATCCCAATAACGTAAAGGACTTCTACGTGACCGGCTATACGCTGAATAACGGACTTTCCGCCGGCGGAACTACCGATAAAATTGATTATCGCTTCTCTTATAATAATACCAAACAGGCGGGCATACTACCCAATACCGGCATCACACGGAATACTTTCACTGCCAGCAATACCTTCCGGCTCACGCCTAAGTTAACGCTGACTACCTACGCAGATTATATCCGCAGCGCTGCAGATAACCTGCCGGGTGTAGACGGCCGTCGTGGTAACAGTGTTACCCTGCAATTCATCTGGTTCGGCCGCCAGGTAGATGTGAACAGGCTGAAGAATTATAAAAATCCTGATGGCACCGATTTCAACTGGAATCACAGCTACTACAGCAATCCTTACTGGATCCAGAACGAGAACACCGTGGGTATGCTGCGTAACCGTTTCCTCGGAAATGCAAGATTGTCTTACCAGGTGCTCGACTGGCTGACTGCCAGCTTCCGTATTGCTACTGACTACTATCAGGACAGGCGCAAATACCATGTTGCCTACTATACCAATGGAACTCCTTTTGGTTCTTATACTGAAGATGCTTACGCAGTAAGCGAAACCAACGGAGAGTTCACATTAAATGCAAAGAAAAAGCTGAATGCTGATTTTGATATAGATGTGCTGGCCGGCGCTAACCTGCGTAGCAACCAGTTTGAGCAGAACTATCAGCAGGCGCCACGCCTGGCTGTAAAAGATGTGTATACACTTACTAACTCCAGAGATCCGCTGATCTCTACCAGTTTGCTTTCCCGCCAGAAAGTATATAGCGGATTTGCAGCTGCACAGGTAGGATTCCGCAATTATGCTTTCGTAAACCTGACAGCGCGTAACGACTGGTCTTCCACCCTTCCCAGGGGTAGTAATTCCTATTTCTATCCTTCTGTCAATGCAAGTATCGTATTGTCGGAAGCCCTGCACCTGCGCAGCGAAGCGCTCTCTATGCTGAAAATACGCGGTGGATGGGCACAGGTAGGTAAAGACACAGATCCTTACCAGTTGGTAAACACTTACCCGTTCAATCAGCCATTCGGTGCATTACCTATGTTGACAGTGTCTGATAAATATCTCGACAAAAACCTCAAGCCGGAAATCACCACATCCACAGAAGTTGGACTGGAAGCCGGGTTTATCGATAATCGCATCCGGCTGGATCTGACTTATTATAATTCGCATAGCCGCAACCAGATCCTGCTGGCTGATGTAAGTCCTACTACTGGTTATCTGAAGAAACTGCTGAACACAGGCGAGCTTAGCAACCGTGGAGTGGAAGTAACACTCGGATTAACACCCATCAGTACCCGTTCTGGTTTTCGTTGGGACGTTAACGTGAATTATGCACGCAATATCAGTAAAGTCATGGAGCTGGATGCTGATGGTTTCCTCAACAGCTATGTACTGGGAAGCTCCGGCAATATCCAGGTGGTAGCCCGTAAAGGAGAACGCTACGGCGCGCTTTTCGGCACTGCTTATCTGCGCGACAGTGAGAACCGCATCCTGGTAAACCCCGACGGAACACCTATGGTGGATCCTAATAAAAAAATACTGGGTTACTTTACTCCCAACTGGACAGGAAGTATTAATAACAGCTTTTCATTCAAAGGCTTCAACCTGAGTGTGCTGATAGATACCAAACAGGGCGGATCTATCTGGTCAGGAACCAACTCTACAGGTATGGGAACAGGCGTACTGGCGGCAACGATGCCGGGGCGTGATGCAGAACACGGCGGCCTGCCTTACTACTACGATGGGGCTAAAAATGTGCAGCTCCCAGACCATAATGCCACTGCTCCCGGTAATGCAGTAGTAAAGCACGATGGGATCATATTTGATGGTTATACGGCAGATGGAAAGAAAAACACCGCTATTCTCTCTGCTCAGAACTACTACAAAACTGTATATAGCAGCAACCTGAATGAGAGCGCCGTATATGATGCCTCTTTTATCAAACTGCGTGAAATAAGACTGGGTTACAACCTGCCGGCGTCTTTGATAAAGAAATGGCACCTGACAGGTGTGAACATCGCACTGGTGGGCAGAAACCTGGCTTACCTGAGTAAGCATGTGCCCAATGTTGATCCGGAAACTGCGTTCAATACCGGTAACGGCCAGGGCCTGGAAACACTGCAAATACCAACTACCCGCAGTTTTGGCTTTAACCTGAATGTTTCATTTTAATTAACGGACCGAATATGAGAAAGTTGCTGATAGCTATTTGCGCCCTCTTTGCTGCCGCCTGGCTGACTGGTTGCCAGAAAGACCTGGAGCGGACCAATAAAAATCCAAATGAACCTACCTCGGTACAGCCGGACTACCTGTTGACCAACGGTATTAAAACCAATATAGATACTTACTGGGGTGGTGATGCCACTATGGAGACATCATTACTCTACGTGCAGTACTGGGCTAAGATCCAATACCCGGATCCCGACCGTTACATCCCGGCATCTACCAATATCCAGAATGTATGGAGTAACTTTTACGCACAGGGTATAGAGGACTTCACCACACTTATACAGTTGGGTGATACGTTGAAGAATCCGAATTATAAAGCAGTGGGTATCATTATGCGCTCCTGGATATTCCAGGTGCTGACAGACCTGTACGGAGATATCCCCTACAGCCAGGCAGGGAATATCGAAAAGTACCTGACCCCCGTTTACGATAAACAGGAAGATGTATACAAAGGCTTGTTGGCTGAGTTGAAAACAGCCTCCTCCATCATTACTCCCGGTACCAACCCTATCCAGGGCGATTCTCTGCTGGCTGGTAATATGAATAGCTGGAAGAAGTTCGCTAATGGCTTGCGCTCACGTATCGCATTACGCATATCCGACCGCGATCCGGCTGCGGCAAAGGCGGTGTTCGCAGATCTCGCTGCGGAAGGAAATATATTCCTGACTGCGAGCGACAGGGAAGTGAAACTGAATTATCTCACCTCTCCCAATCAGAATCCTGTCGGTAAAAACAGGGAAACCCGTAACGATTATCGTATCAGCAAAACAATCGTCGATAAGCTGAAGGCACTCAACGACCCACGGTTAAGCATATACGCAGCGCTGCCGGCAGATACCAATGCTTATATCGGTGTAACGAATGGTCTCTCTGCTGATTCTGCTTCCCGCCTGGGCTTCAACAGAACTTCGGATGTAGGGGCGGCTTTCACGGTAAGCCAGGCTCCGGCATGGGTGTTCACGTATACAGAACAACTGTTTATTCTGGCAGAAGCGGCACAACGGAACCTCATCAGCAACAGCGCGGCAGACCTGTACCAGCAGGCAATCCGTGCCTCTTTTAAACAATACGGTATCACAGGTAAGCCAGTAGACGATTACCTGGCGCAGCCAGCAGTTGCTTACGATGCTACCAACTATAAGAAATCCATCGGAGAACAGAAATGGTTGGCACTCTTCAGTGAAGGGCTCGAAGCATTCGCTGAATGGAGGCGACTCGACTATCCCCGGCTTACTCCTGCCTATACAGGTGTGCTGCAGGGAAAAATGCCACAGCGCCTTACCTATCCATCCAGCGAGCAAGCGCTCAATGGAGCAAACTACAAAGCCGCCGTGGCACGCCAGGGCGCTGATTTGCTGACTACGAAGGTGTGGTTTGACGTTTATTAAAAAGAATTACGAATTAGGAATTACGAATTACGAAAAAGCGGGGAGATAGTAAACGCGAAGGTCAACTTCGCTACTATCTCCCCGCTTTTTCGTAATTCGTAATTCCTAATTCGTAATTCTTTTCCTACACCCGTACATAAATCTTCCTCCGATCCAGCGCCAGTCCTACCAGCCAGCAGAGAAGCATAAAGGTCAGTGAGAAAAGCAATGAACCGAAGGGGCCGGGAGAGATCGGCTGAAAAATTTTATCATTGATCCATTGATAGAGGGAAACATTGCCTACCTGGAAGAAATAAAGCAGGATGGCCAGTATTTCTGAAAGAAGATAAAGGAACAGGGGATTCTTACCGAATACAGTAAAGAAGCCAGTGCCTTTGTTGATGTTGGCAATGTCAATGACAAATATCAGCAGCGACAGCAACAGGAGATCTATACCTACTGTGAGCAGCACATAAGAGCTGGTCCATAATTTTTTATTGATAGGGAATACTGTATTCCACGCATATGCCAGACCCAATAATACAATGCCAGCCAGTATCATGCGCAGGATACCCGGTGCAGTGCGGCCATGCCGCTGTACAAACAAACCGGTATAGTAACCTGCCACTACATTTACAACTGCAGGAATAGTGCTGAGTAAGCCTTCCGGATCAAAGGCAATACCTTCGCCATGGTACATATGGTTGTCGCCCAACACCACTTTATCCAGGAGTATACCTGCATTTCCGTTAATGCCATATTGATCACCCGGTACACCACAGAACCACATGATCGCCCAATATCCCAGTAAGAAGAGGATACTGATGGCCCATACAGCTTTTTTAGAGCAGTAGTGGATCAGCAGGGATGCAATACAATAGCAGAGTGCAATACGTTGCAATACGCCCAGTATACGGGTATGACTAAATGGGTTAAACTCAAGCCCGGCATCCGTATGATGAACAAACGGGAACCAGTACATCAGGTAACCCAGCAGAAAAATGATCAGTGTCCGCTTAAAGATCTTTCCAAGTACAGCGGAGTTACCGAGCTGCTCATATTTTCTCATGCTGAAGCTCATAGCGTTGCCCACAGCAAAGAGAAAGGAGGGAAATACCAGGTCTGTTGGGGTCCAGCCATGCCAGGCAGCATGATCCAATGGCCAGTAGGTACCTCCCGTTCCGCCTGTATTCACAATGATCATGAAACAAACGGTCATCCCGCGGAACACGTCCAGCGGTAAGAAGCGTTGAGAGCTTTGAGTCATTTCTCTTTAATTATTGGTTGATAAGATGGTAAGGAATGAAAAATCGTTAGAGTTTTTACAATATATACATCTAATTTTCAAAAACCAAATATCAGCTGGTGGCAAATACTAAAAGGAGCGCAAAATTGCTTATATTAAAACATAGTTATCTCCCTTAAAATATACCACTATGCGCAACTTGCTCTTTCCACTATGCCTTATTATTTTTTTTCTGTTGTGTTGCCGCCGGATCGATGAGCCCGGAAACTGGCCGGTACAAAAGGCCCGCAGCTGGTACGCCTCTCTCGGATGGCTGCGGGGCTGCAATTTCATTCCAAGCACGGCGGTTAATCAGCTGGAAATGTGGCAGCCTGCTACTTTCGATACCGCTACGATTGACCGGGAACTGGGATATGCGGAAAATATCGGAATGAATTCTATGAGGGTCTATCTCCATCATGTGCCCTGGGTAACAGATCCGCAGGGTTTTAAGCAACGTATCAGCACTTATCTCGACATCGCAGCCCGGCACCGGATGTCGACGGTTTTCGTATTCTTCGACGACTGCTGGAATAACGAATACAGTTCAGGGCCCCAGCCGGCGCCAATTCCGGGTGTACACAACTCACGCTGGGTGCAGGATCCGGGAACTGCTTTGCTATTGCAGCGTCATCTGGAAGATACACTCCGGCAGTATGTAAAAGATATTGTCAGAAGCTTCAGACATGATCCCCGCGTCATCATGTGGGATCTTTATAATGAGCCCGGTAGCTTCGGCGATGGCAATAAAAGTCTGCCGCTGCTGAAGAAGGTATTCCGCTGGGCCCGGGAAGAAAAACCTATGCAGCCGCTAACAGCCGGTGTCTGGGATGAAAATCAGGAAGAACTGAATAGCTTTATGCTCTCTCATTCCGATGTGATTACCTATCACAACTACCAGTCAACGGATCTTCACCGGCGGGAGCTCCGGCGCCTGCAGGCCTGGGGGAGGCCTTTGATCTGTACAGAATATATGGCCCGTACCCTTGGCAGCCGTTTCGATAATATTATGCCTATGCTGAAAAAAGAAATGACAGGCGCTTATAGCTGGGGACTGGTAGCCGGCAAAACAAACACGATCTACGCGCAGGGAACACCGCTGCCGGCAGGCGTAATGCCCAATCCCTGGTATCATGATATATTTTATACCGATGGAAGACCATACAGTGCGGAAGAAATAAAAGTGATACAGGGGCTGACAGGGAGATAGATACAGGCTTCCGTATACGCGGGTATACGGAAGCCGTATGCAGACTATTTCGAAAATCCACGGCCAAGTACTTCATGCACTTCATGTATTACCACAAATGCCTCCGGATCTGTTTCCTGTACCAGGGCTTTCAGCCGCATCAGTTCCTGTTTTCCGATCACCACATATAAAACCTCTTTGGGCGATTGTGTATAGGCGCCATGCCCATGTAACACAGTGGCGCCGCGTTTCAGCTCGCCGGTAATCCTCGCCGCGATGGCATCCGTTTGCCCCGAAATAATGGTAATGGCACGTTTGGTGTTAATACCATCTACAATATAATCTACCGTTCTGGCGCCAATGTATACGGCTATAAAAGTATACAGGGTTTTCTCTACGCCTATGATGTAGGCAGAAGCCAGGATCACAACAATATCAAAAATAAGCATCGCATTACCTAACGACCAGCCGAAGTACTTGTTGAACAAACGGGCTACAATAGCAGAACCTCCGGTAGTACCACCGGAAAGAAAAACAAGCCCAATGCCTATACCTACCAGCAATCCGGCGAAAATAGCTGCCAGCAAAGGATTGGTGGTAACCGGCGCCAGCTTTCCCTCTGTAAGATAAAGGAACAGTGAGCAAAAAAGAATGCCGAAGATCGTGTATATCATACTCCGTTTGTCTAACAGCCTGTAGCCAATGACAATCAGAAAAGCGTTGATAATGAAATTGGTAATACCGGGCGACCAGCCCAGGTAATAATAAGTGACGATGGTAATACCAATAACACCGCCCTCAGACAATTTATTAGGAATAGCGAGGAAGTTGATACCAGCTGCAAAAACCAGTGCCCCCGCAATAATCAGCAGAATGTTTTTCACATGTTCTTTCATGCTGCAAAAATAAGCCAATAAAGCATTGAGGCTCGCAATGCCGTAAACGAAAAGCAGAAAAACAGGTAGAAAAAACTCAAAAATAATTTGGAAATAATAAAACTCCATGTATATTTGTCTACCAATTCAGTGGACTAATAAAGTCTGCTACCCGGGGAAGCATCAGGCATACGCTTCCGGCATCCTTTGATCCACCAGCAAGGTGTTGCGGCCATCATTATAAAATGTGTAAAAACAATTGCACTATGAAAAGGCACACACTGATTAGTGGTCTACATTCCTACACACTGCCTGCAGTGTTTAACTTCACCTGTTCCCGTTATATTCCGGCAATGCCCGGCTGTTGCTGAATAGAAGATCTTGCGTTCTGTAAGCTGTAAATAGAATGCCTGGTCAGGCTTGCGGGAGAGGTGCGCTGCGAATTTATTGGTGGTAAATTTTTCAGTATGGCATCTCCCCGCATCCTCCCGGCATAACAACAAAAACTGATTCATCATAGCCAGCAATCAACGCTGGTACTACATCGCTAAACTTCAGTTCAGGGGGCCGTTGCTTAAAACAATTCTGGTGGGTTTTGTCGGCAATTGCTCCTGAAAACTGAAGTAAATAATTCAACACCGACTGCCTCCCAACCAACCATTTTAAATCATTTTCCGGATGCGGTCAATAAGGCATACTGTATAACGTATACGCCTATACTTTTTTCGGAAAGCCTAATTTAATATGAAGGAACCACCTGCTTCCAGGTAAGGTCCCCAGTGCCAGCAAGTCCCGACGTCCAGTCGGGACTTCTTTTTTCCGGCCGGAAAAATTTTCGGAAACCTTATGGAAAAATTTTTTCCACTCATCTAATTAGCAAAACAAATCGCTATGGACTCAACTAATATCCCGGGGAGTGCTTTCCTCGACATCCTCTTCGAAGGACGGAATAAAGATTATGGGGCCTACGAATTACGCAGCCGTTATAACAAACGGGTTCGCAATGCCATCATGGGAACAGGTTCCATTATGCTGGTACTCATCGGCGGCTATGCCCTGAACAACACATTGAGAGCGGCCGACCATGTACGGCCTCCGGAAATCGCCAGGAAAATTATCCAGCTGGACGAGGTAAAATTACCTGACCCCGACCCGGTAATCCCACCGCCTCCGGTACATGCAACTCCTCCACCCGCGGCACGTACAGAAATATTCGTAACTCCCACTATTACCGACAAGGAAGTAAAGGTCGAGGAAGAAATGAAGAGCCAAAAGGAGCTGAAATCAGTAAACATAGGAGTAGCTAAATCTGATGGGGTAGAAGGTGGTGCTGATGTGGAATTACTTGCCGGTGATGGAGGAGGTACCGGTGTGATTACCGTGGAAAAGCCTCCAAAGAGAGAGGAACCGTTCACAATTGTTGAAATCATGCCGGAATTTCCCGGCGGAATGGATGCCCTGGCAAAATATCTCGGAAATAACATCCGGTACCCCGCTATGGCCCAGGATAATGGTATTGAAGGTATTGTCACTATTCAATTTGTAGTGAATACCGATGGCTCTATCACCGATGCAAAAATTTTAGGCGCCCATAAAGGCGGTGGGCTTGAGGAAGAGGCCATGCGGGTCGTGAGGAAAATGCCTAAATGGAGGCCTGGTAAACAAGGTGGCCGTTTTGTTCCCGTCTATTTCAATCTCCCTGTCAATTTCCGTCTGCAGCAGTAAATATTTCCTTTAATCATCAGGTTTTAATGGTTACCCTTTTTTTTCGGAAATACCGGCTGGGGGCTTATTGTGCCTGGTGAACAGCAATGATCTATAGGGGACCTGAACCGGTTCCCGGTTTTTTCCGGGGCCGGTTTATGGAATTTCTCCGGGCGCTGCATCATAGCGCTGTGAATGCCTCCGGCTGAACCGGCCATTTATCCCTATACCTGTACTATTATTTGCCCGGCCTTCATCCATTTTAAACCCTCATTTAATTGCGCATTCTAATCCTGATATCAATCCCGGTCAGCCCCTGCGGCCGGGATTATCTTTTATATCAGTACTTTTTATTAGATATTATTCAAATATTGTCTATTTCCATAGAATAAAAATCAAAAAACTAAGAAATTAATACAATAATTGTTAATTTAACGGCCGCTTAGTTCTCTTCTTTAGCACTATAAACGGATAATTAGTATGGAAGCGCCGGTAAATAACTCGCTGCAACAGTTTAAAAACCTTGTTGGAACAAAGTTTCAGCTGTATAATAGTCTTTTTACGTCACTGCCTTTTCACCGGGTGGAGAAGACAGGGGTTTTCCTGTCGCTGTTCCTGCTCCACTGTGAGGAAGGGTATGCGAAAGGCAGCAGTCCCCATGAGATCATGGAATCCTTTTTCTCCCAGTATACTACCTACACGGATGAGAAACAGAAGACAGATTTATTATTCCGGTTCGTCCAATACGCTGAACGCCAGGTTGTGCTGTTCGACGCGTTGGAAGATGCCGCCTTCCGTCATATCCGCGATCTTCAGGGAGCAGGCACATTGCGCCATCTCCAGTCGGAAATCATTCAGGAACAGGCCCAGGAGCAACTGAAAGAGAAGCTGAAAGATTTTTCCGTTCGGCTGGTGCTTACAGCCCATCCCACCCAGTTCTATCCCAGCGAAGTGCTTGGTATCATCAACGATCTGTCTAAAGCCCTGATCGATGAAAATACCAGCCAGGTAAACATGTATCTTCAACAGCTGGGGAAAACACCTTTCTTTAAAAAAGAGAAACCCACTCCCTACGATGAGGCGATCAGCCTGGTGTGGTTCCTGGAAAATATATTCTATCAATCGGCCGGACGTATTATGTCGTCTATCAGGGCGCAGTTCCCGGGCGCCATCAGCAGCGATAATTCCCTGATCCGTATGGGCTTCTGGCCTGGAGGCGACCGCGATGGCAACCCCTTCGTGAATGCGCCCACTACCATAGAAGTAGCTGCCGCTCTGCGCGAATCGATTATGAAATGCTATTTCCGTGAAGTGCGTAACCTGCGCCGTCGCCTTACATTCAAAGGGGTCGACAATGTAGTGGCTGCGCTGGAGTCAAAGCTTTCCCGCAACCTTTTCCTGCCCGGGCATAAAGCAGATATCAGCCGCCAGGAAATATTGGATACGTTATCGGATATACGAAAAACGATCGTTAATGATATTAATGGCTTGTTCGTACATCTGGTTGATAACCTGATCAGCAAGGTGGAGATCTTCGGCCTCTTTTTCGCTTCACTTGATATACGGCAGGACAGCTCCGTTCACGAGGCGGTGCTGGAAGCTGTGGCCGCGCGTACCAACGCGCTTCCGCCGGATTATACATCGCTGAGTGAGGAGGAAAAAATACAGGCACTGCTGAACATAAAAACGGAGATCGATCCCGCGAGGCTGGAGAACCCTTTACACCAGGATACATTGCAAACTATTGCAGCGATCAGGGAAATACAGGCTGCCAACGGGGAAGAAGGCTGCAACCGTTATATCATCAGCCACAGCACCAGCGTACTCAACGTAATGGAGGTATACGGCATGTTCCTCCTCAGCGGCTGGAAGAAGGACGCGATGACAGTAGACATTGTGCCACTGTTCGAAACCATTGAAGACCTGCGGCATGCAGGGCAGGTAATGAAGCTCTTGTATGAGAACGAGGAATATCGCGCTCACCTCCGTCGCCGTCAGTGCAAACAAACCATTATGCTTGGTTTCTCCGATGGTACAAAAGACGGCGGTTACCTCATGGCTAACTGGAGTATCTATAAAGCGAAAGAAGAACTGACGGCAATTTCCAAGGAATATGGTATCAGCGTCCTGTTCTTCGACGGCAGGGGAGGTCCTCCGGCACGTGGAGGCGGAAAAACCCACCAGTTCTACGCATCTATGGGCAGAAATATCGCCAACAAGGAAATACAGCAAACGATACAGGGGCAAACAGTCAGCTCCAACTTCGGTACAGTAGATGCTGCCCAGTTTAACATGGAGCAGCTGATACACGCCGGTATCAGCAACGACCTCTTCTCCTCACGCGAGGTAACACTCACCGAGTCGGAGGAAAACCTGCTGCAATCGCTCGCTGATGAAGGATATACGGCCTACAATAAATTGAAGATGCACCCGTATTTCCTGGCCTATCTGGATCATGCCAGTCCGCTCCGATATTACGCTGAAGCTAATATTGGCAGCCGACCGAGTAAGCGTAACGCTTCCGCCAAGCTGAATCTGAATGATCTCAGAGCCGTACCTTATGTGGGCGCATGGAGCCAGCTGAAACAGAATGTGCCGGGCTATTACGGCGTAGGAAGCGCCCTGGAACAGTTGGATAAACAGGGTAAATGGGCTGAAGTACAGGTATTACACCAGCATTCCCTCTTCTTCCGAACCCTGTTGGATAACTGTGAAATGGCGATGAAAAAAAGCTATTTCCCGCTAACCGCCTACCTCGCCGAACATCCGCAGTACGGGGAAGTATGGCGTATGATCTACAACGAATTTGAACTTACAAAGAAATACCTGCTGCGTCTGAACAACGAACGGGATCTGATGGCAGGCAGCCCTATCGATCAGCTTTCCATCCAGATGAGAGAAAGGATTGTACTGCCACTGCTGACTACCCAACAATACGCACTCACCATGATCCGGAATCAGGACACTACTTCTGGAAATGGCAGCAGCCGCGAAACTTATGAGAAGCTCATTATGCGCTGCTCGTTCGGTATTATCAATGCCGGTAGAAACTCAGCATAGCATCGGGTATTCTTAATGAAGAATTAATAATGAAAGCGAAGAACCTGGCGAATCACACTACGCTCGCGGGTTCTTCGCTTTCCTTCTTAATAGTTCATTCGTAATTCTTAATTCACTACATTTACACCTCCTTAAGAAGTAACTTCTCTTTATATGGCAAACAGCTTATATGACTTTGGAATGATTGGCCTCGGTGTAATGGGTAGAAACCTGTTACTGAATATGGCAGATCATGGCTTTTCTGTTATCGGCTTCGATAAAGATGCAACAAAAAACAGCGCATTGGAAGCCGCCGCTACCCCGGGTACTACTGTTAAAGGTGTTGGAGAACTGGCCGCTATGGTACAGTTGCTGGAACGCCCGCGTAAAGTGATGATGTTGGTGCCTGCCGGTCAACCGGTAGATGATGTGATTGCATCATTACTGCCACTGCTGGAACAGGGCGATGTGGTGATAGATGGTGGTAACTCTCACTATACCGATACATTGCGCAGGGTACAATACCTCCGTGAAAAAGGGATACACTTTATGGGTATCGGCGTATCCGGTGGTGAACAGGGAGCCCGTACAGGACCGAGTATCATGCCGGGTGGCGACCAGGAGGCTTATGCAAAAGTAAGGCCTATGCTGGAAGCTATTGCTGCTAAAGTAAAAGACACGCCATGTGTGGCTTACCTGGGTAAAGAAGGGGCCGGCCATTACGTGAAAATGGTGCATAACGGTATTGAATATGCTATTATGCAACTGATCAGTGAAAGCTATGCTTTGTTGCAGAAAGGTGCCGGATTGAACAACGATCAGCTGCACGAAGTTTTCAAAAACTGGAACCAGGGCGCTTTACAGTCGTTCCTTGTGGAGATTACCGCCGATATTTTTTTACAGAAAGACGATAAATCAGACCATCGCCTCGTGGATATGATCTCCGACAAAGCCGGTTCAAAAGGCACTGGTAAATGGACTTCACAGGATGCGATGGAACTCCCTGTAGCAGTTCCGGTGATCGACACGGCTGTTGCGATGCGTACCCTTTCCGGCTACAAAGAGCAGCGCCTGCTCGCTGAAAAATTGTACAAAGGCCCCGCAGATAACATTCATACACCGGCCGATATGTGGATTAAACAGATTCACGACGCGCTGTATTTCGCTACTATCATTTGCTATGCACAAGGCCTCGCCATGCTGCATGAAGCATCGAACGACCTGAAAATGGAAATTCCGTTGCCGGAAGTAGTGAAGGTATGGAGAGGTGGTTGCATCATCCGTTCCACCCTGCTGGAAGTGTTCATGCAGGCATATCAGAAAAACGCTGACCTCGGCAATATCCTCCTGGATGAAAATATTGCCTACCTGGTACAATCCGTTGAAAACAATATCCGCAGTGTAGTAGCACAGGCTGCTGCCGCTGGTATCGCTGTTGGCGGATTTATGTCGACGCTGTCTTATTTCGATGCTTTCCGTACCGGCCGCATGCCAACCAACCTGATCCAGGCACAACGCGATTATTTCGGTGCTCATACATATCAGCGTACGGACATTCCGGGAACTTTCCATACCGAATGGCAACATTAAAAATGTTCAACATTAATTAAATATATGCAGATCCATAAACGCCCACCTGCTTCCATCCTCTTTATTTTCGGAGGCAGTGGCGATTTGAATTACCGGAAATTAACACCCGCTCTATATAACCTGTTCCTGGACGACTGGATGCCTGAGCAATTTGCCATTGCTGGTCTGGGCCGTAGTCCTTATTCCAACGAAGACTATCACAAACATCTGTTGGAAGGAATCAGCAAATTTTCCCGTCGTAAAGGAGAACAGAACGGACATTGGAAAGATTTCAGTGATCATGTTGCTTATCTGCAGATGGATGCGGAAGACCCCGCTTCCTACAGCAAAATAACCGATTTTGTGGCGCAGAAAGAAGCAGAGTGGAACGTACACCCAAGTGTGATCTTTTACCTGGCTGTTGCGCCGCAACTGGTGCCGGATATAGCCACCCGCCTCGGCGAACTGAATCTTTGTGCGGATACACACAATACACGCATCGTGATCGAGAAACCTTTCGGCCACGATTTGAAGAGTGCACACGAACTGAATGAACTGCTGGGGAAACGCTTTACAGAAGAGCAGATTTTCCGTATCGACCATTACCTCGGTAAGGAAACGATTCAGAATATCCTTGCATTCCGCTTTGCCAACGCACTGTTTGAGCCGGTATGGAACCGCAATTACATCGACAATATCCAGATCACTGCCGCTGAGAGCGTAGGACTGGAAGGCCGTGGCGGTTACTACGAGCGCGCGGGCGCCTTGCGTGATATGGTGCAGAACCATATCCTGCAAATCATGTGTATACTGGCAATGGAAGCCCCGGTTTCTTTCGATGCAAATGAAATACGCAATAAAAAGGTGGATGTACTCAACGCCATCCGCCGTATCACACCGGATAAAGTACATGAACACGCCGTACGCGGACAGTATTCTTCCGGTTGGATGAAGGGCAATAAGGTGGTAGGTTACCGTGAGGAAAAAGGAGTGGATCCCAAATCCAATGTGGAAACGTATGCTGCCGTAAAATTCTTTATTGATAACTGGCGCTGGCAGGGTGTACCGATCTATGTACGTACCGGGAAATACCTGCATCAGAAAGCCACCAATATCATCATTACCTTCAAGGAGGCGCCACCTTATGCGTTCCCGCTGGAAGCTGCCCAAACATGGCGTCCTAACAGGCTTACCATCAGCATCCAGCCTGAAATGGATATCCGTATCCGCTTCCAGGCAAAGCGCCCCGGCCAGACAATGACCCTTGACCCGGTAGACATGACTTTTAACTACGATGCAGCCAATGGCGAACATGCTCCCGAAGCATACGAAACATTACTGCTCGATGTAATGGAAGGCGATGCTACCCTCTTCATGCGCGGAGATCAGGTAGATGCCGCCTGGAAAGTAATCATGCCTGTTCTGGAAACCTGGGAAAGCCGTCAGCCACAGGATTTTCCGAGCTATGCGCCGGATTCCTGGGGCCCCGATGATGCGGACGCACTCGTTGCCCGGGATGGTCATACCTGGATTAATTTACCGTCTAAATAAATTACGGATTACGAATGATGAATTACGAAATAGCGCGAAGATCTCAGCGGAAAATAGACTTACTACCCGCTAAAATCTTCGCGCTATTTCGTAATTCATCATTCGTAATTTTTTAATTCTCAACTTATGGAACTACACATCGCCAAAGACCCTACCCAACTGAGTGAAAACGTTGCTGCCTGGATAAGTAACTATATACAGGAAGTATTACAGGACCAGGAACGGTTTACTTTCGTGCTTTCCGGGGGAAATACACCTAAACAGCTTTATACGTTGCTGGCAAAAGCCCCGTATAGCAAGGTAATTCCCTGGGAAAAGATACACTTCTTCTGGGGCGATGAAAGAGATGTCCCCTTTGAGGACGACCGTAATAACGCACGTATGGCGTTTGAAACGCTGCTCGATAAAGTACCCGTGAACCCGGATAATATACATGTCATGCGTACGGATATCGGCCCGGCGGAATCTGCGGCTGAATACGAAAAAATCCTGAAATCCTATTTCGGAGAAGATGACCTTACCTTTGACCTGGTACTGCTCGGAATGGGCGACGATGGACATACCCTCTCCCTGTTCCCCGGAACAGAAGTTGTGCATGAAAAGAAAGCCTGGGTAAAGGCGTTTTTCCTGCAGGCACAGGATATGTACCGCATCACATTAACAGCCCCTGTAGTAAACAGCGCGGCCTGTGTGTTATTCCTTACTACCGGCGCTAATAAAGCGCTGACATTGAAGAATGTAATTGAAGGTACCTTCAATGCCGAGAAATTCCCCTCCCAGCTCATCCGGCCCGAAGATGGTGAACTGCACTGGTTTGTAGATGAAGCAGCAGCCGGGGCAATGGAAATATAGAAAGAAATAGCCATTAGCTTTCAGCAAAATGCAGCAAAGATTAACAGTTAAGCAGATATTGTTAATCTTTGCTGCATTTTGCTAAAAGCTGGTAGCTAAAGGCTAAAAGCTTTCTTCCTTTCTCTTTTTTTCAGTAGCTTGTGTACTGTAACAACAACGATGAGATTATGTTTGATAAGCCCGTATTTGACGCACACCTGCATATTATTGACCATCGGTTTCCCCTGCAGCCTAACCAGGGCTTCCTGCCTGATGACTTTTCTGTAGATGAATACCTGCAACTGGTAAAACCATTGAATATTCACGGCGGAGCTGTGGTGTCAGGTTCATTTCAGGTATTTGATCAGGAGTATCTGTTGGCAGCGCTCAAACAATTAGGGCCTGATTATGTTGGGGTTACACAAATTCCTGCCACTACCCCTGATGAAGAGATTATTGCTTTACATAATGCCGGGGTACGTGCCGTAAGGTTTAACATACAACGCGGAGGCTCAGAAAGTATTGAACACCTGGAACGCCTCGCACTGAGAGTATACGAGCTCGCAAAATGGCATGTGGAATTATATGTGGATTCCCGCCAGCTGCCTGGATTGTCGACCACCCTGCACAAACTGCCGGCCGTGGTCATTGATCACCTGGGCCTGTCAAAAGCCGGATATAAATACCTCCTGCCACTGGTAGAAAAAGGCGCAAGAGTTAAAGCAACAGGATTCAGTCGCTGCGATTTTGACGTGCTCACCGCCATGCGCCAGATCACCGCCATTAATCCACATGCGCTGCTGTTTGGTACCGATCTTCCCTCTACCCGTGCTCCACGGCCATTTGTAGCTGCAGATCTTCAATTGATACAGGAAAACTTTCCTGAAAGTATCGTGGCGAGAATTTGCCGGGAAAATGCGCTGGCATTGTATCGACCGGGAGTGAAGAATTAAGAATTTGGAATATAGAATTAAGAAACAGAGCGAAGACCTTAGCACATGAACAGCATGCACTAAGGTCTTCGCTCTGTTTCTTAATTCTATATTCCAAATTCTTAATTCCAGGAATCTACTCCTATCTTCTCCAGTTCCTTCTTCATATGTTCCGGCATCTGTCCATTCAGAAATGCTCCCTGCGAGGTGCTGGGGTAAATATCCTCGAACGACTTTACCTGGTTCATAAATACCCGGCGGAAAATATGCAGCCTGGTAACATCGTGTGGCCGCTGCAAGCCGGCTGCCCCGGCCAGTTCTATAGCACTTTCAATAGTATCGCGGTGGTAGTTGGCAACGCGGTGTTTCTTGTCTTCCACTACAAGTCCTGCCGATAACCATTTATCCTGTGTGGCCACACCTGTCGGGCATTTGTTGGTATTGCAAACCAATGCCTGAATACATCCCAATGCCATCATCATCGCCCGGGCACTATTACAGGTATCTGCACCAAGCGCCATCGCACGCAGCATATGGTAGCCTGTCAGTATCTTACCGGAGGCAATCAGCTTCATATGGTGGCGGATATTAAATCCCGTAAGCGTATCATGTACAAAAGAAAGCCCATCCATCAGCGGCATACCTACAGAGTTGGAGAATTCCGGAGGTGCCGCACCGGTTCCACCTTCCCCGCCATCAATGGTAATGAAATCAGGGTAGATATCTGTTTCCAGCATCGCTTTACAGATGGCGTAAAACTCCTTCGGCTGCCCGATACATAATTTGAAGCCAACCGGCTTGCCATTGCTGAGATCACGCAGGCGTTTGATGAATAACATCATTTCCCGCGGACTGCCAAACGCCTTGTGATAAGGAGGAGAGTAAACCGTAGTATATGGTTTTACGTGACGGATGGCCGCTATTTCAGGAGTATTTTTTGCGGCAGGTAATATACCTCCATGCCCCGGCTTTGCTCCCTGGGATATCTTTAGCTCAATCATCTTAACATTAGGATGGGCGCTCTTCTCCGCAAAAAGGCTGTCGGAAAAATCACCGGCTTCATCACGGCAACCAAAATATCCCGTTCCTATCTGCCAGATGATATCCCCGCCCTGCTTCAAATGCGATTCGCTGATGCCCCCTTCTCCGGTGTTATGAGCGAAGTTGCCGATCTTCGCACCACCATTCAATGCCTGTACCGCATTGGAACTGAGTGAACCATAACTCATCGCACTCACATTCAAAATGCTCGCGGAATAAGGCTGCCTGCAGTCTTTACCACCGAATATTACCCGCGGATCCTTCTCCATCTTCCCAAAATCCTGCGGCTGAATAGAATGTGCCATCCATTCATACCCCTCCGCATATACGTTAAACTGCGTACCAAATGGCTGCGAATCCAGCTCCCGCTTGGCGCGCTGATATATGGTGGACCGGTCCACCCGGTTGATCGGGCTGCCGTCTATATCACTTTCAACAAAATACTGGTAGATCTTAGGACGCAATGCTTCCATCCAATAACGCGCCCGGCCTACTATCGGGTAGTTCCGGATAATGGCATGCCTGGTCTGGAACATATCCAGCACACCCATTATCACAATTGGTAAGACCAGTACCAATAACCAGAATACCCAGGGGAAAAATAAACCCAGCACAACGATAAGACCAATGCTGATAACTGAAAAGCCAATAAACGATTTAACCATAGACTGCTGATTTTATATTACTATGAATCTACTTAACCCGGTAGAGTTATGTTTATTAAATATCGGTGTTTTTCCCGAAGAACAGGGTTTCCACTGATCGGTATCATCCTAAACAATCATAAAAATTGCCCATGTCTTTTTAAATTTATTTATTATCTTCCAGCCCTATCACGTTTATTACTTATTTCCATTTGAAAAGCGGGGTTACCAACTTTTAGTTTAACAATTAATCCACAACATGAGAAGATACAGATCTTTTACCCGGCTGGCTGCAACAGGTATGCTCCTGGCCAGTACTGTAGCCAGTGTACAGGCCCAGCAATCACCTCCTTACGATGCTGCCCGGCTGAAAACCAGCTGGGAAGTAGTTGAAAATCATTATCAGGGAAAAGACAATTTCCTGTCGACCTTTACTTTAGTAAACACTACCAATAAGGCTTTCCCGGCAAAGGGCTGGCAATTGTATTTTAATTTTATCAGAACAGTGCAGGCCGGAGAATTACCGGAGCATGTGAATGTAGAACATATCAATGGAGACCTGTTCCGTTTTTCTCCTGCTGAAGGATTTAAAGGGATTGCACCCGGCGATTCCCTGAAGCTTTCCATAGTAGGGGATGCCTGGGCCGTTAATTTTACGGATGCTCCGGCGGGGCTTTACCTGGTGTGGGAACAACAGCCGGAAAAAGGCTATGCCGTCAAAGATTACAGCATCCGTCCGTCAACTACCGCCCGGCAGCTGATGAGGTATCCCGGTGATAAAACCGCTGTGGTGACGCCTTTGGATATATTTAAGCAGAATACGGAGGTGAAGGATATTCCGGCGTCGCAGCTGCCGCTGGTATTTCCCACACCTAAATCATATACCGCTACCGGTCAGAACCTGGTGCTGGACGCCATGCCGGAGGTAAAGGCTGATCAGCAGCTCGCTGCCAGCGCTGAGGCATTGAAAGAAGAATTGGTAACGTTGCTGGGCAAACGAAAACAAGGTACGGCAATAATCAACCTTTCCTACGACGCCAGCATCGCAGCTGAAGGATATAAACTGAAAACCGGTCCGGAAGGAGTAACGATTGCTGCTTCCACCAACGCCGGCGCCTTCTACGCCATACAGTCGCTGAAAACAATGATTGCTCCCAATGCCTGGGCGGCAGTGCAAAAAACACTGACTATCCCCGGCGTGGATATATCGGACGAGCCCCGCTTCGGCTACCGCGCTTTTATGATCGATGTGGCCCGCAACTTCCATAACAAACGGGATATGCTACGCATCATCGATCTGATGGCTTTGTACAAACTCAACGTGCTCCATTTCCATTTCAGCGACGATGAAGGCTGGCGTCTGGAAATCCCTTCCCTGCCTGAGTTAACGGCAGTAGGGGGTAGGCGCGGACATAGCACCGACTGGAAAAATATGCTGCCTCCTTCTTATGGTTCCGGGCCGGATACCACCAATGCTGCCGGTTCCGGTTATTTCACCCGCAACGATTTTATTGAGATACTCCGCTATGCAACGGCAAGGCATATACGTGTTTTGCCGGAAATAGAAAGCCCGGGCCACGCGCGCGCTGCTGTGAAATCCATGGAAGCCCGCTACTATCGCCTGAAAGCAGCAGGTAAGGAACAGGAAGCAGGTGAATACCTGCTCACCGATCTGCAGGATAAATCCGAATACCGTTCCGTGCAGGCATGGAATGATAATGTGATGAATGTGGCTTTACCATCTACCTATCGTTTCCTCGATAAAGTAGTGGAGGAACTGCAGGCGATGTATAAAGAAGCAGGCGCCCCGCTTGCTGCGGTGCATATGGGAGGCGACGAGGTGCCGGGAGGCGTTTTTGAAAAATCTCCGGCCTGCCAGGCTTTGATGCAGCAGGATAAATCATTGCAACATGTAAATGACCTGTGGTATTATTATTACCGTAAAGTAAATAATCTGCTGAAAGTCCGCGGCCTTGCTGTGGCCGGATGGGAAGAGGCAGGCATGCGCAAGACCTCTATCAACGGTGAGCAATCCAGTATACCTAACCCCGATTTCGTAAATGATAATTTCCAGCTGAATGTATGGAATAATGTGATTGGTGGCGGACAGGAAGATTTGTCGTATCGGCTGGCTAACGCCGGTTATAAAGTGGTGCTGTCTGGTGTAAGCAATTTTTATTTTGACATGGCTTACATGAAATCCTTCGAAGAACCGGGATTTTACTGGGGTGGATTCGTAGATGTGGATAAGCCCTTCTACTTTATACCTTTCGACTATTACAAGAATTCAAAAGTAGATGGCAGAGGCAATCCTGTTACCCAGGATATGTTTGTTGGAAAGGACCGCTTAACAGGCTTCGGTGCCTCCAACATTCCCGGTATCCAGGGATTACTCTGGAGTGAAACCGTTACCAGCTCCGACAGGATGGAGTATATGATGTTACCCAAATTGCTGGGGCTGGCGGAAAGAGCCTGGGCGCAGGATCCGGCGTGGGCTACTGAAAAAGACCCGGCGAAAGCAGCATCCATGTATGCACAGGCCTGGAGTGTTTTCAGTAACGTAATGGGAAAACGTGAGATGCCCCGTCTGGATTATTACAAAAGCGGCTTTAACTGGCGTATACCAACTGCCGGCGCACAGGCAGATAATGGGGAGCTGCAGGCTAATATACAAATGCCCGGACTGGTAATCAGGTACACAACTAACGGGGAAGAACCTACGATAAAAAGCCCCGTATATACAACACCGGTGAAAGCAGGTGGTAAAGTAGTGAAGCTGAAAGTATTTAGTCCAAAGGGACGTAGCAGCAGAACCACCACTGTGAAGGTACCGGTAGCGGATACGCAGCTGAAGAATAATAAATTGTAGTAAGTAGTATAACCGGCGCCCGGGAGGCGCCGCGTCACTTTAGAGCAGGAAACAACACAACAGCAGGGAATTAAGCTACTTACTTCCTGTTGTAGTGTTGGCTCCTGCTTTATGTTTTTATGGATCACTATGTCCGTTCATCCTTTTTTTGATACTCCTGGTGTTGATTTTATTATTTTGTTCATCAAACCCATGATAACCTGATGTATCGTATCATTCCACTGTTATTTTGTTGTTGCTTTTTATATGTATCGTTGTCAGCACAAAAGAAAAACGACGCTTTTCAATTAAAGATAAAGAAGGCAATATCGCCGGTTAAAATAGACGGAGTCATAGATGAAGCTGCATGGCAGGATGCCGATGTGGCTACCAGCTTTCATATGGTATTGCCGATGGATACCAGTGCTGCACGCCTGCGCACAGATGTAAGGATGACTTACGATGATAAGAACCTGTATATGGTTGTGGAAAACTATACCGTAGGAGAGGGGCCATATATGGTAGAATCGCTGCGCAGAGACTTTGCTTTCCTCAAGAACGACAATTTCCTCGTGTTCATGGATCCGTTCGATGATCAGACGAACGGGTTTACTTTCGGCGCAAATGCAGCCGGCGCACAGTGGGACGGGCTGATGTATGAAGGAGGAAAAGTGGATCTAAGCTGGGATAACAAATGGGTGTCTGTTGTGAAGAACTATCCGGATAGATGGGTGTTTGAAGCAGCCATTCCGTTTAAAACAATCCGTTACAAAAAAGGGATTACACGATGGGGAATCAATTTCAGCCGCAATGACCTGAAAACAACGGAAAAGTCGGCCTGGGCGCCGGTACCAAGGCAGTTCCCTACCGCCTCACTGGCCTACACCGGCAACCTGGTCTGGGACGCTGCGCCCCCGGAAGCAGGCGCCAATGTATCATTGATCCCATATATACTCGGAGGCGTGGCGAAGGACTATCAAAAGGGTACCAGCGAAAAATGGCGCAGGGATGCAGGCCTGGATGCCAAGGTAGCTGTAACATCTTCCCTCAATCTCGACCTCACGGTAAATCCTGATTTTTCGCAGGTAGATGTGGATAAGCAGGTGACTAACCTCGACAGATTTGAATTGTTCTACCCGGAAAAACGACAGTTCTTCCTCGAAAATGGCGACCAGTTGTCCAACTTCGGCTATTCTACCATCCGGCCTTTTTTCTCCCGCAGGATAGGGTTGGGGGGAGTACCTATCAGGTTTGGTGCACGCCTGAGCGGAAAACTGAATAAAGACTGGCGCCTGGGTATCATGAATATGCAGACAGGCAAGCAGGAAGAAACAGGACTGCCGGCACAAAACTTCACGGTGGCCGCGATACAGCGACGGGTATTTTCCCGTTCAAACGTAGGATTCATCTTTATCAACAAGGAATCCATCAATTACGATCCATCTAAGGAAACGGATCATCCGGTATACAACAGATATAACCGCAACATGGGACTGGAATATAACCTTGCTTCTTCCAATAATTTCTGGACCGGCAAGGCCATGTTCCTGAAGTCTTACAGTCCGGGTAAGTCGGGGCACGATATTACCCATGCCGCCAATCTGCAATACACAAGCAGGGTATGGAACATCAGCTGGCAACACGAGTACGTGGGCCGCAACTATAATGCGGAAGTTGGCTACGTGCCACGCCAGGGTTATATCAGGATTGCCCCACAGGTCACCCGTCTTTTCTTTCCGCTGTCGGGGCCGGTGCTGAGCCATGGCCCGCAGGTAACCAGCAGCTGGTTCTTCGATGAAAACGGGTTTAAACGTACCGATAATGAAACGACGCTCAACTACGGTATTGTGTTCCGCAAGCGGAATACCCTGAATATATGGGCGTCTAATACCTATATCAGGCTGTTGCAGCCGTTTGATCCCACCAATCTTAAAAAAGACAGTCTGGCGGCCGGCTCGCAGCATAACTGGAATACCGTGGGAGCAGATTATGTATCCAAGCCGCAGAGTTTGTTTACCTACGCGCTTTCGGCCCGTTATGGCGGATATTATACCGATGGTACCAGGTTCATGGCCAATACGGAACTGGGGTATCGCTTTCAGCCCTACGTGAGTATAGCGCTCAGCGCCAATTACAATTATATTACTTTACCCAGGCCCTGGGGAAATACGGATTTCTGGCTGGTAGGCCCGCGCCTGGATGTTACCATGACCAATACCCTGTTTTTCACCGGGTTTGTACAATACAACGGACAGCAGAAGAACATGAACGTAAATACCCGGTTTCAGTGGCGTTACAGGCCTGCTTCCGACCTGTTTATTGTTTATACAGACAATTACCTGCCCGAACCATTTTATGTGAAAAACAGGGCCCTGGTGCTTAAACTGGTGTATTGGTTCAATATCTGAGGAAAGCTGTATTAACTGTTTGGAATCTATTAACACTTTGGATTTTTATTCAGATTATAATTGCATACAAGATGTGAATCCGGAAGGACGATCATATCCGTTATGAAAAGAAAAAAATTTCATTTACTATCGTTGTGAATATAGCCCCCCGTGGTTTTTACCATGGGGATTCACCATTTTAACTGTTTTAATGAACCCTCTATGATGAAACGACTATTGTGCACAAGTGGTGTGTTGTTGTGGCTGATACTGACAACAGCTGCGCAAACTACTGCTGTTATTACTGGACGGATAACCGACCGGCCTGTAAGAAAAGTATCACTTACCTACTGGTATGATCCCGGGATTACGCCGGCATTTACGCTGGATACGCTGTTACAGCGCGATTCATTTTATTTCAGGATCCCGCTCCCGGCTGGCAGGCCGGTATTCTTTTATACTGATGCGGGTAACGGATATGAGTTTTATGGATTGATCCGGGCGGGCGATAGTGTGCGGATGATCATGGAGGGCGACAGTCTCCGGTTTAGTGGCCGCGGTGCGGTGCTGAGCAGGGCTTTGTATAATGCCCGGAGAGAACAGGAACGTGTGGCGCCATCTCCTTTACAGCGGGATGCCCGGGCGCTGGCCGATGGTTATCAACGGCAGCTGCTGGCCGGAAATTCGGTACTGGCTATTTATCGCGATAGCCTCGAAGCGCCTGTCTGGAATCTGGCAAGGGCACATGTGTTAGGAGAAGCCGCAGGTAAGCTGGTGGCTACTTTATGGAAATTGCCACCTGCACCGGATAGTACATTGGAAGAACGGCAGGTTAGTTTTTATAAAGAAAAAATCCTGCCTGCATTACCTTCCTTTTCAACAACAGATACAACGCTAACGGCTATACGTTATTTAAATTATCTGTTGCAGAAAGCAGAGGCAGATTACTATGTACAACATCGTTACGAATGTAATGTGAAGGCTGTTTACGAATGGCTGAAAACCCACTACAGCGGCCGGTTGAGGGACCGCCTGCTAGCGCAGAAACTCATGCAGGATTTTTCTGCCGGCAATCCTCCGGAAGATCAGGAATGGTGCGTTCGGGATTATCTTACCATCGTACAGAATAACACCTGTAAGGAAGCCATTGCCGGATTATACGGAAAGGCCAGAAAAGGCCTCAGCAAAGGGAATACAGCTCCTGCATTCTCCCTGACGGATATACAGGGCCGGACGGTGAGCCTGGACCAATTGAATGGAAAAGTAGTGCTGCTGCATTTTTATAACGGCGCAGATCCTTTACTGCAGGCTCTTTCAGAGATCAAAGGATGCTTTGATGAAACAAGGGTCACATTTGTAAATATCTGCTGCAATGGAACTCCCCGGAAAGAACTGCCTGGATGGCTGCTAAACATGAATGACCAGCACCGCGAGCTATTATCTCAATACAACATCAACAAATACCCTTCCCTGATAGTGATTGGAAAGAATGGAAAGATTTATGCTGTCAGACCCCCGGACCCCGCCACAGATCACGGTACGGCATTGACTAATATCATTTATGACGCATTACTGCAGTAGGTTTTTTAAGCAGCTGACCAATAAAATCAGTATACTTACGTTTTGTATTAGTCAGTAGCTAAAACGCACCAGTGCAAAGGTTTCGCAGTTAAAATTTGAAAACCCGTTTAAACCAGATTGTTAATATTTACATTAAAATATATATATGAGAATCCTGGTTTAATAAAGACACAATTCGTAAATTCAATTAAATAACCGTTAAGAAAACCCCTCTATGCCACATGCCAAAGCGTTATTTTGACAGACTACAAACCATTGATTACCTTATCAGGATCAAGGGGACCGGTAAACCCGCTCAGTTAGCCAAGCGGCTTCGTATTTCCGAAAGAACACTCTATGAATTCCTCAAAATGATGAAGGAGTTAGGTGCTCCCATTGAGTACGACCGGTACAAGGAAAGTTACTACTACTCAGAAAAAGGCGGATTTAATGTCAGATTCTCCAAGAACCTGATCGCAGTGAGTGCTATGTTACTTCTGTTCCTCTTTGTCGGGTAAACATGGTCCGCGCATTGACCAGTTAACCGGACTTCCGTTTAGCTTCTTATTGCGCATCAGCCGCCCGTTACGGGCCTTAGATCTGACACTCCGGGCATTGTTCCGTCTCTGAAAGATCTTTTGTGAAATTCTCTTTAACAGGTGGACAGGAATGGACATTACCTTCCGGTAGTGGCCGTTCCTGCCCACCTTCTTTATCTATAATACTTAACATTGGATTAACGGTTTGCTTTTTAAATACCTCCAATTTTATCCTGAGAGAAATGTCAGCTTTTAAATAATATTTTTTTCATAACGCGGTTTAGATTAGATTTTAGATAGCACGCGGGTTTCTCTTCAGTCACCTGCACTCTTATATCTTTTACTGCGTACAACTGACATTGTTTTTTTGGTCCATTTTAACCTGAATCAACACTATGATACTTAATTGTATAATCCTGGGCAATGACCCTGAAGGATTCGGAGAGTTGGAAAATTGTTTGGCAACCATACCATTTATTTATGTTGCCCGTCGCTGTCACTCCCTCGAAGAGGCCTGTTTCTGGCTGGGAACACAGACCATTCACATCCTGTTACTCGGACAGCCGGCAGATGAGCAGTTTCCGCCAACCCATCCCCGGAATGTACTGCCCGTTATTATGATGACCTACCCCGGTGAGGGATTCGATTTCCTGCCTGCAGGGATATTGAGCGAACCGTTTAATCTATCGGAACTGGAAGACCTGATTAACAAAATATATCATACTATAGAAATGGAAGGAGCTATAACCCCATCAAAATATGAAACAGGTTACTTTATGGTGAGAACACCACATCGTTTTGAAAAGATTTATTACGATGACCTGATGTATGTGGAAGTAATGGACGACCACATCATGCTACATTTAAAGGAACAGCAATTAGTTACTGCTGAAACGCTGGACTGGGTTATATCCCAGCTGCCTGCCAGTGCTTTTATGCGGGTACACCGATGGTTTGTGATTGGATTGCGGCATATTAGCCGGCTGGAAGAAAGTCACGTTACTGTTGGTACAGCGCGTATCTCTCTGACGGCTTCGATGAGAAAAGAGCTAACGATCAGGACGAAATTGCCAATATAACAGCGGGATTACTGCCGCATAGACTCCAGTATCTTTCCTGCCACGCCACCCGCATCCTCGTCGTATGCATGTCCGCCTGGAAGTATTAGTTTCTGGTACCTGACCGTCAGCGCCCCGAAATTGAAATCTTTTTCCTCCGCTCCAAACACCAGGAGCATAGGCTTATCAGTGATTTTGTTGATCTCTGCAGGCACACTCATGCCCCTGTTGCTGGACCTGCCCAGCATGTCGGAAACATGCACTTCCAGGTCGGTACGCAGGGAGGGCGACAGGAATACCAGTTGCTTCACCTGGTTCGTAATATCCGCAGGCAAACTGTTGTAAATAAACGGTAATACATCCGCTCCGAGAGAATAACCCACCAGTATCACACCATGGCTGCTGCCCCATTGGGCCTGGTGGTATTTGATCAGGAAGGTGACATCACTCGCCGCCTGTTGAGGTGTTTTCTTACTCCAGAAATATTTCAATGCATTGAGCGCCACTACGGGGTAGCTTTTCTGATGGAAAGATTCTATCACATTCACCGAGAACTTTTTCATACCACCATCGCCGGTAATATATAGTATCAGCGGAGCCGTGGTGCCGGCAGCCGGTACTTTCGTAACGATAGGGAGGTTGCCGGGCAGGTTCTGGGCATTTGTTCGCATAACGGTGAGTAAGAATAAACAAATGAGTAGTTTGCCGGTCCTGAACAACTGATTTGATATTGACATATACTGATTTGATACCTTTCTAAAAAACAAAATCCATTCCGTGATTGTTCGGGCCGTCAGGGTTGCATTACCTTACTCAGTGCTGATGGTAATTGCACCAGATCGAAATCATGTTCATACACAAGATACTTATTCGTCCACTCAGTGGCATATTTCTCCTTGAACTCGCGGAGCCCCTGGTAATGCCGGAAGAAACGCAGTTTTTCATAGGCATATTTGACCATTTTCTCAGCCGTGTTTTCAGGTTGACTGATACCCGACATAGGCACCATTCCCAGGTTCAGGTAATGAAGTCCTTTCTGCTGAGCATCCTGGATCAGGGCGATGATGAGTGCGTCCATCACGCCTCCCGGCGCGTCGGAACGTTTCCGGATCAGATCATAGGTACATTCACCCGGCGCATAATCCGGGATAATATTCAGGAATGCCGATATGCGGCCTTCCGCATCTGTTACGGTGAAAATGTCCTGTCCGCGTATGGCATCTTCTTCAAATAAGCCCTGTGAAAAAGTAAGCTCTTTTACTTCGTATTGATCCAGCCATTCATCACTGACAGCTCTCAGCTCCTTCAGCATATTCGGCGTTTGCGGAGCCGGATGGAAAGCAGTGACATATCCTTTGTTGGCAAGACTGTTTAAACCATTGCGGAGCGACTTCTTATCTTTCCCACTCAGGCTGAAATTTCTGATATCCATGATCGCTTCCTGGCCAATCAGCATCTTTTTCTTTTTAAGAGAGCTGAAATAATAGGTGCTGTCTTCATCTACACGATAAAATGCCGCTCGCAGTCCCATTTTTTTGCATTGTTGTTCAAACTCTTCGAGCATTGATAACTTGTTATCTTCACTGCATACGGGTTCTTCCAGTACAATAGCAAAGCTGCCTGCTACCCGGTAAGCAATGAATCCTTCATATTTATCGGAGATAAACAATAATTTATCCTGACCTATTTTGAAGTAATCCATTGGAGAATCGCCATACTGGCTCAGGTAAAACCTTGCTTTTTCAAGCGCCGAATTCGACTGTTGTGTAACATGCAGGTAAGGCCGGATGATAGTATAGAACAGGAACGCCCAGGAGCTCACTCCCAGCACCCTGATGGCCGACATAAACTCTTTTCCGAATCGGGTTACCGGCGATAACCCATCATCTTCCAACAGCATAAAGCAGTGGAAAGCATGACGGATGGATTGCTGCCAGCTAAAGTCGATGCCGAAATGGCGTATATCGAGGAAATAAAAACCGACGGTGCCAAATACCAACACCACAAACAGTGTAGCCAATGCCGTTACCACACCTATGTTTACAAGCTGGGGATTACTCTTTACCCGGTATTGCCGGGAAGTGATCAGTAGAATAACACTGGTGACCAATGCCAGTGAGGCTTCTTCATAATCCAGCGCTTTCCCGATATGACCAAATGCCGACAGCAGTGACACCGACAATGCAACGATCCACGCACTGCGAAGGCCCCTGATGAGGAAAGTAGCCGTAACAAGTAATATCAACCCGAGAAACACTACTAACAGGTTGGTAGCATGTATAGAGGTACCCGGTATATATGCCTTCAGCATATGCATACGGTTCGCCAACGGAGGCGTGAGCACTGAAAATATATTCACCATGCCCAACAGGAATATCAGGATAGGCGGCAATAAACGAAGTACCAGTTCCCGGCCTTTCAGCGCAAAGGCAAACATGCCGGCTACCAGTGGTAGCCAGAATTCGAACAGGCGGAATAATAAAGTAATCTCCAGCGCTTCCAGTGTGCTGTAGCCGTAATTACTGAGTATGTATGCAAGCGATAATTCTATTGCGCCCAGTCCGCGGAGAAAAGGAGAGATGATCAGGAAGATAGTAGCCACAATATATCCTACACAGGCAGCTTCCAGCGAAGGCGCCACTCCTGTGGCCAGCATACTGATGTAAAGATGTGCCACTCCTGCTACTTCAATCAATACGGAAGCCAGCACCGTATACATAAAAGCGGGAACAGACAGGTGAAAGGTGAAGATCTCATCTACCTGGTGGGCAGCGCCCGGGAAATATCTTACCAGTAACTGATATGCTTTCCCTTTAAGCTGCATGGAACGCACCAGCCACACTACCGCCAGCAGCAGCACACAGATGGCTGCCAGGCCCCAGGCCGCATCCCGCATGGTACCTGCATGCATCATGGCGTAGCCAACCACCGGAATGCCCACAAGAAAAACAGATAATATCCCGACAAAGCCGTAAATGCCTGATGCCTGATGTACCTGCTGTTTATGTACCTGCGCCTTACGCAGGCTTTGCGGCAGATAAGCCAGGGAACTGATCCCTCCGGCTGGCAGAAATACAGATAAAAGGTTGCGTTTCAGAAATAGCTCCGTACTCTTAAAGATATCAAGTCTGCCACCTACCGCCCTGAAACTAAATACATACATGCCAGCCTGTAACAGGATGTAGGCCGCAGTTATCACCACTCCAAAAATAACCCAGCCCCTGTCCGACTGCTCAATGGCGGGAATCAGCGAGCGAAGCTCATGGCGTTGTGAACGGAAAAAATAAATTGCCAGCAATATAAATAAGACTGCCAGAAGCTCCTTCAAATGAAGTTTACGCACGAATGCGGCAGTGAAAAATTTCTTTCCCAAAGATGAATAGGTTTCGTTTAAATCTGTTGCTTGTTGCTACCAGTCCACAAAGTTATGTTAACTTTTAGACTGAAACTGACCACTGGTGTAGTTTAAGGCTTTTTTAATCCGATGTGATCACTACTTTCTCCGTATGGAGCAGGCTGTCATCCTCTCCGATAAACTGTAGGAAATAAGTTCCTTTAGCTATCCCTGAAGGTATATTCAGTTCGTAGTAATTCCGCTGCTGCAAGGGTTGCTGGAATTTCTGATAAATGAGCCGGTGGCCGGGAACATCAATCAGTGAAATAGCCTTTACATGCAGCGCGCCATTGTAATAGATATGTACTGAGCTACCACGTACCGGATTGGGCCATACTACTATATCGCCCCTTGTATTTTTGGCACGTACTACCCGCACCGGTCCGTAAAAGAAGGTGCCATCAGTCATGATAACTTTCAGCCGGTAAAAAATGAACCCATCATTAAGAGGGAGGTCTGCGCTACTGTATCCCACCGGAAAGAAACTGATGCCTCCCGGCGAATTACTGGCTACAAATCTGATGGAATCAAATTGCTGCCGGACAGCGAATCGCCTTTCTATAACAAACCCCCTGCAGAAATACTCGCGTCCGGTGATCCATTGTAATAATACACTGTCTTCATTGGTATTGCTACGGGCAACAGAAAAGAAATCCAGTACTGTTTTCTCAGGGCTGTTTACTGTTTCCGCAACCAGGCTGGTGAAGTAATTTGTGCCACCCAGGTGTTGGAAGTTGCGGGATACCGCTACTTTGCTGTTATCCGTTGGACCGGTTGTATAATTACTCAAACCGGGCGCCTGCCGTATACTTGCAGTGTCCCATGCCGAACCGGCAAACTGCGCCAGGTAAGCCGTGTTGCGATTGGCCTCATAAACAGGCCCTTCGTCTGTTTTATCAAATGCCAGATGCAGGTTAAGTGGTGCATCAGCCACGGAACTGCTCACCTCCCAGGTTTTATTTACGCTGGTCAGCAACAGGTTATCGCCAGCAGTAAGTTGCTGTCGTACACTATCGGAAACGCCTACACGTATGGTAACTACTGTACCCGGACTTTCAACTGCCACTGGCGTGTAACTATCGGGGTGAGTGCCGATGGGAAATACCACCGTTTGATCGGCCGGGGAAATATGATTCCGGTAAACTCCTCCGCTGCCGAAGTTGCTGCCAGTGATGATAAAATGTTGCGGGGAATAATGCTGTATGTCGCCGGGGGTATGCTGCCCCATCACCAGGTTCCAGCCGTTTAGCAACAGATAACCTTTTCTGAGGTCCAGCACATTCACCACTTTCAGATCACTGAGATCATCCAGGAAAAGCCCCGAGGTGTTTTCTATACTAAGGTTGGGAAAGGAGGTGCCTTCTCCGGCAGCTGCATTAAACCCTCCGCTTACATATTGGTATTGGGCTGGTTGTATCTGCATAAAACGGAACAAGCCTCCTCTGGCACTGAAACCATCGCCGCTTTCATCAACGATGGATGCCTGGTGGGTATTACGCCAGCGCGCACCGTAAAAATTTACCACCGATCCGCTGGTAGCTATGATACGGCCTTCGTTTACTATATCTCCAAAAATGGCAATGGTATCAGTGCTGAAGATGCCTATCCTGCTACCGGGGTGCAGCCACGCGGTGGTGGTGATCTGGGCCCGGACAGCAGAACTGAAAAAGACTAATATGAAAAGTAGCTGTCTGATAAAATAAATTTTAATAACCAATTACCGTGACATAAACCTTATGGGTATTGTCGCCATCAACCGCCATCCCGCTCAGAATGGCGATGAGTGCCGAATTTCCTTTGAAAACATTAAAAACGGCGCTTGTCAGCGTGTAGCTGGATAATACTGGTATGGGCGAATCGCCTGGCCCCGTACCACCTTTACCTACTGCGGTGATGCTGAGTATTTTGGTGAACCCGGCAGAGGTCAGGTTGGCGGTAGCCACACCGCTGCTGGTGTTTGAAACCGAATCGGCCCAGATCTTTATATTCTGCGATACGATCCCGGCGGTATTATAAACGGCGGCTGGTGTGGCTGCCCTTACTACATTGCCGTTTGCGTCCACTCCCAGTCCTCCGGCACCCGATGTTACCGTGGAACTGCTGTTCAGATTTTCCAGCCGGAGTCCGGAAGTATTTGCCACACCGGTTTTGAGATGCAACAGCGTGGATGGGGAAGTGGTACCTATGCCAACATTCCCGCCGGAAGAAACAATCATCCGGTTGGTATTATTGGTAATGATGTTCAGTGGTTGTGCAGTAGTAGAGCCCAGTACTTTTGAGGTACTATCAGGTAGCGGGTTCCCCGACAGTAACCACTGGTTGTTGCTTACAGCGGTACTGTCGGCCAGCTTCGACCAGGAGCCATTCCGCCGCACCAGTAAACTACTGGCCGGTTTATAGTATATGATCATACCATCAGGCGAAACATTCAGGGGAGAAACAGTGGTATCAGTTACCCTGGGGAGTAACAGCCCCTGATTGGTGGTATTCAGTTCCAGCAGTGCAGCTTTGATCGGCGAGGAGGTTGGATCACCTAACTTCAGCTGTTGTGCGTATAGCAGACTACACCAGCTCATGAAGGCAAATAAAGCAATGCAGTGCTTAATTCCAGCTTGTGGCATGAATAACAATTTACAGTAACAATAAAATGGGTTTTATTTTCTGATTACATACCAGTTCGAACCATCTGTTTGTATTGTTACATAAGTGTAATTGTTATAGATGATATAGCTGCTGGCGCCCTCGATTTGTGCTGCTCCCTGAGGTTGCAGTGTAACCGCGTTATCAATGGTGCCGCCTATTTTTTTAACGGTGTATATGCGGCCCGCAATGCTGCCGGCAGCCGGCAAATTAATCGTAATACTGCCGGAAGATGCATTCACCAGCAGGGTATTGTCCGTTGCAGACAGTGCGTCGTTTCCTGTGGCTGTCCGGATGTTCAGCGACATGGAGCCGCTTACCTGCAGTGTCGAGTTTGGCTGAGTGCTGGCGCCAACAATGGCATTCTGACCTACAGCCAATGTATCCCGGATGGTTTTGAAACCTGCAAAGATCTGCGTGGAATCATTAACTACGCCTCTGGCAGTTGTGCTGGCATCCGGAATATTCAGCGTAAGTACATTGGCAGTGCTGGTACTGTCGATACCTATATCGGTACCGGTTTTTCCGGTTTTTATGTAGATATAAGGGCCGGTTTGGCTGTTGATGCGCTTAATACCAGTGGAGAAAACGGCTGAATCCACATCTCTTCTTTCAATAGCCCCCGTATTCGGGTTACGGAATAATACGGTAGTTACCGGTGTGCTGACTCCCGGCGGCAGCGTGTTCAATACAACACTGCCGGTGACATTGAGTCCATTGCCAACAGAGGCGGATCCCGTTACGCCCAGGTTGTTGGCCAGGCTAACACTATCGTGGAATGTTTTCACCCCGGCAAAGGTTTGAGCCCCGATGGACACACCGCCGGGATTGGTGGCATTGGCGGCTACCAGCTGCAGCGTACCGGTAGTGTTGTTTAATATAAGGCCATTGGGGCTACCAGGTGTAAGCACAAACGCACCAATGGTGATCGCTTGTTGCTTGGCACTGAAATTCAGCCAGTCGTTGTAGGTCAGCAACCCTGTTCGCTGACTGGCACTGCCCGTAATAGGTATGTTCATCGTAATGCTACTGTCGGTAGCATTAGCGGTAACGCCATAATTCGCGGCAAGCGTATCGGCGCGGATCGTAAAGCCTTGTTTGGCGACGCCGTTTAATGTCCGTATTGCATCTGTAAATGCGGCAGCAGAAAGATTCCGCTGGTTAATAGTACCAGTAGCCGGATCAATCAACAATGCGCTGATAAGGCTCGCAGAAGTGGGCACTTGTTTCAAGGCAACTGTCTGGCTGTTGCTGATATTGATGGCTTCTGTACCATTGGTACGGACAGACAGTGCCTGATTGTCGGACGTTCCGATGTAATTGGCTGTAGTAGTACCGGAATTGCCTTTCAGCTGCCAGCTCCCGGCAGCCACATTAAGGCTGTCGACCAGTTTCGACCAGTAGCCGCCTCGTCTTACCAGCAGGCTTTTAGAGAGGGTGTGATAAATAATCATACCATCCGGCGCGGTACTCAGTGGCGCCAGTGTGGTATCCACAATCCGGGGCAGCAACAGGCCCTGCCTGAGACTTTCCAGTTCCAGCACGGAGGCCTTGTTGATAGTGGCGGGATTGTCGCCGATTTTCAGCTGAGCAAAAGTTGCTCTTGTTGTCAGCATAAGTAGCAATACCGATAAGCTGCGCAGTAGGTAGTTTTTTTTCATAGTGGATGTTTGTATGAGGATTTTTCAGTGCACATAGAAGGTCTGCGACCGGAGGCAAGTCGGAAGGATGGGCTTATACCGTAGTGTACTCACCTTGTATAACCCATCAGATTATATGAATGTTCGGAGAGATCATAAAAAAAGTCCCGGTAATTATACCGGGACTTATACAGGGATACCTGCTAATGTTGAGAGTCGTTGAGTGTTAAGCTTTTAGTGCTCGCTTTTATTATATGGAACTACTAGTACGGGTATACGGGAATGCCGTATAATATATTCGGCGGTACTGCCCAACAGCATATGATCCAGCCCGGTGCGCCCGTGTGTACCCACCACCAGTACCGTCGCATTGTTCTGATGCGCCACTGCCAGTGTTTCATTTTTTGGATTCCCGGCAGCCACCAATATATTGATGTTGAGATGCTGCTTGTCCGGGAATAGTTGTTTGTAAGCTTCCAGTCGTTCTTCCACCTCCTTTATACGCGAAGGAATATCATCAGTAAAAACAGGTCCGCCTTCAGGCAGCCCGATACCAATGCCCAGTTCCACTACGGAAAAAAGGGTGACAGAAGCGTTCATCTTATCGGCTAGTTCCAGCCCTGTCCTGATCACCGTTTCAGCGAAACTGCTCAGGTCTGTTGCAATCATTACGTCTGACATATACAGGGTATTTTATTGTGAATATTTATTCATTTTTTATGCCTTCAGCGCATCCCAGCAAAGCTCAAAAGCGGTGTTAATCCGACGTTTGTTCAATGGTACTGCACTGTAATGCGTTTGTTTTACCAGTTCATTCATTGCTCCGATGATGAGCGTCAGGATCAGGTCCATATCCACCTCTTTTATCAGCTGCTCTTTTTTGCCCCGTTCTATCAGGGCATAGAAAGGAGCAGATGATAACTGCGCTTTTTCACGCGTATCTGCAGTAATAAAGGGGGAGTGGTAGCATTGTTCCATGAAGATCACTTCCTCGAAATGCTGCAGCTTATAGCGGAGGATATTCATCCATATGCTCCGGAATCCGGGCTTGTATGGGAGTTGAGGATCGTAGCCTTTAAAGGATGCCTGTACGGAGTTTTCCCTGCAGGTAGCGAAAAGTGCATTGATCAACTCATCCTTCCCCTTGAAGTATACATATAAAGTTCCGGTGGCAATACCAGCTTCTTTTGAAAGGTCGCCCATAGTAATCCCCGATAAGCCATTCCTGGCCACCAGCTTGAGCGCCGCCTGGAATATCTGGTCTACTTTCTTGTCATCTTTCAGTTTCACTACACAAATATAAGTGAATAAATATTCATTAAAAACTAAAAAAAATACCCCCACAGTAGAAACTATAGAGGCTTTATAGCTAGATGATGATTAAATTAAAACCTATTAAACAGATAGCAGCACAATGGGTTTTAATGGATGTTTTATGCCTGAAACACCTGAAAAATTTTTAGTAACCGAAAATTTAAACCCCGTCGATCCCGAAAATCAACAGGTTTCCCTCGAGATATTTGTTAGTTGTATGCATTTTCATGTTGTTGGGAAGCACAGGTACAAATGAGTGCGACAAGACAATATTAAAAGGAACTTACTCCGGGGATGTTAATCAGATCTTAATAGAAGGTATAATAACGGAAGATGGCCATAAAAAAGAAGCCTCCGCTGAGAATATACAGCAGAGGCTCTCTAAAACATTCACATGGCGTCTGCGTCATTGCGTCAAACGCTCATAACACATTATAGCCTGTTAATAAACTAATTAGGTTGATACTCGCGGGAAACTACGGATCTCTGTAATTTCTGTAACTAAATTAATTAATCCCTGTGGGAATATTCGTTAAGCATTGGTTAACGAGAGGCGGTATTCTCTTTTGATCCTTAATTTTTCATTTCAGCTGCTGGATGCTTGTCATAGCATTTTCCCTTTCCCTGATACCATTTTCCACCAGCTTGTTTATCAGCGCGGATATGTATATTTTTTCTGAATCGTTACTGACAAATTTAGCTATATGTTCCGCAAAATTCCATGTTTTTCAATGCTATTGCTATGCCTGTGCATGCGTTTTGGCGCCGTAGCACAAGACATGCCCGATATGTGGAACAAAGCTGCTTCCGGCACTACTACTCATCCCGGATTGAAATGGTTTCAGGACGCTAAATTCGGACTGTTTATTCACTGGGGCCTCTATTCCAGGCTGGCCGGGCGCTGGAACGACAGCAGCTACTATGGCAGCGGGGAATGGATCATGAACCGGGCGAAAGCCCCGGCTGCGGCATATGCTAAAGTAGCGGCCTCTTTTAACCCCATTGGCTTCAATGCGGAGGAATGGGCTGAAACTGCTAAAGAAGCGGGCATTCGCTACCTCGTCATCACTGCCAAACACCATGAAGGGTTCAGCATGTTCGACTCCAAAGTCACTGATTTCGATATTGTGGATGCCACTCCATATAAAAAAGATCCCATGAAAGCCCTCTATGCCGCCTGTAGTAAACGGGGCATCCGGTTTGGGTTCTATTATTCCCAGTTCCTCGACTGGCATGAACCGAATGGGGGCGGAAATAGCTGGGACTTCAGGGAAAAAGAAAAGGATTATCAGCAATACTACCGCACTAAATCCATTCCGCAACTGAAAGAACTGCTTACCAACTACGGGCCACTCGGATTGGTATGGTTCGATATGCCAGGCGGACTCACCGTGGAGCAGACCCGGAGCATGATCGATTCTCTCAGGGCACTGCAGCCTGGTTGTCTTTTTAGCAGCCGCATAGGACACGACCTGGGCGATTACAGGGATTTTGGCGATTCAGAAGTACCACCGGTTCCGATTGCAGGAGCCTGGGAATCTATCTATACCCATAACGACTCCTGGGGATATATCCAACATGATCTCAACTTTAAATCACCCACCGAAATCATCCGTCTGCTGGGCAATGTAGCCTCCAAAGGCGGAAACCTGATGCTGAATGTGGGGCCGGATGGAGAAGGAAAATGGCCTGTTTACTCCATCGAATACCTGAAAGCTACCGGGAAATGGTTACACATTTATGGAGAAAGTATCTATGGAACCACCTGGGGGCTCATCCCCGCCCAGCCCTGGGGAGTAACTACTTCCAGGCCAGGCAGGTTATACCTGCATGTATGGCAGGTGCCGGCGAACAGGGAACTGCGTGTGCCCGGGCTGACCGCATCCGTTAAATCCGTTAGCATATTAGGCGCCGGCACTGCCCTTAAATGGAAACAATTACCGGAAGAAACCGTTATCCATCTTCCTGTAACGTTACCGGATACACGTAGTACAGTGTTGTTGGTAGAGTACAACGGCAGGCAGGCCGATCTGTCGCAGTTGCGTACCCAAACAGTGAGCAGCGAATATCCGCAGATCGATATACCCGCTGTCTGGGCCATATTTAACGGTACTGCAAAAAGTAAACTGTTTACGTATTCCCATTATTTCGGCGATTGGAAACATGATAACTGCATTACTGGTATGAATACACCGGACGACGTAGTGGTTTTTCCACTGGATGTACAGGATGCCGGCGACTATAAAGTAATACTCGATTATGCCTGTGAGCCGGGAAATGCTGGTCAGCAGGGACTTGTAACACTCAGTGGTCAGCAGCTGCCTTTTCTCACATTGCAAACCGGTACCTACAGCAGTCATACACCCATGCAATTCATACAACATGCAGTAGGAATCATTCATATCGATAAGGCCGGTAAATACAACCTGGCTGTAAAGCCTGCTGCAGGCAATAAGAAAGAATTATGCTGGTTGCGGAAAGTAATACTGCAACCTGTGAAATAAATATTGACGGAAGAACAAGAACATGAAAAAACTAACAATGTCGGCAGTACTGATGCTCAGTCTGCATAGCGCTGTCACACAGGCGCAGGTAAAAGAGCCGGCCAGAGACTGGTTGATCGATAACCGGCCGTACACCGCTCATATTACCTCAAAAGCCAACGAGATTACCCTCAGCAATAACCTGCTGAGCCGTAGTTTTCGTATAACCCCTAACGTTATCTGTACTGATTTCCGCAATCTCGTCAGCGGAGAGCAGCTGTTACGTGCGGTGAAACCAGAGGCCAGGATCAGGGTTAACGGGCACGATTATATGATCGGAGGCGCACAGGGGCAGCGGCAACAGGCTTATTTGCTGCCGTCGTGGCTGGAGCAGCTGCAGGCGGGCGCTGCGGATTTTATATATACTGGCCATGAAATGGCGGCCGTGCAACCTTATCTTCATTGGAAATCAAAGAGCTGGAACTATAATTCCAAACAGCCCTCCGGAAAAGCGGTCATTTTTTCTTACAAAGCACAGGCGCCGGAGTTGAAGGGCATTACCGTGAAGGTGCATTATGAAGTTTATGACGGAATACCGCTGATATCCAAATGGCTGGAGCTCTTTAATCAGAGCGGGCAGCCGCTGAAACTACAACAGGTGGCAAATGAGATCCTGGCAACGCCGGAGGAAGAATCCGCAGTGGTGGGCAGTGTGACGAAAATGCAGGTGCCACATGGCATCTATATAGAAAGCAATTATGCTTTCAACAACTCCATGAAAGCCAGTTTAAGTGATCAGACCACTCATTGGAAGACCGACAGTACTTATACCTCGCAGGTAAATTATGATCTGCAAACACCCTGCGTGCTGGAGGTGTATCCTACAGTACCCGTGGGGATTATCATGGCAGATGGAGAACGCTTTGAGTCTGTTCGTACATACGAATTGCTACTCGACGGATACGACCGCGAACGCAATGGCATTGCCCGGCGCAGGTTCTATCGTACCATTGCCCCCTGGACAACAGAGAATCCCATCTTTATGCACCTGGTGAGCACAGATCCTGTAAAAGTGAAAGCAATCATTGATCAGTGCGCTGCTACGGGTTATGAAGGGGTTATTCTCAGCTTCGGCAGCGGGTTGAATATGGAAGATACCAGCGCCGCCAATATCGCAAAGTTCAGGGCCCTGGCAGATTACGCCCATAGCCGGCAGGTAATGCTGGGTGGTTATTCCCTGTTCTCAAGCAGGCGTATCAGCGATGAGGATGATGTCATCAACCCGGCTACAGGCAAGCCTGGTGGCGCATTCTTCGGCAATGCTCCCTGCCTGGGCAGCAAATGGGGACTTGGTTATCTCGCTAAAATAAAACACTTCATCAGTGCTGCCGGCTTCGATATTTTCGAAAATGACGGCCCTTATCCGGGAGATGTATGCGCCTCCACGAATCACCCTGGCCATACCAGTCTCGACGACTCACAGTGGAAACAGATGCAGTTGCAGAAAGGCCTGTATCACTGGCTGAACGAAAGAGGCGTATACGTGAATGCACCTGACTGGTATTTCCTGGATGGTACCAATAAGATCGCTCTGGGCTATAGAGAAGTGAATTTCTCGTTGCCACGGGCAGAGCAGCTGATCCTGAACCGGCAGAATATTTTTGACGGAACCTGGGAAAAAACGCCCTCCATGAGCTGGGGTTTTGTACCGCTGAGCGAGTACCAGGGAGGAGGCGCCGCAGCCACCCTGGAGCCTTTGAATGATCACCTGGATGCATATGAACAGCTGATGGCGCAATACTATGGAGCAGGTGTACAGGCTTGTTACCGCGGACCACGTTTGTATGATACTGATGCCACCAAAACGGTCGTGAAAAATATGATCAGCTGGTACAGGAAGTACCGCGATATTCTGAATGCTGATGTTATTCATCTGCGCAGGGCTGATGGCCGCGACTGGGATGGCATTATGCATGTGAGTGCTGCACTTCCACAGAAAGCGCTGGTGATGCTTTACAACCCGACAAACAAACCCATCACCCGGGAAGTAGCACTGCCACTGTATTATACAGGACTCACCAAACAGGTAAGCATCCGGGAAAAAGAAGGCGCTAAAAAAACGTATATGCTTGACCGTAATTACAATGCACATGTAAAAGTAGATATACCCGCAGCCGGGTATACCTGGCTGATAGCAGAATAATCATGAGATATCAAACCAAAATTCTATCAATATTTCCTTTATGAAGAAACTATCATTGTATGCGATTGCTTTTCTGCTTTTTCTGTCGCAGGTAAATGCACAGGAAAAAAAGATTTTCAATGAAACAGATGCACAGAAAGAGCAGCGTCTGGCCTGGTGGGTAAACGACCGCTTCGGGATGTTCATCCACTGGGGATTATATGCCCTTCCTGCCCGTCATGAATGGGTAAAGAGTAACGAGCGGATCACCGACAGTGCTTACCAGAAATACTTTGACCTGTTTAATCCTGACCTCTACAATCCCAGGGAATGGGCCCGTCAGGCGAAAGCTGCTGGTATGAAGTATGCGGTGATCACTACCAAGCATCATGAAGGCTTCTGTTTGTTTGATTCGAAGTATACGGATTACAAGGCCACTAAAACGCAGGCCGGGAAAGACCTGATCAAAGAATGGGTCGAGGCTTTCCGGGCCGAAGGATTAAAAGTGGGTTTCTACTATTCATTGATCGACTGGCATCATCCTGATTATACAATAGACCGGGTACATCCGCAGCGTCCCAATGATTCCAAAGATTATGACCGGTTGAATAAGGGCAGGGATATGGCAAAATACCGTACTTACCTGAAGAATCAGCTGGAAGAACTGATGACTAAGTATGGAAAGATAGATATCCTGTGGACTGATTTTTCGTTCCCGGGTGAGCACGGAAAGGATCATAACGACTGGAACTCCCTGGAGTTGATCAAAATGATCCGCAGGCTTCAGCCTGGTATTATCATCAACAACCGCATGGATCTTGAAGAATATGAAGATGGGGGAGATTTTACTACACCGGAGCAGTATAAGGTGGCAGAATGGCCAACGCTTCACGGCAAACGGATCCCCTGGGAAACCTGTCAGACTTTCTCCGGCTCGTGGGGGTACTATCGTGATGAAACATCGTGGAAAGACAATAAGCAATTGTTAGTACTGCTAATCGAAACTGTGAGTAAGGGTGGTAATCTTTTGCTGAATGTAGGCCCTACTTCCCGGGGCATTTTCGATTCCCGCGCCCAGGACCGGCTTAAAGGAATGGGAGAGTGGATGCGGCTGAATGGAAGGGCTATTTACGGTTGTACGGAAGCGCCTGCGGAATTTAAGCGTCCGGATAACAGCCTGCTTACCTATAATCCAACCACTAAGCGTTTGTATGTGCATCTGCTCGATTATCCGCTGCAGCGCTTTGAGCTGCCTGGTATGAAAGGAAAGGTGAAGTATGCACAGTTGCTGAACGACGGGTCTGAAGTAAAAATGCATGATAACGATAAGGGAGATATCGCACTCGACCTGCCGGTTCGCAAGCCGGATGTAGAAATTCCGGTAGTAGAGCTGATACTGCAGTAGCGCAGTTGGCCGTTGACCGTTAGCTTGGGAATACAAGGCGTTCTCTGCCCTGGGCCGAAGCTAACGGTTATTTTTTTTATAAAAATTTCCGGAAGATGCCTATTTTTATACTAACCATTTTCTTATTGAATTAACAATTAAAAATCAGGAATTAAGGGGTTCCTGTCAGCACTAATTGCCAGCTTTTCTTTTACAGCAAGTGTAAAGAAGTATTTATATGATTTAGCTTAGGAATTTGAGGAATTAATGCTATCTTAACTCTGGATAGCATAAAAGTACCAATTGTTGCACTGGATAAAATGATCAGGGCAGATTACAGGCGAGCGGAAAAAATGTTGATATGTATTTAAATATAATTTGTTTTTTTGAATGACTTAAACGCCAACTTTAAATGGTTGATAAATAGAGCATTGTATTCCCGTTAATCCATTAAAAGACTGCATTTTACCACGTTATATTTATTCCAATTAACTAATATAAAACAAATTGTATATTAATATTTGTTGAAAAACCATATACGTATCCGATTGACTGCTGCATGTATTTGTTTCAAATTTGTTTCGGGTATGGAGACCGTGTAATCTTTCCATTTTTAATTTATCAACCATACCAGCTTCCGGGAACTTACAGTTATCAATGGAAGATTTCATTTGAATACACATGACCCAAAAGGAAAATTATGAAAAAAGTGCGGCCTATAAGTCCTGGTAACTTGGGAGACACGCGTGTTCTGGACGTCTCGGGATTGCGCAGCGAATCATCAGAAGTGTTACAACAATTAGCAAAAGATATCTGCAATCTGGTTTTTATGGATATAGAGATACCTGGAATGACTGCGATAGAAGCCGCCAGTATTGTAAAAGCAGCTTATCCTGATATAAATGTGCTATTACTGACCCTGAATGAGAAGGAACAGGGTATAACGCAGGTGCCGGCAGCAAAGAGTGAATATGATCTGGATCATATTCCACCGGTTACTTTGTCTGAATTTATTGCACAGGTATATGAAACTGCATTACAGTCTAATCTGGTGGCGGTAAACAAAGTCCTGGCCTTTTTCCGGAAGGAGAAACAAGCTCCGGAGGATCCGTACGGATTATCGCCCCGCGAACGGGAAATTTTGCGTTGCCTGGTGAATGGCGACACGTATAAACAAGTAGCTGACGGATGTCATATAAGTGTGGGAACAGTTCGTTCCCACATCATGAATATCTACCGTAAGCTTGATGTGAACTCCCGTTCGAATGCCATTGTAAAGGCCATGAAAGAACAGCTGGTCTGACGCTCTTTGCATTAGCCCCAGAAGCCCTGCGCTTTTACCAGTCCGCCTTGCTGCCGTAGCGATTTACGTACCTGTACTACCATCCGATGATTCCCTGCCACATAAAATGTTGTATCTGCAACGGGGAAATCGTAATGATATAGCCATTCATGCAGATCGGTAAAATAATGCCCGTTATTGGAGAGGGCCTGTACCGGCATTTCCAGTAGTTGCCGGGTGGTGGGATCCTCCAGCTGAAGGAAGCAATGAAACTGTTGAGCGGGGGCTTTATATTGATAGAGGGAATAAAAGTGCCCGGTTGCGGAGGCATCGCCGATGCACACAAGGCAGCTTGCATTGCCCGGCTGGTGCATACCTCCGCCAGGGCCGGCGTACACAACGCTGCTGCCTGGTGCGAGGGTCAACGCCCAGAAACTACCTGTGCCTTCATGGGCACAGTCGATAAGCAGGGTGGCTGTTCCTGTAGCAGGTTCCCAGTGGGCTACGGTATAATCGCGGTAAGTATAAGGGGCTACTTCTATTTTCAGGTGTTGCGTGCTGCGGGCCGGCAATGCCTGTGGCAGCTGGAGCTCTACCTGCAGGAGGAAATTACCGATACGGGTTACATTAAGTACAGACGCAGTTTTCCCTATGCGCGACATCAGCAGACTGGTCGCCCTTTCTTTAAGTGTAGGCATGAATAATGATTTTATAAATGCAGGTCAGTGCTGTATGTTCAGCTGAGATGCGGTGTAATTGTATATTCTGATCTGTGCAAAACTACCGGGCTTAACACTGTGAATTATTATACTATTCCGGGTTATAGTTATACTTTTCCCGGCTGCCGATCCGGAAAGCCAGCGGCGTTTGTCCGGTATGTTGTTTGAAGAAGCGGTTAAAGTAGGTTACTTCGTTGAATTGCAGACACCAGGCAATTTCCTTGATGCTGTGAGTGGAATGGAGTAACATCCGCCTGGCTTCCAGTATGCGCCGCGCGGCCAGTAAGGCGGAAGCTGTTTGTCCGGTTGCCTGTTTCACCACATCATTCAGATGATTAGCGGTTACATGCAATGCCCTCGCATAATCCCCCACACTGTTCCAGCACATGAAATGCTGCTCCAGTAACTGCTGGTAACGCATCAGCAGCTCCGGCTGTAATTGACTATTGTCCTGTTCCGGCAGATAATGCATGAACATGGTTAGTAGTACTGCCAGGTAATGTTGTAACACCTGTTGCTGTAAAGCTCTGCGGTTTCTGAACTCGTGCAACAATTGCGCACAGATATGCCAGATCTCCCGGAATTCATCTGCTGAGGGCGTAATCGCAGCTTCCATGCAAACCGGCAGTTTGGAAAAGCCGGGAGGCAGGAAATCAGCTGTGAATGAAATAAAATATATATCGGTCAGATGATCAGTATCTGACGCCAGATGTATTTGCCATGGAGCCAGCAGGAACAGGCTTTTAGGGGGAAGATCCACGAAGCGGAAATCTATCATTTGCATGCTGCTTCCGCTACCTGAAACAGCCAGTGAATAAAATTCATGGCGGTGCGCTTCGGTAAGATGAGCATGCCTTTCATGTACTATCTCTCCGGCCTGTCTGTAATGGACATTTATCCTCAACCCCGGTACTTCCATCAGGTGTTCCAGCTTATAGGAGGCAATATCTGTTTGCTTGTCTTTTTTCATAGTAACAGTACAATGTGTCATCCTTCTATGGTAACCTAAATATCAGACGAACCAGCAAAACAATTATTGTATCAGCCATTTTTTTCCGTTTTTTTAAAAGATACCTGGAATCGCTAAAATTTTATTAACAAATATGCAACCGATTGCATATTTTAGTTTGTATTCATAATTCGTGATAAAATAGTTGTTATTAGTATAACCGTTTACGTTATAGGAAGACATCGATGAAGTTATTTGAATGAACACCGCAATCTGTTTAACATGCGCATCTTTTATTTAATGTTGTTGTTGGTTTGTACAGTAAAAGCAAATGCACAACGGGCGTTTACCACGCAGCTCATTAAAGATACCCGGGCAGTAATACTTGCAAGGGCAAAATGGGCCATGCAGCAGGCGCCGCAAACGATCACCGCATTCCGTTGTGAGCGCAGCGCCGGTGGCCTGCACGACTTTTATTCTGAAGGCGATTATTGGTGGCCCAATCCGGTGAGCGCCGACAGTCCTTATATACAGCGCGACGGGCAGTCGAATCCGGATAATTTTACCGCACACCGGGAAGTGATGATTCGTTTCAGCCGCGTAATGGGCGCGCTGGCGGCGGCATATGTGGCCACTAAGGATAATACCTATTTACAGCATGCCCTGCAGCACGCGCGGGCCTGGTTTGAGGATCCTGCCACGAGGATGAATCCGTCGCTGCTTTATGCACAGGCTATAAAAGGGAGGGCTACCGGAAGGGGGATAGGGATCATAGACACGATCCACCTGATGGAAGTGGTGCAGGCATTGCGTATGATGGAAAAAGCAGGGGCCGTTCCGGCAAAAGATCTGAAGGCATTCAAGGCCTGGTTCAGTGCATACCTGGATTGGCTGACAACACATCCGTATGGCCGGGATGAAATGAATGCGGCCAACAACCACGGCACCTGCTGGGTGATGCAGGTGGCGGTATTTGCCCGCTTCACCGGCAACGCAAAACTGACGGCATTTTGCATCGATCGTTATAAAACAGTATTACTGCCATCGCAGATGGCGGTCGACGGAAGTTTCCCGAGGGAACTTAAGCGCACTAAACCTTACGGCTACTCGTTGTTTAACCTGGATGCCATGAGTACGGTATGCCAGGTTTTGAGCACTCCCGGCAACAACCTGTGGCAGTTTAGCACAGATAGCAGCAGGAATATAGGCAACGGCATGGATTTTCTTTATCCCTACGTGAAGAACAAACAAAGCTGGCCTTACGCAAAAGATGTGATGTACTGGGATAACTGGCCGGTGGCACAGCCTTTCCTGGTTTTTGGTGCGGCAGCATATCAGCGCCCGGAATATTATCAGCTGTGGCTCGCACTTAACCAGGATCCGGAAGTGGAAGAAGTGCTCCGCAACCTCCCGGTACGGAACCCTGTTATTTGGTTCTGAATAGGATAGAATTTACAATTTTTTAAGATTCAGATAGTTTATTTTCTTAATATAAATAGTTAACTTTAGCATACTATACACTATGTTTTAAACTTTAGAGGTTATGAGTTGGATGGATGATCTGTATGTGATCTATCAGAAATTAGATGCAACCGGCTGTGAAGACGTAAAGCACAGCATTCTTAAAGCCCAGATTGATGGTTGTAACCGTGGAGAAATTTATTTTCTTGTGTTACAGCAGCTGGTGCGGATCAAAGCAGGTAAGACACCTGTTTATGAGTTGATCAAGGGGGAAGTAGAAAATATTATCCACTACAGTAAAGGACAATACCTGAATTAATTATTTTAATTCTTCTATCAGTTTCTGCGCTTTGCGGTAATTAGCTGCTTCGGAAGGGATCTTTAACAACCATTCCAGGCATTGCTGCTTACGTCCTTCTTTCAGGTAACTCAGTGCAATATAAAATGCCGCATCATAGCGGATATCGCTGCTACTGTTAAATACAGCGAGGAGGTCTTCTCTTGCTCTCGGGGGCTGGTCACGGTCGATCAACGCCACGCCTCTGTAATAACGCGCATAGGCATTACCCGGATTATCATTCAGTACTTTATTGAGGATGCCGATGGCTTCGCTGAAGTGGCCGCGGTTAAACTGCTCGATGGCCTGCTCCGGCAACCGGAGACTGTCGATGTCCGGTATTTGCATTTCGGTATCGGCAAACTGCCGGTAAATATTTTTGCGCCATGGGCTGATATATAGCAAGATGGCCATGCCGGCAGCTATCAATGCTGTGAGGATTACATAGTTCCTGATCGGAATGATGGAAGTGTCTTTGAGTGTGTACCATGCATTACGGTGGCCGAACAGCAAATGTTGGAGTTCATCTCTTTGAGGATCGCCACATATTCTCTGGGCAAGCAGCTGGCGAACGGTATCAAAGCGTTTTACCTGTTGGGCCAGCAGCGGATCCGTTTGGAGGCGTGTAGAAAAGACTTTCCGGTCGTTTTCATTCATTTGCCCGTTGAGAAAGCGATCCGCTTCCATCAGGTCTTTTTCTGACAGTCCGCCTGCTTTCAGTTTACTGTCTATATCCCTGAACAGGCTGCGATAGCAGGCGGTTCTTTTCTCCGGGAGCTCCGCAACCGGTATATGCGTTTCGGCGGCTATGTCTTCCTGTAAACAACCATTGGTAAGCGACCAGCGGAGTATTTCCCTGCATTCGTCCGACAGTGCGAGGTAATAGTGATAAGCCATCCGTCTTTTCTCTCCCTCTTTCAATACATCTTCCACATCCTGGATATCGTCTCTGCTCATAGTAGAGAGCTCCTCGGCTTCCAGGCCGGGAATCCGCTGTCCACGCCTTTCCAGTTCCTGTTCCCAGATCCGTTTGCACAGCACCTGGAGGAAGGGCTCAAATTCAGTTACTTTCAGCGGATGATGGCGGGAGAAATAATAGATATCCATCAGGGCTTCTTCAAAAACGTGGGCGGCATCTTTTACAGTGCCGCTTTTTTGCAGGATAAACCGTCTTTCTTTTGTGGCAAACCGCTGGTAGATAACCTCTATTACAGCTGGTTTCTGATGAAGCAATCCCTCAATATATTCCTGGTCGTTGGTAGATGGTTCAGGTGACATACATATCGTTTTGCTTGTTCGTCGCTATTAAAAATATTAAACCTGGCCGAAGTGACCTAATTAATATTTATGTTGTTCAATACAAATGGGATGCCTGTTACATTAAACTTGTACAGAAGTTGAGTATCTTGCATTTATACAGCTATAGGGGATAGTATCGATATGTATCAACCGGAACAGGATATCACAGATCTGGTATCAGGCTTCATCCAATCACCGCAGGATCCGCATTTGCAGCAGCAGATAGCAAATTATTGTGCCACCGGCCCGGAGCAGGCGGCATGGCTTGAGAGCAGACTTACAGCCTGGCTGAACCAGGAAATACCGGACAATAGAACGTCTGCGCCGGCAGTTGCCGTGCGGCCTGTTGTGCAACCTCGTGTAGCTCCCTGGAAATGGCTGACAGCGGCGGCCGCAGTGTTGCTGGTTGTTGTACTTTTTTTTGCTGGTCGTCGTAGCCGGCCGGTAGAAAAAATGGTGCTGTATAGTAATAATACCGGGCATAATGATACCCTGCAACTGGGTGGTGGCAGCCGGCTGATAGCGGCCCGGCAGGCAGTGATAAGCTATGCCGCAGGGTTTGGCGAAACGCCTGATATCAGGGTAATCAGCGGAGATGCCTGCCTCGAAATAGACCGTTCTTCGGAAGTACATGTACAGTTAGACGATCATACAGTTTTAGATGCCAGCCGGATGATCTGTAATGTTCGCAAAACCGGCGAAGTTTCAAAAGTTTTTGTGGCTAAAGGAAATGCTACTTTAAGGCGAAGATATGACCAGCCTATGCAGCTGGCAAGCGGTACGGAAGCAATAAAGGAGCCGCACCGGAGCTGGGAACGCCGGCAATTGAAAAGCGCCGCCCCGCTGGCCTGGCTGACAGGTCAGTTACGGTTCAGGAATATCCCTCTGGAAGAGGTGTTGGAAGCCGTGAATGGCTATTATGGACTCGAGATAATGGTACCCCCTTCTGCAGTTGCTTTATACAAGCGCCGGATTACAGCTGATTTTGGTCGTAAATCAGAAGAAGAAGTGATTGCTCTGTTGCGTAACATGTTGAATGTTCCAGTGGTGAAAGACAGTGCCCGCAGATATTACATGACAATGAAGTGATCAGCTCAGATTAAGTCCTGTATTCAGTTTCCTAAGTATGTTCTTCAGTTGGAGCAGCTCGTCGGTGCCAACAATGTTGGTATAGAAATCCTGTATTTCGTCGACCACTTCGTATACATTAATCAGTAATTCCTTTCCCTTTTCTGTCAGAAAAATAATGCTGGCCCGGTTATCTGTTTCATGCTTGCGGGAGCTGATATAGCTTTCTGCTTCGAGGTTTTTTACCACTTTGCTCATCGCCTGTTTGCTGATACGTGCTTTTCTTGCCAGATCGTTGTTAATGGTACCATGAGCATCTATGTGAACCAGTAGTACCATATCACCGAGTTTGAAGTTGGAATATCCCCGGTTGATGATTTTTTGTGTGATACGAATGTCGACATCTTTTTTGAAAAGGTTGATAAGGCGAGCGAGGCTGTCGGGCCTTTTAGACAGGCACGCCTCGTATTTCGCATCAATTGTTGCGCTCATCATATTGTAGGTTTGGTAAATGTAACAGTTGAACAGTTATCCTTTGTGCAATGCTACAAAAAAGCGTTGGTTTTTGTGTTGCTACCAGGAATAAAGTACAAAAAAAAGAAGGCCTCCACATAGGAAGGCCTTCACTATTTTAAATAAGGGAGTGCGATTTGTACCTTAATCAGCCATTAAGGTATATGCTCAAATACGCTTTCTGCCCTGGTGTAGCATCTCAGTCCGACGATGGTATTGCTTATCCCCACCTTAACTCTTTGTACGGACCTGATACTGGTAGATGTCAGTCAATCAGAGCCTAAAGCCCCCGCAATACCCATTTCCAGGCCTCTCAGTTCTGCCAGGCCGCGCAGGCGGCCTATGGCACTGTAGCCGGGATTGGTTTTTTTATGTAAATCATCCAGCATCTGGTGGCCATGATCGGGCCGCATTGGAATGGAAACGTTGCGGCGTTTCATTACGAGCAGGATATTTTTCACGACGGCGAACATATCCACATCTCCTTCGAGATGGTTGGCTTCATGAAAGTTGCCAACAGCATCGCGTTGTGTGCTGCGCAGGTGGATAAAGTGGATATGATTTCCCAAACGTTCTACCATACCGGGAAGATCGTTGTCGGCTCTTACGCCGTAGGAACCGGTGCAGAAACACAGGCCGTTGGCGCTGTAGGGAGCTGCGATCAGCAGTTCCTTGGCATCCTGTTCTGTGCTTACTACACGGGGTAGTCCGAAGATCGGGTAAGGAGGATCATCCGGGTGGATAGCCAGCTTAACGCCTGCTTCTTCAGCAACGGGTGCAATTTGCTGCAGGAAGTAAAACAGGTGCAGTTTCAGCTGGGTAGCATCAATACCTTTGTATTTGTCGAGGGCCGCCTGGAATTGAGCCAGGGTAAAGCTTTCCTCGGAGCCAGGCAAACCGGCAATAATATTTTTTTGCAGCAGGGCTCTTTCCTCCTGTGTCATGCTGTCGAACCGCTCCTTGGCCCGGGCAATCTGGTCGTCGGTATAGTCGTTTTCTGCGCCTGGTCTTTGCAGAATGAACAGGTCGAACGCCACATAGGCAGCCATTTCGAAGCGCAGTGCTTTGGAGCCGTCTTCCACTGTATACGCCAGATCGGTACGGGTCCAGTCGAGTACCGGCATGAAATTATAAGTGACAGTACGGATACCACAATCCGCCAGGTTACGCAGGGTCTGCTGGTAATTGGTGATATACTCCCTGAAGTTGCCGCTTTGCGTTTTAATGTCCTCATGTACAGGTACACTCTCTACAACAGACCAGGTAAGGCCGGCAGCTTCAATAAGGGTTTTTCGTTTTAAAATCTCTTCCTTCGTCCACACCACTCCGTTGGGCACATGGTGTAATGCTGTGACGATTCCGGTAGCGCCGGCCTGCTTAATATCAGGCAGACTAACCGGGTCGTTCGGGCCGTACCATCGCCATGTCTGTTCCATTCTCAGCATAATGCAAATACGTTTATTAATCCAGAATATCTAGTTCGAATCCCCAAAATTAAAATCTATCCAGAGATATACAAACTTTGATTTTAAATTCCCCCGCTGTTTTCCGCTATCAGTACGATCATGAGATCCATCACGTTAGTTTGTGTAGGGCCTGTGATCAGCAACCCGCCTGCCTTTGAGAAGAAATGCCAGGCATCATGATGTTGCAGAAATGACGCCGGGTTAAGGCCGCTGCTTTCTGCTGCGGCAATCGTATGGGCGTTAACGATAGCACCCGCTGCATTGGTGGGACCATCGCTGCCATCGGTGCCTCCGCTGAGGAAAGTTACTTCAGGGTATGCGGCGAGGGCTATCCCTGTTGCCAGCGCCAGCTGCTGGTTACGGCCACCAAGACCGTTGCCGGTAACATTTACGGTGGGCTCACCTCCTGCGAGCAGGCAGGCAGGGCGTGGGCCGGTGTAATTCAGCGTTTGTTGTACCAGCCAGTTAGCTACGTCATTGACATCTCCCGTAATCATATCCGATAAGATCAATGGATAATAGCCGAATTCTTCTGCCTTTACTGCGGCAGCTTCCAGGGCAACCCGGTTGGTGCCCGCCAGGTAATGGTGTACATGCCTGAAGCCATCACTGCCCGGTTTGGGAGTATCAGGGATCCTGCCGGCCACTCCTTCGCGGATATAATGAAGCAGAGAAGCGGGTATTTTTTCCGGAAGATGATATTTTTCAAGGATGTTCATCGTGTCAGCAAATGTTGACGGGTCCGGCATGGCAGGCCCGGAGCCGATAACACTCAGGTCGTCGCCCACCACATCGCTGAGTACAAGTACGCACAGGGTTGCAGCAGACAGGCTCCTGGCCAGTTGTCCACCTTTAACCGCCGACAGGTGTTTCCTTACAGTGTTCATTTCGTGGATATCAGCGCCACTCCGTAGCAATGCTTCAAACAGTTGCTGTACCTCTTCCAGGGAACTTCCGGGCGGCACATCGGCCAGGAGGGAAGAAGCGCCGCCTGAAAGCAGGAGTATCACCAGGTCGGATGGCTGTACCTGTGCTGCCAGGTGTTGCACCTTAACGGTAGCGGTTACACTCTGCTGATCAGGAACGGGGTGACCTGCTTCCATTAATGGCAGCTGTTGCAAAGGCAGGGCATGATCGTATTTGGTGACTATCAACCCCTGTAGCGGAAAATGAGGCAATAACACCGTTTCCAGTTCCCGGGCCATTGCGGCTGCCGCTTTACCTGCGCCCAGCACCCATATCCGCGCATGCTCCGGGAGCAGGTATTCATCTCCCGAAATAATAATACTACGGGTAACAGGGTTTACCTGTACATTTTTACGGATCAGTTCCTGTGGATGTACCGCTTTTACTGCGTGCAAAAAAATTGATCTGATATCGTTGGTGTATTCCATCTTCGGGAAAATAAAAAGGCAGCGGGGATGTCCCACTGCCCACTTGCATAAAATCAGGTAACTATCGTTGTGAATTTTTAATTTCCTTTCTTAGTTTTTTCTTATCCATTTTCTGTTCGAGGTGTTCTTTTTTATTCATCTCCCAATCATTCCATTTCTTGTACTGGCCGGCAGTTAATACGGTTTTGAAACGCTGGCTGCGCTCTGAATCCAGCGCTTTGATCTGTGCCATACGATCTTTCTTGGTAAGAGAAGCGTTCTTTTTTACTTCGTCTTTACGGCGTATGATATCCTCATTGATATCGTATATTTTCGATGACTGGTCTTTGCTCAGACCCAGCTTATGAGAGATCTTATCGGTAATTTTATCGGCTCTTCCTTCCACTGTCCAGCGGCCACTGTTCAGGGCGGCAGTATCTCTTACCTGGGCGTTAGCGGTGCATACAGCCAACATGCAGGTGAGTAATGCAAACGAAAGCATGGAAATAAATTTCATATTCAGTAACGTATTAAATGAATTTAAACAAACTTAAGCCGAAAGCTTTTTCAAATTATCCCTTTTTCGTGTGAATCCAAAATTTTGAAGGCAGCCAGTCTTATTACCATTCATAAAAAATATGCCGGTTTATTAAGTAATAGCTTCGATGATTTATTACATTTAGCCAATCAACTGAATCCGGACCGATAAATAACGATTTACATGAGAAAAGCTTTTGAGAAAACCGTGATAGCCATGCTATCACAGCGTATTGTCTATGCCCTGAACCGGCACAGCAGTAAACTGTTGCTGGCGGCCCTGCTGGCGGGTGTTTCTTCTGCCAGTGCGCAGGAAACTTTTCCGGTGAATGGGCTGGCAGATCCCCGCGAAAGCTGTTTTGCCTTTACCCATGCCACCCTTATTAAAGACGCGCAAACCACGCTGTCTAACGCTACCCTGGTGATACGGGATGGCAGAATTACAGAAGCCGGCCCATCGGCTGTTATACCTAAAGACGCTGTAGTGATAGATTGTAAAGGGAAGTATATCTACCCTTCTTTCGTGGATATCTTCAGCAACTATGGCCTTGCGGAACCCAAAAAAGGAGGCTCGGCCTGGAATGCTCCACCTCAGTTCCTGTCTAACACCAAAGGGGCATATGGCTGGAATCAGGCCATCAGGAGCGAGATCAATGCCGTAGACCTGTTCAGTGTTAGCGACGAGAAAGCCTCTCCTTTGCGCGAAGCTGGCTTCGGCACAGTACTTACCCAGCAACAGGATGGCATCGCCAGAGGAACAGCTGCATTGGTGAGCCTCGCCACCGCCAGGGAAAACAAAGTAATCATCCGTGAGAAGGCTGCTGCTGCTTATTCTTTCGATAAAGGCAGTTCAACGCAGAACTACCCTAATTCGCTGATGGGATGCATTGCATTGCTACGGCAAACTTACCTCGATGCGCAGTGGTATAAAACGCCAGCCGCCGGTAAAGAAGGCGTTAATCTTAGTCTGCAATCCTGGAACGCCAACCAGCAATTGCCGCAGTTGTTTGAAGCCGGCGATAAATGGGATGTACTTCGCGCCAATAAGATCGGTAACGAGTTTGGGGTCCGGTATATCATTAAAGGCAGCGGTAATGAATACCAGCGTATTAAAGAAATGGCTGCTACCAAAGCGGCATTTATACTGCCGCTTAATTTTCCGGCAGCGCCGGATGTGGAAGATCCGAACGACGCGCGGTTTGTATCACTTGCCGACATGAAGCATTGGGAAATGGCTCCCGGCGAACCTGCAGCATTTGAAAAAGCAGGCATTACCTTCTGCCTGACTGCTGCCGACCTGAAAGAGGTTAAACAATTCATGGCTAACCTGCGTAAAGCGATCAGCTATGGACTCAGCGAAGAGAAAGCACTGGATGCCCTGACCCGGACGCCGGCCACGCTTATCAAAGCATATGATAAAGTAGGCAGTTTGGAAGCCGGTAAACTGGCCAATTTTCTTATCACCAACGGACCACTGTTTAATGAGAAAACGCAAATACTGCAAAACTGGGTGCAGGGCAACCGTTATGAGATCAAAGCTGGCAGCTGGAATGATATCCGCGGTGTTTATACCCTGAGCCTTACGCCTGGCGGAAATATGACAATAGAGATAAAGGGTGCTCCGGCTGCTCCGTCGCTGGCGGTATTGCAAAAAGACACCCTGCAGGGCCGCATTGAAACAAATGGAAAGCTGTTATCGCTCTCATTACCGCAGGCAAAGAATGTGCGCAACAATATCCGCCTGAGCGGCATTGCCGATGGCAATAGCTGGGCTGGTACCGGTATTGATACGAGCGGTAATACCGTGAAATGGACGGCAGTTTTTGTGAAACCTGTACCTGAAAAAACAGATACGCCCAAACGCGCAGAGATAGCAACGGGACCGCTTTACTATCCGTTTAACGGATATGGCTGGGAGAAAATACCGCAGCAGGAAGATCTGCTAATCAAAAATGTAACGGTATGGACCAGTGAAAAAGAAGGGAATCTGGAAAATACGGACGTTTTAATACGCAATGGAAAGATTGCTCAGATAGGCCGCAACCTGGCGGCAGGAAATGCCCGGGTGATCGACGGTACCGGTAAACATTTATCTGCCGGCATCATCGATGAACATTCGCATATCGCCATCAGCAAGGGAGTAAATGAGTCGTCGCAATCAGTGACTGCAGAAGTAAGAATAGCAGATGTACTGAATCCTGATGATGTGAATATTTACCGGCAATTGAGTGGGGGCGTAACCGCTTCGCATTTGCTGCATGGTAGTGCCAATGCAATAGGTGGTCAGTCACAGCTGATCAAATTACGCTGGGGACAGGATGCAGAAGGATTGAAGGTAGCAAACTGTGATCCTTTCATCAAGTTTGCCCTGGGCGAAAACGTGAAGCAGTCGAACTGGGGAGAGCGCAATACCACCCGTTTCCCGCAAACCAGGATGGGAGTGGAGCAGATTTACACAGATGCGTTTACCCGTGCCCGTGATTATGAAAAACAGGGAGCTGGCAAACGCCGCGACCTGGAACTGGACGCGCTCGTGGAAATCCTGCATCAGAAGCGGTTTATAACCTGTCATTCTTATGTGCAGAGTGAGATCAATATGCTTATGCATGTAGCCGATAGTTTCCATTTCCATGTTAATACCTTCACGCATATACTGGAAGGATATAAAATGGCTGACAAGATGAAAGCACATGGCGCCGGCGCCGGTACGTTTGCTGATTGGTGGGCATATAAGATGGAAGTACAGGATGCCATACCTTATAATGCCACCATCATGCAACGGGTTGGGGTGGTAACCGCCATTAACTCGGATGATGCCGAAATGGCGCGCCGCCTGAATCAGGAAGCCGCGAAAAGTATCAGGTATGGCGGCATGGAGGAGCAGGATGCCTTGAAAATGGTCACCATCAATTCGGCGAAACTATTGCATGTAGATAGTCATATGGGGAGCATCAAAGTGGGAAAAGATGCGGACGTGGTGTTATGGAGCAATCATCCGCTGAGTATTTATGCGAAGGCAGACATCACCATCGTAGACGGTGTTGTGGAATTTGACCGCAATAATGACCTGAAGCTGCGGGAGCGCATAGCGGCAGAACGGAACAGGCTTACGCGATTGTTGCTATCAGAGAAAAAGAAAGGTACGCCCACGCAGAAAGCAACATTTACACCCGACGAAATGTATCATTGCGAAGATCTGCAGGGAGGACATGAAACAGCTATTGGCTATTAGTGGCGCTTAAAACGAAACACGATGACTAAACATATTATATTATCCGGTTTGGTGCTGATGGGATATATGGCCCAGGCACAGGAAACAATATTACCGGCGCCATCTCAGCGGCAGCCGGTTTACCTGACTCATGCCACTATTCATGTGGGTAACGGGCAGGTGATTGAGAACGGCACCATTGTATTTGATAAAGGCAAAATTACAGCGGTAGGTACGCAGGTACCGGCGTCTGGAAATGATGCTCAGGTGAAGGATCTGAAGGGGCGTCATGTATATCCGGGGATTATAGCTCCGGAGACGTCATTAGGCCTGGTGGAATTTGAAAGTGTGAGAGCTACAATAGATGCCCGCGAAACAGGAGAAATAAATCCTTCCGTGCGTTCCATTGTTGCATATAATACGGATTCAAAAGTGATCAATACATTGCGCTCCAATGGTATATTGCTGGCGGAGATCATGCCGGGAGGCGGCATGATCAGCGGTTCTTCTTCGGTAGTACAGCTGGATGCGTGGAATTGGGAAGATGCCACCTATCGTGCAGATAATGCCATGCATTTTTTTATGCCCCGTTTATTGCCAGGAGGCAACAAAGGGGCAGACCGGCTGAAAGCCGCGCAGGATCAGATAGAAAATGTCAGGACATTTTTCAGAGAAGCCAGGGCTTATTCGCAGGAGGCTAAGCATAGTGCTACCAATCTGAAGTTTGAAGCTATGCGGAAGTTGTTTTCCCGGGAGCAAAAGTTGTTCATTCATTGTGAACTGGTGAATGAAATGTTGCTGGCGCTTGATTTTGCGAAGGAGTTTAACCTGGATGCAGTAATTGTGGGAGGTGCGGAATCCTGGCGTATAGCGGATTTGCTGAAGCAGCAGCAGGTGCCGGTGGTGCTGGCACAGCCACATAGTTTGCCGATTATGCAGGACGATGATATAGATCAGCCGTTTAAAACACCGGCCCTGTTACAGAAGGCTGGCGTGCTGTTTTGTATCAGCAATGAAGGTTTCTGGCAGCAGCGTAACCTCACCTATGAGGCCGGAACAGCAAGCGCATATGGACTGAGCCAGGAAGAAGCATTGTCGGCCGTAACGCTGAATGCAGCTAAGATACTGGGTATCGATAAAACTACCGGATCACTTGAAGTAGGGAAGGATGCGAATATTGTTGTAAGTAACGGAGATGTATTGGATATGAGTTCTGCAGTGGTGACCGAGGAGTATATTCAGGGGAGGGATATTAACCTGGATAATAAGCAAAAGCAGTTGTTTGAGAAGTATAAGAAGAAGTATAGCCTTTAGCTGCTGGTTTTTAGTAAATGCAGCGAAGCTGGTGGTGTTAGTACCATGTAATCTTCGCTGCATGTTGCTAAAAGCTAATTTTATTATTCTAAATCCTATATAAGGTCGGCCTTTTTATTGTTAAACCACAGTAACAAAATGGTAGTGCTTTTTTCCTTTCTGAATAAGGAGGTATTTATCCCTTAGTAAGAAAGAGGAATCAATGATAGTGTCTATTCCTTCTATCTTTCGTTTATTCATGCTTACTCCACCACCCTGAACCATTTTACGGGCTTCACTTTTACTAGGGAATATGCCGGTTTCCGCAAGTAAAGAAACAACATCTTTACCTGTTGCCAGATCAGTTTTGGGTATATAATGCTGGGGAAGACCTGAAATTACATCCAGCAAAATTTCTTCAGACATGGTGCTGAGTGCATCAGCTGTGTTATTGCCAAACAATATAGCCGAAGCCTCCATTGCATTGTCGTATGCCTCCTGACCGTGGATGAAAACAGTCACTTCCTGTCCCAGACGTTTCTGTAGAACGGCTTTACCTGGATCTTGTTGATGCTCCGCGATTAAAGCATCTATTTCTGCATGTTCAAGGAACGTGAATATTTTTATATAGCTTTCAGCATCTGCATCGGAGGTATTCCGCCAAAACTGATAAAATTGATATGGCGACGTACGTTTTGCATCCAGCCAAACGGTGCCGGCTTCTGTTTTTCCGAATTTCGTACCATCAGCTTTCTTGATAAGCGGGCAGGTAAAGGCAAACGCTTCGCCTCCGGCTTTGCGCCGTACTAATTCAGTGCCGGTAACGATATTGCCCCACTGATCGGAGCCGCCCATTTGCAGTTTACAGTTCTTAGCAGTATATAAATGATAAAAATCGTATCCCTGTATCAGCTGATAGGTAAATTCGGTGAATGACATGCCATTGTCGCCTTCCAGTCTTTTCTTCACGGAATCCTTGGCCATCATGTAGTTAACGGTAATATGCTTGCCGGTATCGCGGATAAAATCGAGGAACGAGATATGCTGGAACCAGTCGAAGTTATTCACCATTTCTGCTGCATTGGGTTTGGCCGGATCAAAGTCGAGGAAACGCTCCAGCTGTTTCCGGATACCAGTTACATTTTTTTGCAGCGTATCCAGGTCCAGCATTTTTCTTTCTTCCGCTTTAAATGAGGGGTCGCCCACCATTCCGGTAGCGCCGCCCACCAACGCCAGGGGCTTATGTCCTGCCTTTTGCAGGTGCACCAGCAGCAGAATAGGTACCAGGCTACCGATATGCAATGATTCTGCGGTAGGATCAAAACCAATATATGCTGTGGTCATTTCCTTTTGCAGTTGCTCTTCCGTGCCAGGCATCATATCCTGTAGCATACCCCGCCAGCGCAGTTCTTCTATCAGATTCATGATTTTTATAATAATTTTTGCAAACCTACATAAAATTGTCTGAACTGCTGTTCTTAAGATGAGAGGAATAGTGGCTCCTCCGGAGAAATACCGGGTGGTGCCAGGTAGTTGTTTTTAAAAGCGGTACAGGTGGAAATGCAGGCGGACAAGAAGAAAGAAAAAGAGCCCGCAGTTTGCGCTGCCGCGGGCCGGGAGATATTACATATTTTTCAGACATTGGGCCAGGCTGTCTCTCCAATAGGGAATAGCCAAACCGAATGTACCTTTGATTTTTTCCTTATTCAGTACGCTGTAGGCGGGGCGTTTAGCGGCTGTCTGATATTTATCGGATGTAACTGGCTGAATACTGGTAGTAGCGCCGGTCATCTCTTTGATAGTAACGGCAAAATCGAACCAGCTGGTTACGCCTTCATTACTGTAGTGGTATATTCCACCCACGGCTGCATCAGGATTCGTTGCTTTGTATTGCAGAACGTCCAATATAGCTTTGGCCAGATCCCCTGCATAGGTGGGCGTTCCCGCCTGGTCGAATACTACATTCAGCTCCTGTTTTTCCTGCATCAGCTCTTTCATGCGTTTCACAAAATTTACGGCATACTCTGAATAGAGCCAGGAAGTGCGGATGACGATTGTTTCGGAGTTGTAACCTGTTGCTGCAGCTTCTCCACGTACTTTGGAAGCACCGTATATGCCTTGTGGATCGGTATCATCAGTTTCCACATATGGCACATTTTGTTTACCGTTGAATACATAATCAGTGGAGATATGTACCAGCTGAGCTTTATGTTGTGCGCAGATCTCTGCCAGATTCAATACAGCCTGGAAATTCAACAGAAATGCCTTGTCTTCGTCAGACTCTGCTTTATCCACGGCAGTGTAAGCAGCACAATTGATACAGGCATCGATCTGCTGGTCAGCGAAAAAATCGGTCAGGGCCTGAGCATTAGTAATATCCAGCTCAGCGTAATCTGTAAACACTATGCTGAACTGCGGGTATGCTCCGGCAATTTTTTGCAGGGATTGGCCCAGTTGTCCATTGCCGCCAGTGACAAGAATTTTTTTCATAGCAAATATCAGCTGTTAAAAATGAAATTATGTTGAATATCCGCCAGCCTGGGAAGGATCATATCTTTTTCGGAAACGATAACATCGTTCATATCAATGCCCCAGTTGATATCGAGTGAAGGATCGTTGAAAATGATGCCTCCTTCGCTGGGTTTGTGATAGAAGTTATCGCATTTATACATTACTTCAGCGGCTTCACTGATAACGGCATAACCGTGTGCAAATCCTTTAGGGACCAGTAATTGCAACTTGTTTTCCGCATTCAGCTCAATCACAAAGGATTTACCATAAGTTGGAGATCCTTTGCGCAGGTCTACTACAGCGTCGATAATCCGGCCTTCGAGCACCCGTATCAGTTTTGTTTGAGCATAAGGCTCCAGCTGGTAATGTAATCCCCTCAATACGCCATAGTTGGAGCGAGCCTGGTTGTCCTGTACAAAATGATAGTTGATCCCCTCAGCCTCGAATGTATTGGCGTTATAGCTTTCAAAGAAATAACCGCGGTTATCGCCAAATATCTTCGGCTCAAAAATTAACAGATCCGGTATTCCGGTTTGTTGAAAGGGCATAAGAAATAGCTGTTAGCTGTCAGCCGCCGGTTGCTGGCGGCTGACGACTATCTTTTTTGGTATTGTTCGTTATAATATTGTTGATAAGCTCCACTCGTAACATGGTTCAGCCAGGTCTCATTTTCCAGGTACCATTCCACCGTTTTTTCCAGGCCTTCTTCAAATTGCAGAGATGGCGACCAGCCCAGTTCCTTATTCAGCTTGGTAGCATCAATAGCATAGCGAAGGTCATGTCCTGCACGGTCTTTAACAAAAGTGATCAACTGTGCGGAAGTACCTTCCGGCCGGTCGAGTTTCTGATCCATGATCTTGCAAAGAAGACGGATAAGATCTATGTTTTTCCACTCGTTAAAACCTCCGATGTTGTAGGTTTCTCCAACCCTTCCGTTATGGAAGATGGTATCAATAGCCCTGGCATGATCATTCACATACAGCCAGTCGCGTATGTTTTCACCTTTGCCATAAACAGGTACAGGTTTGTTATTCCTGATGTTATGGATGGCCAGTGGTATCAATTTCTCCGGAAAGTGATGAGATCCGTAGTTATTGGAACAATTGGAAATAATAGCAGGTAAATGATAGGTGTGATGGTAGGCCATCACGAAGTGATCTGAGCTGGCCTTGGACGCGGAATAAGGAGAACGGGGATCATATGCGGTTGTTTCCAGGAAAAATCCTTCTTCTCCCAATGACCCGTATACTTCGTCGGTAGAGACATGGTAGAACAATTTGCCTTCCATATTATCTTTCCAGTGCTTCCTCGCATTATTCAGTAATACTGCGGTTCCGAGTACATTCGTTTTAATGAATGCCAGCGGATCCATAATGGAACGGTCTACATGACTTTCTGCTGCTAAATGTATCACCCCGTCAAACTGATATTTCCCAAAAAGTGCATCAATGAAAGCGTCGTCAGTGATGTCTCCCTTCTCAAAAACATAGTTCGGCAGATCTTTTACATCTGTCAGATTTTCGAGATTCCCTGCATAGGTGAGTGCATCCAGGTTAACAATCTGGTAGTCAGGATATTTGTTCACAAACAACCTGACTACATGAGAACCGATGAAACCAGCTCCTCCCGTAATTAATAATTTCCGCTTCATTTCCTGCGAATAAGTTTATTTTAGTAAGGCTTCTTTAAAATATTCGTAAGTGATCCTTAACCCATCCTGTCTGCTGACTTTAGGCTCCCATCCCAATAGTGTTCGGGCTTTGGTAATATCCGGTTGCCGTTGTTTAGGATCGTCCTGAGGCAAAGGATGGTAAACAATTTTTTGTTTGCCACCGGTCAGCGCAATAATCTCTTCAGCAAACTGGTTGAGTGTTATTTCCTGCGGATTGCCAATGTTCACCGGCAAATGATAATCACTCAGCAACAGGCGGTATATCCCTTCTACCAGGTCATCCACATAGCAAAAAGAACGGGTTTGTGTGCCATCGCCGAATACGGTAAGATCCTGCCCATTCAACGCCTGGCTCATGAATGCAGGCAGCGCGCGACCGTCGTTAAGACGCATACGTGGCCCGTAGGTGTTGAATATACGTATTATCCTTGTATCTACCCCGTGAAAATTATGATAAGCCATGGTGATCGATTCGAGGAAACGTTTGGCCTCATCATAAACTCCTCTCGGTCCCACCGGGTTTACGTTACCCCAGTACTCCTCAGTTTGAGGGTGTACGTTTGGATCGCCATAAACTTCGGAGGTAGATGCTACTAATATACGTGCCTTTTTTTCTTTTGCCAGTCCCAACAGGTTATGTGTGCCCAATGAACCTACTTTCAACGTCTGGATGGGCATTTTCAGATAATCAATCGGACTGGCAGGTGAGGCGAAGTTCAATATATAATCCAGTTTACCCGGTACATGGATAAACTTGGTAACGTCGTGATGATAATATTCAAAATCGGATAAAGGGAAAAGGTGTTCTATGTTTTTAATATTACCAGTGAGCAGGTTATCCATTGCTATTACATGGAATCCTTCCTTTATAAACCGGTCGCACAGGTGAGAACCCAGAAATCCGGCGGCGCCTGCGATAAGTACTCTTTTCTTTTCCATATGATGTCGGGTATAAAGGTTACAGGGTAGAAGGGATACGTCCCACACTTTCGTAATGGTAGCCCAGTTCCTTCATCCGGGATACTTCAAAGAGGTTTCGGCCATCGAAGATGGCTTTGTTATTAAGGCTGCCGGAAATCCTGTTAAAATCAGGAGTTCTGAATACACTCCACTCTGTGGCTATAATCAGGGCATCTGCATTTTCGAGGCAGTTATATTGATGGTCAGCGTAAATCACTTTATCGCCTATCACCTGTTTTACATTGTTCATCGCCTCCGGATCGAAAACACTTACAGTAGCCCCTTCGTTCAGCAAAGCCTCGATAATATATAATGCCGGAGCTTCCCTGATATCGTCTGTATTGGGCTTGAATGCGAGCCCCCAGAGCGCAAAGTGCTTGCCTTTCAGGCTATTGCTGAAGTAAGCTTTTATTTTAGGAAGAAGGAATAAGCGCTGATCTTCATTGACATCCATCACTGCATTCAGAATCCTGAAGTCGTATTTCACATTTTCAGATGATTTTACGAGCGCCTGCACATCTTTGGGAAAACAGCTGCCGCCGTATCCAATGCCAGGGAAAAGGAAACGCTTGCCTATGCGATCGTCGCTGCCTATGCCTCTGCGTACCATATCCACATCTGCGCCCAGTTTTTCGCAGAGTATGGCAATTTCATTCATGAAAGAGATCTTCGTTGCCAGGAATGAATTGGCAGCATACTTGGTCAGCTCAGCTGATTTTTCATCCATGAAGAGGATAGGGTTCCCTTGTCTTACAAAAGGCGCATAAAGTTCACCCATTACTTTGCGGGCCCTTTCGGAATTGGTGCCAATCACCACCCTGTCGGGCTTCATAAAATCGTCTACTGCCACTCCTTCACGCAGGAATTCCGGATTGGAAACCACATCGAATGGAGTTTTACAGTTTTGCGCAATGGCTGCAATTACTTTTTCTGCTGTGCCTACCGGCACAGTACTCTTGTCCACAATTACTTTGTAGCTGGTCATTATCCGGCCCAGCTCCGTAGCTACATTCAATACGAATGAAAGATCTGCCGATCCATCTGCTCCCGGTGGTGTAGGCAGCGCGAGGAAAATCACTTCTGCGTCTTTAATACCATCCTGGAGACTGGTAGTAAAAAAAAGACGCCCCTCTTTTAAGTTTCGTTCAAATAGTTTCTCCAGCCCGGGTTCATAAATCGTAACCTGCCCGGCGGATAGTTTTTTTACTTTGTTGGCATCGATGTCGATACAGGTGACATCATTTCCTGTTTCGGCGAAACAGGTGCCGGTTACGAGACCTACGTAACCGGTACCTACAACTGCGATCTTCATGTTTGGGGATTGTTTAAGAATGATTTAACTGACTGGATAATATGCTCCAGCTGATCGGGATCCATTTCAGTGTGTATCGGTAAGGAAATCACCTTGGTGGTGAGACTATCTGTTACAGGAAGATCAAATGCTGCACTGCCGAATTGCTCGAACATCTTCTGGCGGTGTGCAGGAACAGGGTAATAAATCATTGATGGTACATCCCTGGTCGCCAGGTATTTCTGCAGTTCATTTCTGTCGGCCCCATTCAGTTGCAGCGTATATTGATGAAATACATGGGTGCTATGCGCAGCACGGAATGGTGTGGTGATCTGCGGTATGCCGGCAAATGCAGCATCATAGGCATCTGCCACCGCCTGGCGTGCAGCAATATATTCATCCAGCAGCGGTAATTTGATACGCAGTACTGCTGCCTGTGTAGAATCGAGGCGGGAGTTGACACCTACCACATCGTGGTAATAGCGGGCAGACTGGCCATGGTTGGCTACCATGCGAATCTTATCTGCCAGCTGATCGTCGTTGGTAAATATGGCGCCACCATCGCCGTAGCATCCGAGATTCTTCGACGGGAAAAAGGAAGTACAGCCAATATGCCCGATAGTGCCGGCTTTTTTGCGGGTACCATCTTTGAACGTATAATCAGCACCGATAGCCTGCGCATTGTCTTCGATTACCAGGAGTTGATGTTTGTTGGCAACTTCCATCAGCGGTTCCATGTCAGCTACATGTCCGTACAGATGTACAGGAACAATTGCTTTGGTTTTAGGGGTAATCGCTTTTTCCACTGCTTTCACATCGAGGCAGTAGGTTTGAGGATCAATATCCACAAAAACAGGCTTCAGGTTGAGTAAAGCGATCACTTCAGCAGTAGCAATAAAAGTGAAAGAAGGGGTGATCACTTCATCACCTGGTTTCAGACCTGCTGCCATCATGGCAATCTGAAGGGCATCAGTACCGTTGGCGCAGGGAATGACATGCCTGGCTCCCAGATATGATTGTAACTCCGCCGTAAACTGCTGTACCGCAGGCCCATTGATAAAAGCGGCGCTTTCCAGTACGTCTCCGATTGCAGTGTCCACAGCTGCTTTGATCTTCTTATACTGGCGTTTCAAATCTACCATCTGAATAGGAACCATATGATCGTATATTTTTATTTTGTTTAAAGTGTGCAAATTTACAAATTTTGGGATTGGTTGGGGATTATCTTTGCATTCAGCCAAAAATTAAGTAAAAGTATCCAGATCAATGATAGCAGCAGGAATTTATAATACAGCCCTCCGGTTATATAAGGCAGGCGTGCATCTGGCAGCGCTGGCCGGCAAAACCAAGGCGAAAAAATGGCTGGCCGGCCGACAGCATTGGCAGGAGAAAATGAGGACCATGGGTGTGGGTACGGCTCCGGTTGTATGGATACATGCTGCATCCCTGGGTGAATTTGAACAGGGGAGGCCTGTGCTGGAAGCCATCAGGGAACAATGGCCGGAGTATAAGATATTGCTGACTTTTTTCTCGCCCTCGGGGTATGAGGTAAGGAAAGACTACCCGGGTGCCGACTATATCTGTTACCTGCCTCTTGATACCCGCGGTAATGCCCGCAAGTTCCTGGAAATAGCACAGCCGGCGTTAGCTATCTTCATAAAATATGAATTCTGGTATCATTACCTCACGGAGTTGTATAAACGAAAAGTACCTACCCTGTTGATATCCGGTATCTTCCGGGCCGATCAGGCATTTTTCAAGCCCTATGGAGGCATGTTCAGGCAACTATTAAAACAGCTGACCCATATATTCGTGCAGAACAATGAATCGCTGCAGCTATTGCAGGGCATAGGTTTGCAGCACTGCTCGGTAGGAGGCGATACCCGCTTCGACAGGGTATCGGCATTACTCACAGAAAAAAGGGTGTTACCGGAAATCGAAAAATTCGCGGCAGGGCGGCGGCTCATTGTAGCAGGAAGTACCTGGCCTTCCGACGAAAAAGTATTGAGCGGATGGTGGAAGGAGAAAGGTTCGGAAGATGTAAAGCTGGTAATAGCCCCTCATGAAATCAGCGAAGGACATATTGCCGCTATTATGGCCCAGTTTCCCGGTGCACAACGTTTTTCGGAATGGAAGCAACGCCTGGCCCCGGCTGCTGATGTACTGATTATTGATAACATCGGACTGCTGACAGCATTGTACCGTTATGCTTTTATAGCCTATGTTGGCGGCGGCCTCGATAAAGGGGGCATCCACAATATTCTGGAACCGGCAGTTTATAGCAAACCGGTGGTAATAGGACCTGAGTTCCGGAAGTATTTTGAAGCAGTAGAATTGGTAGAAAAAGGAGGCGCGCTGGTAATAACCGACCAGGCCAGTTTACACCAGTGCCTGGAACTGCTGCTGACAGACGGGCAGCAGTACACAGCAACAGCGCTTGTTGCCGGTAATTATGTGGCTGCCAATACCGGGGCCACCGGTAAAGTGATCGCTTATGTTCAGGAAAAACGTTTCCTGAGTAATAAATAGAATTGCTGTACCAGATGATGGTCGTCCTGCCAGCCCTGGATGATCTTTATTTCCCGTTGTATCCAGTAATCAGCTTCCTGTAAACTGCCAAATTCATTGATCGTTTTGATAGAACGTTCATAGAGGTCGGTATCTCCACGGAAAAGCTCCTGAATGAACTGGTATTTGTCGTTAATGCCGATAGCCTGCCGGAGATCCTTAACGGGCATATCGCCCAGTTTCTGGGCAACTTCCATCTGTTGCTGACGCAGTCGGTCGTTCAGAGATATGCTGCTGTTTTCCACCAGCTCATTGAGTTCTTTCCTGATCGGGGCAGGTTCCTGTCTGGCAGAAGCCGGTGTTTGTTTGGCTACCGGCAATGAATCAAACAGGGTTGCAGCGGGTGCAGGCATGGGCTTTTCAACAGGCGGTGGAGGTGCTGTTGTTACAGGTACCGGAACCGGCTGCGAAGTAACCACAGGTTCCGGCCTTGGAGGTGCAACAGGCGCAGGTTGTGCTGCCGCTTTAGCTGCTCTTGAATTAATATCTTCAGGCACAATAACGGTATTAACCTCGGGTTGATTGTTCAGCCGTGCCGCCCGTGTATTGATATCTTCCTCTTCCCGTTTCGTATCCGCGACCGTTGTAACAGGCAGCGGATTATTTGGTGTTAAAGTTGTAGTTTGCGCCGCAGTTGCTGCGGGTTCAGCTACAGCTATAGCCGCCGGTTGCTGCACCGGCATGATCACCGCTATATTACCCTGAACAGACTGTGCCTTTTGCTGATGCTGTCTGCTCCGTTCATGCAGCACTTCGGCCTGCAACAATTGCGTGTAATACGAAATGGTTGTCAGGTCAGCCCCGGAATTTTTCAATTCCTGCAGTTTTTCAATTAATGCATTAATTTTTTCCATGCCTTAATTGTTAACGGGTTAATGTTGGAAATTATTTTATTTTCATAAAATTAGAGTTTTTTAATTAATTAATAATCAAATTAGTATAATATGTTTATTGAACCTTCTCTTGCAGGGGGACGAAGAGGCTGGATTGAAGTGATATGCGGCTCAATGTTTTCCGGGAAAACCGAAGAGCTGATCCGCAGACTTAAGCGGGTACAAATTGCCAACCTGAAAGTGGAGATCTTTAAACCGGCTGTAGACACGAGGTATGATGAAAACAACATCACCTCGCATGACGAAAACAGGGTGTTGTCGACGCCAATTGACAACTCTCAGCAGATATTATTATTAGCCCAGGAAGCGGACGTAGTGGGCATTGATGAAGCACAGTTTTTTGACGGAGGTTTGCCGGAAGTTTGCGATCAGCTTGCCTTAAAGGGGATGAGGGTAATTGTGGCCGGATTGGATATGGATTATACCGGTAAACCTTTTGGTCAGATGCCTTTTCTGCTGGCCAAAGCAGATTATATCACAAAGTTGCACGCTATCTGCGTGAAATGCGGAAATATTGCCAATTATTCTTACCGTAAATCTGCTTCCAAAGAGACCCTGTTACTGGGGGAGAAAGACCTTTACGAGCCTCGTTGCCGGAAATGTTATTTTGAGCACTAGTGGCTGGCCTTTAGCTGGAAACTAAAGGCTATTTTTTACTTTAAAGGTGAATTTTTTCTGGGTCAGATAGCTGAAGATAACTACCAGAGCGGTTGTACAGATTTTACCTATAGTTGGGTAGAAATGGAGTTGCTCTACAAACAACTTCATTAACAGGTAGTTAAGAACTATGCATACACCAACAAGCACAAAATAGCGGAACAATTGTACCCGGCCGCGGAGGTTGGAATCTGAGAAAACCACATATTTACTCAGCAGAAAGCCGGTGGGAAAGGTTACAGCCATCGACATAAACAGGGCGGCAATATGCGGGCTCATGTTAAAAAAACCGAGGTGTACCATTTCCTTATGCAGGACAAAGTTGTAACACACGAAATACAGTAAAATATCCAGCGCCGTATTGCCGCCGCCACAGGCAAGATAACGGAACGTCTGCCAGGGCATCAACTTTGAAAAAGGCTGATAGAAGAAACTCAGTATTCGCAATATGGTGTTACGTATCATAAATTTAATTGGGCGCAAAGTTATACGTTTTCCGGTCTCACCGGAAACATTTTAACGATAGTTAATTTTTGGGGGGCTTATCTTAACGTACTCCGCTTTTTCCAGGCTGTGCTGGCTGGGTTATTGTTGAGGGCCCTTTCCTGTAAAGTTATATCATGTTGCTGCCACACGTACGCAGCCAGGATAGCGGCTACTTTATCCAACTCATCTGATGCTGTCAGCAGTGATTGTGGTGTAAAATATCTGCCGATAAAGTTGGTGTCGAATTTTCCTTCAATAAAGGCAGGCTGCTGCAAGGCCCAGTGCCCGAAAGGCAGGGTAGTTTTAATGCCTCTTACCTGGTATTCCTCAATTGCCCTGAGCAGGCGGAACCTGGCCTCTTCCCGGTCACTCCCCCAGGCGATCAGCTTTGCAATCATGGGGTCATAGTAAATCGGGATATCCATTCCCTGTTCATAGCCGTCATCGACCCGGATACCGTAGCCCTGTGGACGGATGTAGGTTTCCAGCTTGCCGGTATCGGGGAGAAAGTTATTGGATGGATCTTCTGCACAGATACGCAATTCAATGGCATGGCCATTTATTTTCAGATCTTCCTGGGTAAACGACAGCTTTTCTCCACGGGCAATACGGATCTGCTCTTTTACGAGGTCCAGCCCGGTGATCAGTTCGGTTACCGGGTGCTCTACCTGTAACCGGGTATTCATTTCCAGGAAATAGAAATTCAGGTTTTCGTCTACCAGGAATTCAACCGTACCTGCGCCGTAATAATTGCAGGCTCTGGCCACATCCACAGCACATTGACCCATAGCGGCCCTGATGGCCGGAGTCAGGCAGGAGGAGGGGGCTTCCTCTATCAGTTTCTGGTGCCTGCGTTGTATAGAGCATTCCCGCTCAAAGAGGTATACACAGTTCCCGTGCTGGTCGCCCAGTATCTGTATCTCAATGTGCCTTGGTGAGCCCACATATTTTTCAATAAACACCGCATCATCTCCGAACGCGTTGAGTGCTTCGCTTTTGGCCATTCTGATCTGCTCGTCGAGTTCTTCTGCATTGTTCACTACCCGCATCCCTTTACCACCGCCACCTGCAGATGCTTTGATCAGGATAGGGAAACCGGTGCGCTTCACTACTTCCCTGGCTTCTTCCACACTGCGCAGCGGAGTTTCTGTTCCCGGCACCATGGGCACACCAAATTTCTGGGCCGCCTGTTTGGCGGCCAGCTTGCTGCCCATGATTTCTATGGATGACGCGGACGGTCCGATGAATGTGATTCCGGCAGCTGTTACCTGTTTGGCAAATCCTGCATTCTCACTTAAAAAACCGTATCCGGGGTGAATCCCGTCAACGCCCAGCTCCTGTGCCACAGCAATGATATGATCTCCCCGTAGGTACGACTGGCTGGAGGGGGGCGCCCCTATACATACCGCCTCATCAGCATATTGAACAAAAGGCATGGCACGATCCGCTTCAGAATAAACCGCAACGGTTTTGATCCCCATTTCACGCGCAGAACGCATGATACGCAACGCAATCTCTCCTCTATTGGCAACCAGAATTTTATTCATCGTTTCTTTTTATGAAACAGCTAATATAAAGAATTAAGAATTAGGAACATGGAATTAAGGAGTCTTGCCCATCATTCTCATTCCCTATTCTTAATTCTTTCCTTTTATCTTTGCAGCCGATGAAACGAACACTCCACCAGGTTTATACCCTTGTGAAAAAGGATCTTACGCTTGAATTGCGTCAGCAATACGCATTTTATGGGGTATTGCTTTATATCATATCTACGGTTTTTGTTATTAACCTGATGATGGGGAAGCCGGAAGATAAGACATGGAACGCGCTATTCTGGGTAATTCAGCTGTTTGTGGCCGTTAATGCGGTGGCAAAGAGCTTTATGCAGGAGAGCCGGGGGCGGCTGCTGTATTTCTATTCGCTGGTCAGTCCGCGTTGTTTCATTGCTGCCAAACTGATCTACAATGTTATCCTGATGACCCTCATGAGCCTTATCGCTATGGTATGTGCCATCGCGTTTCTAGGGAATCCGGTTTTGCATCCTGCTTATTTTATCGGGATGGTGCTATTGGGCGGTACCAGCCTGTCGCTGCTCTTTACCATGCTGGCCGCTATTGCAGCCCAGGCTAATCATAATGCCGCACTGATGGCAGTAATGGGATTCCCGTTGATCATGCCGGCCCTGATGCTGCTGGCGAACATTTCCCTGTCGGCTTTCGTAACGGTATACCAGCCCGAATTGCCCAAAATGTTCCTGCTCCTCGGCGGGATGGATATTCTCGTAGTATCCCTGACTATGGTACTTTTCCCCTTCCTGTGGAAAGACTAACATAAGATTTGTCAAATAAATGGCTTGGTTCTGTGAAGGATATTTAACGGTCATTTACTGCTGTTGGATAAACTTAAAATCCCCGAAAATCTTTGTGATTAGCGTTAAAACCTGTAGGTTTGCCCCCGGAATATAGCTATTAAAGATGGCCAGACATTGGTGGAAAGCATTAGCGGTAGTGCTGCTTACATATGTAATTATCGCCGGGTTCACTATTAAAATACCTATAATAGGAACCAACGGACAATCATCACGCGGATTGTTCTTTCATGTACCGATGTGGATATGCATGTATACGTTGTTTACCATATCAGTAGTTAACTCTCTCCTTTACTTATCCAAATACGATTTAAAGAAAGATATCATTGCCTCCAGCGCTGCAGGGGTAGGAACTTTTTTTGGTGTATTGGGATTTGCTACAGGCTCTCTTTGGGCAACTTATACCTGGGGCGGAACGCTGACGGATGATCCAAAGCAGATCTGTACTGCCATTGCCATCCTGATTTATATGGCTTACCTCGTGTTGCGCATGTCTATTCATGACCTCGACAAACGGGCAAGGATATCCGCAGTTTTCAACATCTTCGCTTTTGCATTACTTATACCGCTGACCTATATCATCCCGCGCATGGTTGATTCTCTCCATCCGGGAAGCGCCACCACTCCCGGGTTTGCATCGAAAGATACGGATGGCACCATGAAAACGGTGTTATACCCTGCCTTCATAGGCTGGACCCTGCTGAGTATCTGGATATTTTCACTGGTGGTACGTTACAGAAAATTACAGCTTAAAAATATTTTTAAATGATCAACAAAGCGTTTTCATTCTGCCTCAGCCTGGCCCTGCTATTGATATCAGTGCTGGCCAATGCACAACAGCAGCAGAATACGGAGAAGGGACCGGTTAATGAATTCTTCCGCAGTAATGATAAAATCTATGTAATAGTTGGCGTTTTAGTGATCATATTTACCGGAATTGTGTTGTTTCTTATCCGCCTCGACAGGAAGATCAGCAAGCTGGAGGAGCGCGAGAAGCACCAATGACAGCAGTAGCTATTTAAAATCTAATCGTTATACCAAAACAATAATTTATGTCGCAAGATCAGCATTATAGCTTTTTCCAAAGTGTGGAAAAGAGCTTCGACAAAGCAGCTGCATTCACTAAATGGGACAAGGGTATCCTGGAGCAGATCAAAGCCTGCAATGCAGTTTACCAGATCAAGTTCCCGGTAAGAATAGGCGATTCAGTACAGGTAATTGAGGCTTACCGTGTACAGCATTCCCATCATAAACTTCCCTGTAAGGGAGGTATTCGCTTCAGCGATGAGGTGAATCAGGACGAAGTGATGGCACTGGCGTCGCTGATGACCTACAAATGTGCTATTGTGAATGTTCCCTTTGGCGGAGCAAAAGGTGGTATTAGAATCAATCCCCGCAATTATACTCCATTCCAGCTGGAAGCCATTACCCGCCGTTATACCGCTGAACTGGTAAAGAAAAACTTTATTGGCCCTGGTACTGATGTTCCTGCCCCTGATTACGGAACCGGTGAACGGGAAATGAGCTGGATCCTGGATACATACATGAGTCTGCGTCCGGGAGAAATAGATGGTTACGGTTGTGTAACCGGCAAACCTGTTTCGCAGGGTGGTGTACGCGGCCGCACGGAAGCTACGGGGTTAGGTGTATTCTATGGCCTGCGTGAACTGTGCAATATCAAGGAAGATATGGACCGCCTGGGCCTGACCACAGGTATCGAAGGTAAACGTGTGATTGTGCAGGGTATGGGTAATGTGGGCTATCATGCTGCGAAATATTTCCATGAAGCAGGTGCCAAAGTGACCTGCCTGATCGAATGGGACGGCGCTATCTACAATGAAAATGGCCTGAACCCCGACGAGGTGCTGATGCACAAAAAAGCTACCGGTTCTATTGTGAACTTCCCGGGTGCCAGCAACCTGAACAAGAATACAGACGGGCTGGAGCTGGATTGCGAAATTCTGATACCTGCTGCCCTGGAAAATGTGATCCATAAACATAATGCACCCAATATCAAGGCTAAAATCATTGGTGAAGCCGCCAATGGTCCGCTGACACCTGAAGCAGATGAGATCCTGAATAAAAAAGGCGTGATCGTAGTGCCTGATATGTTCCTCAATGCAGGTGGTGTTACCGTTTCCTACTTCGAATGGCTGAAGAATCTCAGCCACGTGCGTTACGGTCGTCTGGGTAAACGTTTCGATGAGAATATGAACATTCATATCCTGCAAACCATCGAAGAGCTGACTGGTAAGAAAGTATCCGATCAGGAAAGGAAATTCATTGCTCACGGAGCCGATGAAGTAGATCTGGTGTACTCTGGTCTGGAAGAAACCATGCACGCTGCCCTCCACGAAGTACGCGACGTTATGATGGCCAACCCACTGATTCATGATATGCGTACTGCAGCATATGTAGTGGCTATCGATAAAGTGGGCGCTGCGTACGAACAGTTGGGTATCTTCCCATGATAATCAGGAATTGAGAATGAAAAAATAGCAGGAAGACCTTAGCGATTGATACTATATCCGCTAAGGTCTTCCTGCTATTTCTTCATTCTCAATTCCTAATTCTTCATTCCAAAGAGGGGTATTTCCCGTAGAAACAACCATTTCTTTTCTTCAGCTATATACCTGCCACAAAAGGTGTTGGTGCCGTTTGTGATGACCAGATAAGTAGCCGGAATAACCATATTGTAGCGGATCACCTGTTGCATGGTTTGCTCGGTGAGTGGAACGTTCATTTCTTTGCATTCTATCAGCATCCAGGGATGCATGGTGCGGTTGTAAATGACGATGTCATATCTTTTTTTCATCTCCCCCAGGTAAATCTCCTTTTCAATCCCTATCAGAGATGCAGGGTACTCCCTGATCTTCACCAGGTAGTTCAGGAAATTTTGTCTGACCCATTCTTCCGGTGTCAGGACCACATACTTCTTCCGGTACCGGTCGAAGATGAGTTCTTTATCACCATCACGGGTAATTCTAAAATCGGGTGGGGGGAAGCTGATAGTAATCAAGCGTTACTGTAATTAGTACGGCACGAAGATAGTCACAATAGCATAATATTGTCGTTAGCGAACAAAACCTTATATTTGCGTGTCAAAAGGCTATGAAGACAAAAGAAGAAATTGTAGCTAATTGGCTGCCCCGCTACACTGGTGAGAAACTCGAAAATTTTGGTTCCCACATTCTCCTCACCAATTTCAGTAACTATGTGACTATGTTTGCCGAATGGAACGGCGTTGATATTGTTGGTGCCGGAAGACCAATGCAGTGCGCTACGGCCGGAGACATCACCATCATTAATTTTGGTATGGGAAGCCCGGGAGCCGCAACAGTAATGGATCTTTTATCGGCGGTTTCTCCAAAAGCGGTACTGTTTCTCGGGAAATGCGGTGGACTTAAAAAGAAGAACAACATTGGTGACCTGATACTGCCTATTGCCGCGATACGGGGAGAAGGTACCAGTAACGACTATTTCCCCCCCGAGGTACCTGCGTTGCCCGCGTTTGCCCTGCAAAAAGCGATTTCCACCACCATCCGCGATTCCGGGTTTGATTACTGGACAGGTACCTGTTATACCACCAACCGCCGGGTTTGGGAACATGATGCCGACTTTAAACAATATCTGGAGAAAGTAAGGGCGATGGCCGTGGATATGGAAACAGCCACCATTTTTTCCGTAGGTTTTTATAACAAGATACCCACCGGAGCGTTACTGCTGGTGTCTGATCAGCCAATGGTGCCGGAAGGGGTAAAAACGGAAGAAAGCGACAAAAAGGTGACCAATAAGTTTGTTGAACGCCACCTCAAGGTAGGGATAGATTCGCTTCAGAAATTGATTGAAAGCCACCAGACGGTAAAGCATCTGCGTTTTTAGAATTGTTGTATCTTCCCGTTATGCATTCCACGCGGGTAGAGATACAGGACCTGGAGGTTACTTTCCAGTCCGGTGAAACATCAACAACGGCTGTAAACCATATTTCCCTTGCCATTAGCAAGGGAGAAGTGGTGGGCGTAGTAGGGGAATCAGGATCCGGTAAGTCAGTAACCGCACTGTCCCTGATGCGGCTAATTGAACTGCCTGGCATCATTTCCGGCGGCCGCATACTTTATGAAGCGGCAGACCAGCCCGTTAACCTTCTGCAGCTGTCGGATGCTACGATGCGTAGCTACCGCGGCAATGAAATAGCAATGATTTTTCAGGAACCCATGACTGCCCTGAATCCGCTGCACACCTGCGGAGATCAGGTGATGGAGGCTATTTGCCTGCATCAGCGGGTTCCCCGGTCAACCGCCAGGGAACAGGTCAGGGATTTGTTTGAACAGGTGAAACTCCCGGACCCTGCAACTATCATGGGCCGCTATCCGCATGAACTTTCCGGTGGTCAGAAACAACGGGTAATGATTGCGATGGCCATCTCCTGCCGCCCGCACCTGCTCATTGCAGATGAACCTACTACCGCATTGGATGTAACTGTTCAGAAGGCAATATTAGAGCTGTTAAGGGAGCTGCAGCAACAGATGAATATGAGCGTGATCTTTATTACGCACGACCTGGGAGTGGTAGCAGAAGTGGCCGACAGGGTAGTGGTAATGTATAAGGGGAATATTGTGGAAGAAGGACAGGTAGGAGAGGTGTTTCGAAATCCGCAACATCCTTACACGAAAGGCCTGCTGGCCTGTCGCCCTCCATTGAATAAGCGTTTGGTAAGATTACCGGTGATCGGCGACTTCATGGAAACAGACTCACATGGACAGATATACGAAAAAGCCGGTGCTATCAGTGAGGTACTCCAATCCCTGATCATTCCGGATGCAGGCCTGGAGCAACGAAGACAGCAATTGCTGGCGGCTCCGCCACTACTGGAAGTAGAAGGACTCCGCACCTGGTTTCCGGTGAAAAGGAGTATTACCGGCAAAGTAATAAAATGGGCCAAAGCTGTAGATGATGTGAGTTTTTCGGTACGCTCAGGGGAAACACTTGGCTTGGTAGGGGAATCGGGATGTGGTAAAACCACCCTGGGAAGATCTTTATTGCGGTTGATAGAACCAACAGGCGGAAGTATTGTTTATAAAGGGCAGGATATAAGAAGTTTGTCAGCATCCGGCATGCGTGAGTTGAGGAAAGACATGCAGCTGATCTTCCAGGATCCGTATGCTTCGCTGAATCCGAGGAAAACGATCGGCGCAGCAATATTGGAGCCGATGCAGGTGCATGGGTTGCATGGAACCGAGCGGATGCAGCAGCAAAAAGTGCTGGAATTGCTGGAAAAAGTGAACCTGCAGCCCAGTCATTATCACCGTTATCCCCACGAGTTTTCCGGAGGGCAGCGGCAAAGGGTGGTGATCGCCCGTGCACTGGCAGTGGAGCCGTCTTTCATCATCTGTGATGAATCGGTAGCCGCTTTGGATGTGAGTGTACAGGCACAGGTGCTGAATTTGCTGATACGTCTGAGGGAGGAGCTGGGATTTACCAGCATCTTTATCTCGCACGACCTTTCAGTAGTGCGTTTTATCAGTGACCGGATGATGGTGATGCAAAAGGGGCGCATCGTGGAACAGGGCCCGGCCGATGAAATATATCATCATCCGCAGAATGCCTATACCCAACAGCTGATTTCTGCCATACCTAAAGGAATGTAATATGTAAATAATTGATTATTATTAATAATATTCATATTTTGAAGATATTGATAATAATCGATAACTTTGCACCTCTAAAAAAATTTATTCATACCGTAATATGAAACTATCACAGTTCAAATTCGATCTTCCCTTAAATCTGATCGCACAGCACCCAAGCAAGACAAGAGATGAGTCCCGTTTAATGGTGGTTCACCGTAATACCGGAAAAATTGAGCACAAGGTTTTCAAGGATATCCTGGGTTATTTCAACGACAAGGATGTTATGATTGTGAACAATACCAAGGTATTTCCGGCGAGGTTGTATGGCCGTAAGGAGAAAACAGGGGCAAAAATTGAGGTATTCCTGCTGCGTGAGTTGAACAAGCAAAACCGTTTGTGGGATGTTATTGTTGATCCTGCCCGTAAGATCCGTGTGGGCAATAAGCTGTATTTTGGTGACGATGAAACGCTGGTGGCGGAAGTAATAGACAATACTACTTCCCGTGGCCGTACTATCCGTTTCTTATTTGAAGGTAACGATGATGAGTTTAAGCAGGTACTGGACCAGCTGGGAGAAACCCCGTTGCCCAAGTATATTAAACGTAAGCCTGAAGAAGAGGATAAAGAGCGTTATCAGACCGTATATGCCAAATACGAAGGTGCGGTAGCAGCACCTACAGCAGGTTTGCACTTCAGCCGCGAGTTAATCAAGCGTTTGGAGATCAAGGGTGTTAAGTTTGCAGAGGTAACCCTGCATACAGGTTTGGGTACTTTCCGCCCGATTGAGGTGGAAGACCTGAGCAAGCATAAAATGGATGCGGAATATTTCCACATCGAAGAACATGCAGTAAAGGTAGTGAACAAGGCGAAAGAAGAGAACCGCAAGATCTGTGCAATCGGTACTACTTCCGTAAGAGCGGTAGAATCGTCTGTGACTGCGCAGAATCATCTGAAAGCAGCAGAGGGATGGACTAATACCTTCATTCACCCACCTTACGATTTTGCTATTCCTAATGCATTGGTGACCAACTTCCATCTGCCTAAAACCAGTTTGCTGATCATGACCTGTGCTTTTGCCGGTTATGATCTGATCATGGAAGCGTATCAACAGGCCATTAAGGAGAAATATCGTTTCTTCAGCTATGGAGACGCGATGCTGATTATCTAATTAAGAATTAAGAATTACCAATTACAAATAAAGCGAAGACCTTAGCGGAAAGATTGTTAATATTCATTCGCTATGATCTTCGCTTTATTTGTAATTGGTAATTCTTAATTCGTAATTCCATCAACATGGAATACCGAAAAGTTGCCATCATCGTTGCCGGAGGTTCCGGCACCCGTATGCAAAGTGCTGTACCCAAGCAATTTATGCCTTTGGCCGGTAAACCGGTCCTATACCATACTATCGCAGCTTTTGCGGCATCATTTCCTGATATGGAGATTGTGCTGGTGCTTCCTGAAGCCCATTTTACATTTGCGAATCAGTTGTTGACTTACTTTGAGCAGCCACCAGCCCTGACTTTTGTGAAGGGTGGAGAAACGCGTTTTCATTCAGTGAAAAATGGATTGCAGGAAGTGAAAGGCCCGGCTGTAGTGTTTGTACATGACGGTGTACGGCCGCTGGTGTCTCCTGCGTTGGTGCGTTCCTGTTATGAGGGTGCAATACATCACGGAAGTGCTATTCCGGTGATAGAAATGAAAGATAGTATAAGGGAGATAACTAACGCCGGGAATATTGCGGTGAACCGGGATCATTACCGCATCATCCAAACTCCGCAGACATTCCTTTCCGACCTGATCCTGCCTGCATTTGAACTGCCTTACGACCCGCTGTTTACTGATGAGGCAACTGTGGTGGAACGGCTGGGACATCCTGTACATCTGATACCGGGTGAAGAAGCAAATATCAAGATTACAAAGCCGGTGGATTTTATCATTGCGGAAACGCTGGTGAGAGAAATTAAGAATTAGGAATTACGAAATAACCCGAAGACCTTAGCGAGTAATGATATTATTCTGTTACTCGCTAAGGTCTTCGGGTTATTTCGTAACTCCTAATTCTTAATTTTTCATCTTCGCTAAAATCTGATGCGCTACATCCATCGCCTGCAAGCCGTCGATGGCGTTTACCGCCACTGGTTTGTTTTGCAGGATGCTGTCGCGGAACATTTCCAGTTCCATTCGTATCGCGTTCGACTGTTTGATTTCCGGATTATCGATGGCGATGGTTTTCTTCCCGCTGTTGGTTTCGATGTCCAGTGTGAAAAGTCCTTCGTCTTCCGGTGTTTTGAGTTTAATGATCTCGGTTTTCTTGTCGAGGAAATCGATTCCGATATAGGCATCTTTCTGGAAAAGGCGCATTTTACGCATTTTCTTCAGGGAGATGCGGCTGGAGGTCAGATTAGCGACGCAGCCGTTATGGAATTCGATTCTTACGTTGGCAATATCCGGGGTATCGCTCATTACGGCAACGCCACTGGCAGAAATGCGGCTTACCGTTGATTTTACGATGCTCAGCACAATGTCGATGTCGTGAATCATCAGATCGAGGATCACGCTGACATCGGTACCTCGCGGGTTGAATTCGGCCAGGCGGTGCACCTCTATGAACATGGGTTTCAGGTCATATCCTTTGAGGGCCAGGTAAGCGGGATTGAATCGCTCCACATGTCCTACCTGGAATTTGATATTGGCTTCATCCACCAGTTTTACCAGGGTTTTGGCTTCCTCCATGGTATTGGTCATGGGTTTTTCCACAAATATGTGTTTGCCATTGCGGATGGCAAGTTCACATAGTTTGAAGTGCATGGTGGTGGGCGCCACGATATCGATGGCATCGGAGGCCTGTATCAGCTCTTCTGCGGAAGCAAAGCGCGGAACATTATATTGCTCGGAAATGCTGGCAGCGTTGTTGTTGCTGGGATCATAGAAGCCGATCACTTCTACGTCTTTCATGGTGGCCAGTTGAGAGAGGTGTATCTTACCTAAATGTCCTACTCCAAAGAGTCCTATTTTGAGCATATGAAAAATGAATAAATATGTGCGAAAGTAAAACACATTTGCGGATTTATATCATCCCTTCTTCTGCAAGGCTGTAATACCCTGTTTCTGAAACGATAATATGGTCTATTACCTCCATGTCGAGAAGGCGGCTTCCTTCGCGTATCTTTTTGGTGATCCTGATATCTGCATCGCTGGGATGAAGACTGCCAGAGGGATGATTATGGCACAGCAACAGCTTGGTGGCATTTACTTCCAGGGCTTCGCGGAAGACAATCCGCGGATCCACGATAGTGCTGGTCATCCCTCCAACACTGAGGCAATGGCTTTTGAGTACTTTGTTGGCGTGGCTCAGGTACATCACATGAAACGACTCATGTGGCTGGTCGGCAAGCAGGGGCTTAAAAAAAAGAGCGGCATCTGCACCACATCGGATAATGGTTTTCCGGTGAACCTGCCCTGCCTGCTTCCTGCGGGCCAGTTCCATGGCCGCAAGCACGGTAACAGCTTTGGCACAGCCCATTCCGCGCAGTTTTTTCAATTGCCGGAGGTTGACTTTCCCTAATTCAGAAAGGTTGTTGTGTACCAGGCGCAATATTTCCGTTGCCAGCTCCACAGCCGATTTACTTTTATGCCCGGTGTTCAGGAGTATGGCCAACAATTCTGCATCGCTCAGTGCATTGGCGCCATTAGTCATTAATTTTTCTCTGGGCTGTTCATTTTCTGGCCAGCGACATATAGCCAGGTGAGGAGCCGGGTTAACATTAACAAACATAACTCATCTGTTATTCGAGGTAAACAAATATACGAACTCATCCCCGGATTTTTATTCCTTTTCCATTACCAATCATTATAAAATTATTATTTTCGGTTCCGATCGTCATAGGGATTTTCGGGGCCTTTTACCTTTTTTAAAAGTATAAAAATGATGAATGTATAATTATTTAAAAATAATTATATGAATGACTGACGAAAAAAAATCAGGCTGGTACTCCCAAAAATCCTAGTTTTGCAACCTCTTTTCCACTTGTATCCAGTATGCAACCTTCAGTAAAAATCTTCACAGGTAACAGTAATCCGGCATTAGCCGAAAAAATTGCCAAAAAATATGGCAAAGGTCTTAATGGCGGTCTTGGTAAAGTAAAGATCCAGAAATTCAGTGACGGCGAAATACAGCCCGTTTTCCTGGAGAGTATCCGTGGTGACTATGTTTTTCTCATTCAGGGTACCAGCGCTCCTTCGGATAACCTGCTGGAACTGCTGCTGATGATAGACGCCGCCAAAAGGGCTTCCGCCGGTTATATCACCGCTGTGATCCCTTATTTCGGCTATGCGCGCCAGGACAGGAAAGATAAACCCCGTGTAGCGATCGGATCGAAACTGGTAGCCAACCTGCTGACTTCTGCAGGTGCTAACAGGGTGATTACCATGGATTTGCATGCTCCGCAGATACAGGGATTCTTCGATATCCCGGTAGATCACCTGGATAGTTCTGCGATTTTTATTCCTTATATAGAGAATTTAAAGCTGGAAAATCTTACCTTTGCGTCCCCTGACGTAGGTAGTACCAATAGGGTACGTGAAGTAGCCAGCTACTTTAATGCAGAGATGGTTATCTGTGATAAACATCGTAAGCGTGCCAACGAGATTGCATCGATGGTAGTGATCGGAGATGTAACTAACCGGGACATCGTGCTCATTGACGATATTTGTGATACAGCCGGTACGCTGTCGAAGGCCGCTAATCTCCTCATGGAAAAAGGCGCCAGAAGTGTGCGCGCATTTTGTACGCATCCCGTTTTCAGCGGAAATGCCTACGAAAACATCGAAAAATCCGTACTGGAGGAAATGGTAGTATGTGATACTATTCCCATTAAACCACAGGCTCCGGGTTCCAAGATCAAGGTGATCTCTGTTGCAGAGCTTTTCGCGGTAGCTATCCGCAATATGCACGAAAACAAGTCTATCACCAGCCTGTTCATTCACAGCCATCGCAGAGGCGATTGATAACGTATTTTATTCATCAAAATAAATTGTCTAAACAATGAAAACAATAACCGTAGAAGGACAACTCAGGAGCGAATTCGGCAAAAAAGCCACCCGCCAGATCCGTTCTGAGGAACAAGTGCCTTGTGTTATTTACGGGGGTGCGGAAACTGTAAATTTTTCAGCTCCTGCAAAAGCATTTAAGAACCTGGTATACACTGACGCTTTCCAGCTGGCAGAGATCAAACTGGGCGACAAAACTTACAAATGTGTATTGAAGGATCTACAGTTTGATGTAGTGACTGACGAACTGGCTCATCTCGATTTCCTGGAACTGGTAGATGACAAGAAAGTAACCGTTACACTGCCTATCAAACTGGTTGGTCAGTCTGTAGGTGTTAAAGCTGGTGGTAAGCTGGTTAGCAAACTGAAAGCACTGAAAGTAAAAGCTTTGCCTAAAGATCTGGTTGAAACTATCGAAGTTAACATCGACAACCTGGAACTGAATGCTAACATCCGCGTAGAAGACGTGAAAATTGAAGGTGTTGAAATCACTAACTCTCCACGTATTCCTATCGCTTCTGTGGTAATGACCCGTCAGCTGCGTCAGGAAGAAGCTACTGCTGAAAAAGACGCTAAGAAGAAATAATCTTTTAGATATATTTTTCCAGAAAGCCTCTCTACTTTTAGAGAGGCTTTTTAATTCTTCATTCCAACAAAACAGCTATCACAATGAAGTATTTAATCGTTGGTCTTGGTAACATTGGAGAGGAATACCGGCATACCCGTCATAATATAGGTTTTGATGTGGCGGATGCTTTTGCTGCCAGGCATAAGGCTGTTTTTAATAACGACCGGTTGGCGGATGTGGCGGAGTGTAAATGGAAAGGGAAGAGTTTCATTGTTATCAAGCCTACTACTTATATGAATCTGAGTGGCCGGGCTGTTAAATACTGGCTGGATAAGGAAAAGATACCAGTAGAAAATATGCTGGTGATCGTAGACGATCTGGCACTTCCACTGGATGTGATGCGGGTACGCCCGGGGGGCAGTGATGCGGGGCATAATGGACTGAAAAGTATTCAGGAATCCTTAGCCACCAATCAGTATCCCCGGTTGCGTTTCGGTATTGGCAACAGCTATCCTAAAGGACGGCAGGTTGAGTTTGTGCTGGGAAAATGGAAAAATACAGAGGAACCGGTTGTGCAGGAGAAGATTGAAAAAAGCGCTGAAATTATTGAAAGCTTTGCCAGCATTGGCATTGCACGTACTATGAACGACTGTAACAAGTTGACCTTCCCGGCTGTGAAGTAAGGCGTTGTTGCAGTTACCTGTTTAGTTTTTTTGATCTTTAAAACAAATGGCATTATGAAAATCATTTGCGTAGGCAGGAACTATGCCGATCATGCTAAAGAGTTGAAGAACGAAGTACCTACGGAGCCCGTATTGTTTATGAAACCCAAGAGCGCCCTGTTACAGAACGGTCACCCCTTTTATTATCCTGAATTTACCAATAACCTCCATTATGAATGTGAACTGGTACTGAAGGTCAGTAAAAACGGTAAGCATATACAAGAGAAATTTGCCGACAGGTACTACGATCAGATCTCTGTGGGTATCGACTTTACGGCCCGTGATCTGCAGGATCAGCAGAAGGCCAAAGGGTTACCCTGGGAAATTGCGAAAGCATTCGACAATTCTGCGCTGGCAGGCAATTTTATTCCTATTACCCCCGAAATGGACAAAAAGGATATCAATTTCTGTCTTTATAAAAACAAAGCATTGGCCCAATCGGGAAATACACAGGATTTGCTGTTTTCTTTCGATTTTCTCGTATCCTATATCTCCCGGTTCTTTACACTGAATATAGGCGATCTCATTTTTACGGGTACTCCTGCAGGAGTGGGACCAGCGAATATAGGCGACAGTTTTGAAGCTTTTATTGAGAACGACAGTTTGCTGGAGTTCACGGTGAAATAGCACTGTCAGCTACTAGCAGCCTGCTGCTAGTAGCTGTTCGCTTAGGGGATATTAGCATAAATAGTATCCAGTATCCTTGTTAGTTCAGCATAATCCGCCTCAGTAAGAGATTTCCATCCGATCTTTCGCATTTCATATACTAAGGCTTTCACATCTTTATATTTTTCCACTCCGGCAGGCGTCAGCTGCAGGTATACTTTCCGGCGGTCGTGTACATCCGCCTCACGCTTCACCAATTGCTTCTTTACCAGTAATTCTATAATACGGGAAATGGTAGTAATGTCCTTGGAGGTATTACGGGCGAGCTCGTTATGAGTGGTTTTTTTATGCTTGTAAAGATTTTCTACAAGCAGCCATTGATCCACTGTAATGTCCTTCTGTTGGGCATCGAAGGTTTTTTGCCAATAGTTACGCAGTTTTTTGAGCGTAGCATCCAGCTTAAAAAAAGATGGATTACTGACGAAAGTATCAGTCATATTATTTAATTTGCTTTAGCAACTGTTGCTATGGCAACTATTGTTTTTAAACTACCATCATCACCAAAACAGTCTAACTGTGTTTAAAGATAGCACAAGCGTTTCAACTTTAAAAACGCCAAATTCCCAATGGAGTGCTCACACAGGAGAATTGCCCGAGCTGCTCCATGCCTGGCGCCTGATGTGCGAGGCATATAGTATGGCTGCAGTATACGAAGCCAATCGGGCGATCTGCACATATGTTCACTCCACCTCCCGGGGACATGAAGCCATACAAATAGCCACAGGACTGCAATTACGGCCCTGGGACTTTGTAAGTCCGTATTACCGGGACGACAGTATGCTATTGGCCATGGGGTTTACTCCATATGAGCTGATGCTGCAATTGCTGGCCAAAGCAGACGATCCCTTTTCTGCCGGCCGTTCGTATTACAGTCACCCAAACAACCGGGAACCTGACAAACCTCAGATACCTCATCAGAGCAGTGCTACTGGTATGCAGGTGATACCTGCTACTGGCATTGCCCAGGGATTACAATACCTTGAACAGATACGATCCCGGTTACTGAAAACAGGCCCGGCGGGGGAACTGCCGGTTGTGATTTGTTCTCTTGGGGATGGTAGTGTAACGGAAGGAGAGGTAAGTGAAGCCTGGCAATTTGCAGCCTTGAAACAGCTGCCGGTTATTTACCTGGTGCAGGATAATCAGTGGGGGATCTCTGCTACGGCGGAAGAAGTACGCACGACGGACGCCTATGAGTATGCAGCAGGATTTAAGGGACTGGAGAGAATGCGGGTGGATGGCAGCGATTTTACGGCGAGTTATGCCGCCATGGAAGCAGCCATTGCTTATGTGCGGCAGGAGCGTAAACCCATACTGGTGCAGGCAGATGTGCCGTTGCTGGGGCATCATACTTCCGGAGTAAGGAAGGAATGGTACCGGACAAACGAAGATCTGGCAAGGCATATGAAGGAAGATCCCCTGCCTAAGCTCCAGGCGTTGCTCGAAAAGCATGGAGTAGGTACGGCGGAACTGGAGGAAATCCGGCAGACGGCCGATGCAGATGTGCAGGCTGCTTTTGATAAGGCCTTACGGGCGGCGAATCCGGCGCCGGAAACAGTAATGACCCATGTTTTTGCGTCCACACCGGTAACCACAGAACGGGGAGAACGCAGCCCTGAAGGAAAAGGGAAGGTGGTGATGGTAGATGCAGCCTTGCATGCCATAGAGGAAATCATGCAGCAATACCCGGAAGCAATCCTATTCGGACAGGATGTAGGACGCCGGTTGGGGGGCGTTTTCCGGGAGGCAGCTACCCTGGGAGATAAATTTGGTGCTCACCGCGTTTATAACACTGCCATACAGGAAGCGTATATCGTGGGTTCTACCGCAGGGCTTTCTGCAGTAGGGGTGAAACCTATTGTGGAGATCCAGTTTGCAGATTATATATACCCTGGATTTAACCAGCTGGTCACGGAGATTTCCAAATCGTGTTATCTGAGTAACGGAAAATATCCGGTACAGACGCTGATACGTATTCCCATTGGCGCTTACGGTGGGGGCGGGCCGTATCACTCCGGCAGTGTAGAATCCACGCTGCTGAGCATTAAAGGAATAAAGGTGGTATATCCTTCCAATGCGGCTGATATGAAGGGACTGATGAAGGCTGCTTTCCTTGATCCAAACCCGGTGGTGATGCTGGAACATAAAGGATTGTACTGGAGCAAAGTACCAGGTACGCAGGAGGCAATGACAGTGGAACCTGCGGCGGACTATATATTACCACTTGGTAAAGCAGCAGTTGTACAACATGCCCACCCGCGTGAGGTGGCGCAGGGCGATACCGTTTGCATTATCACCTACGGAATGGGCGTTTATTGGGCAAAGGCCGCTGCAAAAGCCTTTCCGGGACAGGTGAGTATCGTAGACCTGCGAACATTATACCCGTTGGATGAAGCGCTGATTTTTGACATGATAAAAAAGCATGGAAAATGTTTGGTGCTGACGGAGGAACAATTGAGTAATTCTTTTGCACAGGCATTAGCCGGGCGCATACAACAGGCTTGTTTTCGCTGGCTCGACGGACCAGTGTTTACCCTGGGAGCCCTTGATCTGCCGGCAGTTCCGCTGAATACAGAATTGGAGGCCGCCATGCTGCCTAATCGGGATAAGGTGGAAGCACTGTTGCGGGAAGTGCTTGGATATTAGTCCTTAGCTTTTAGCCTTTAGTAAAATGCAATGAAGGTCACATGGTAGAATACCTTGTGACCTTCATTGCATTTTACTAAAGGCTAAAATTCCTATATTCATCTTTACTGCATTTACCAAAGGCTAAATTTCTTTTTATGGCTAATGTTGCGGATCTGGATATAGAAAGACAGCTATTACCGCTATTTGATTTTACAGGCAATGATCGTTCAAGACAGGTGCTGAGTGATCTGCTGTTGCAGTTGCCCGGGAGTGTAGAGGAGGTATATAAGCGTCAGCGGCTTATACAATGCTTTATAGATAACGGTTATGTACACACGAATTTTTCTTATCATCAGCAGGATTTCGGGGAAATATTCCGGACATTCTCAAAATTAAATGAGCAGGTATACTATTACGACAGCAGCCGGGTGATTGCGGCAGTACAGCTGTTGTGGCGCCGGCGTTACCGTCACGAAATGAAGAGCCGGTTGATACAGCTATTGTTTTTCATGGAGCAGTTAGAGGATTATTTCAGCAGCGTGGAGGCATCGGTATTCCCGGAGGTTTTCGCGGAGCGCGTAGCAGCCTTGAAGAAATTCCTGGCATTATTCAATGCAAAGGAAATTGCCAATCGTATTCGTAAGGATCAATTCCGCATAGGGGACCAGTTGTTTTTGCTGGATCTGCTGAACCGCAAGATAGTTGAGAAGGAAGCAGCGATGCACTGGGAAACATTTTTTACGTATGAGGCCTGGTGGTCGATTGCAAAGGGAATGGTAAAACATCATTTCGTATTCCCGGAATTTTCGGAGAAGGAAGTCGGTCTCCGCGGTTTTTACCATCCGGCATTGAAGAACCCGGTGAAAAATGATCTCCGGACGGAGGGGAATGTTATGTTGCTGACGGGGCCGAATATGTCGGGGAAATCAACTTTGCTGAAGGCACTGGGAATATGCGTCTATTTTGCCCATGCGGGATTGGGCGTACCTGCTGATTTTTGCCGCCTGCCTTATTTCGATTGTATAACCGTGATTATTAATCTTTCGGATGATCTGAAGCATGGCTACAGCCATTTTATGATGGAAGTACAGCATTTGAAGAATGTAGTCCGGGATGCCAGGGAAGGAAAAAGATGTTTTGCCGTATTTGATGAGCTGTTCCGGGGAACCAATGTAGATGATGCACTTGACATTTCGCAACAGACTATCAGTGGACTGAATAGTTTTGATGGCTGTTTTTTTGTTGTCTCTACACATCTTTACCAATTACAACCGTTATTGAAAGATGTAAATGCCTGGTTTATAGATTGCCGGTTAGAAGAACAGGAGCCACATTTTCTTTATAAGCTGCGGGAAGGATGGTCGGACCTGAAGATTGGGCGTATTATTTTCGAGAGAGAGGGGCTACCGGGATTGTTAAGAATTAAGAATAGAGAATGAAGAATTAAGAAACAGTGCGAAGATCTTAGCAGATAATCATCAATCGCTAAGGTCTTCGCGCTGTTTCTTAATTCTTCATTCTCTATTCTTAATTTTCCTTAGTATCCCGGATTCTGAACCAGATTCGGATTGATACTGGTTTGTTTGAATGGGATCGGGAACAGTTTATACTTATCTCCGGAGGGTTGGTGATCCCACCAGGTAGCAGTGGCGAATTTGCCAAAGCGGATCAGATCAGTACGGCGTTTCCCTTCAAAGATGAATTCGCGGCCTCTTTCAGCCAGTAACTCGTCCATGGTGAGGCTGGTAGTTGTGTAGGCCTCCAGTTGCCAGTCTGCCGGCAGGAAAGCGCGTCTTTTGCAGGTGTTGATCAGATCTACTGCTTCCTGGGACGCCACACCGCCACTTTTCCGCATAATAGCTTCTGCTTTGTTGAAATATATCTCTGTAAGGCGGTATAATACAAAGTCGTTGCCCCAGTAGTTCGGATCGCTTTGTGCGCCCGGGAGATATTTGGCAAAACGGGCGCCGCTGTTTTCTTCGCCACGGGTCATTCCACCCGGACCTGTTTCGCCTTCTGAGTTTCTGCGGATTTCTTTTACAAAAACGAGCGGTTTGTTGTTATATTCTTCTGTGCCGAGTACGAGGCTGTCGCCAACATTCTGGCGCAGTGCGGGATCTTTTTTCTGAGGTCCGATCAGCATCCATTTCTGTTTGCGCAGGTCGTTGTCTTTGAACGCATCGTAGGCGGTTGGGATGACAACGATACCGTTGTTACCATCGCGATCAGCGTTATAGATCTGGCGTTCGCGGTAGTGCCAGAAATCGCCTTCCCATCCAAAGCGGAAGTTACCATTCCGGAAATCGTAGGCGATCTGGAAGAGGACTTCCGGAGAAGTGCTATTGGTATTTGCGAAAGCGCGCTGGATATCTGGTTCCAGGGCAGGGATGCTGCCACTGAGGGAACCGCCATCGCCGGCGATGATTTTATTGCAATAGGTGATACAATCGTCCCAGCGTGCAGTGCCGGACCATTCCTGTGCGTTGAGGTACAGTTCTGCCAGCATACAGTATCCGGCGGCTTTGCTCACGCGGCCGAGCATAGCGGGGGAAAGCGGTTGTAAGTTTTCCACATTTTCCTTCAGCTCTTTTTCGATGAAGGCGAATACTTCTTTCCGCGGTTTGGTGGCGGGACTGGCCGGTGTACCTACTTCTGTTACGATTGGGATATTGCCGTACAGGTCCATCAGTTTCAGGTAGTGCCAGGCGCGCAGCACTTTGGTTTCAGCGATGATAGAGGCTTTATCTGCATCTGTCATGCCCAGTTTTTTGAAGTCAACATCGGCCAGATCGTGGATAGTATTGTTACAGAAGCCCATGCCCCAGAACATCAGGCGCCAGGGGTTCCAGGCGTTATCGTCGTTAGCGATCCATTGATGCCGGTGCAGGCGGATCCAGTTACCACCATCGTAGCCGTGGCGGCCTTTCTGGGGCCATGCCAGCTGGTCGGCCGAAAGCTCCTGCAGACGCCAGTAGCCGGTTTGGCCGGTGGGCGCTGCCCAGGCATTGGCGTGAGTAAAAGGACGGAGTACTGCGGACATTACTTCTTCCCGGGTATTATAAAATTGTTTCCCTATTATTTCGCTGTATGGTTTTTCGTCCAGCTTGGTGCAGGCGCTCATTCCGAGGGCCAGCAGGGCTGCACTGATATATGCGTTTGTTTTTTTCATACGTTTCAATTTTACTGCAATTAAAATCCGAGATTAAGGCCGATTGTATACGAACGTGTGCGGGGATAGAATCCTCTTCCGTCGATACCGGAATCGAGGGCTGTATCCTGCAGTTCCGGATCGAGCCCGGTGTATTTGGTGATGGTAGCAATGTTCCGGCCGCTGGCGTATACGCGTAGATTGCGGATATATTTGGTATGGAGCTTGAAATTGTAGCCCAGTGTGATATTGTCCAGTTTTACGAAATCACCTTTTTCCAGGTAGTAATCGGAGTAATGGGGATCGTCGTTTAGCTTTGCGTTTTTGCCAATCGCAGAACTCAGCACGTTGTTGGGCATCCATTTTTTGTTACCGAAATAAAGGTCTTGCAGATTGAGGATCTTGAAACCAAATTTACCCCGGAAGAAGATGCTCAGGTCGAAGTTTTTATAACGGAAGGTATTTCCCCAAGAGGCCATATATTTCGGAATACCATTGCCAAGTTCTGTTTTATCATCTTCATTCATTTCAGCTGCGGTGGCTTTGGAGCCATCTTTTTTATAGAACAGCCATTTTCCATCGTCAGTAAGACCGGCAAAACGGTGGCCATAGAAGGTTCCCAGCGGGCCACCTTCTACTACCCGAATGGCGGAGCCAAGGTTACCGGGAGAAGGAAGGCCACCATACCACTGTTCTGTTGATTTGTAAATGCTGTTGGAGAAAGACGTCAGCTTGTTCTTTTGAGTGCTGAAGGTCAGATTACTATTCCAGGTGAAGTCGTGTGTTTGAACAGGAATACCACTGAGAACTATTTCCACACCATTATTGGAGATGGCGCCTACGTTTGTAAAGATCTTGTCCAGTATATTAGATGGTAACTGTGCATCGTAGCTGAATAACAGGTCTTGAGTTTTACGACTGTATACATCCACAGAACCGCTGAGTCGATTTTTGAGTAAGGAGAAGTCGAGCCCTGCATTGAATTCTTTTTTCACCTCCCATTTCAGATCCGGATTCGGGTTTTTATTCGGACCGTAAGTCTGGATCCACTGGCCGTATTGCAGGTAGGTACCACCGGTGCTCAGCGTAATGAGCGACTGGTAGTTAGGAATGCCCTGATTACCGGTAACGCCATAGCCTGCACGGAGTTTCAGGTTATTAATAACCGGAAAATCCTGCATAAATGGTTCTTTTGAGATAACCCATCCCGCGGATATTGCCGGGAAGTTACCCCACTTGTTATTGGCGCCGAAGCGGGATGATCCCTCATGGCGCAGAATGGCCTGCAGGAGATATTTCTGTTTATAGTTGTAGTTGATCCTGCCGAAGAAAGCCACCAGGGTATTGTCCTCTTTACGGCTGTTCATAGAAGGCCTGGGAAGTTTCGGATTATTGAGCGCATTACCAGCAGATATATTCCAGTCTTCGAAAACATCGGTTAGGAAGCCGTTGTTATCCATACTGTATGTTTCGAGTGTGCTGTATTGATAACTGTAGCCGGCCATCAAATTCAGAGAGTGATCATTGTGAATAAGACGGGTATAGTCTGCGGTAGCTTCAAATGTTTTATCCATGGCAGAGGAGTTAGCTTTATAGGCATATCCACCGCCCAGGTAATTCTGTACGGATACTTTGGATTTTTTGCTACGGTAGTAGCGGTCGTTCATATCATCTCTCACAATAGCACCGAAGGCTGATAACTTCAGGTCTTTTATAGGTTCTAGGGTGAGGCGTGCATCGCCGGACCATGTTTTCTGGTCGCGCACATATTTTTCCTGGCGCAAACGGGCTAGCGGGTTATAATCGTTGTACCCGTTGGTTTCAATGAAATTGCCGTTAGCGTCGTATAGCGGCATGGTAGGGTTGCGTTGTACGGCCTGTTCAAAATCGGCGCCGGCACCGTTAAACTTACTGCCGTCGCCGCTGTTACCTCCGTTCAGGTTGGCGTTGTTGAAGTTGCCGGCGAGATTGAATTGCATAGTTAGCAATCCCTGGAAGCCGGTCTGGTTTACGTTCACCCTGCCACCATATTGTTTACGGCCATTTTCCAGTGCGATACCATTGGCATCGTTGTAGTAAATGGAAGCGCGGTAGTTACTGTTGGCGGTACCACCTGAAGCAGCAAAATTGTGATAGTGGCTGAGGTTTTGTTTATCGAGCAGCGCATCATACCAATCGGTATTACCACCGAGGTTGTTGCTGGCTCCTGCCAGTTTCGTATATTCGGCAGCACTCAAAACGCTGGGGCGTTTTGCTACCGCTTCCCGCTGAAGATAGGTGGAATAAGTGTACTGGGGATCGCCGGCTTTACCTTTTTTGGTAGTGATAAGGATAACCCCGTTATTACCCCTGGTACCATAGATAGCTGCAGCGGAACCGTCTTTCAGTACGTCGAATGTAGCGATATCATCCTGCTGGAGCAGATCGAGGTTACCGCCTGGTATACCGTCGATCACAATCAGAGGTTTCATATCGCCAGCAATGGAGCTGATACCTCTGATTTGAATGGAGGCGCCGCTGTTAGGGTTGTTGCCCTGTGTTCTGGTAACAGAAAGACCGGCCACTTTACCCTGGATAAGATCCATGGGAGAGCGGGAGCCGCCCTGATTGAAGTTTTCAGCCTTTACGGTGGCAACGGAAGTGGTTACTTCATTTCTTTTCTGAGTACCATAACCGATTACCACTACATCCTGCAGTGCTTTTACACCGGCGCTGAGTTTAATCTGCATAGGGGCGCCGGACGCGGGTGTTTCCTGCTGCTGGTATCCGACAAAGGAGAATACCAGTACGGCATTTTCGGGAGCCTGCAGGCTGAAAGAACCATCGGCTTTGGTAATGGTGCCGGTGCTGGTGTTTTTTACCTGTACGGATACGCCGGGTATAGGTGTGTGGTCGTTGGCGTCCGTTACTTTCCCGGTTATTGTTTTCGCTTGTGAAAAGGCAAACAGCGAAAAGAGCATCAGTACCGTAACGGCAAAGAAGGCCTGAGCCCAAAACGTGGATCGTTTGTGCATATACATTAATTGAAATTGGTTAATAAAGTTTTCCCGATCGATTTTAAAAAAATCGATTTAGCAATAATGCTACAGGGCAATATTTAAAGTTTCCTTATCGGTTTTAAGCAGTTTTAAAAAATGATGAAATACTCCTTTACAAAGGAGTGTGTCTGGTTTTCCGTTTCATTATTACCTGGTTTCCGCATCAGGTATCATAAGCAAAATTGCGATACAATACAATTTACAATGTTCAGTACAATATCGATTTAGCTAACAATAAAGAATAACAAGCAGCTGTTACCTGAGTTGGCAGAGTACTATTTTGTTTACTTCGTTCATACGCGGGTCTTTTCCTGCATTGATTTTCCAATCAGGCTGTGCCTGTATTAGAAAATCGATTTAGCAATGGTTCCAAAAAAAAGATTCATAGCGAATCCTGGTGAATAACAAGTCGATAAACGCGGCACTTTTTCTCTAACGTCGGAATAAAAGTAGTATTTATTTGTGTTAAAAGAAATCATTTCAGGTAATTTTTTTGGCAGGCATAACAAAGCGGTAGTTTACAGGAAGAATAGCCTGAGTGGGTGTATATAACAAAGCCCCCGGCGATATTGGTACCAGGGGCTTGTTCTATGGTTCCATAAGAAAACTAATTGTCGGCCCGGGGTGTTTCGCCGGGGGATTTTGCGGCCTGTGTATCGCGTGTATTTTTCTGTACAGCGATAGCGCCGAAAACGCTCAGCAGGAAAGCAAAAGCATAGAAGCCTTTTTCGCTGGGCGCCAGGGTGGCATTCCATAAACCAACGATGAGCAGCAGCAGGGTGAGTAACATAGACACCCAGCTAAGTCCGTAGTAAATATCAGTCACCGGAATATTTTCCAGCCTGTCGCGCACACATTTCTGCACAGAAACCGCGGAAAAGAGTCCATACATAAGTACGGTGAAGTAATATCCTTTTTCATTCAGCTGCATGGTTGCATTCCAGAGTCCGATCACAAAGCCAAGCATGCCAGTCAGTACTGCCACCCAGGAGGCGGCGATAAATGCCATTGATGGTTTTTGTTTCATGGGAGGATAATTTTAGTTTTACGGGATTAATTAGATGGTGGCTAACAAATTGCAATCAGCATCTTGATGGCCGTTGGTAATAATGCTAGTATTTTGCTTTTTGGCAGATAAAAAAAAACCTGAACCAATAGAATAGTTCAGGATTTTCGTTTGTAGCGAGGAGCGGATTCGAACCACTGACCTTCGGGTTATGAGCCCGACGAGCTACCTCTGCTCTACCTCGCAATGTGGTTGCAAATGTAGCTAAATAAATCAAACTACAAAATTTAACTCTCGTACAGGCTTATATTTCAGCGAATAAGGAGGAATGCGGGAGCATTGTATCGTATCATTACTGATGCTTGAAAGGCTTATTGGTAAAGCGTTTGGAAGGATTTTGAAAAGCTGTGATCATTGATATACGAAAGGAGTGAAAAACTTTTCCACATATCGTTGTGGATTACAAATAGTTGTTAATAAATGCAACGAAGATGGCATATTGTTATAATATGATAAGCTTCGTTGCATTTACCGGCAGCTAATAGTTAATCGCCTGATATGTCAACGTCTTGAACTCATCACCCATACGCCACCAGGGAGAAAGGTATTCCTGGGTGAAGAGAAGACCGATAATATGTTCCTGAGGATCGGCCCAGCCGAAGGTGGTGAAGGCACCATCCCAACGGAAGGAGCCAACAGTCATTGGAGAAAGATAGTCGTTGGCAGGTGTTTCGAGTCCGAACCCAAGTCCGAAGCGGAAATTTTCCGGCTGCGGTGGGAGAGGAGAAATGCCGGTTCCATCCGGTAACTGGTTGGTGAGCATGAGCTCAATGGTTTTACGGCTAACAAGCCGTTTGGTTTTATACACACCTTTATTCAGGAAGAGTGACAGAAATTTGGCGTAGTCGCCGGTGGTAGAACTAAGCCCTGCTCCGCCGGACAGATAGGTGCCATTCAATTTGGGAAAATCCGGATTTACTCCTTCATAAATAGGATGTGTAACAGGTTTCAGTTCCTGTCCCACATTTTCATAAAGAGTAGTGAGTTGTTGTTGTTTATCCGCCGGCAGGTGAAACCAGGTATCGTTCATTTCAAGTGGCTCAAAGATCCTTTTGCGGAGGAATTCATCGAGCGGCCGGCCGCTCCAGATTTCCACGAGATAGCCCAATACATCTGTATTCAGGCCATAGGTAAACTTTTCACCCGGATCATGTTGCAGTGGTAATTTTGCCAGCAGGTTGATCTTTTCTTTCAATGTAGAAGCGGTGGTACCGATTCCACTGGGAATGCCTGCTTTCTGATATATGGCCTGCATAACCGGATCGGAGAAAACGGCTGCATAGGCAATACCAGAGGTGTGGCGCAACAGATCACGGATAGTGATATCACGACTGGCGGGCCGGGTAGTCCAGGTACTGTCTGATGCATTGAAATGAACGAGTACCTGCGGATCTTTAAAAGCAGGAATATATTTCGATACAGGATCGTCGAGCAGGAATTTGTTTTCTTCCCACAGCATCATCGCAGCCAGGCTGGTAATGGCCTTCGACTGCGACGCGATCCGGAAAATATTGTTCACCTGCATTTTTTTCCCGGAGGCGATATCTGCGTAGCCAAAGGCTTTATTGTAAATAATGTTGTTGTCGCGGATAATCAATGCCACAGCGCCAGGGATATGTTGTTCCTTTATCTGATGGGTAATAAATTCGTCGATTCTCGACAGGCGCTGCGTATCGAAGCCCGGTTGGGCTTTCGCATCACTAAAGGCAATAAGGAGCACCAGCAGGGCATAGATGCCTGCTTTACTATATAAGTTCATATGTTATTGTTTTTTGAGAGAGGAGTGTGCGCTGTCTTCCATCTCCCGTTATTATTATAACGGGAGATGAAAGCACAACAAGCACTTTTAGTAAATACTTCTCAGTAATCCTCCGTCGGCGCGTAATGAGGCGCCATTAGTAGCGGCGGAAAGAGGGCTGGAAAGGTAAGTAACGAGATTGGCAATTTCAGCAACATTGGCAAAACGTTGGAGCAGGGAGCTGGGGCGTTTGCTTTTGAAGAAATTGGCTTCTGCTTCGGCGGGGCTTATCTGATCTGCTTCGGCGAGTTTTTTAATGAATTCATCTACCCCTTCGGACTTGGTAGGGCCAGGCATCACGGTGTTTACGGTTACCTTTGTGCCTTTGGTCAGTTCTGCCAGTCCGCGGCTGATGGAAAGTTGCGCTGTTTTGGTGGTACCATAATGAATCATTTCTTCCGGAATCATCACGGCGCTTTCACTGGCGATAAAAATAATTCTGCCCTCATTTTTAGCCAGCATTTTCGGGAAGAAGTAGCGGGAAAGGCGTACGCCGCTCAATACGTTCACTTCGAAGAACCGAAACCATTCAGCGTCGGTAATCTCCTCGAAGGGCCTGGGTTCGAAGATACCGGCATTATTGATCAGGATATCCACATCCTGCACTTCGTCCAGCAGCTGCTGGACTTCAGCTGCCTTAGCAAAATCGGCAGCAACGCCGCTTACATTTGCATCCGGTACCTGTTGCTTCAGCTTACTGATAGCTTCTTTTATACGTTCGTTACTTCTGCCGTTAATAACAACAGTAGCGCCTTCTTTTAAAAGCTGTAAGGCAATGGCGTACCCGATCCCCTGGGTGGAACCGCTTACCAGCGCTTTTTTACCTTTTAACTGTAAGTCCATATACTTTTAATTTTCAGATTTGATGCAGCAAATTTACTGCCTGATTGTCTATAAAATTAATAATGTAATTTATTTGTTAGTATAAATAAATTTATATTTTTACGGTATGGTGAATTTTGAATGGTATAGAACTTTTAAGGCCATTTACCAGTCGGGTACCTTAACCGGCGCGGCCCAGGAGCTGTTGATTTCCCAGCCTAATGTAAGTCAGCATTTATCGGCATTGGAGAGTTATATCGGCCATACGCTTTTTGAGCGTAAGCCCCGGCAGATGGTGCCTACCAGCTATGGAAAGCTGTTCTATACACAGATCATAGAAGCGGTGGAGAAGCTGGAAAAAGTGGAGGGCGATTTCCGCCGGAGCTGTATCGCCCGTTGCATGGCGGTAGTACATTTGGGAGCGCCGAAGGAATTTTTTGATGCATGTATGCTCAGCGAGGTCGGCAATATCGGCGAGGCCAACCTGGTAGTAGAATTTGGGCTGACAAAAGAGCTGGTACAGCGGTTATTGAAAGGGGAGCTCGACTTCGTGATATCTACCAGTATGGTAGAGGAAAAGAATATGGTGAATGAACCGATACTTTTTGAAAAGTTTGTGTTGGTGGGCAATCGGGATATAGACTATACCCCGGTTAAAAAATACATCCGGAATAATGATCCGGAAAGTATAGAAAACTGGCTGCAGTTGCAGGAGTGGTTCGCCTATAGCAGCGATCTGCTGGCTATCCGCCGGTTCTGGTTTCATAATTTCAAAAAGCGTCCCGGGCTCAGGCCACGTTATATCATACCGGATTTCAATTCGATCCTGCAATCCATGCAGCAGGTGGAAGGTATTACGGTAGCTTCAGATTACCTGGTAAAAGACCTGGTGCAACAGAAAAAGATAAAACTGATCTGGGAAGGGAACGAACCGACTACCAATACCATTTACCTGGCTTATGACAAGACGAAAGCCACGAAAGAGAATCTGGAGGCGGTTCGGACCATGGTGCGGAGTATGAAGAATGCTTGATGCCTACAAATCGGAATATTCTGTTGGCCGCAGGAACAAAATTTCAGACTTTGATACATTATGCGCATATTCTTCGAGTGCGGAAAGTTGTTTCCAGCGGGGATCTGCGCTGAATGATTTCCAATGTGCGTCGCGGTCGTCTTTATTGTTGAAAGTGGTCATATACATCAGGTTGGGCATACGGGAGCCGGAGAGTACGGAAGCATAGAATACTGCGTTGAAACCAAGGCTTTTGAATATGCCGATTTCATCGCCGGTATTGAACATTTTTACTTTGTTGACATGATATTTTTCGGAGGGGCTTTCGTAGCTGCGTAGTTCGTATACCCGTTCCTGTTTGGGTGCCTGCAGGGATGGCGCCTGAAGCATGGGCATGCCAGGAAAAGCCTGCAGCAGAATAGATTCTATGCGGGTGTAGGGAATATTGTTCCAGGCAGCATTCGTATATGCTTCACTGTTAGTTTGATAAGCTTTGTCGGCCTGCAGCGTTTTGTCGAGATTGACGAACTGCTCCAGCGACTGAAACGGGATCAGCACGTATATGCGTATATCTGCGGTATCGGGCGTTACCGGCTTAAATACGCCTGCCTGCCGGATGCCGGCTTTATGCAATGCCGGTAAAAATGCTTTCTGCAGGTATTCGTCGACCAACGTTTCCTGTGCAGGTGTTTTCAGGTGATAGATTTTGATCTGATAATATTGCCGCTCTTTTGCAAAGAGGGTAAAGGTGAACAGTGTGAGTGCCAATAGCAGTGTGGAATGTTTCATAAATGACTAAATTGTATAACGTACAAAATACGGCAAATAAACAAGGATTTATAGTACGTTACTGAATGCTTTATATTTGAGCCATAAACGAATAATATGACGGAACCGGAAGTACTGATAGAACAGCCCAATGACAGGGGAACCTTATATGCGATAGTAGAACAAGACGACAGGGTCGTTTATTTTTACCTGTACCCATCTGAATTGCTTGCCAGTAAATATTCCCCCCGGCCCTGCTGGCTGAGGAATCTGAAGCCGGCTCCTGCAGGGAAAGATCATGCAGCTATGCAGGAAGGAATGGCGCCTATGCTGGAAGCGGCATATTGTAATCATCCGGAAGGGAAAGAGCCATTGGAGAAGGAAAGGCTCAGCATTGTGTGGATGGAGGAAGGAGATGGTGCTGCGGTTTTATACGATGGAGAAATCCTGGGAGTTATTCCGGGATGGAGCATGTATGAGAAGGAATACGCTGTGTCTTATGCCGCAGATTGCATCGGTGCAGGAGAGAAAGATCAGCAAATGCCGCTGGGAGCGCGGGGAACAAATGCCATGTATGAGAGGGTGGATCAGGCGATCGCTTTCTGGGACGACTGGGGAGAGGCCAGCCAGACCTGGAGTGTATTGCAGGACAAATACATCAAGGCATATGAAGCCGTTTTCGGGCCGTTGATACAATACTTTGCTATCGACGGAGGACAATGGCCTCCAATGGCCATCGGAAAATTCGAGCATGAAGGGATGGTATACCTGCTTACCCTGGGCGTAGCCATACGGCCCATGCCCTGGGTGGAACTGCTGTATAACGATCGTGCCCCCGGGTTCAGGCGTATGGAAATGGGAATGGCGTTTAAGAAATCGGAGTTTACTGACAAGCAGATCATCAGCCTGGGCGGTGTGATGGCCGGGCTGGCCGACAGGCCCTGGAAACAGGTAACCTGGCTGGGAGAAGGCCATACCGTAGCGAATGATGAATTGCCTGCTCCGTTTGAAAGTATCATCTTCTCGTCTGCACTGTATAACGGACCAACGATAGCGCTGCCCGAAGTATACGGTGATAAAGTGAATCTCTACTGGCTGGCCCCTGTAACGAAGCTGGAACGGGAATTTGCTCACCGCAAGCCTAATGGTGGATATGATTTACTGGAGAAGATGATTCAGCATGGACTGAATCATGTATTTAGTCATCGTGAGCAATTGCCATCTGATTAAAATGTTAAACCCTTGAAAACATATATGAAAAAGCCTGTAATAATGGTTGTAGCCCTCATGGCAGCGGTGCTGCTGAGTTGTAACACCCGTGCCCAGCAATCCCGGTTACCCCAGTCCTTACTTTGGGAAGTAAGTGGAAATGGTTTAAGTAAGCCATCCTACATTTATGGTACCATCCATATGATCTGTGATAAGGACTTCGGTATATCCGATAAGGTAAAACGGGCGTTCGGCACTGCCGGTATGCTGGTGCTGGAAACCAATATTAAAGATCCGGCAATAAACCAGATAGTAATGAAGAAACTGCAATCGGATACTCCGCTCAGCAAACAGTTATCGCCGGAAGACTATCATCTTGCCGATTCTGTGCTGATGAAAAAATGTGGTTTCCCATTGCAGGCTTTTGAAAATTATCAGCTGGTGATTACGGTGCCATTACTTGCCCAGAAAGCATTTGACTGTGCGAAGCCCAGGTCGTACGAGGAAGCTTTCCTGGGCATGCTGGATAGTACAAAACAGCACCTCGGTTACCTTGAAGGGCTGGATGTGCAGCTGGATATGCTGGTGAGGGCATATACGAATAAGCAGATCATTGAGCAGTTCAGAGCTTATGATAGTATTAAAGTGAAGATGGATGAGATGGTGATGGACTATAAGAAAGAAGATCTGAACGGGCTTTATCAGCTGATGACGACTTCTGATCAGATGGACAGTAACGCCAAACATTGGCTGTTGGATGTGCGCAACGCCGATTGGGCAGAGAAGATGCCGGAAATGATGAAGAACGGAATTGTTTTCTTTGCCGTAGGAGCGGGGCACCTGGTAGGTCCTACCGGCATCATTAAACTATTACAGCACAAAGGATATACGGTGAAGCCGGTCATGCAGTAAGCACCGGTATTTCAGCAGGCTATGACTGTAAAGTGCATAGCCTGCTGTATCCTATTTAGCGTTGCTGGTAGCTCCCCGCCAGGTTAATTAGTTTATCAGGTGCGTTAGTAATAATCCCATCCACACCGTAAGAAAGCAGTCGCTTGAAATCTTCTTCATCATCGACCGTCCACGGAAGTACTGCTACTTTTTTTGCGTGCGCTTCCTTTACCAGTTCAGCATTGACCAATTGAAAATTCGGACTATAGATATCCGGTGTGAACCCCAGTTTTTCCAGGTTGGCAGCGAAGCTGTCTTTATTGCCTATCAGCAGCGCTGTTTTTTGTTTAGGGAAGGTTTTATGTAATACCTGCAGGGTGCGCACATCGAACGACTGGATGATCACCCGGCTGGCTATTTTCTTCTTGTTAACTACTTCCATTACCAGTTTTACAAATTCATCGGGCGATGGGTTGTAGGTACCATCTCCATCGGGAGAACTTTTGGTTTCCATGTTGTAATACACCGGTTTCAGGTGATGTGTTTTTACATAGGCTTCCACGCTGTCGATGAGATCAGTCAGCAATGGTTTACGCACCAGCATTTTCTGCTGCAGCGGGAAACGGGGATGTGGTTTAGTACCTGCATCGTATTTCCGGATGCTGTCGTAACTCATTTTATACAAAGCCAGTCCTTTTTCTTCCGCCTTTGTAATATCGGAGCCATCGGGCTTGCGCATGAATTCGGCAGACATATAAGCATCGTGCGATACTGTCACTTTGTTATCTGCAGTAATGATACAGTCCAGTTCCAGGGTTCTGGCTCCCAGCCTGACAGCATTGATCATGGCCGGGATGGTATTTTCGGGCATGAGTGCCATTCCGCCGCGGTGGGCCTGTACATCGGTTTTTTGCTGGGCAGTGGCACTACTGCCAAGCAGTGCACCGCAAAAGGCAACCATCAGTATTTGTTTCATATCAGGAGATGTGTTTTACCGTTATCTCAATAAGTTATATAAGGAATTGCAAAGTGAAATATAAATAGATAACCGGCAAGGTTATTTTAAAGTTAAGAATACCTGTCTTTTTCTGCGCGGAATAGTATAATTTAAGTATCTGTTACGATGATGCCGCGTTTTGTTAAACCAATTACCCGTTACTGATATGGTTGAAACTATTATATTCCTGTTACTGATCGTTGTGTTTGTAATGTTGCTGATCTTCAAGGGCGATACAACGAAAACACTGCAGCTGTTGCAGTTTCAGCTTTCCGATATAGAAAAGAAGCTGGATGCACTCCGGAAAGAGGATAATACTAAACCGGCAGATGCACCGGCGCCGGCCATACCACCTATTGTAACCGTACCCCGCCGCGATCCGCCGCCCGCGCAGCCGGAGAGGGAACGGATCATTCAGCCGCAGATGGGAATACCTGTAGTGCCGGAAACCCCCAAAGAGCCGCTGCAGGAAACAGGGCCTGTGTTAAGGGATGTTCCCGCTGAGCAGGTTATTGCCGGGGCGGCTGAAGTAACCATTCCGCCAATGGCGGCCACTTCAGGAACGCAGGTAATACCACCTCGTGCAACACCTCAGCCGAAGCCAGGGTTTTGGGAAAGAAACCCTGACATCGAAAAGTTTATCGGCGAGAACCTGTTTAATAAGATCGGGATTGGTGTGCTGGTACTGGGAATCGGTTTCTTCCTGAAATATGCGATAGACAAAAACTGGATCAATGAAGCCGGGCGTACGCTGATTGGCTTTATATGCGGGGCTATACTGCTGGGCTTATCTTACCGCCTGCGAAAAACCTTTGCTGCGTTTAGTTCTGTGCTGGTAGGAGGCGGAGTATCGGTACTTTATTTTACGGTGACCATTGCATTCCAGCAATATCATCTGTTCAGCCAGTCGCTCGCATTTGCACTAACCATCCTGATCACAGCATTAACGGTGTGGTTATCGCTCAGCTACGACAGGCGGGAACTGGCAGTCATCGCCATACTGGGTGGTTTCGGTGCACCATTTATGGTAAGTACCGGTGAGGGGAATGCGGTAGTGTTGTTCACCTATATCGCCATTTTGAATATGGGGATGCTGGTGCTGGCTTATTTTAAAAAGTGGAACATCGTTAATATTATCAGCTATATCGCCACAGTTATCCTGTATGGCGGATGGCTGAGCTATCATCTGGAAAACAACAGCAAAGCTCCCTACGGCGTAGCGCTGGTTTATGGCACATTGTACTATCTCATTTTCTTCGCGATGAATGTGTTGAATAATGTGAGAAACAACAAACCATTCGGCTTCGGGGATATTATCATTCTGCTCAGCAATACCTTCCTGTACTATGTAGCAGGGATCGTTATACTGCAGCAAACGAGCGGAAATACCTGGCATGGATTATTTACCGCAATGATGGCGGTGTTTAACGGGCTTTTTGCGTTGGTGCTTTACCGTAATAAAAAGGCCGACAGGTTACTTATTTACCTGCTGACAGGACTGACCATTACCTTTGTAAGCCTGACGGCGCCGGTGCAGTTACACGGCAACTACATTACCCTGTTCTGGGCTACAGAAACCGTTTTACTGATGTGGCTATGGCAAAAATCCGGTATAAGAATGATGCAATATGCAGCTATACTGGTGCTTATACTGATGTTCTTCAGTTTGCTGATGGACTGGCAACAGCTTTATTACACGCAGCATCCGCATATCATTCCATTTGCCAACAAGGGGTTTGTAACGGGTGTGGTGGCCGTAGCGGCTGTGGGACTGTTGTTGATGCTGAGTAAAAGGGAAAAGCCGGAAGCCTTGTTCCTGATAGATATCCCTATGCCGGCTTACCGTACTTTCCTGCTGGTGTTAGTATGCCTGATGGTATACGCAGTGGGAATACTGGAGCTGTTGTACCAGAGTAACTACTACTTCGAAGCACTTACCATAACGCTCAGCGGGATCTATAATTATCTTTTCCTGATAGCCTTGTTGCTGACCGGCCGGCGCAGGAAATGGACGTCTCCTGCCTTGTTGCTGTTACCGGTGATCGGCGCATTGGCGTACCTGTTTTTCTATAATCCGGATATGGCAGACGTGCGCAATGATGTGGTAGACAATCAGCATCCTGTTGTTTACTTTTATTTGCATTACCTGTTGATGGCGGCATTATGCGTGATGGTATGGCAGACATGGAGGTTATTACAGCAGTTGAAGCAGCCCGGGCTGAAACCAGTGTTTCAATGGAGTGCGGCTATATTGGTATTGTTTATCATCAGTGCGGAGCTGGATCATTTGCTGGTATTCATAGCGCATCATCCTGCATCCACACCGGCTATACTTTACGACTCGCATCGGGTAGGATATGCTATTCTCTGGAGCACCTACGCCTTTGTGCTGATCTTCCTGGGATTACGCCGTAAGTCGAAGCTGGTGCGTATTATTTCCATTGCAGTATTCGGATTGACGATAGGGAAGTTATTCCTCTACGATTTTTCCGGGCTGGGCGCCGGAGGAAAAATCGCTGCCTTCATATCCCTGGGGGTGATATTGCTCGTTATTTCGTTTATGTATCAACGTTTGAAGAAAATATTTTTTGCAGACGATCAGCCGGGCAGTCACAACGAAGATAAAAGCTGAGGCAGAAAGAGTTGATACGGCAGAGCTCTTTTGGTTCAAATTATCAGCTTCGATTATTTTTGATTACATCATCCTGGAATTGAGACACTTGTTGTATATTAGCGTTCAAATTCATTGTAGTGCCATATCTATCCCTGTTGCTTGTTAAACCCGTTTTTGCACAACAGACAGATATTTATATTATTTAGTGTTGTTACCCGATATTTCAGCAGAATAACTGCCAGAATGGAAGGTATTTAACCATATTTAGAACCAGTAAAAGTTGCGAAATGTCATTGTATACGCACACCTCATTTTCAATTGGTGAGCATCAGTTCACCTCTTTCCATTCTCTCACCTTAAACCAGACCATCAGCGGGCATCATGAGTTTGAGATCATGATTGGTTATGACTGGCTGACCCGGCTGGGAAAGGGTCTGTTCAATGCAGGAAAGGAATTCCTGGGGAAAGAAATTTCCATCTCTGTTAATCCGGTGGAAACACATGCGGTATACAAGCCACTTATCTTTAACGGAATTGTGGACGGTATCAGTGTGGGCAAAGAAAGTGATGGCACCCACGGGTTTTGTGTGATCAAAGGTCACAGTGTGACGATATTACTGGAAGATGACGAGAATATTGCCACATTTGAAGATAAAAACCTGTCGGCTATCATCAGCGAAGCGCTGAAAGGATGCGGGCCATATGGGAAGTCGCCCGCTGTGGATCCTTCGTATACCGAATCCCTGAAATATATTGTACAGTACAAGGAAACTACCTATCAGTTTATATCCCGCCTGGCGGCCCGTTTCGGGGAATGGTTTTTCTTTGATGGGGAAAAAGTGGTGTTCGGAAATTACCGGCCCCAGAAAATATCGCTCACTCACCAGGTAGATCTGGTGGATTTCCATATTGATCTTACGGTTAAATCAAATAACAGCCGTTTGTACGGATTCGACTACCGCCAATACCAGACGGTGAACCACGAAACTGCTGCAGTAGCCGCCGGTAACCTCGACGTATATACGAACCATTTGAAGGAAGTGAGCGAAAAGCTGTACAAGAAAACTTCCGCCAACAGGATCAATCAATGGATGGATAACGCAGCTAAAGCGCAACTGGATAAGTATACAACGGTGCAAAAGAAAGGCCGTCTGGCCCGGATGGCATTGCTGAAAGGTGCCAGTCAGCAGACAGGATTACGCATCGGGGACATTATTACTGTGAACGAGTCTGTATTGTCCAGCGAACATCACGGAGAATTTGTGGTGACCAGCCTGGTGCATCATTGTACCGAGAACGGATTATACAGGAATACGTTTGAAGCAATACCCGCTGCTGCAGCGATGCCGGAAGTAGACCTGCACCGGATACCGGTTTGCGAACCGCAGAGTGCCGTGGTGACGGATAATAACGATCCCGAAGGATTAGGGCGCGTACGTGTGAGGTTTCAGTGGCAGGAACAAGGCACTACACCCTGGGTGAGGATTGTATCGCCACATGGCGGTCCTGAAAAGGGCTTTTATTTCATTCCTGAAAATGGAGAGGAAGTATGGGTAGACTTCGAGGGAGGTAATGCCGAAGCCCCGCTGGTGATGGGAACCGTATATAACGGCAGTGCTAAAACCAGTTTCGGCGACGCACAGAATAATCATAAAGTTATCAAAACGCGCAGTGGCCACATTATACGTCTTGATGATACGGATGGCGCGGAAAGCATCACCATCACCGATAAATCAGGGAATATCGTTACCCTGGATACCAATGGCAAAAATATCAACATATCCGCTCCGGAAAATGTAACCATCAATGCCAGGAATATCAGTTTCACCGCTGCGGAGAATATACAGGTAAATGCAGGAAAGAACCTTACACAGGCAGCTGTGAAAGACTTCAGCCTCATGGCGGCTAATATCCGGGAAGTAGCAGATGATACGCTGCAACGCACGGCTAAAACCATTGAGAAAACAGCCGAGAAAGTGAGCATGAACAGCACGAAAGAAAATATAGAAATGCATAGCGCCAAACAGATCGTGAATAAAAGCGGCGATAAGGCAAAACTGTTTTAATACCTGTTAATTCGCGGAAGAGATGGGAAACATGATTTCAAGGGCAAAGAATATTGTGGAAAGCTCCGAACATTCCACCACCTATGCCACCAATGGAGATATCAGCCTGAATGCGGCCAACCAGGTGAAACTGCGTAGTACCGATAAAGTGGTCTATGATAAGTATCAGGCCCCCGAGAAAAAACAAAAGGAACTGAAAAAGTTCATGATCCACTTCCGGCGCCCGGCTTCATATAAGGGAGAGTACGGGTTCGATTGGCTCAGAGACGAATACATACATTCTATATACCTCGTGATGCAAGGCAACAGTGGTGCCATGAAGCCGCTCAGCAACGATGTGGAAGCCACCAAAAAAGAATACCTGAAAGACGTAAAGAACCCCATCAAGCCATATGGCAAGGATTATTACCCCGCCTGGCTGTCTCTTTTTCCCCATACCACTGCCCAGCAGTTTAAGTATGGTTCGGATATGAACAAAAACGGGGTGCAGCTCGATCTGGAACTGGAGGAGATAGAAGAAGTAATCAGTGATGGTACCCAGATCATCCTGGAATCTAAAAATCCGCATCTGAAAGTTTCCCCTGCGCAGATCAATATAGGCGCCCTGATAGGAGCAGGCAAAAAGAAGAAATATTTCGACGGGCAAAAGATTGGCTACTATACCCTGAAAGGTGCAGTGAACATCGTGAATAACGGTGCACCGTTGAAACAGCACGAAGAAATTAAAATATTCGCCAAACTGGGGGATAAAAAGGAAGAAGTGGGCAAATTGATGGTATATAACAACCACGTGATCCCGAAACTGGAGATCGTACTGGTGAGAGTGAATACGAAAAAGGAGACTTCCGGCAATATTAAAAAACAGTTAGTGAAAGATGCCGAATACCAGTTTAAGCACGCATCTTTTAATCAGGCACTTATCCGCGCGGAAGTAAAAACAGATACGGACTTTAATGTGTATGACCTGCCGGAAAAGGATCCGGAGGTAACTTATTTCTGGGACCGGACACTGATGGCCAGCGTAGCAGAGAAATACCAGGATCAGCTGCTGCAGTCTATCATCAGGCTTTACGAAAAATACGGAAAACATAAACCGGTGGGTGGCAGTATCGATGGAGACGCCAACAAACGCACCTATATGTTCCTTACAGATCTGGAAGCATCTGCGCTGGCAGGATTAACCTCTACCCATGCAGGAGATATCGTGAACGAATTCCAATGGGGAAATTCCTACATGATATTCCTCAGTGGCCTGAGTAGCCGCCGGACATTGATACATGAAGCCGGGCACTCATTAGGCCTGCAACATACCTTCAGTACCGGGGCTCCGCTGGAAGGGCTAACACCTCCTCCATATACCCTTTATAAGGGTTATACCGATAATATCATGGATTATACCTGGCAAGAGGGAGGCAGCGATAATCCATTTAAGGAACATATGTATGCTTTCTTCAAATTCCAGTGGGATGTCATGAGGAAAGACAGAAGCTTAATCTTAAACTATTAGCATGCGAAGAGGCATTTTTATTTGTCTTTTTCTGCTGGCGGCTGCATGGAATATCAGTGCGCAGACAAAAGAAGTGGCACAGGTGAGGTTCGGGATGCAGGGAATGCTGTTACGGGTGATGTACCGTATTACGCCGCTGGGATTACAGCGTTACTGGCTCGATAAAGAAAGCAGCCGTAAGCCCGATACCGCTGTAGTGAATATGACCGCTGCACAATGGAAGGAAAGTCGTTTTGTAATCGACTCTGTTCCGGCGTTGTTGCTTACTGCGGGCGCTACCACCCATAGCTGGGGATGTCTGAATTGTCACGACCAGCCGTCCATCCGCATAGAAATCAGTTTTAAAGACAAAAGCCAGGAAATGATATATACCATTGATTCAGATACTGACCGCATACCCGAGCCTATCCGGCAATATATAGACAACGTATATGCGCTGGTTAACCGGCTATTGCAAAACGATCGTAAAATAAAGAAATAGCAGGGTATGAGTCAGTCGGCATTTCGTTTTAATCCCTTACAGTTTAACCGGACTTTTGGCGCAACCTATACATTCGGGAACAATGGTGCACAACAAACCATCAGTTACGAGATCAGCGTAAAATGCCTGGGGAAATTACCCGGACAGCTTTTTCTGCTGGAGATCAATAAAGGCCAGGTGTACATCAATGATCATGCACCTGATCAGCTGATAGACCGGTTGTCGGATGCCTGTGGTAAAGTTCTGTACCCATTACAGGTTACCGTAAATGAGGCTGGCCTGTTTAAGGGTGTTGCTAATCAGGCCCGGATTGCAGCGGCCTGGGAGGCTGCCAGGCCCGGATTGCAGCAATATTATACCGGCAGCATAACAGCTGATATGCTGGCCTATATGGATCTGGCAGTGGCCAGCGAAGCACATATATATCAGTCGCTTTGCCGGGATTGGTTTATGGCTCTTTGTTTCGCTGATATCTATCAACCAGGTGGTGATATCATGGAACGGCAGTTTACAACTGCCCTGCCGATAGTACCCTATACTGTACCCGTGCAATTTGCCGTAACACAGAAGCCGGTACAACATCATACGGACAGTGGTTGCCTTGTATTGCAACAGAAAGCGCAGTGTACAGATCCGCGCAGCCTGGAAGATTTGCTGGGAGAAAAGGAAATCCCTTTATCGCAGCAACTGTACGGCATACATACACCATTGAAAGCGACGGCAGAACTGACGTATAAGCTATATCACAGTGATTGGTCGCTGAATGCCATTACAGGCTTCTGCATACTACCGTTGGAGGAGGAGCAGACCAGGCGCGTTGATATCGCCCTATATCATTTGCGGGAAAAAGATCAGGCACCGGTGTCAACAACGCCGGCCATAGTAGTGGGACAGGAAACTGCAACAGAAAAAGAGAAAAAGAAAGGATTCTTTTCATCCCTATTTCAACGCAATAAAAACAACAGCTATGAGTGAGAAACATCTGGTATGTCAGGGTGCTGTTTGTATGTGCCAGTTTGGTACTACCCCCGATAAACTGAAAGTAAAGAGTCAGCAGGTCCATTATATCAATGATAAGGATGGAGCCGAGAAACCACTGGCTACTACAAAAGATATAGGGCAACCGTTCGAGAATAATTCGTTCGGCAGTTGCTCCAAGAAAAACAACAATCCATGTACCCCGTCGGTGACGGCTTGGAGCGGTTCTTACGATAAGGTGGAGCTTCCCGGAGGAGCACATATTTTATTGGAAGACAGTAAAGCTACCTGTCCTACCGGTAGTACGGACTGTATCCGCATTACCTTCCACGGGCAAACTGCTGATATGACAAAAAAGGATGCAGAAAAGGCCGATAAGGAGGTACAATCGCATCTTAACCCGATGATGGATGTGAAGAAAGTGGAAGAAGATCTGTATATGATTGAGTTGCTGGAAGGGCAGCCGTCTTAAAAAATATTCGCCATGTCTGAGAACAGAAAACTGGAAATATTTGTCCCTGCTTCAAAGGGAACTGTTGACACCAAAGGATCGCTGGTAACGCTGAAAGAGGCCGGATGGGTTACCGCGGAGATGAAGAAGGTAGCTACGCTGGTAGAGAAAAAACCGGCAACGCAGGAGAAGAAAGTAACGATACCCATGAAAGCCCCGGCCCCGGCTGTTGACAATGCCCCCTATAACTGGGTTTGGGCTATGCTGCGCACGCTGACATTCAGGAAAACAGATGTAAACGAAACCCTGAAAGGGCCTTTGGTATATCCTAATTTCCCCAAGGTAGCGGAAGGAGGAGGCCTGGCCTGGCTGGAGCCTGTGCTGGCAGGAAATGAGCCCACTAACTCTGCGGCCAATGGATATTTTGTGGTAGCCAAAGGCAAGCCGGAGATCCTTTCCGTAGAATGGAGGGAGTATACTCCCAATTCCGATGGGAAGATTATTACCAAAGGCACCAAACGCTTCGGAGAAAGCGTGCAGCTGCATATTTACACACGTGCATTATACGGAGAAGATATTTACATCCACCTGATGAACCATAACATGGTGCTGAAAGATAATGAATTGCCGGTGTGGGAGCGGGAAAACAAGCAAGCTGATATTCCGAAAGGGAAAGAAACACCGGAAGGATCTATCAAAACATTTACCCGCCAGGTAAATATGGTGGGTATACTGGAAGATGAGCGGGCAAGGGGTGCGCTGCAAATCACTGATGTGGTAGTGAAATTCCGGACGGCACAGGAGAAAAAAGAAAGCGGCCCGGGTATCCCCGCAAAGAATTTTGTGCAGAAAGCCGTAGTGGATGTATATCTCGACGAGCTCTGGATACCTGATGCCGGCAAGGAACTGGAGATCTATGCTACGGTAAACAATAAAACAGGGAAGCTTTCCAAAACGTTTAAAAGTTCCATTCTGAACGTGAAAGGCCCTAAAACAGATGATTCCCCGTTGATGATGAATGGAAACAAGCCGGTGGTAGTAGGAGATATTCCCACTAACCCGCGTCGTTTTCAGCCATGTAAATACAGCGCCATCATGGTGGAAAGCAAGGACGGGAAGCAGGCGATATTCGATGAGAATGTGCTTGGTTTCCAGCCTCCGGAGCATCTCACCTATAACGTTGTGGCAGGAAGTGAAGCGGCAGCCCAGAACATCAAGGTGACCGTGGAAGCAGTGGTCACGAATGATTCGGAATGTGTGGCAACTCCCAAGCATAAAAATCATGTGATAGACCTCGCGAGCTTTGTCGGCAAAGGGTATAAGCTGGAGGATAAAAAGGCCGGTGTAAAAAGAGAAAAGCCGGAAGAGAGTGTGGTGAAAGGTAAGTCGGAACAGAAATTCAACAACTATAAAATAAAGAGAGAAACCAGCAGCTCCTTTAGTGGCGTAATAGCGCATTCCGACGGTGGCTTTGAACTGGATGCGCAATACAAATATGCCTTCAGTGATGAACGCGGGCTTCCGGACGTGAAGCGCATATTGGGTTACCTGTGGATCCCGGCAGCGCAGATAGACCATTTCCCGGTTACTATACAAACATGCCGCTGGAAACACATCATCAACTTTGCTATCTATCCGGATATTAAATGGACGGCAGCGCTGGCGTTCAACATGAAGGAAGAGGATTTCAAGCAATTGAAAGAAAAGTTTGCCAACGATAACAAAGGGAAAGGGATTACCGGCAAGATGCAGCGCTTTGTGCTGAACAGAATGGAGAGTGTGGAAAAGATAGAAGATAAGGTGAAAGATAAATACAGCAAGCCAACTCCTGTACTGGATCACTATAACGAAACCAATGCCCGCGAAATAGGACAGATGCTGGCGTTACCGGAAAGTAAAGATGCGCCGGCTGCGGAAGTAAAAACAAAAGGGAAATTTACTGAATTACTGGAAGTGCTCCGGAAGTTCCAGTTTTCCATCAAAGTGGAATGGAATAACGATAAGGAGAGTATAGAACCCATTCAGGAGCTGGTGCAGAAGTACTGCGGCATGATTAAGAAAGTATGGGAGCTGGCCCAGGGAGCTAAGGATATACTGGAGGGGAAATATACTACGAAAGCGGATGTGGAAGGAGATGGAAAAGATCCGGATGCTTTCATTAATAAAAATAAGGGTAGTGCTGATAAGAATATACAGGGGCTGATCAGTAAGATGCAACGTAAGCCGGTGGATTATGAATTGCAATTCCCGAAAGTGGGGCTGGCAGCATCCTGGTATTATGAAACCATGCCGCCGGTAGATAAATCTTCGGAGCTGTGGGGAGCCGGAAAAACAGTACTGATAAAGCTGGAGGCCAAACCGCTGATAGGACTCGAAGTTAAATGGGATTTCCTGGAACTGCTTTGCCGCCGTCATCCACTTGCCTATGCCATCCTGAAAACAGTGGATGCTTTATTGTACCTGTTGGCTGACGATGAAAGTAAGGTGGTGCTGAATGTGTCTATTACCGGTAAGATAGATATGGAGGCCACCTTCAAGCATAATACCGTAGGAGGCAATGTTTTCACGAGAGAAGCCGGCCACTCCGATAAAAAGGAAGAGTTGATTAAAGGAGGGGCATTTATTTCAGTGAAAGTGGAATGTAAACTGAACCTGGCTAAAACAACCACCTTCCTGAAAACCAAAGTGGTAGTGTCGTTTGGAATGGGACTGGAAGGCTCTTCGGGATTGGGGCTGCAGGGGATCTTTGGCTCCGATGAAAAAGGGCTTTACCTCGGATTGGACCTTGTTTTTGAAGGCATAAAAATTGAGGGAATGGTGGAGGGCAAAATAAGCATTTCGGAAAAAGCAAGGGAGAAGAAAAAGAAGGGCGCTGCTCCAACACCGGAAGCAGCGGAAAAACCAGCGAAGTATAATTCAATATTCGACTATAATCCGAAAGCTTCTTTTGAAATTGCAATTGATGAGAAAAGATTATCATTGCCCAAGTTATATTTAACCAAAAAAGAATCGGACGGATGAGAAAATCAATAATAGCCGTTGTTTTTATTTTGATGGCTGCGCTGCAAAGTTGTGGTCAGGGATCAAATGCCAAAAAAGAAAGCATGAATCAGAATATCAAGGAAAAATACCTGAACAGTTATAAGCTGATAAAGAAATATGACTACAATCCACGTTTCCTGCTGGATTTTGAGAGTTATAACTGCACATACGAAATACTGGTGAATGATATGCCTGCGCTGGTAAGTTTTACGAGCGGAAACCAGGGAGGAGCTATTGTGCCTGTTTCTTCCAATATACTTAAAAGTGGCAAACAGGATATTACTATCCGGGTGTATCCGCGGGTGGATGATAACGACAAAATGGACACCTTCCTGCTGGCTCATAACAGCGGTCTGAATGTTAAAATAAAAGTGGGAGATTATGAGAAGGAAAAGCAGCAGGAGTACAAGCAGCTTTTCCAATATAAAATGCCGGAAGTGCAAATTGGTAATATCCCCTATGTTGAATTCAAAGGCAGCTTTGAGGCCAATGTGCCCTACCAGCTGAAAGGCTGGAGCCAGAGTCAGGATCTGAGAAAGGAGAACAAGGAACAGCTGGCCAAAGAAGTAGTGGCATTTTATCAGCGTTACCGCGAGCTGCTGGCAAAAGGCGATATGGATGCAATAGCAGCCCTGCTTTACCCCCGTGAGGTTGAAGTAGAGCAGGCGTTCTTTTTCAATAAGCCGGCCGACGCAGAAGATACCTGGAAACGGTTTGATGAAATCCGGAATTATCACCTGGAGATGGAGCCCCTGGAACATTATGAGCTCAGGTTTTATGGAGATGGAAAAGCAGTAGGGCTGGTGCGTACCGACGATGAGCTGAGAGGTGAATCGGCTATGGTAGGTACTTCTGCCGATGGTAAATACAGGATTTATAATCTGATACTACATAAGCCGGCTGGCAGTAACCAGCTGCAGGTAATACGGTAAGAATTCTCTTTTCACGCTTACCCTCGAACACGATACGCTCATACAACGAGGCATCGAAAAAATCGACAGCCTGCATGTAAATCATGAAATTATAAAAGCGTATATACGTTTACGTTAGATATCTGACAGTATTAATAATTATACCTGCCGGAACATTTGTTCCGGCAGGTATAATTATGTCTTAAAATGTAACCGGCAGGTTACTTTTTGTGCCTGGATTTTCAATTTGTTAATTCCCATGAGATCCGCCACTGTACTGAATCGTACCATTTGTGAAATGTAGCTGCTTAACAATGCGTTAACCAATCTAAGCGCTTTATAACATTACTTTTAAGTTAAGTTCTAGAGATGGAAATGCGTAATAACCACTTTCAACCATCATGTTAAACCATTAGAAATTTAATTTTCTAATACCGGGTAGTCAGGTAAAATTTTTCCTAAGAAGTCTTGTTAAAAAAGGAATGAGAATGCAACCAAAAAACCAAGATGCCGTCCTTCTGGACCAATTAAAAGAAGGTAACTCCGCCGCCTTTACCGCTTTTTACAACAAATTTCATCGGTGCCTGCTGACATTAGCGATGGAAATGCTAAAGGATGAAGAACTGGCTAAAGATCTCCTGCAGGAATTCTTCCTGGATTTCTGGCAAAGGAAGCTATTTATGAAGATAGATGCCCATTATCAGAACCGGGATAGCGGCACCGTAATCAGGAGTTATTTATTTGTTGCCGTACGTAACCGTTGTCTTAATAAGATAGCGCGCGAAAAGAAGTTCGTGAACACGATCCCGGATGAACCTTTTCTGCCGGAGGATCTGCTGGAAAGCAAAGAAATCTATGTTCAGGTAGATAATGCTTTGCAGGAAAAAGTACCACCTAAATCCTCAGCAGCCTTTCGTTTCAGGCATTATGATCAGATGAGCCATAAGGAGATTGCACAGGAAATGAATATCAGCATCCAGACCGTTAAGAACCAGATCGGCACCGCCGTAAAGATCCTCCGTGGTTATTTTCGTCCAGCCCACGTGGAAGTACTATTAAGATAATTTCAATCACAGTTATGGTATTTGTTTCCCCATTTTACCCGCTGGCAGGGTAGTGGAACTGCTTTACCCATTTTTTATCGATCATCAACCTGCTCTCCGGGCCTGTTAATGGCCCGGGCGAGTGGGTGATCGTTATTTTGCAGAGGTTGGTAAAATATCCGGTTTTTCTTCCTGAAAATTAGCGTAAATTCAATCTGTGGTTATAAGCTGTTTTTAATACCGGTATCCGGAAAAAACAGCACACAACAATACCGTAAGAGCACTGTGGCTGGCAATATAATACGCCGGCCTTTGTTAATTGTTGCAACACTGAATAAAGAGGCAGACTGCACGCAATACCATCTATCATTTATGTTAATTCCCAAATAAATGCTAACCTCAAAATCTCAGACTATGAAAGCACCATCTGTCATTAAGGTGTACGCCAATAGTGATGAAGCCACTATTGTATGGAAGTATTCCGGCAACATTAAAGACTGCTGGGGATTCGCCATCTACCGGAAGCATAAAGGTCAGCCCGATTCGCAGGCAGAAGCCCTGCATACAGGCGTTGGCTTTCAGGGTGATCCGCATACCGATGGCGAAACGCAACCCAGTACCATCTGGCCCATTCAGAAGTATATCTGGATCGATTACTATGTTCAGACCGGCGACGTAGTGAGCTACCGTGTAGTGCCTATGATTCATTCGGGAACGCAGCTGCAGGAGGCAGATGATAAGGCTACAGACTGGAGCGACTGGGTAACGGTTGGGAATCCTCCCGGCGTGGAAGCCTATTTTAACCGTGGACTGGTTTCCTCGCAGTTTCTTGCCAAAAGGCTCAGCACTGTGCCCGATGCTGAAAAGAAAAAGACCCTGCTTACCAATCTCAATGATGTAAATTCAAAGATCAGGAATTTTATGGGAGGCGACCTGTTACAAGCTCTCTATAATTTACTGAAAGAAGTGACAGACAATAAGAACCTGCAACTCTACGGAGCTTTGTATGAACTGAATGAGCCGGAACTGATTCGCCGCCTGAATGCCCTGGGCAAACGGGCGCATATCATATTGGCAAATGGCGCGTTTGGTGCAAAAGATCCTGACCCTCAGGCAGTGAATGCGAAATTGCTTACCCACGTGGACCTTACCCGGAGAATTGTATCAACCCCTCATTTTGCCCACAATAAATTCATGATCGTAACCGATAAATCCGGTACCAAAGAAACTGCCGTCAAAGTGCTGACCGGTTCCACCAACTGGACTACCAACGGCGTTTTCACCCAGGTGAATAACGCGGTAATATTGCACGATCCCAAAGTAGCGGCCTATTACAAAGCCGAATGGGATGCCATTAAAGCCGATTGTGATCAAAACGGGAAAGGACTGTACTCCAAGAAATACGAGGACTTTAACAATAGTGTGAGAACTGCGCCGCAGATCAAAACTTTCTTTACGCCGGTGCAGAAAGAGATCGACCTGGATGAAGCGGATTCGCATATCCGCGCTGCGAAGCAGGGCATCCTTTTTCTGATGTTTAAGCCGGGTGTGGAAGGAAAAAGCCGTATGTTGTATGATACTATTATGGAGATGAGTAAAAACAAGCAGCTGCTGATCAATGGTGTACTGAATGGTGATCCGGGAACAGCGCAGCATCCTACCATCACTTTCATGCATAAAAATCAGCAACAGCAGGGCAACCTGGATGTGGTACTGCCGGCAAGCATTGGTGCGGCCTTTGAGTCGTGGATGAAGGAAATAGGTATACAGAATGTAACTATTCACAGCAAGATAATTGTGATAGATCCGTTTTCTGCCAATCCGGTGCTGATGACAGGTTCCCACAATATGGGCGGAAAAGCCAGTGCTTCGAACGATGATAATCTCAATATCATTATCGGCAATACTGCACTGACACAGGCATACGCCATCAATATCATGGGCGTGTACCATCACTACCGCTGGCGCTTTTTCCGCTCCCGGACAGACGGCTCACCGAGTTGGGAAGGTAATGTGAAAAACGATCAGTGGCAGGATTGGTATAAGACCGGCGACAAAGCCAAGGAAATAAATTTCTGGTTACCCTCCTGATATAAGCGCAGGCAGACTATTACAGTCTGCCTGTTGCCTTTTAACCCCGAAAACCCGTTGATAGTTTTATCAGGCTCGTTGTATCGATCTCCTGCCATCCATCCTTCTCTCTATTGACATTCATTTTTTATTATTTTATTTTTAGTAGCATACAGTTTAACCAGAATCTAACAGTTAGCTTATGAACAAGATCATTGCTATCCTATTAGTGTACTGTGCTATTGCCATGCAGTTAACCGGACAGTCGCGCGTCATTACCGGTAAGGTAACAGGCGACAAAGGAGAACCCCTGCCAGGCGTCAGCGTGCAGATTAAGAACACTAACAAAGGAACCTCCACTGATGTAAACGGAACCTACCGCCTGGATGCAGGCGGGGCCGATGTTACACTCGTTTTTCGCTATGTGGGCTATCTTACCGTGGAAGTAAATACCAGCGGACAAGCCAACATCAACACCGTACTGAAACCGGATACCCGTAACCTGGATCAGGTGGTGGTCACTGCACTGGGCATTTCCCGCAAGGAAAGAGCCGTTGGGTATTCTATCCAGGAAGTAAAAGGGGATAACCTGACACTTACCAACGAACAGAATGTACTCGGTTCCCTGTCGGGTAAGATCGCCGGCGTACAGGTGGTGGGCTCATCCGGTGCCAGTATGGGTGGTACGCAGAAGATTAAGATAAGAGGTATTAACTCCATTAACGGGCAGGAACAGCCGCTGATGGTACTGGATGGTACGCCGATATCGAATATGAACTTCGCCGGCCGTAACGGACCGGATATGGGCAACCTGGCGCAGGACGTTAACCCGGAAGATATTGAAAGTGTGAATGTACTGAAAGGACCGGCTGCCTCTGCTTTATATGGTTTGCGCGGACAGTACGGCGTGATCCTCATTACCACACGTAAAGGCGGCCGCAAGGGAAGCAAAAACATGAACGTAAATGTCAATTCCGCTTTCTCTATTGAAAAAGCGGGAAACTTTATGCCATTGCAAAATATCTATGGTGCCGGCAGCAGCCAGCAGTTCAGCAGGATTAACGTTAACGGGCAAACGCAGTTGCTTGCTTCCGGTACAGATGAAAGCTGGGGCCCGAAAATGGATGGTACTCCTGTAAGACAGATGTACAGCTTTTACCCGGCAGATCCGGACTATGGGAAGATGACGCCTTTCAGTCCACATCCCAATAACATCAAAGAATACTTTGTTACCGGTACTACTTTCAATAACAACGCCAGCGTATCGGGAGGTGGAGAAAACAGCAGTTTCCGCTTGTCGATCAACCATACCGATATTAAAGGGATTGAACCTAATACTTACCTGAAACGGAACAACGTAGGGTTTAACGGATCGCTTAATCTGGGCCCTTCCGTGACTGTATCCACCAATTTTAATTACGCTAATAATAAAGGCCAGCGGCCATCTCAGGGCTATTATCAGGGAAGCCGCAATTTCTATCAGTGGTTCGAGCGCTCGCTCGATATGAAGAAATTACGACAGTATAAATATCCGGATGGCACTTTTTATCATTGGAATCATGAAGATGTGAATGATCCTGATTTCCTCAAGAAACCGGGGAGCGACTGGAATAATCCTTATTTCGAAGCCTATGAAAATCCGGGTCATGATTCACGTGATCGCTTCTTCGGCAACGTAGGACTGGTGTACGACGTATTGCCCGGATTGAAAGTAAGCGGCGCTATCAGGGCCGATATGTTTACGCAGAATATTGATCAGCGCAAAGCCTATGGCGGACGAGATCTCAACGAATATTACGAAGGAAAGTTCGAGAACAAGGAAATGAACTACGAAGTGCTGGCACAGTATAACAAATCGTTCGGTAAGATGAGCCTGAGTGCCAACCTGGGAGCGAACCTGCTGACGCAACGCTATTCATTCCTGTCTGGCAGAACCCAGGGAGGTTTATCTGTCGTTAACTTTTACAACCTCTCCGCTTCCATAGACCGGCCCATAGTAACGAACTATCTTCGCCGCAAGGAAGTGCGGAGTGAATATGCAGCAGTATCATTAGGCTATGATAATATTTATTATGTAGATGCTACCATCCGCAACGATATTTCTTCCGCATTGCCGCCGAATAACAATTCTTACTGGTATCCTTCTGTATCTTTCAGCATGGTATTCAGTGAGCTGCTGAAGTGGGAGCCACTGTCGTACGGTAAGTTCCGCATCAGCTTTGCGAAAGCCGGCTCCGACCTGGATCCATATCAGATATATGAATCTTACCTGTTGGAAAGTCCTTATAAAGGATCGGATAATAATCCTTATCTGCCCATGCATCTGCCATCTACCCTTAATAATCCTAATATAAAACCTTCACTCGGCAATTCCTTTGAAACGGGGATAGATCTGAAGATATTGAAAGACCGTTTAAGGGGTAGGGTTTACTTATTATAACCAGCAGAACAAGAACCAGGTGCTCAATATAGATGTATCCGGCGCAATCGGGTATACCAACACGGTGATCAATGCAGGTAACATCCAGAACCAGGGCGTGGAATTGAGTCTGAATGCAGTACCGGTACAAACAAAGCGTTTCAACTGGACATCCATCCTGAATCTCAATCGCAACCGCAGTTTGGTAAAAGCGTTGTACCCCGGCATCAATACACTGCAGCTGGATGCTAACACCTATTCCCGCGTCAGCGTTTATCTGAATGCCAACGTCAATGCGGCATTTGGTACCCTGGTAGGAAATGCTTATCAACGCGATCCTAAAACCGGTAAGATCCTGTTGGATGCGTCTAATTTGCCCATGTTTAGTGAGAACCACGATTTTGGCAGTGTGTTGCCCAATTTCACCGGCGGCTGGCAGAATACTTTCAGGCTTGGGAACTTCGACTTGTCGGCAATGATCGATTTTCAATCGGGTGGCCGTTTCTTCAGCTGGACGAAAATGCTGAGTGTGAAATCAGGGCAGGCCGTAGAAACAGCTGCAATGAACGACAGGGGCAAGAACGTGCGGGATCCGGTAGCAGATGGTGGCGGCGTAAAAGTGAATGGGATTTCCAGTGTAACCGGACAGGAAGTGACCACCTATGTGGATGCAAAATCCTATTTCCGCACGGTGTTGGGCACTTCTGTTTATGAAGAATGGTTGTATGATGCTTCTTATATCAAGATGCGGGAGATGCGCCTGGGATATACGTTTACGAAAGCGAAGTATGGCCGGATGCCGTTCAGCAGTATCAATGTGGCCCTGATTGCGCGTAATCCGTTCATGATTTATCAGCGGGCGCCTAAAGGGCTCGATCCATCCGAACTCTCCACCGGCGCTTCTTCCATCAGCTGGCTGGAAACCGGTCAGCTGGCCACTACCCGTTCATTTGGTATTAATCTCAGCATCTCCCTGTAAACCCGGTTATTATGAAAAGAATTATCAATATAATTATCGTACTGGCGTTGGGGTTAGGTTCCTGCACCAGGTTCTCCGACAGCATCAACCGGGATCCCAATCTCCCGGATACATTCTCTAATCCGAAACTGCTGACATACGCCATCCAGCGGCTGGATACCACTACCGCAACACCGTATGGCCTGCTCTATACCCAGCTGCTCTCTGAAAAAGTATATACAGATGCTTCCCGGTATATTAATATCTCTTTTGAGTTTGCGAATGTTTATTCAAACGCGCTGATGAACCTTAATCTGATCCTTAAAACCACCAGATTCAATGCAGATGAGGGATCAGCTAATAATCAGAAAGCGGTGGCGCGTATTCTCCGGGCTTATTTTTTCTGGTATATGACAGACCGTTGGGGAGATATCCCTTACAGGGAAGCGTTGCAGGGCAGGAGCAAAGTAGATCCTGCTTACGACAGCCAGAAAGATATATACACAGATCTGTTCAAAGAGCTGACAGAAGCGGGAGCGCAGCTGGAATCAAACAATCCGGCAACGGGTGATATCCTGTATTACGGAGATACCGGTAAATGGAAACGCTTTGCTGGCACGTTGCATGCATTGATAGCACTGCGTCTTTCCAAAGTAGATCCGGCGTGGGGTAGCCGCGAGTTTACAGCAGCGCTTCAAACCGGCATTTTTGCCAGTAACAGCGACAATGCTATTTTCCGCCATCTGGGAGAAACAGCCTATCAGAATTACTGGTACTATGTATACAGTGTACAGGGGCGTCGCTGGTACTGTGTGAGTAAGCCACTGGTGGATTTCATGTTGCCATTGAAAGATCCCAGGCTGAAAGTTTATGCGGCTGCTAATGGCAGTGGAAATTACGTTGGGCTGCCTTATGGGCTGGAAGGAAAGGATGCGCAAAACATCCCTGCCAGTTCAGTATCATTCCAGGGAACAGCGATCCGCAAACAGGATGCTACTTCCTATATCGTGACCTATGCCCAGGCATTACTGGCAAAGGCGGAAGCAGAAAAACTTGGCTGGATACAGGGAGGAGACGGAGCTGCCGCAGCAGATTATACTGCCGCCATAACGGCCTCCATTCAACAATGGACCGGCTCTTCAGACGGAATTGATGCTTACCTGGCAAACCCGCAGGTAATATATGATCCGGCTAATGCACTAAAACAGATCGGATATCAGCGGTGGGTACATCTGTACATGAATGGATATGAAGCGTGGGCAGAATGGAGAAGAACCGGTTACCCTTTACTGACACCGGCTCCTAATAATGGCAATGTGCAAATTCCGCGGAGACAGGGATATCCGCTTTCCGAACATAACGTGAATACAAAGAATGTAGAAGCGGCAATAGCAGCCCAGCCTGGCCTTCATGGGAAGGATGATCTTACCGGAAGGGTGTGGTGGGATTTGGAAAGGTAAGAAGAGAAGAATTACGAATTAGGAATTACGAAATACATAGGAGATATAAGCGAATAAGTATATGATTCGCTTATATCTCCTATGTATTTCGTAATTCCTAATTCCTAATTCCTAATTCGTAATTCTTTTCCGTTTCCGTTCTTTCTTATCCCCATCTTTTTCCTTCTCTTCATCTTCATCACCTGCAGTTACAAATGCACTCCTGCGTGGAGCAGGCATTACGCTGTGTTCTCCTTTCACCGCTTTCCATATGATTTCATTGAAGGCCATATCCGGCGCAGCATCTTCTTTGGTAAAATCAAATGTTTCGCTCAGTTTGGATAAGGCAGTTTCTTTTACATTCCGTTGATCCATATCTACATCCGGGCGTATAACAGTGTATGGCGTGAAATCGGGCGTAGCGGTAAAGCATTGCCACATTGGGGTGGCGGCGGCATCGTACTGGCTCATGGGCGGGATACCCAGTATCAGTTCCATGGTGCGCAGCATGCCCGAAGTTGAGTACATAGCGCTAACAGTTTGTTGACGTTTTACATATGGTCCAACTACGAAAGCAATGGAACGGTGGGCGTCTACATGGTCAGCACCGTTTTGTGCATCATCTTCCAATATAAACACTACAGATGATTTCCATACAGGGCTATGGCTGAGATGTTCTATAAATAATCCAACCGCATAATCGTTGTCGGCTACGTGTGCAAATGGCGTCGGACGGCCAAGACGAAGGCCTTCGGTATGATCGTTCCCGAAGCGGACCGTGTTGAAACGTGGTAATGCATTGGCTGCTACAAGAGAATCAAAATCGCGGCGCCACTGATAGAACCTGGAGGTATCTTTCACCCGTCCGTCGAATCCTTTGTAGGAAGTGCAATATTTACCTTCCAGTGCGGGGATGTTGGCTTTACTGTCGTCGGCAAATTCGCCGTAGCTGCGATAGCTGACGCCTGCACGCAGACAATGATCCCAGATGAAACCACCGCGGGGATAAGCAATTTTTTTCTGCCCTTCGAAATCATAGGTACCACCTCTGCCGCCATAGCTGGTGGGCCAGTTCTTTTCCGTATAGTCGTTGGCGTAAGCTGCCATGCTCCAGTTATGACCATCAGCGCTTACCTCGGCATCTACATAGAAATTATCGAGCAATACGAACTGATCTGCCAGTGTATGCTGATTGGGGGTATATTTATGACCAAAGAGTACCAGTGAGGTGTCGCCGTTTCCTTTTGGCATATCGCCTAATATCTGGTCGTAGGTACGGTTTTCCTTGATAATGTAGAACACATATTTAATAGGGGAGCTGTCACCCACATTCATGGGAATTGGATTTCCTTTTTCACCTGCAGCCATCAATTCTTTTTCCTTGGTATAGGGCGTGTTGGCATATACCTGACGGGTGTACATTTCCTGTTGTGCTGGTGTTGGCACAGGGATTACTGACAAGGTGCCTTTGAACAATCCGCCGATATATTGTACTTCTCTGGGTTTCTCGGAATTACCCGAATGGCGGGCAGCTGCATTACGGCCTTCGAACGGATTAGGACCGTGTGGGTTGGCCATGGAAGTCAGCCCTTTGCCATTGGATACAAAAATTTTCTTGCCGGATACTTTTACATTGGTGGGATACCATCCGGTAGGAATGAATCCTTTACCCCGACTTTCTCCTTTTTTGCTCACATCGAATACAGCAAGGCAGTTATTATCGGCATTTGCTACATAAAGTGTTTTCTCATCTTCACTCAGTGCAATACCGTTGGGAGTAGAGCCATTGGGCGCATCCGGATAGAGGGCTGTATTGAAGATCTCCAGGATATTTTTCTTCCGGGTATTCACCAGTGCCACCGTATTGTTGTTAGCGTTGGCTACAAACAGGTATTGGCCATCTTTGGTAAGCAGCAGTTCATTGGGATTATCGCCAACTGCGAGCCGCGTTATTTCTTTCTTTTCAAGGGTACTCCAGATCAGCAGCCTGTCGGCTCCCCACAACGAAATATACAGCTCTTTGCCATCAGGACTCAGTTTGCAGGTATAAGCTTCTGATCCGAGGGGGAATTTTTCCGTTTGTTTGGTATCGAGGTGAATGATATATAAGGCTTTGTCTCCCTTAGTGACAACATACAACAGTTTATTGGCCTCGTCGAGGTCGATACCGGCGGGAGAAATATTCACCGGCCATTTCTCGCCCAGCAGCAGACTGTCGGCCAGCTGTAGTTTGTTGTTATTTACCGCATATTTAAGAATCCGGTTGTCGTTGCCACCGGAAGCATAAAGGAATTTTCCATTGCGGGAAAAAGTAAGCCCATACCAGCTTTTGGGAACTATAACACTGTCAAGCTGCCGGTCATTCACGGCATCAATCAGTTGAATAGATTGCACGCTCTGGCCATTATTGGTGACAGCAAGTAATTTCTTGTCGGCCGTCAGTGCCAGGTTGAGTGGCAGGTCGCCCAGCTGCAGTTGCCTGCCTATGGGCGTCAGCATCCAGCCGTTAGGCAGTTTTACCTGCTTTAGCTGTGCGTGTAGCGACAGCAGCATGGTACAGCAAAGAAAGGTAAGTAAACAAAAGAAACGGTTCATACGGGTACTTTTGATCGTGACCAACAAAAATAGGCGTACCAAACCAGGGATGAAAGTCAATAAATTGTTAAGTGTTGCTCCTGCCTCGTTCTTTCCTAATATCCGGAAAAAAAATGCAGTGCGCAAATTCAAAGCGTAGTGAACCATGAAATTTGTTGGAAAGAAACTGATATCAGGTTAGCTATTGGGAGATGATAGCTAACTGATTTCCGGAGAAGCTGCAGTCAGGCTCACTGGCCAGGGAGCAATGAGAGGCCGCGTACAGCCGGTAATGGTAATATGACAGACCATCTAACTGGTGTTCATCAGCGCTGGTATTGCTGTTAGGACAGTTGCCATCAGGAAATAACTCTTCCTGTAGTATATTTATATTACTGATCCTATCGGCTGTACTGTCGTATAACAGCAGATGATCGGCTGTGATATTCGTTTCATTAAACATCCATCGGCAATGCTCCAGAAGAAAGGGTTGATAGAAATATCGCTGAAAAAAGACAAGGTACCATCGGCGCATGCTTACCCGTTTAGCGTTCCAGCGCTCCGGAATTTCAGCTCGCTGAAATTTCATCCCAAGGTAACTTACCTGTCGGGAGAAAATGGGATGGGAAAGTCGACATTGATAGAAGCGATTGCGGTTGCCTGTGGATTTAATCCTGAAGGAGGATCGAAGAATTTCAGTTTCACCACCCGTGGGTCTCACTCGGTATTGCATGAGTACCTGACGGTGGCCCGTGGCCCGGTGAAGCCGAAAGACGGATACTTCCTGAGAAGCGAGAGCTTTTTTAATGTGGCTACCAATATTGAAAAGCTGGATGCAGAAGGTATGGGGCGACGCGTGATAGACAGTTATGGCGGAGTATCATTGCACGAGCAATCTCACGGCGAATCGTTCTGGGCGCTATTTATGAACCGGTTTAACGGCAACGGTTTGTATATACTGGATGAGCCGGAAGCAGCGCTTTCACCAGCCCGCCAGATGGCGATGCTCACCCGGATGCATGAGCTGATCGGTAAAGATTCTCAATTCATTATCGCCACACATTCTCCGATAATAATGGCTTATCCGGATGCCACCATCTATGAACTGACAGAAAGCGGCATCCGGAAAACCAGTTATACCGAAACAGAGAACTACAAAGTATCACAGCAGTTCCTCAATAACTATAAGAATATGCTGAAGATTCTGCTGGGGAATGAATAGCCGGGATACCTATCGTCTGAACCAGTTGATGTCTGCATAACCACCATCACGGCCTGTATGTGTATTGAAATGGAACAACGCAAACCGGTTGGCCGTCCAATCCAGTCCCAGTGCCATTTTCAGCTGATTGCCCAGGGGATGAAAGATCTTGCCATCGGTGCTGTATGCAAATGTGGCGATAAATCCTTCTTCCTTTACACAGGCTTTGAACCAGATCTTACTACCTTTAAAAGGGGTAGCAGTGATGGTGCTATCATTGTTCACCATGATAATTTTCCGGGCATTCCCTGTTTGCTGAATGGCCAGGTAGGCATATGGAAACTGGAATACTCCCAATCCCGCTACATCTCCATCTTTCATTCCGCTTATATCTATTTCAGCGACACCTTCCGAATAAGGCCCTTCTACGCGCTGTGTGAGCGTATTGCGCGCATTGCGCAGTTTATCTGCATAACCGGCTTTCAGCCGGAGATAACCAGGCCGTTCTGTAAGCGACCACCTGTTGTTATCAGGATTATGGTTCCATTGCCATTGCAAGCCCAGCACAGGACTGTTGAATTCATCTGAGCTGGCAGGTACGGTAATAGGCATATCGCCTGCCACCGGCTTTTTAAACGTGATTACACCTTTCCCGTTTTCTCCTATCATCGGCCATCCATCTACCCAGGTAACCGGTTCCAGATTGGGCACGCGTCCTATCGGACCACGATCCTGCATGATGATGAACCACCAGGAGCCATCCTTTAATTGCACCATACCTCCCTGATGCAGGCCGTTGCCAGGATAGGTATGATCGTCGTTGATCACTACCCTGGCTTCGTACGGACCGTAAACGCTATCGGACCGCAGGCAGACCTCCCTGCCCCGGGTGCCGCCGGTTGATCCCAGGATATAGTATTTATTGTTGATCTTATACATGTGCGAGCCCTCCAGATATGGGAACGACTTATTCTCATAAATCTCCTTCTGCGGAATTTTTACGGACAGGGCATCGCTGTTCAGCGCCGTAATGAACAACCGCTGTTGCCCGTGTACAACGTAAATTTCACCATCGTCATCGAAGAACAAACCGGGATCATAGAGATATTCTTTAAAGATGGTCCGCGTCCACGGGCCTGCTATGGTTTTGGCCGTACACATCGAAAAATGTCCTTTCCGTCCTTCCATGTCAGGAGTGCAGAAACCCACATAAAAGGTGCTGTCGTGGTAACGGATCGTTGCAGCCCAGGAACCATTGAGATACATGTCTCCCCCCTTCATATCATATCGGGGATCCTCCTTATACTCCGGCACAGCATAGCCCGCCATTTCCCAGTTTACCAGGTCCTTTGAAACCGCAATCGGACAACCGGGTACATAATGCATACTGGTTGAAATGAAATAGAACTTATCATCTACCCTGATAACATCAGGATCCGGCCAGTCGCCCCACATCAGCGGATTGGTAAAATAGCCGTTGCCATTATCCGGAGTCCGGCTTTTAGGGGGGTGCTTGTTTGTCTGACCTGCAACAGTCATACTGGCTAACAGTAAAACTGGTAATAGGAAAGATTGCTTTATAGTGGTATAATTCATCCGATAGCTGTGATTGATCATGAAGATGTATAAACAGAAATTGTTCACTTAATATATGCTGAAAAAATAAGTCCCGCTGAAGTTAAAAAACTCGCGGGACTTATACCGGCAGTTAGCTGCCAGTTTCTAGTATCCTGGATTCTGCGACAGGCTCTTATCGAGGTCTCTTTCCTTCTGAGGAACAGGCCACAGATAATCTCTGCCGGCGTTGAATGTTCTGGTTTCCACTTTCACATGGTCGCCGGTAAGTGTCAGTTTTCCGGTAGCAGCATCAACAGTACCGAGGCGGGTACCGTATACCACGCCTGCTCTTACTGCAGGGCCGATCTGCCAGCGTTGTACGTCGAACCAGCGGAGTCCTTCCAGTGCCAGTTCTACACGGCGTTCGCGACGGATCAGGGTGCGGAGTTTATCCTGTGAGTTGTAAACGGTTCTGTCTACCGCAGGCATACCGGCACGCTGCCGGATCGCATCCAGCGCATCGTATACGGTGTTATCTATTATTCCGGTTTCAACCTGGGCTTCTGCATAAGAAAGCAGCACTTCCGCGTAGCGGATAACGATCATGTTCAAACCTGTATTCCACATATCCGGATAATCGGAAAGAAATGCTGTGAATTTCTTCTCAATATAACCGGTAGGAGAGTTGTTATTATTGTTGTAATAATCCGGGCTTTTACCATCAATGGAGTTATAATATCTGCCTCCATACATCTGGCCGGGATAAACGACCGTAGCCGTCAGGCGGGGATCCCTGTTTTTGTAAGGATCATCCGGATTGTATCCTGATGCCGGATCATCGATGGTTTTACCGTTGGTCATCTCGTAGGCATCCACGAGCGACTGGGTAGGGCTGAGTGAAGCCCAGCCACCATAGCCGGATGAAGGCATGATACCGATATCTCCGTTAGGTACATCGTTGGCTTTGTATTGTACATCCAGGATTACTTCACTGTTGTTTTTATTGGTGATGCGGAACAGGTCTGTATAATTGGCGAAGAGCTGGTAACCCAGTGACATAATTGTTTTACAATCTGCAATACAATCGGCATATTTCTTATCATACAATTCTATCCTGGCTTTTAAGGCAAGTGCCGCACCTTTGGTGATACGGCCAACATCGTTACCGCTGTATTTTACCGGCAGATCGGCCTGGATGGCAGTCAGTTCGTCGACAACGAACTTCCGTACATCCGCCGCCGGATTCCGGCTAAGCACCTGTGCTTCAGCAGTAGTAAGGGATTTGGTAACCAGCGGTACATCGCCATATAACTGCGACATAATGAAATACTGATATGCTCTCAGGAAGCGGGCCTCACCTTTGTAACGTTTTTTCAGCTGATCATCCATTGGTACCTTATCGATGTTTTCCAGGAACCAGTTACATTTCTGAACGGTTTTATAATCCCATCTGTTAAGAACGTTGGGGTCTGCGGGTGAAGCGCTACCATTACCGAGGTGCTGGAGGTTATCCCAGTACCACTGGCTGTAACTGTTATCGCTCACGGCATCCATATACAGGATGTTATAGTCATTCTCCCATCCCGCATAAACACCATTCAATGCTGCACTGGCATCGCTTTGTGACGACCAGAGCGAGCCGTTACTGTAAGTGTCTGTAGGTGTTTTATCCAGGAAATCTTTCTGACAGGCGGTTCCCAGAAGGGAAGCGACGAGTAGTGTATATAATATTTTCTTTTCCATGATGTAATAGCTTATCGTTTAAAAAGTAACATTCACACCCAGCGTGTTAACCTTAACCTGAGGGTAGTAGTAAATACTGCTGCTAATAGACGCTTCCGGATCAATCCATTTGTAGAGGTGATCGAATGTGAGAATATTCTGACCACTATAATAGAAGCGCACTTTTTTCAGACCGATTCTGCTGATCAGTTTTTCCGGTAATGAGTATCCAACCTGCAGATTTTTCAGGCGCAGATAAGAACCATCTTTCACCCAGAAGGAAGAAGGGGTGCCGGAAGGATCGTGTTGGTTATTGCTATACCAGATGCGCGGTAAAGCAGCATTTGGATTTTCAGGTGTCCAGGTGTTCAGTAGTGCGGAAGTAGGCTTACCTACAGAACCTCCTACGGCGCCTAATTTACCGGCATCGATATATGTTTTTACACCGGTAGCTCCCTGGAAGAAAGCACTTAAGTCGAAGTTCTTCCAGCTGGCGCTGAGGTTGAGACCGAAGGTAACTTTAGGGAAGTAGCTACCCAGGTATTGTTTGTCGGCAGCAGTAATGGTATCATTACCGTCGATATCCTTGTATTTCAGATCACCAGGAGCGATGTTAGATCCCTGGTAGGGCGCTTTGGCAATCTCGTCTTTTGTTTTGAAAATACCATCTGCGACATAGCCGTACAGGGAATTAATCGGATATCCTTCCTGCAGAACTGTATATCCGGTAATGATAGGACCGGTTCCGTGCAGATCTGTTACTTTTGAGGTGATGATGGCTGTATTGAAGTTGGCGCTGTAAGAAAAATCACCTTTGGTATCACTATACCCGAGCGCAAACTCCCATCCTTTGTTCACTGAAGCCCCCGCATTTTGCACAGGTGCATTTAAGCCATAGGTGGCAGAAGCAGGAACAGTGATCAAGATGCCAGAGGTTTTTTTATAGAAATAATCAGCGGTCAGGTTAAGTTTTCCATTCAGGAAGCCTGCATCGATACCTACGCCTGTTTCTGTAGTACTTTCCCATTGCAATTTTGCGTTAGCGCCATTTACAGGAGCTAATCCGGAAGCAATTATCGGACTGGTGCCGCCAAATACATAGTTCTGTCCGGGAGTTATGTTTGGAATGGTGGGATAATACGGGAATGTTGGGAATTTAGTAGCATCGTATGTTTTAACATACTGATTCCCCAATTGCCCCCATGATGCACGTAATTTCAGATTGGAAACGTATTGTTTCGCATCAGCAAAGAAATTCTCCCTGTCGATATTCCAACCTGCGGAGAAGGATGGGAATGCCCCCCATCTGTTTCCTGCCGCGAACCGGCTGGCGCCATCGTACCTGAGATTGGCTTCGAACAGGTATTTACCATCATAATCATAGTTAATACGTCCAAAGACAGACTGCAGGGCCATTTCATAGGTGTAACCGCTGGTAGTTTGTCCATCTGTATAACCCAGGTTTACATCAGTCAGCAGGTTGTTAAGGAACCCTTTACGGTAGCCATTGTCGAAAGTTCCTTTGGTTTGTTCCTGTGAATATCCTCCCAGGATTTTAAAGTTATGCCTGTTGAAAGATTTGGTATAATCCAGCAGCAACTGAGGTGTCAGCGTATTGGCGAATATGTTCTCATCAGTAATGGAAGAGGGCCCCTGGTAGAAAGACGGGGTTCCGTCGGCTGCATAATATTGCTGATCGGCCCTGAATTTCTTGTTATGATTGATCTTCATGATATAGGCAAGCGAAGGTTTGATATGAAGATCTTTGATGATTTCCCAGTCGATGCCTACGTTACCAACGAGATCGTAATATGCATATTGATTAAGACTTGCTCCTTCCAGCCATGCCATTGGGTTCCCGTCGCCTGTTGCGCCATAGTAACCATTGGCATATTTATAAGGTACCGTTGGAGAGATGCGGTTTATCTGGCGTACCAGCTGGTCAAAATCGCCGGTATAAGGATTGCTGGGCTCTCTCTTACCGGTTGATGTAAACCCGATGTTGGCATTCACGTGGATATTGCTTCTTACTTCGGTAGTAAGGTTCAAACGGGCAGTATAACGTTTGGCATTGGTTTTCTTTACCAGGCCATTTTCATCGAATAATCCCAGTGAGAGGTTATACTGTGTTTTTTCATTACCTCCGGATAATCCGAGGTAATGGTTTTGCTGTATGCCGCTTCCTTTATAGAATAAACCCAGCCAGTCGGTGTTTGGGTAGTTGAATGGATCTGATCCATCCTTGAATTTTTGTATTTCAGCATCAGTATAGCGGGCAGTCTTTCCTTCGTTAATCCTGGCCTGGTTGTACAGGGAGGCTGCCTGCCAGGAAGGGAGGAACTCAGGTAATCCGGTAGCTTTTTGTTTACCTACATACGCATTATAAGTTACCTGTACACCGCCCTTTTTCCCTTGTTTAGTAGTTACCAGGATGACGCCATTAGCAGCGCGGGATCCATAGATAGAAGCAGACGCTGCATCTTTCAGGACAGACATGGAGGCCACATCGTCCGGGTTGATATTATTCAGGTTGTCGACCGTAGTAATCACGCCGTCTATTACTATAACCGGATCAGCGTTGTTGAGCGTACCAATACCCCGGATGCGGATTTTGGCGGCATCAGAACCAGGCTGGCCGCTCACGGCCGCGGTAACGGTTACACCAGGCATGGTACCCTGCAGGGCATTACCCAGGCTGGTAGCGGGCCTGTTGGTCAGTTCCTTCGAACCAATGCTGGATACAGCTCCTGTCAGGTTCGCTTTTTTCTGTGTACCATAACCTACTACTACCAGTTGCTTCAGCGAGCTAACGTCTGCTTTCAGCTTAACATTGATCCGGGCCTGACCGGAAACTTTTATTTCAACGGTTTCGTAACCGAGGCTGGTAATCATCAGGGTGGCATTTTCATCCACATTATTCAGCTGAAAGTTACCATCCGGACCAGTGATGGCGCCTTTCTGGGTACCTTTGATCACTACCGAAGCCCCCGGAATAGCCGCACCACTCTCGTCAGTTACCTTACCACTAATACTGACAGGAGGAGGTACATCTGCTGCTTTTGCTGCTTCCGGCTTATCGTTCTTCGTGATGAAAATGGTGTTGCCCTGGATGTCAAAGCTCAACCCCTGATCACGTAATATCGTTTCCATAGCGGTTTTTAGGGAGGTGTTCCGGAAATCCACCGATAGTGAATGCCCGTTTTTAACGTCTTCTTTGTCATAAAAGAAAACATAACCTGTCTGCGCCTTGATGACATTCAGTACTTTATTCAGGCTGACAGATTTCGCAGCATAAGTCACGGTTTGGGCGTTGCTTTTCGCACTTACCTGAACCGCCATAACAAGTAGAATGATAGAGGTTAGTTTCATAACTAACAGGATTTTGGCGGGCACCCTTAGTAGTTTCCAATATTTAAGGGTACCGGAATTACAAATAGCCTTTTGTTGCATACTTTTGCAATGTTTGGTTGAATTGTTAAAGAATGTTTACGGACATGTTTTTCCTGATTAAACCGAATGGAAGCCGGGGAAGGACGCCAATCTTTGACCCCGGTTTTTCGTTTTAATAACAAGCAAGTTGGACTGCCGGCGTTTACCCAGCCGGACCTTTTTTACTCATTGTTCATTTATTTTTCAGTGTTCATAACTATGGCTGGATTACAATCCTGTTGCCACTTTCGATTCTGTATTTTATTCTCGTTTTAGACAGGCCTTTCAGTACCTGTGTAAGTGTTAGACTTCTTCCTATTTCCCCTGTGAAAACGCGCTGAGGAATGGCGCCTTCATATTTTACTTCTATGTTATACCAACGCGATAGCTGGCGCATGACGGTTTGAATATCTGCATTGTCGAAGGAGAAATATCCTTCCTTCCAGGCTACGCTCTCGGAGATGTTGACGTTGTCAACTACCTGTATGGCGGTACCCGGAGCAATTCTTGCCTGCTGCCCCGGGGCGAGTAAGCGTTCGTGGCCGCCGGCGGCTACTCTTACTGCTCCCTCCAGCAGCGTGGTTTTGACTGAGCTTTCATCTTCATACGCATTGATATTGAAATGTGTACCCAATACCTCCACGTGTATATTATTTACTTTTACGCGGAATGGGGTGTTGGCATCCGGTGCCACTTCGAAGTAACTTTCTCCTGTTACACTTACCTGCCTTGTGCCACCGCTAAATGAGGTGGGGTAGGTGATAGAAGATCCGGCATTCAGCCAAACCAATGTTCCGTCGGATAATGTTAGCTTATACTGTCCGCCCAGCGGGGTTTTCAGTGTGTTTAATGTCGCGGCGGCGGAGGGTTTACCAGTATTGTTATATAACAGTTGCCCATTGGCCGATTTGGTGATCCGGGTATTGCCCTGTTGCGCCAGCGTTCCATTGCCGGCACTGTCCAGTGAAATCTCCGATCCGTCGCCCAGTATGAGCATTGCCTTGTTCCCGCCTGGTTTTACATCAGCGTTCGCCGGAGTCGTTGCTACGACGGCAGGTGCAACCCGGTTGGCATGCCGCGGCTTCAGTAGCCAGATTCCTGTTGTTACAATCAATATCACGCTGGCTGCCGCTATGCTCCATTTCCACGGTTTAATCCGGTATACCGGTTTTTCCATGAATATCGGGTCTGCTTCGCGTTGCCGCATCCTGTCCGAGTCCAGTATTTCCCTTACTGCTGCCTGCCAGTAAACCCTGTCGTACCCTTCAGCAGATTCCCCGGAGTGAAAGGCGTTGATCTGGTCAATAACTTCCCCTGCCTGATCTCCATTGATCATAGCAAGCAACTCCTCGTACTCCTCCTGGCTGGCACGTAGTTCATGAGCTTGTGTTAACAGGTATTTCAGTCTTTCAGTATCTGGCAATTCCGTGGTTTTACGCGTTTTAGATTCAGTGATTGGCTGGCATAGCCCGGCTGAAAAGCAGGCCGCCTATAGGTACGTATCGCCAGTTGGCAAATGGTACCTATTCGTCAAAAAAAAAGTTAAAAATTTAAAACGGTAGCCCCCAATAATAGTATCACGGGAAGCACAATGCCATGCCTGGTCAGATATTCCCGGATGGCCTTCAGCGAGCGTACGAGAGAGTTTTTTACGGTTTGGGGCGATAAATCGAGATTAGCGGCAATCTCCGGGATCTTTAATCCGGTTTCCCGGCTAAGCAGGTAAATCTTCTTGGCCTGCGGAGGTAGCTGCCTGATCGCGTTTTTTATTAAAAGGGTCGTTTCAGAAAAAGAAACACTTTCTTCAGTAAGATTGGAATAGCCAGTGGAAAGTACTTCGGGGCCAGCTTTGCTCCTTACCCCCTGACGTTGTAACCAGGTGTAACAGCGGTGGTAAACGATCTTAAAGATCCAGTTGTGCGGCAACTCAACTTCAGGAAGTTTTTCCCGCCCCAGCCAGATCCCCAGGAATATCTCCTGGATAATATCTTTCTCCGGTCCTTCTGCTTTAATAATGCGCGAAATGACCGGCTGTATCTGTGGAACATATAAATGAAACAATTCCTCAAATGCGGATTCATCCCCCACTGCAATCTGATTAAACAAATCAATTAAATATCCTGAGTTATTCTGCATTATCTTCTGAATCCTATGCGCCGTATATCAAATATTGTATTATTATTTTTCCCGTTAATATTTTACTGCCAGATGCCCTTATAAATATAGGGCGCCGGTAAAAACCGATGGCTGTAAAATACAACAAAATCAGGATAAGTAAGCGAATTAGCCCGTCTTCCTTCCTTCCCACCTCCCCAATAGCCTGACAGAAAAAATTGTTGGCAATTCAAAATAGAAATTATAAAATTGCAACAATGTTTCAAAAATATTTCACGCATACACGCTTTCCTTTCTACAAACAGTCTGATGCCATGGACTGTGGCCCTACCTGCCTGAAGATGATTGCTGCCAGCCACGGCAGGGATTTTCCGTTACAATATCTCCGTAATATCAGCAAACTCACGAGGCAGGGTGTCACCTTTGCTGATCTGATTGCCACAGCGGAAACGCTGGGGCTCAGGACCCTGTCGGCCGAGCTGCCGGCAACAGTGCTGATAGAAAAAGCCCCGTTGCCCTGTATTCTGCACTGGGAGAAACAGCATTTTGTGGTACTCGTCGGCATCAATGGGAAATATGCCGATGTTGCCGATCCGGCGCTGAATAAGCCGGTCAGGCTGCCGCTGAAAGACTTTGTGGCGGCATGGGAGCTGGAGCCCGGATCAGGAACAGGCAGGGCACTTTTCCTGGAGCCAACGGCCACGTTCTTTGAGCAGGCCGATGTACCGGATAATGACACTTCGCTGTGGTCACTATTCCCTCACGTGAAACAACACCGCCATGCATTACCCGCTGCTGTTACTACACTGCTGCTGGCCAGTGCCTGTTCGCTGCTGACGCCCGTGCTTACCCAGAAGATCGTGGATAATGCTATTGCCGGAAGAAGCATCCCACTGGTATTGCTGATGTGTGCAGGCTTACTGACGTTGTTCCTGGGCCGTATGGTGATGGACTTTGTACGCGCCAGATTACTTTATAAAGCAGGAGCACGCATTAGCATAGGCATGCTGAAAACATTCCTGCATAAGCTGATGAGGTTGCCTATGGGCTTCTTCGACAACCGCCATGCCGGTGATAACATGCAACGGGTGACAGACAACCAGCGGATAGAGGATTTCCTTACCTCATCGCTGGTGGGCTTTGTATTATCGATATTGACCATACTGGTACTGGGCGCAGCTTTATTGTACTATAACGCCTGGATATTTTTGCTGTTCCTGGCCGGCGCTATTGCCAGTATCCTCTGGGCAAATTCTTTCCGCGACAAACGCCATACGCTCGACCAGAAGCGGTTTAAAATACTGGCTGCCAATCAGCATTTGCTGCTGGAGATATTTTCCGCGATGCAGGAAATAAAGCTCACCGGCAGCGAACAAATAAAGAGCGCACAATGGGAATCGCTGCAGGAACGATCCATTGACGTGAAGCTGGAAAGTTTGCGAATGGACCAATTGATGCAGGGAACCGGCTCGCTGATTAACGAAGTGAAAAATGTATTGATTACCGGTGTTGCCGCCACGCTGGTGATAAACGGAAATATTACGCTCGGCGTTATGCTGGCGATTACCTTCATCTGCGGCCAGCTGAATGCCCCGGTGCTGCAACTGGCGGATTTTATACGCGTTTCCCAGAATGCGCGGTTTAGTTTGCAACGAATGGCTGAAGTGCAAAATGAAGCGGATGAAGACCCACCCATGGAAAGACTGCCACTGTTGCCTGCCATGGCCGGACAGGATATCCGGCTGGAAAATATAAGTTTTCAATATGGGCATCGCCATTCCCCGATGGTACTCAAAGACGTGGCGCTGGTGATTCCCGCAGGGAAGATCACCGCCATAGTAGGAATGAGCGGCAGTGGTAAAACAACCCTGCTGAAATTGTTGCTGCGCTTTTATGCACCGGTATCCGGGCGGATCATGATTGGTAACACTTCCCTGCAGGATCTGCCAGCCAGCGCATGGCGGCAGCACTGTGGTGTTGTTATGCAAGATGGATATATTTTTATGGATACCATCGCCAATAACATCTTCGCGGGAGATGCAGAAAAAAACTATAGCCGACTCTATGAAGCCGCCCGTATGGCCTGTATCCACGATTTTTTTCTCTCCATGCCATTCGGCTATGAAACGGTAGTAGGAAAAGATGGCTATGGCCTGAGCGAAGGACAAACACAGCGGCTGCTCATCGCCCGGCTTATTTATCGTAATCCATCTGTTATTCTGCTGGATGAAGCAACTAATTCACTGGATGCCCACAACGAAAGAGCAATCATAGATAACCTGAATGAATTTTTTCCCGGTAAGACGGTGATTATTGTAGCACACCGGCTCAGTACTGTTAAGCATGCCGATCAGATCGTTGTAATGGATCACGGCCGTGTTGCAGAATGTGGCACGCATCACGAGCTCACCGCCGCCAGTGGCGCTTATTATCATCTTATTAAGAACCAGCTGGAGTTGGGTAAATAAGATCACCCTGTTAAACTAAGAAGTATGGACTTGAAGGTTTTCCCATATGTATTTACCCGGTATGCCGCCATGCATCACCGCGAATTTGATGCTATCCGTTTGCCCGGCGTTGCCCGGCAACTTTATCTCCGGCAAATGTTGCAACAGGCGATTGCTGCCAGTAAAGATGCGCTGTGTGAGCGGCTTTATGATGTCATCTCTCAGGAAGAAGATGATCAGGCCCGGCGGATACTAATCAAACTGAAGCGGGATGTATTCAATGATAAATATCCTTCCAATATCAGGCTAACGGATGAGACAACCGCCCGGTTGTTGCAACATCATATCAGTTTGATCAACAGGCTCAACTTCCTGATAGCCTCCTGGGAAGACTATTTTACACGCAAACAAAATGTTCACCGTCAACAACTACAGCAATGGTGTAGCCTCGAAACACTTCGCAACGGACTGCTGCTTTCGAGTTCAGTGCTGTACGAACAGTTGCCTGCTTTTACAGCCCAACACCCGGCTGCTTTCAGGCATAAAGAATTAAAAAATGAGCACAGCCTGCTGCGTTACCTGTCGCGCATGGCATTTAAGACATCGCCGTTCAGTACGTTTACCCATACCGGTATTACCCTGGTTGCAAAAACCGTAGATACGTATCAGTTAGTAACGCCATCGCACATACGAACCAGTGTACGGCTGAATAATTCCCTGTTTGTTCACCTGGAATCACTTATGCTGAAGCATCCTGGCCTGAACGAGCTGCTGCAGATAAGCCTGAACCCTACTACAACGCTCCATGAAAAACGCATTTCCTTCCTTGTGAATTGTTTTAACATCGAATCGTTCCAGCTGATGGATGCCGGCAGTATAACGGCATGGCTATACGAATTTTTACAGGGGCAGCCTTCACCTGTTCCATTACATGAATTGATCAGCCAATTGCATCCGATGGTAGAAGGTACCAACAGATCTGCGGTGAAGGCTTATCTGTTGAAACTGATCGATGCCGGATTTCTTGAAGCCGGAACGGGTTGTTCGGGCATTCATCCTGACTGGGATACCGATTTGCTGCAGCTGCTGATACCATATAGGGAGGCCGGGCCGGCGGTACTATCACTGATCGGACTGCTCCAACATTTACATGAGGTAAGATCCGTTTATGTAGCGGCTGAACCCTCCAAAAGATATCAGCTGTTGCAGGATGCAGCAGTGAAACTAAATGAAACATTGTTAACGCTGGGGAAGGAAGCTGGTATCCAGGATGCGCCCATGCAATCGGAAGAGCAGGCGCAACAGGTGATCGCAAAACTAAAAGCATCCGGTGCTTTTGAAGCAAGGCATTTCGTTCACCGGGTGTTTTCGCCTGCCGGTATTTTTTATGAAGATACCAGTACTGCTGAGGTACCTGATTTGCCGGAATCCGTTGTACAGCCCATTGTTGTTGCAGCAGACAGGCTGGTGAACGTACTCTTGCCGCTCGACACCATGCAGTTGGAACGAACGCGCATGCGGCAGTTTTTTTTAAAACATTATCAGCCTGCGAATGAAGTAGCAATTACTGCATTCTATCATCATTATTATCTGAAAGAAAAAAAACGCCTGAAAGAACAACCGGGAAGCAGCCAGGATCAGGTGACATACATGATACCTGCCGATAAACTGGATATCCATTGCTCTGATCTTCATCATGTTTCGGTGAGTATAAAAGATCATCCATCTCCAGCGGCGAAGCACAGTTATTCACTGGGGATGTTTGTACAGCTTTTTACCATGCAGGAACAGGGAACAACCGTTACCTGCGGGGTGTTAAATAGCCTGCTGCCGGGGATGGGAAAAGTGGCCGGCCGTTTTCTGGATTTATTTGATCCTGCTGCTACGCAATTATTCAATGAATGGAACGCGAAGCTGCATCTCTCACATATGCTGATGGAGTTAAGCGACGGCTCCAGCTTCAATGCTAACACACATCCGCCTTTGCTCAGCTATGAAGTTTGTATGCCCGGCGGGCATAACAATTTTCCACCGCACAAACAGATAGCGCTGAAAGACGTTGTGGTAAAGTATGATGCAGCGGCCGGAACACTCTACCTGGAGCATCTGCCGGGCAAACGCCGCATTTATGCATATGACCTCTGCCTGGAATCGTTTTACCTGCGGTCGGATTTCTACCAGCTCCTGGCTCACTTCAACCCGGAGCCACATGTTTCCATAAAATCGTTTGTGAATGCTATTGACAAACAACATGAGGCTGGCTTTGATCAGAGAAACGGACCGGTAATCATAAAGCCACGGATTACCTGCGACGAGCGGCTGGTGCTGCGGCGTATGGGCTGGCTGGTAACCGTCGGCGATATGCCCATACAGCAACCCGGGGAAAGTGATGCAGCATGGTTCCTGCGGTTGCAGTACTGGCGCAGGGAGCATGGGATCCCGGAACATATCTATCTCTTTGTACGCACCCATTACAAAACAATGCCGGAGGAGAAAAGTACGACATTGCAACGCGACGACTATAAGCCACAGTATATCCATTTCGAAAGTCCACTGATGGCTGGGGTGCTGAAAAAGCTGCTTTCCCGGGCAGGAAAGCAGGTGTATATGGAAGAAATGCTTCCTCATATAACCCATCTGCAGCACGCAGGGGATAACAGGCCGGTGACAGAGCATTTGCTGCATTGGTATAAATGCTGATGTATGAAGAAGACATGGTTGTCGGCCTATATTTTTTACCACGGTTCACCCGAGCAGTTGCTTCGCGAATGGATAGCTCCTTTTTTGCAGCAGAGCAGTAGCCTGCTGGATACCATCTCGCCTTATTTTTTTATAAGATATGGAGAAGGCGGACCACATATTCGGTTGCGGATGCTGGCTGATGTTGAGCAGCATAGGGAAATACATGCCAGGCTGGAATCGGCCGGTAGTGATTTTTTTATTCAACATCCTGCGGGTAACGCGCAGGAGCCGATACGCTATATACCCTATGTTCCGGAAACAGAAAGATATGGTAACCAGCAAACCATTATGCTGGCAGAAGAGCAGTTCTTTTTGTCGTCGCAATGCGTACTGCAGCAGCTCTGCGAACAAACAGAATGGGGATATACCCGGGCTTTTATGCAGGCTGTTTATATGCACGTATGTCTGTTCCATGCTTTGCAGGAAGATAGGGCCACTGTCGAGCATATCTGCGAACAATTCATCCGCCGGTGGTTACCGCGGATGCAAAGTGGAAATGATATCAATACAATGTTTAAGCATATGGAAAACATGTACCGTCAGTATGCATTGATACTGGAGCCCGGTATAGCAGCGCTTTGGGTGGCGCTAACGTCGGGAATGGCGGAGCGGCAGCTACAATTATTTGCAGCTGGCCAGCAGCGTGTGTTTCAGAAATACCGGCTTGCCGCATTGACGTCTGATGAAATGCAGGGAGTAATAGGCAGCATGCTTCACATGACCCATAACCGGCTTGGTATTCCTAACCCGGAAGAATCTTACCTGGTATGCTTTACACTGAAATGTATGCAACATATTTATGAACACAGACAACGCACGCATTGAAACAACCGTATTCGGTATTGCTGAAACGCTGATGCAGCAGGCGAAAGAGGATGTACATGGCCCATATTGGGTTACTCCGCTGGAAGACGCCGACGGTATGCCTCAGGAGAGTACAGATCTCTTCAACGGAAATGCCGGCATTATTCTTTTGCTGCTGGAGATACATCAATATAAACCGGCAGCTGATATACTTACGTTTGCGTTGCGCGCGGCATCACGGCTCCTGAAGCATGCCGACGTGCAACAGCCTGTTTTTTATCCGTTTTATACTGGAGCTACCTCTGTATTGTGGCTGTGTATGCGCTTACATGAGGCGACGGGGGAGGAGTGGTATTTGCAACATGCGCTGGAGCTGACCCGCAGCTACGAAAGCGGTATTCTCGAAAGCGTGATACAACACGATCTGCTGAGTGGCCATGCAGGTAATCTGTTGCTGTTGTCTCACTTATACGTATACACGAAAAATGAATACTATTTGTCGCTTGTGAAACGTTTATCCGACCAAATCATAGACAATGCGCGTATTGCTCCGCAGGGTTTGAAATGGGATCCCGTTAAACATGCGTGTGATAGTCTTACCTGTTTTTCCCATGGAAGCGCTGGTATTGGGTTCGCACTCATGCAGGTGGGGCGCTGTTTTCATAGCGAAGGCCTGATCTGGCTGGGGGAAGAAGCATTGCGATATGAAATGTTGTACCATGATGCCCGGAGGAATAACTGGATGGATTTGCGGGTGGGAGTACAACGAATGCAGCGGTTGAAAGAGCAATATGGCTGGCAGCTGATGGATTGGCCATTGCCATGTTTCTACTCAACGATGAGCAATGTAAATGCCTGGGCACATGGAGCTGCGGGATCAGGTATTTCACGTTTGTATGCATACCGTGCTACCGGTAATGTATCTTACCTGCAGCATGTATGGCAGGCTGTTGACCGATGCAGGGCCGACCTGAACAGTGCGGAAAGCATGGATTACACACTGTGCAGTGGCCGGGGTGGAATAGCTATGTTTTTTTTGGAAGCAGCATTTGCTTTGGAAATTCCTGAATTGCAAACAGCCGCACAACAAACTGCCCTGGCCGGCATACGCTATAACGAAAAACATGGCACCTATAACAGCCGTATTACCACCAGTTATCCCGATTACGGATTGCTCTCCGGGCTGGCGGGGGTGGGGTACTTTATGCTGCGGACTATTAGCCAGCCGGCAGATGTATCTATATTGTGCCCTTCTCTATCTTATGAGGGAGGAGTACCTGCTATGCAGTCGTATACGATTGTCGACGTAAAAAGAAGAATCTTTAACCGCTACTACCCTCATACATTACCAGCCCTGATGCAGCGCGGCGCAGTTACGGAGACTGATATACTCCGGGCGGCGGATATCATCTCCCTGCAACAACAATTAGAACAACAACTAGACCCCGCAATCAGCGGGGAAACGAGCCACTTCAGCAATGAAAAGCAGGTCGTATCACTTTGGATGCAGCATAAAGGCTGGTTGTACCACCAGGTGCGCAGAGAGCTGATGCATGAAGCAATGGAAGCATTCCTGGCTGCCGGTAACGATCAACAGCAATATGCATTTATAACCAGCACGCATGTACGATTATGTGATTATCCTGTTCATACACTCTGGTATAGCCATGAAACGGGTATCAGTAGTCAGCCGGTGGGAAAACTCACAGCGCTGATACTCCTGCTGCCGGAGCAGCCATATACCCTGAATGAATTAGCCGCACATCTTCTCAGGAAGCACTTCCCGGATCAATCAGCAGCTGATATCTTTCCTCTTGTAGCGGCCCAGGTAAAGGAATTACTGAAAAGCGGATGGGTTACTATCGTGCGAAAGGAGGCTCCGGATATATGGAACAACTGATATCTTAGTTTATCTGGCCTGGTAAAAAAGCATTGATAATTGTGAAATAACTATCTGGCTTCATTTCTTATTTTAATTATCTTCATAACAGAACCTGCCATGAGCATTAATAGATGAGAGCAATCCGATTAACGTTAACCGTTAGCCCAATCCGTGCACGTTCTGAATGCAATAAGCAAAGCAAACTTTAACAACAACGAGAGAGCGCATTTTCATTACATTAAACTGATGTTTCCATGAGTATGATTATTGATAAGTCATGCCCTGTTTTTAACTACAGATAAGTATCCAATATCTATGGTTATTGGCAGCTTGTAGCTGCAGGTACGGTAATGCCTCTTACCGTGAAGGAAATGCTTTTGCATAGTAGGTAAGTGAATATTTATCACTCCATAAAAACCCGTTTGTATGATCCAGAACATCAAAGCGCCGTTTATCCGGCAAATTCAGGCTGCAACTATAGCCTTGTTTGTACTTAGCTCTTGTAGTAAAAATCAAACCAGCAACGAACCTGTAGTAAAAGGTAAAGACAAGCCCCAGACAGAGCTAGCAGGTACCATTAGTTTGTTAAATGGCGCCAGATTCTATGGGGTTTATTCATCCGGTAGCAGCACCGGCCAATGGACCTCCTGTACTGATCCAAATGTTGCGCCTGTTGGTGCTGCTGTTAAACTCAATGGTTTTACGTATTTACGAAAACTAACAGCTACAGAGAAAACACAAATTGGCTCCACAGTTACGCTGAATTTAAAACTGTATGCGCAATATGATGGATGGGACAGAACCTTTGAAGTAGCGGTGCTCAATACACCTTTAAATACATCGAAAGACAGCCTGCCTTCGCTGCTGGATCAGCGGGCAAAGGTTGGATGGATCATGACGCCGTATTTCCTGAAATCACAAACGCCTAATACTATTAACTATAACAGTTACGATCTCAGTGCGCTCGCTCAGCAATTAAGACGCACAGACCAGGACACCTGGGTATATGTTACGATAGGAGCCAACGTTGATTATGGCGAACCAACCGCTGCAGGCTTAAGTTTCTGCGATAACATTGGTTTCCAGCTGGATGCTTCATTAGTGACTTCCGGAAGTACTGCTGATAATCCCACACAATTTGCAAGAAGTGTGATCAACGCTTCCAACACTACCAATGGTATATTCACAGCAACGGTGACACTTCCTAAAGCTGTAACCAATGGGATGCTGACTATTTTTACTACCGGCCACGGTAACGAAGAAGGCAGGTCACGTATCAATGTAGTGTCAGTTGACAATGTACAGAAGACAAGTGTAAGCACCCGGATATTTTGCACGCCGGCTTCTTATTACGATGGTATCAATCCCAATGGTGCTAAAGGGCCTTACTCCACCTGGAGGTACCCTGTGAGGAACTGGTGCCAGGGTGGTGCTCTTAGCCCTATTATGGTAAACGTTGGAAATCTTTCTGCGGGTGCACACACTTTCAAATTTGATCTGAGCAAACTTGAATACCAGGTGTCAGGCATAAGCCCTGTTTTGTCGAACTCTGTACAGCCAATAAGCGGCAGCGTGAATTACGCCGCTTATCTGACTGGCACTTCTAATTAAGCAGTGAGCAATTGTTGTAAAAGAAGAGGGTGCCTCCCATTTTGGAAGACACCCTTTCTTTCACATGGCTTACTGTTATCAGCAAATTGCTGTAGTGCAGAAATGATGCTCATCATCTGTACGCTGTGTATGCGTAGGATGTGACTGACCGGCCAGACCACCTGCCAGGCGCATGTTCATCTCACTGTCGATACTGGTAACAAAACTTTCGATCTTCAGATCGTCGAGACTCAGTTTGATTTTGTCTGAATTGTTCTCTTTCATAAAATAGTATTTAAAAAATGATCGCCTACAGTTGAATAGGGCTTCGGCTTTCCCCGGATTGCAATCCTTATAAAAATACAAAAATGAAACAATGTTGCAAAAAAATAATGCAGTTTTTTTGAGAGAAAAAGCAATCTGTAATCTGGCATAGACAAAGGTTTTCCGTGTCTGTTAATAGTTAACAAAGCATGTGAACAAATGCAGTATGTAGCCTTTCTCTAATTTATCATTGCTATAGTTTTATCCCCAGGAATATTTTGAAATTTGCCGGAGCGCCATCTACATAATAGGTGGTTTTTACATCCGGAAAGATGGAACCAACAAGAATATCGCCACTGGTAAAGTATTGCTTGTTCGTAATATTATCTGCTACTACCCGTATATACCATTTTCCCGCATCGTATGCTGCTCCTGCGTCAAACTTCGTATAACCGGGAAGGTAAGTGCCTGGAGTATAGGTACCAGGTTTAACGACTGTAGTTTCACCGGCGCTCAGCCTGATCCTTCCTGTTTCGCTTACCGGGATGCTGTATTGTACCCAGGCATTTATCAGTTGCTGTGGCATGAATGGTAACGCCGTGCCTTCATTTTCTTTTTTAGTATCCTTACTGATTACGGCATGGGTGTATGCATAATTAACGGATACGGATATACGATTACTTACCTGCCCGATTACATCTGCCTCTATGCCGGTACTGGTGGCCTGCCCAACCTGTCGCCTGTAACGGCTATGCTCCATGTCCGATACCAACAGGTTATTTTTGATGATCCGGTAAACAGTTACGTTGGTAGAAAGACGCCTGTTCCACCATTCTCCCTTGGCACCTATTTCAATATCATTACCTTTCAGCGGCTTGAAATTATTCTTGTAAAAGTCTTGCCCGTTCTGAGGAATAAAAGACTGGTCATATAAGGCATATATGGAGATGTTATCGCGCAGCAGCCATGTAATGCCCAGGCGTGGGGAAAAAGCATTCTGTTGATCCTTGCCGGTGCGTGTATTGATCGTATACCGGCCGCCGGCGTTTAGGCGCCACCGTGGGCCCAGATGTATCATGTCGTATGCAAAAACGGACCACCAGTTATTTTCGTCCCTGGAGGCGGGGTATTCGTCCAGCACTCTGGCACTGTCTGTATTCAGTCCATACCGGGGATGACGGCGGTCGAAGAAAAAGCTATAGCGGCCGGTGGCGTAACTGTAAACGTCTTTGGCGTAATTATAATCTACCCCTGTGAGCAGATAGTGCGTCAATTGCTTACCGGTATTGAATATCCCCTTTACATATGCCTGAGCTGCCACTACTTCTCCTTTGGAGTAGCTTCTCACCGGTTGCCGCCGGGTGGTATCTCCTGCATTAAAATTTACGGGAGATTGATTGTCGGATAACAGGTACCAGCTATCTACAGGAGTGGAAGTATATTTTGATTGTAACACCAGTTTCCACCGATCGTTAAAGGAATGATTGAATAACAGCCGTATCGACTGGGTTTCTCCGTATGATAATGGCAATCCGGGATCTCCGCCATAGTTGTCCCGTACGCGTGCAGTTCGTATTTCCTCATCTGTGCCTACTTTGGTGACGCCGCTCCCGCCATCGGAGGTCATGCGAATGAGATTATATTCGGTAAGTATCATGCTCCGCGGACTGAAGTTGTATTGTACCACAGGTGCGATTACATACTTCCTTGTTTGCTGAAAGTCGAGGAAAGATCCGCCAGTCTGGTATGCAGCGTTCAGCCGGTAAGAGAACCCTTTGGATTTTATGGCACTGCCCAGATCTGCTGCACCGCGCCATAAGTTAAAGCTGCCACCGGCTATTTCTATATTGCGAATACGCGCAGCCGGTACTTTGGTATTCAGATTCATCGCGCCGCCCGGCTCCCCTGCGGAAGCGAGGAAGCCAGCCGGCCCTTTGATAAATTCTACACTTTCGATAATTGCAGCATCATCGATTGTAGTACGCTGAAGTAACCCGTTTACGTAGGTGGGTGCCGGAAAGCCCCGCATGAAAACAAGATTGGAAGCGTCGAACAGAGATGAATTATAGCCCATGTGAACGCCAGCAGCGTTCCTGACAATATCCTTCATCACCAGCCCGCCCTGTTGCTGTATCAGCTCCTGGCTAACACCGGTAATGTTTTGCGGCATTTCCAGTGATCGGGCTGTTATTCTCAGTGTGGGAGAAATACTGTCTGCTTTGAGTTTCTTTTTCTTCTCCTGTATTTCTATTTCCCGGAGATGCGCTTTACGAAGGCTGTCCGCCTGGTGTTGCGCCATACTCGCCACAGACAGGGTATTTAATAAGATGAGTATAAGGAAACTTTTCTTCATATTATCGTTACTATTTTATAGATGTACTTTTTTTCTGAATACAATTATTCCGGCAGTAAGTCCGCAAAAGCTGAGCAATAGCAGATAAACAATACCATTACGCACCATCACTGTTGCCGCGGTGTCAAACGCCGGCGAATACGCAGGAATAGTAGCATAGGCCGCGGTGTCGAAATTCCTGTCGTTAAAATTGAAATCGTAGAAATATGTTTTCCAGCGCTGCCGGAAATCGGTCATGCGCTGATGGAAATAGTCATAGTCTGTCACATCAGTACGGGCAATTTTGTTGAGTAGTGTCTGCGTATATACGACAGGGTTAACCAGGTAACCAGCAGCTACATGCCGTACCTGTTGACGATATGCTTTTTCCTGTGGTTCCAGTTCCCGATCCATCCGTACATCTGTAAGATGATAATAAGCCATTACCCTCCGAAGGCTGCGCTCACTGGTGTCGTAGGCCTGCTCGTTCCGGTATTGTGGATAGCGGAGGTAGAAACTATCCAGCAGCTGTTGCTGCGGAAGATCCCAGGTATCCCAGGCAATTTCACGCTGCCTGGAAGCGTTAACGGCGGCTGTATCAATATTCGTATAGTCGTTGCCGGTAAAACGAAGTAACGCCGGAATAACGATCAGTAGTAACAGCCACATGCCTATCAATGTGATAAGATTGCCTGCAGACGATTGTTTCCAGGAAATGATAAACCAGATGAGCCCCATCCAGAAAGCAGTATAGGCAATACAGATGAATATCCAGGCAGCCAGTTCTTTCCATGTCCAGCTGATGCCGGCAGGCGCCAGGAATAATCCTGCCAGCGTCACCAATGCAATAAGCGATAACAACAGGCCATGTCTCACAAACAATTTGATCAGCATAGCGCTGGTAATATCTCCGCGTTGTATCATCATCAGCGGCAGCGTACCCTGTTCCCTTTCCTGCGATAGCAGATTATAGCACAAACCAATAGCGGCCAGTGGTATCAGGTATATCAGTATAAATGCGAGATCGAAATTCCCGGTCATCAGGAGTAAAGGATTGGCCACCCTCTCTTCAGTAGCAAGGTAACCGGCATTGATCCTGACGGGATAATAATTTCTGATATTATCGCTCATGCCTGTGGAGAACAGCGAGAACACTGCCGGCGGATGATAAGCGGTACTGTACAGGCGATATTCCACAATGGCCGGATCAACAGCCAGCGTATAGTCCGTTTTGGCCTTCGTTGTAGCAGTATCAGCAATCAGCTGCGCATACATCTTTGTATAGGCCTGATGATGGCCCTGCCGGAGGCTGTCGATGGCAGATATGCGTTGCTGAAGCGCTCCTTTACTACAGATGACCGCATAGATACCAATCACCATGAAAACGGCTACCAGCGCCGGTAACATAGCGGTGCGTGTCAGCCACCGCCACTCAAACCAGAACAGTTGGCGGGTAGTTTGTATATGCTTAAATAACTGATTCATTGCTGGATAGTCTTATAAGTAAAAGGTAACCGGCCAGTAACCATGCGATGAGTAGTGCTATGTAAGGTAATTGCTGCAGCAGCACCGCTTGCAGGGATGGGGGCCGGTATTTGAAAACCGGCATCTTCCGGAAAAAAGCAGCATCAGCCTTCCAGTTGTGATCACCGGTTTTACTGCCACCATAAGCCAGTTGCTCATTCAACCGTCGTATGAAATTGTTTCGATACAGGCGTGCAGCTGCAAAAAAATGTGCATGATGCTGATAATCGCTGCCCGATAGACCCATGGATACATGTTGTATGGCAAGATATGGATTGAGTATAGCTGCGTAACCGATGATATTGTTCTGATGCCTGATAATGCTATCGATAGCTGCAATATGCCTGTCGTAGATCTGTTGCATATATTCTTCTGCTGCCTGCATCTGTATGGCGTCAAAGTTGACAGGCAGTTCGTTTACCGTTTTTACATGATATTTTTTCAACCATGCTGCCGTTAGTTTTTCCTGTCGCTGCTCTCTTGGTTCCTTGCCATCGATACCGAATTTTTCTGCACGGCTGATACTTTCCTGCAATTCATACCAGGAGGGAAGCGGATACAGGATATTGCCGGCTGTGGCAGCCATCCGGGGAATGAGTACTGCGCCAGCCAGCCAGGCCCCCAGCAGTATAATCAACGCCTGTCTGCCGGTTTTGGAAAGAAAGGAAATAATAATGCAGCAAAGTACCAGGATACTGGCATACACTGCGTAAGCCAGCATCAGGAGGCAGGCAGCGGTTACATCTGTGTTGCTATGGAATTTATTGAACAGGAATAGTATAGAGAAGAATATGACGAGAGATACCAATAGCATAGCGTTGCTGATCAATAACCCAGACAGTGCTTTACCGGTAAGCAACAGCCTGTTGCCTGCTCCCTGTAGTAGCAGTATTTTTAATGTACCTTGTTCTCTTTCCTGCACATAGCTGTTATAGCAGAAAAAGATAATCAGCAATGGAAAGAACAGCTGCAATACAGTGGCCATGCTGAATTCCCCGAAGCGCAGATAGTTATCGGCTGGTGTGGCAGGGGCTGCAGCCAGCATGTGTTGCACATGTGCCTCCACACGCAGCGTATAGCCGCTGAAGTGATGAATGCCATTATCAAATACACTCAATGTACTTACCGGCTTGTAAATATAAGTGCCGAAATGTGCAGCGGAGTGCGGGTTTTCCGCTTTCAGTTGTGTCCACTGATAACGGAATAGCGAATCGGCCATGGCTCGCTGCTGCGCTAACCGGGTTACCTGTTGCTGTGTTCCGGCAAATGCGATTCCAAGCATGATAAGGAGGAACAGCCATCCGGCGGTCAGGGTTTTACTGCGCCAGATGGTTTGCCACTCCCGGGCAACAATTATTTTAAGCATAGATTATTCAGCTGTGGTCATATGTTCCATGTAAATATTCTCCAACGCGTAATGATCTACTTCTTCTGCATTCATTACTTTGAGCAGGCGACCTTCTTTCATGATACCGATGCGGGTAGCTACTTCTCTGGCGCGGTAAAGGTCGTGCGTAGCCATCAGCACGGCTCTGCCCTCCCGGCTGAAGCGCTGTAGCAGCGCAGAAAATTCGTTGCTCGCAGCCGGATCCAGTCCTGATGTTGGCTCATCAAGCAACAAGGCACCGGCGTTCTTAGCCACAGCTATAGCAATACCTACTTTCTGACGCATCCCTTTCGAATAAGTATGCACGCGCCGGTGAATAGCCGACGGCGCCAGGCCTGCATCCTGCAGGATTTGCACCAGCTCGTCTTTTGAATACGCGATGCCGGTCAGTGCATGAAAGAATTCCAGGTTCTCCAGCCCGCTGAGATAAGGATACAGCATTACCGTTTCAGGGATATAAGCAATATGTCGCCTCGTTTCCCCATGATGTTGCTGTACTGGTATATCATTTACACGTGCTTCTCCGCGGGTTGGCGTTATGAAGCCCAGGAAACAGTTGATGGTAGTTGTTTTTCCGGCGCCATTAGGCCCCAGTAAACAGAACACTTCCCCGCGGCCCACTTCGAGGTTTAAGGCATGTAATGCCGTATGCTGACTAAACCGACAGGTCAGCTCAATAGCCTGCAACATAATTTTTCAATTGCTGGTCAATAAATAAGAGAAGAAAGATTAGACAGGTCGGGCACCGGGCGGGCCTTTGTTAGTCTGCGCCTGGTGAATAACGGCAAGAAACCGGGTGTGAAGGAATTTATATCTTACAGCAATCTGCTGCTGTAACGGAAGAAAAGAAAGACTATGCATCGGCACAGCATCTTTCGTAAGTTCATAATCACAGATATTACAATGATGGGCATTACCATCTGTCAATACCGGAATTATATCGCCGGTTGTGGTAGCGGGTTTTACGGAAATGACATGATATCCTGCTGTTGCGTGCGTATGGCCGACTTTCACTGCCTGCACGAATAACATGACGGCGAGTAAAAAGTAAGATAGCAATTTATGTACAGTAGAATATGCTGGCTGCCCCATTCAACAAATATAGTCCAATTTGTTAAAAATGATACGTTGTTGCAAATTTTAATTACTGATTTTTATCCATGGTTAAAATATACCGAACGGTATATTTTAATTAATTTCCCTACCTTTACTCCGAAGTAGCTGTCAGCTACTTAAAAATGATCACTTATCATGGAAACTACTAATTACGATGTGGTTGTCATCGGATCCGGCCCCGGTGGTTATGTTGGTGCCATCCGGGCTGCACAGCTGGGTTTTAAGGTGGCACTTGTAGAGAAGTATGATACATTGGGCGGAACATGTACCAATGTTGGCTGCATACCTGCCAAGGCTTTACTGGACAGCTCTGAGCACTATCATAAAGCGGAAACACAGTTCGGTACTCATGGAATTGACATCAATGAGCTGAAGCTCAACTTCAGCCGGTTTATTCAGCGGAAGCAGGAGGTAGTTAAGCAGAATATATCCGGGCTGGTATATCTGATGAAGAAGAATAAGATAGATGTACATCACGGCACCGGCAGTTTTGTGGATGCACACCGGTTAAAGGTTAGCACATCTGGCGGCGATATACTCCTTAACGCGCGTTATTTTGTGATCGCAACCGGTTCAAAACCTGCTACACTTCCAGGTATCACTATCGATAAAGAAAGAATTATTACTTCCACAGAAGGCTTGTCGCTTTCAGCACAACCCGCGGCTGTGATCATTATCGGCGGAGGTGTGATCGGAGTGGAGATGGCCTCTGTATATGCCCGCATTGGTACCCATGTTACTATCATCGAATATGCTGATTCGCTCATTCCTACGATGGACAGGGAGCTCGGAAAAGCGCTGCAGAAATCGCTGACTGCATTAGGAATTGACATCCGGCTGAACAGCAAGGTGCAATCTGCCACCAATTCCGGTACTGCAGCAGTGGTGGGCTTCCTCGGTCAGGATGGCAAACAAACGGAGCTGAGCGCCGACTACTGCATGGTGGCGGTAGGCAGAAGAGCCTACACTAATGGTTTGAATCTGAAAGCAGTGGGCATTGTACCTGCGAAGAACGGAAAGATCCCTGTTAACAGCGTTTTGCAAACTACGGTTCCGAATATTTACGCTATCGGAGATGTGATTGAAGGGCCCATGCTGGCACATAAAGCTGAAGAAGAAGGAACCCTGGTGGCAGAGGTGATTGCCGGATTAAAGCCGCATATCGATTATAATCTTGTTCCCAACGTAGTTTATACCTGGCCGGAAGTGGCTTCAGTAGGGGCTACTGAGGAACAACTGAAAGCAGCGGGCATTGCTTACCGTTCCGGGAAGTTCCCTTATATGGCCAGTGCCCGCGCAAGAGCCTCTATGGACACCGATGGCTTTGTAAAAGTACTGATAGCCGAAGCCTATAATGAAGTGCTGGGCGTTCATATCATAGGCCCGAGGGCCGCGGACGTCATTGGGCAGGCTGCAGTAGGGATGGCACATGAAACAACCGCTGATGAAATGTTCAGGATCTGCTATGCACATCCTACCTACTCAGAGGCATTGAAAGATGCCTTCCTCATCGGAGCGGGAGGGAAAGCGGTGAATATTTAAGCATCTGAATAGAAAAAATTATATTTTTATGCCGCCAACCATATTTCATTTCTTCTATGCGTCCGTATGTGGAATATACCGATGAGCAACTGATTGACCTGCTTAAAAGCAGTAATGAAACGGCTTTTGCGGAAATCTATGATCGCTACTGGCAACAACTTTACAGATCTGCCTGTCGCAAGCTGGCCGACTCCGGGCAGGCCGAAGAAATTATACAGGATATATTTATGGATATCTGGAAACGACGAAAAGAGCTACATGTCCGGCATTTACCGGCATATCTTGAGCAGGCCGTTCGTTTCAGGCTCATTAATTTTGTTACCCGTCAGAAAATACCTGCTTTCTTTGATCTGTTTGAAACATTGCTTTATTCTCCCTATGAGGCAGATGTGCTGTTGAAGCAGAAAGATCTCATTAGCCTGATAGAAGCCTGGATAGGGACGCTACCGGAAACCCAACGACATATTTTTATTCAGCACTATATTAAAGAGTTGTCTGTTAAGGAGATAGCTGTTTCCATGGACCTGTCTCCCAAAACTATACAAAATAACCTGAGCCTGTCGCTACGCCACCTGCGTACCCGTCTGGCTGCCCTGTTGGCAATATGCTATCTCCTTTTCTCAGAAATTTTTTAATTTTTTTTCACTTTTCCGGGAAACAAGCATTTTTTCTGTGACTATACTAAAAAGTGGTTCTATGTATTTTTCCGACTGGCATCGGAAGCATTTATTATCCATACTGAAGAAGTACGAAGCGGGACAGGCCACTCCGGCGGAAATCCGGCTGGTGGAGAGCTATCTGGATCGCCTGGATGAATTAAACAGCGATGCTGATGTATCGTTGAACGAGAGGAATGATTTGCAGGAACGGATGAAAGCCCGGTTACTGCAGCGGGTACGGGCAGAGCAGGGGCAGCGGATGAGAACGGTACGACCGCGGCGTATATTATTATGGAGTACTGTGGCTGCAGCAGTTTTGCTGCTCATCGGGATAGGAATGTACCAGCGTCATCAGCCAACAGCACCTGTGCTGCTGGCTGCTCACGACAAGGCGCCCGGCCATAATGGTGCGGTTCTTCAATTGTCTGATGGCAGCTCGATTGTGTTAGACAGCATCACGAATGGTACAGTGGCTATGCAGGGGAAGGTAAAGGTGGTGAAAGAAAATGGCGCTATACGCTATGAAGGAACATCGGATCAGCCAGTATACAATACCATTACTACCGATAACAGCAGGCAATGGAAGATGTTGTTGCCGGACGGTACAGAAGTATGGCTGAATGCTGCCAGCTCTATTCGTTACCCGCTGAGTTTTGCAGGAAAAGAAAGGGTGGTAGACATTACCGGCGAAGTATACTTCAAGGTAGTACATAATGCAGCTCAGCCATTTAAAGTGCGGGTTGGCAGGCATGTGATCGAAGACCTCGGTACTGCCTTCAATGTAAATGCATATGAAGATGAGCCTGTCATGAAAACGACCTTACTGGAAGGCCTGGCAAAAGTGAACGGAACCATGTTGCGACCCGGCCAGCTGGCACAAGTGAACAAGGGACAAACGCAGGTAATCCTGAGCCAGCCCGAAAATGCCGGAGATGCTATAGTTTGGACCAATGGGCAGCTTTCCCTGGAAAGTGGGGACGTTGCCACGTTGTTACGCAAAATCGCACGCTGGTATGATGTGAAAATAAAAGTGAATGGCACTTTGCCAGGTACTGGATTTGTAGGGATCATCGATAAAGATGTTTATCTGTCCAGCGTAATAAAGGCCCTGGCTGTTTATGGGATCGATGCGCGTCTGGAACATCAGACATTAATCGTTTCTGCCAGATAACAGGAGTCATTAACCAACCATAACGATAGTATTACAACAAGATAGCTGTTGGAAAATTTGTACGTCCTTAAATAGAACCAACCGGCGCCTCACCACCCCCGGAGATTATTTATTCAACCAAAAAATTGTTTCGCATGATTCAAAATTCCTGCTAACTAACCGGTATGTCCTAATGGAAAGCCGGAAGTGATCACTACTCACTCCCGGCCAAATATCCGGGCGCCTAAGAATTTTATCGCTTTTTCAAAGTCTACCCGAACAATCCAAAATTATGTATTTCAATGTTAATGTAAAAGCCCCCCGGGGCAACGGCTTTTTATTGCCATTTTTAATTTGGAAGATTATGCGGCTGACATCCTTGTTACTCATAATCAGCTTACATCTGAGCGCTAAGATCTATTCACAACGTGTAACTATTATTGAAGAAAAACTGAGCATTCACCACGCTCTGAACGAAATCAAAAAACAGACGGGCTATTCTTTCATTGCTGATAACAGGCTGATTGACAATACCGTATTACATCACCTCAGGCTGAACAATGCAACGCTGCAACAGGCGCTTGAAGCATGCCTGCAGGGATTGCCGTACTCTTACAGTATCGCCGATCACCTGATCGTGATAAAGCGCAGGGGAATGCTGTTGCCTGATTTCACCACACCGATCTTAGAAACATATCCCCTGCGGGGCCGCGTTACTGATGTCAGTGGCGAACCCCTCGTAGGCGTGAGCATACGCGTGGAGGGAAAAGCGATGGGTACGGTAACCAACGATAAAGGTGAATTTTCGTTGAATGAGGTAGATGATCATACGACCCTGTTTATAGGCAGTGTTGGGTACGAAACAGTTAGAATAAAACCAGAGGGGAAAACCTTCCTGACGATCGTCCTGAAGGTAAAGACCGCGCTGTTGGACAAGGTAGTCGTAGTGTCGACCGGCTATCAGACCATTTCCCGGGAGCGCGCTACCGGCTCTTATGATGCTATTAGCAGGCAGCAGCTCGATAAACCGGCCATCAATATTGCACAACGGCTTATTGGTACTACGGCAGGTATGCAGGCAAAATTGGATGTAGACGGAAACCCTACCTTCGAAATCAGGGGTAAAACCAGCTTATATGCCAATGCCAGCCCACTGGTAGTAGTAGATGGATTCGCTGTACAGGGCGATTTTAACTCTATCAATCCTAACGATGTGGAAAGCATTACTATCCTGAAAGATGCTGCTGCAGCCTCCATCTGGGGCGCACGTTCCGCTAATGGAGTGATAGTGGTGACTACCAAAAAATCAGCAAGAGGAGTGCCACTGCGCGTGGAGCTTTCTGCATTTACCCGTGTCGGCAGCAAGTTTGATCTGGGCTATGTCAATCCCCTGGCTTCTTCTGCGGAAACTGTGGAATACGAAAAACTCACTTTCAACCGCTGGGGAGCACTTACCAACTCAGGCGACTTTGCCTCAAATGTCGGATTCCAATGGTCTCAGGCCTCCGTGGCACTCAGCGAAAATTATCTGGGCTTCCTGCCGGATGCGCAACGCGATGCTGTCCTGAACAAGCTAAAAACACAGGATAACCGCTCACAGATATCCCGCTATCTCCTGTCGAACCCCGTAAATCAGCAGTATAACCTGACGCTCTATGGTGGCAGCACACGCATGAGCAACGTGGTTTCCCTGCTGTTCGGGAAAAACCAGTCCAACTTCAAAGGAACCTACGACAAAAATTATATGTTCAACTACCGCGGCAGTGCCAATGTGTTTAAATGGCTCGACTTCAACGCCTCTGCCATGTTGCAGTATAACGAACAACATAATAACGGTGTTTCCCTGGCAGATATACAGGGGCTGTCGCCTTATGATATGCTGGTGAATCCGGATGGCTCGTACACCAATATCAGTCAATACTACTGGCCCATCCTGCAAAGAAAGGTACCTACGAGTAAATTCCCGTACTCCGACTGGACCTACAATCCCATCCAGGAAATAGCCGGCAGGGATATTACCGCCCAGCAACTTAACGCCCGTATGCAGGCAGGGCTCACCTTCAGGCTGGCAAAAGGTATTTCTTTTGATAGCAGGATTCAGTATGAGCTGTTTAACACGTTTAATCGCGGGCTGTATAGCGATCAGTCGTTTTACGTAAGAAATAAAGTAAACACGGCAGCTGCCTGGGATCAGACAACCAATGCCATTACCCTGAACCTGCCTAAAGGCGGTATCCTTACACAGAACCGTACCAGGGCAGAAGCTTATAACTTCCGTAACCAGGTGAACTTTAATCGCTCATTTGGCCGTAAGCATGAGGTAAATATGATCGCCGGCTCGGAGGTCAATAATCTGGTTACACAAACTTTCGGCAATCCGGATGCCTACGGCTATAACGATCAGACACTGACCCTGGGAACGTTTCCCAATGGCCCCGGAGGTACGTTTAATCCTATTAAAAACTGGATGGGCAATAATCAGACTTTTGCCTATACCAATACTTTTTCCTACAGAACAGAGAGATATTTCTCCCTGTATGCTAATGCAGCCTATACTTTCAACAACAGATATACCCTCTCGGGCAGTTACCGCACAGATGCCTCTAACCTGATCACTGATGATCCGAAATACCGGTTTGCACCCTTTTGGTCTATAGGTGGAGCCTGGCGTTTGCAACAGGAGCCTTTTATGACCAGGCTTACCTGGATAGACCGGCTCACGCTGCGCCTGACCTATGGGTATAATGGTAACGTGGACAAGTCTACCGCATTTCGTCCGCTTATCGCTACCACGGCCACTCCTGATGTTTATACGCAGGACTTCAAGGCATCTATCTCCAGCTATGGCAATCCTACATTACGCTGGGAGAAAACCGGCACCTGGAATCTGGGCGCCGATTACATGCTGTTTAACGGAAAGCTGAGAGGGAAAATCGATATGTATAACAAAAACGGCCGCGATCTTATAGCCGTACTGTCGATACCAGCGGTGAACGGTACTACTTCCCAGCGGCTGAACAACGCTTCCATGAATAACCGCGGTATTGAGCTGACAATAGGTACATCTCTGCCAATCAGGAAAAATGATATCGTTTGGAGCGGGGATATTAATTTTTCGTATAACCGTAACCGTATAACGAGTTTATTTGTGGCTAACTACCCCGCCTATACGTTATTTAGTGGCGGATCCGGTGCTTATGTGGAAGGAAAGGATGCGAGCACACTCTGGAGCTTCCAGTATGCAGGCGTATACGATAAACAACCCTATGTTAAAGGTGCTAAAGGCGACAAGTATAATTTCACAGGTTGGACACCCGGAGATGGCAGGGATTATATGTTGGCCATGGGACCACAGGTAGCGCCCTATACACTGGGAATAATGAACTCATTCAAAATCTATGACTTTGATCTGTCCTTTATTATAACGGGCAAATTCGGGCATGTCTTCAACAGGATGTCTTTCAACTACCCCACATTATGGAGTAGCCGGGTACTCCCTAACAAAAAACTGAATGAGGTGATGAATGGCGATCCCATGAAAATAGTGCCACTGCCGATGAATGACAATGAGCCTAAATTTTATTTCTGGGATCGCTTCTATCCTTACATGAGCTACCTGGTAGAAAATGCTTCACATATACGCATGCAGGAAGTAAATATCACCTACAACCTGAAACGCAGTCTGGCGAAAGCGCTCCATGTTGGCGGCCTGCAACTATATGCACAGGGCAACAATTTGTTCACCATACTGGCTAATCATGCAGGAGAAGATCCGGAATATCCAATGGGGGGAATGAAGCCTCAGCCGAAATTCACTTTTGGCCTTAAACTATCACTCTAAACCAACCATTATATGTTTGTAAAAAATACTTATTGGCTTATTGGGGCGGCACTGTGGATAATGGCTGGCTCCTGTAACAATTACCTGGATGCTCCTCCGTCAAAAACCAGTTCTCTGGTAGTAACTACTACTGCTCAGCTATCGGCTTTGCTGAACAACTACAGTACATTTTATCAGGAGGGTAACAGAACTGCCATTTATAGTACTGATGATGCTGACCTGCCGGTAGAATTGTTTAATGCCCGGCCTTCTACCTTTTCCATGGCACAGGTAGAATTTACACTCTGGGATATCGATAACCTGCCGGACGATGGAAGAGAATCTTTCTGGAGTGGGGAATATAAGAAGATCTTCAATGCCAATATGGCCCTCGCATATGCGGATAAAGTAAGCGGCACCAGTGATGAAAAAGATATTATCAAAGCAGATGCTCATTTTATCAGGGCTTATAGCTACTGGGTACTCGCCAATACCTATTGCCTGCCCTACACCGCGGCCAATAAGCAGGCAGCCGGGTTGCCATTGAAACTAACTACTGATTTTACTGAACCGGTGGCCCGGCAGCCGCTGGAAAAAGTGTATGCACAAATAGAAGCCGATCTGGCCGAAGCACTGAAAACAACGGTGACGTTGGTGCAGAACGGTGTGCCACATCACTGGAGAGCCAGCAAAGCAGGGGTAAATGGTTTTGCAGCCAGGTACTACCTCAACCGGAATAACTACACCGAAGCACTCAAATATGCCAACGCTGCATTGGCTGAATACAGCCAGCTGGTAGATTACAATACCGCCATGAAATATGGCAGAGACGGGAGTATAACGATCAATCCCGGCACACCACAGGCACAGACCGTGACTATCAAATATCCTTATACCCACAATAATCAGACGGATATGACGGATATGATCGGCTGGAAGGAGTTTCTTTATTTCCGTATGTTGAATCATGAATCCTGGTGGTATATCCCTTCCCGGGCATTGCTGAATCTCTACGATCAGGATCATGACCTGCGATATACCTATCATATGGTGCAGAATTATTCGTACGACAGAGGGCTGATTAAACCAGCCTATAGCTATCCGGGGTATGTTTTCTTTTTCAAAGACAGGATCCCCTCCGGACCTACTGTGGCAGAGATGCTGTTGATCAAGGCGGAATGCCTTGCCAGAACAGGCGACGTAGCAGGGAGTATGACGGCTGTAAACACGTTACGTGCTGCCCGCATGAAACCCGGCTCCTGGGTGAACCTGACAGCTGCAGATAAAAATGAGGCAGTGAAGCTGATCCTGCAGGAGCGCCGCCGGGAGATGCCGTTTTCTCAGCGCTGGTTTGATATCAGGCGTTTTAATAATAATGAAGATCCTTCCGATGATGTGGTGCTGAGTCGGACTTTTTACCCTTATAACAATGCCCAGGTACTGACAACGCAGCCAACGAAGGTATATACGCTGCCCGCAAATTCGCTCCGCTTTGCAGCGCCGATACCACGTACAGAAATTATTTCCAGTAACGGTATAATAGAACAGAATAAGTATTAAATTTTATTATATGAAGAAACGAAATATATTAGGTGCCGGTCTGGCACTGGGACTAATGGCAGTTACTAACGTAAATGCACAAACGAAAAATGAAAATAGCGATCTGCAGCAACTCAAAGCAGTGGTGGCCAGCCATCCGGATAGTCTGGAGGCACATCAGCGTTTTATCGAGGCCTTCCGGAAAAGCATACCTGGCGCTTCTTTCCGCAATGCTGATTCTGTAACATCCCTGCTTGCCGGTCAGTATGCTGCCTGGATGAAAAAATATCCCAAAGCAGCTAATGTAGCTTTCGCTATTGGCGAAGCTTATGCAGATGCTGAAAGCCCTAAGGCAAAGACATATCTGCTGCAGGCGGTGAAAATAAATCCTCAGCTGGCCAAAGCCTGGAGGGATCTTGCTTTTGATGCCGAACGCTGGGGGAATGAATCCATGTCACGGGAGTACATGGGGAAAGCCGCTGCAGCAGCGCCAGACGACCCTTCCTATGCTTTTTATCATGCGATGGATTTCGAACACGTAGATCCCGGAAAATGGCGTAACATGATATACGACCTGGCTAAACGTTTTCCTCAGAGTGAAAGAGGGGCACAGGGCCTCTACTGGCTGGGCGCCCGTTCAAATGATACTACTGAAAAAGTAAAAGTATTTGAACAGCTGAAAGCAGCCTATCCCCCGGAAAAGTTCAGTTGGTCTTCCGGTGGAATGGATGGCCTGTATAATATCTACATGAATACTACGCCAGGGAAAGCACTTGAATTAGCTACTTCTCTCAGTAACCTGGAGGGCTGGAAAGCAAAAGATACCCTGGCACGCAAATTCATATCAGTTCACCAGGCACTGGACAATCACCAATATCAGCAGGCAGGCGAAATATTGCGTGGTATACGCCTTCCGAGATACAGCAGCCTGAAAAATGCCTTGGTACTGCTAACTGCTCAGGCAGCTCATGGAGCCGGCAATACGGCTGAAGCATATCGTGGCCTGACAGAACTATATGCCAAAGAACCCACGGATGCAATAAAAGCAGCACTGGACAATTACAGTAAACTGTTGGGTAAAAATGAAAATGATGTCAGCAAGGATGTATGGGCCATTCGTGCGCAAACCACCAAACCTGCACCCGGATTTAACCTGCCTCAGTATTTGCAATCCGGTAATGCCAGCCTCGAACACTTCAAAGGAAAAGTAGTATTACTCACATTCTGGTTCCCGGGCTGCGGGCCCTGCCGCGGCGAATTCCCGCATTTCCAGAATGTCATTAATAAGTTCAGTAAGGATGAGGTAGTTTATGTAGGCATAAATGTAGCAATGGATCAGGATCCGTATGTACGGCCCTTTATGAAAGGAACCGGATATTCGTTTATCCCTTTACGTGATGAAAAAGAAGAAGCGCAGAAAGCATACAAAGTACGGGGAGAACCCAGTAACTTTCTGATCGATCAACATGGGCAGCTGGTATTTGCCGATTTCCGTACCGATGGAAGTAATGAACAGACACTTGAACTGATGATCGGATCATTGCTGAGCAAGGGAAAGAATTAGGAATATAGAATGAATAATTAAGAAGGCCAGCGAAGATCATCTTCGCTGGCCTTCTTAATTATTCATTCTATATTCCTAATTCTTTCTTTACTCCGTCTTCAACGTCTTCGCCGGATTCCTCAGCGCTGCTCTCACAGCCTGGTAACTGACTGTCAGCAGGGTGATGAGCAATGCACCGCTTCCTGTTAATACAAATATCCACCACGGAATACCCGCCTGGTAATCATATCGCGAGAGCCAGTTATGCATGAGCTGATAAGAGAGTGGAGTCGCTATGATCATAGCAATAACTACCAGTATTACAAAGTCTCTCGACAATAAATGCCATAAACTAAGTACTGATGCCCCCAGTATCTTACGTATACCTATTTCCTTGGTACGTTGCTCCGCCATAAAAGAGGCCATACCAAATAGTCCCAGGCAACTGATGAGGATAGCCAGACCTGCGAAAAAACCGGCCAGCTTACCATCCCGCTCTTCGCTGCTGAACTTGCGCGCGTATTCCAGGTTAACAAACTGGTAGTCGAAAGGCTGGGCCGGACTAAATTTCTCAAATATTGTTTTTATTTGTGCAATGGCATCATTGGCACTCCGTGCAGGATTCATTCTGATTACCGCGAAATTTCCATCCATCTTTGTCATGTAGTAGAAAGATGGTCTCACCGCCTGATATGGATTTTCTACAATCATATCATGGATTACCCCGATAATCCGGAAGGGACGATCACCCCATTTCACCACTTCACCTATCGGATCTTTTAATCCCATAAATTTTACGGCACTTTCGTTTACGACAAATGCTGCGGTATCAGAAGCAAAGTCGCGCGAGAAATCTCTTCCGGCCTTAAATTGCCAGCCTACCGTCTGCCCATAGTCGTATGATACACCGTTATTAGGGAAATCAACTGCGAGGGAAGGATCTTTGCCTGTCCATTCGAAACCGCCGGAAGTAGATGCTACATTGGTAAGGGCACTGGCAGATTCAGCCATCTCTACAATAGCGTTTGTATTTTTTAATTCATTTCTGACAACATCAAAATGATTGTGAATGTCGAGGGTATATAATCGTATAGCGACAAGTCCTTCGCGGGAGTATCCTACCGGACGGTTTCTTGCGAATTGTATCTCGCGAAATATTACTGTCGTACCAATGATCAATATAATGGAAACGCAAAACTGTGTTACTACGAGCACCTTGCGGGGAATAGCTGCATTGCGGCCGGCTCTGAAGGTGCCTTTCAATACTTTTACGGGGCGGAAAGAGGAGAGATATAATGCAGGGTAGCTGCCGGCAATCAATCCTGTGATGATGCAAAAAACAATACACAACAGCCAGAAGAATGGATTGGTCCAGAGAATGCCTGTTTTTTTATCTGCCACACTATTAAAAGCAGGAAGTAAAAGCTGTACGAGCAGCAGCGCCATTACCAAAGACAAAAACGACAATGACAATGACTCGCTAAAAAACTGAAGTATCAGCTGGCTTCGTTGCGAACCTATCGATTTACGGATGCCTACTTCCTTAGCCCTTTTCTCTGATCGTGCTGTGCTGAGGTTCATGAAATTAATGCAGGCTAACAGCAATACAAATGCGCCTATAACACCGAAGAGCCATATAAAACGAATATCGCCACCTGTATTTACTCCATTTTTAAATTCTCCATACAGGTGCCACTTTTTCATCGGCTGCAAATACAACAGCGGTTGGAATTTCTTTTCATCCGCGCGGATATTATTCAGCTTTGCATTCCGGATACTCGCAGCTGCCTGATCGATGTTCACATGATCGCCCAGTTCCACGAAAACCTGGCAGATATTGTTTCCCCAGAGATAGTCCATTTTTTTTATCCAGGTTTCTATAACCGGCATCACCGCCCAGGGGATTACATAACCAACACGCGCAAACGAAGAATTATCCGGAGGATCCTGGTAAATACCACCTACTTTCACATCCAGCTGATTATCTACCCTGATGAGCTTATTCATTGGATCTGCATCACCAAAAATTGCCCGGGCTGTAGATTTTGAAAGCAGAATCGTATTTGGATCCTTCAGACTGGAACTGCCGGCCTCCATCTGAAGGTCCATGATATCCGGGCCGTGTTCCTCCATGAAATTGCCTTCCCTGGTCAGTTTTCGATCGGCGGTAGCAAGGATATGAGCCTGTGTCCACGACGACATCACTACATATTTAAAATTGCCGCCGTAGTCATGACGAAGAACTTCCGACAGCGGGAAGGGCATCGCAAACCAGGTATCGATTTTTCCGTTGAAGGTCTGGTTCTGGTATACCTGTGCGATGCGTTCATAATGCCTGTTCTGTTTATCGAACGACAATTCATTCCATATCCACAAGCCAATCAGGATGGCAACTGCCATGCCTGCCGAAAGGCCTGCTATGTTGATGAAGGAATGTATCTTGTTCTTCACCATGTTTCGGAATGCTATTTTCAGGTAGTTCTTGAACATATCATATTTTTTGCTGGCTCATTCCACGGCACTAAGATAATGCCGTTAGTTAAGAGTTTGATAATCAGTAATCTGCTATTGGATGAGTGTCCGCTTTTGCACAGTGTACGGCCACTTCCGGACTTGGAAAAGAGCCGGCAGGAACAACTGAAAAAGCCGGAAATCAGATGATCTCCGGCTTTCGCTATAACGTTTATCCGTATCCGTTAGGTAGTGGCAACCAGTATTGGTTCGCCGGTGGAGGGACCGAGTCCGTCTTTTCTGTCTGCGAAATACCGGTTGGTAAGATCGCCGGCAGACACGATTTCCCCATTGTGCAGACCTGCTTTTGCAGCAAGTGTCAGCATTTCTGTTGGTGTGAAGAAGCTGAGAAAGGGAGTTCCTGCTGCCTGAGCTCCTTTCATGGCCATTTCCAGCAGGCGTTGTTCTTCCGGGCTCGCCAGTTCTTTCGGTAACAGGAACGACATGGCCAGTGTAGAACCCGGCGCCAATGTAGCCACTTGTTGAAGCAATCCCAGGATGGCCTCGTGTGTGAGGTACATACTTACGCCGGTACAGGCCACCACAGCCGGGCGGCTGGTATCGAAACCTGCGGCTGTTAATGAAGAAAGCCAGTTGGCGGTCTTTTCAAAATCAACCGGCACGAAGTGTAACCGTTCTGGTACCGGTATTCCGAGCGTGGTCAGGCGTTGTTGTTTCCATGCCTGCGTGGCGGGTTCATCAATCTCATATACGGTTACTTTATCAATGAGATCCTTTCTCCTGAGAGCAAATGTATCCAGGCCAGCGCCCAGGATCACATATTGCTGCACGCCCCGGTCCATGGCTGCTGTCACCAGATCTTCAGCGAACCGCGCCCGCGTAACGATGGAGATACGCGCCTGTTTGGTACCTTCCGGGTGCATGTCGGGCCGTTGCTGCCAGTTTGCTTCCGGGGCTATCAATTGCAGGCCTACTTCATCTTCCAGCAGGTGAGGCGGAGCATCTACCTGCAGATGTAACGCTCTCCATAAAGCCGTACGTATGGCGGTATTATCCGGTATCGTTTTTACATGCTGCTGCATATTCTAACTGTTTGTATGATAGAAAATAACTTATTTGAAGCAAAGTTACCAGCAGTGATTGCATTTAAATTGTAAAAAACCGACAGCCTCTTTTTTTAAGACTGCCATTCGGGGAAACCGGGCATCCGCTCTATGGTATTGCGTTGGTAAATACCCGGACTCGCTCCGGAGAATAGTTTAAAGTCGCGGATAAAATGCGATTGGTCGTAATAACCAGTCGAATGGGCGATATCAGTGAGTGAAAGAGAGCCGTTCTGGCGTAAAAGCGATAATGAGTGCTGGAAACGGGCGATTCGGGCAAACAGGATGGGAGTAATGCCGACATGTGTGTGAAAGAGCCGTTCGAGCGAGCGTTCCGACAGGTTGAGATCACGTAGCACGCGGGATAACTGCTCGCCCCGTTGTATGGCTGAAACAGCATATTCCACCTTCTTATCGTCGCCTTCCCCACGGTGTGCCAGCCCGAGCAGAAAGGAGGAGAAACAGGCAATCTGCTGCTGCACGGTGCTGCAATCCATTAATTGCTCGGTTAGCAGCGTACTGGTCAGCTGAGTAATACAGGTATTCTGCTGCGTCAGCTCATTGGCATCCAGGCCAAATACTGCTTTAAGTGCAGTAGGCTGAAAATTTACGCCAATGGTACGAAAGCTGCCACTGCAACGCAATTGCCCGTATTTTTTTGCCTGGCCGAAAACAAATAATTGTGGTAACTGTTCGCCTTCAAAACCTGTGAACGCCCTGGGATCTTCCTGGAAGATAATCCCTGGCGCTCCATTACACATCACCGTGAATGCCTTTTCAGACAGATCATCTGTCCGGTTCTCCAGTATCCAGAAGTGGCGTACATAATTTCTGAGGGCCGCAGGCGGTGCAATTACCTGAAAATTCATGCGTCGTTATTTCTGGAACAAAGATACGATAGGAATTACGAATGGGGAGTGAAGAATGAAGAAACAGCGCAGTAGCATTATTCGCTAAAATCTCCGCGCTGTTTCTTCATTCTTCACTCCCTATTCGTAATTCTACTCAGTGCGGCAACCTTTCCCTGAGCCATCCATACACCCAGGTACCTGCTACGGCGCTCAGCAGTGTAACAGCAACAACGCCAGCTCCGGTACCAATCTGCGCAAACAACGGTCCGGGGCAGGCGCCGGTAAGCGCCCAGCCTAAACCAAAGATAAGCCCGCCATAGATCTGCCCTTTGTTGAATTTCTTCGGTGAAATAGTAATGGGTTCACCGTAAATGGTTTTTACATTGAATTTCTTAATCAGCCACACCGAAATCATTCCCACCACTATGGCGCTTCCGATAATACCATACATATGAAAGGATTGCAGGCGGAACATTTCCTGTATGCGGAACCAACTGATAACTTCTGATTTCACGAATACTATTCCGAAGAGTATTCCAACAATCAGGTATTTTATGTTATGATACCATTTGTGCTGCAGTGTGCTTTCATTGATACATATAGTATCCTGTGATCTTACTTCAAAATCTGTATGCTGTTTCATCGGTTCCGTACTTAGAGCGTTAATATAAAAGGCAGTATAAGATTGGCCATGATAAAGCCGCCGGCCATAAAGCAGATGGTGGCCACTAAAGACGGCCATTGCAGATTCGACAAGCCCATAATAGCATGCCCACTGGTACATCCTCCCGCATAACGGGCGCCGAAGCCTACCAGGAAACCACCGGCTACCATCAGCAGTAAGCCTTTTATGGTGAACAGAGATGGCCAGTTCATGATATCTGCCGGAACCAGGTTATTGTAATTGGTGATGCCATAACCAGCCAATTCCTTTGCCAGCATAGGGTTTATATTCACCGGCGCCGGATTGCCCGGTAAATGCGCCGCTATCAGGCCTCCCAGCAATATCCCGAAAACAAAGAATAAGTTCCACGCCTCTTTCTTCCAGTCATATTTGAAGAAGGGAATATTGGCCGGCATACACGACGCACAGATGTGGCGCAGCGATGCACTGATCCCAAAAGATTTATTACCCAGTATCAGCAGCGCCGGCACCGTAAGCCCTATGAGCGGCCCGGCAACATACCAGGGCCAGGGTTGTTTCAGCGTTTCAAGCATGTAATTGTCTTAATGTTTAATTGGTGATGATTTTATTTTCCTAATCCCGCCACCATCCATTGCCCGGACTGAAAACCCTGAACGGCAATGATGATTCCCATAACGAGTCGTAGTGCCCGCATCAAATTCCAGTTCCTTAAATACTTTTTCATCTTCCTGCTTTTTTATACTTTCTCTGTCAGATGTTTATATACATTTCCTTTCTCATTCCATTCTTTCATTCCTCCGGAATAATTCTTTACGTTATCCCATCCGTTCTTTCTCAGAATTGAGTAGGCAATAGTTGCCCGATCGCCCGCCTGGCAATGGATCACCACCTGCTTATCCTGGCTGATCTGGTGCAGGTTGTCTTCCAGCGTGCCTGTGAATACATGCTCAGCTCCGTCGATATGCGCGGTGTTGTATTCGTTTTCTCCACGTACATCCACGATCTGCACGTCTTCCCGTCCAACATAAGTGCTGAATTCTGCGATATCGATAATGCCCGCGGTTTGCAGTGTAAGCCCTGTTGCCGCTACATCCGAAATGTATCCGTACATATTATCCATTCCGATCCGCATGAGTTTCCGGGTAAGGTCATTGATCTGCTCATCATCAGCTACTAATATGAATTGTTCCTGATAGTTAACATGCCAGCCCATCCAGGTGGAGAAGGAATTGTTGCCCTGGATATTCAGGCTTCCGGGGATAAACCCTTCGGCAAATGCTGCTTTGTTGCGGGTGTCGATTACCTTCAAACCGTTATGGTAAGCGGAAAGGAACTGATCTTTACTGAGCTTCGGATGTTTCGGCACCTCTATCAGTAAGGGCCGTTTCACCTTGTTCAGGTGCTTCATCATGGCGAAGTATTTAGGCGGCTCGGGTTGTCCTTCCAGCAGGAAATCCACAAAGCCCTGTTCGTCGGCTTCATATTGAAATGCCCAGTTGCGTATCAGCTCATAACCCACCGTGGAGCTGGGAACGGCTCCCAGGGCCTTCCCGCAGGCTGATCCTGCTCCGTGGCCCGGCCACACCTGTACGTATGCCGGAAGTGCGGTAAATCGTCTGATGGATTCGTACATCTGCCTGGCGCCTTTTACGCGGGTACCCATAATACCGGCTGCTTTCTCCAGCAGGTCAGGGCGACCGATATCTCCCACAAAAACAAAATCTCCCGTAAATACCATTACCGGCTTATCGCTCGCCGGATGATCAGTCAGCAGAAAGCTGATACTCTCCGGCGTATGCCCCGGTGTATGCAATACTTCCAGTGTCAGGTTGCCAACCGTGATCTTGTCGCCGTGTTTCAATCCATGATGTACAAACTCGTATTGCCAGTTCTCATCCCCTTCATCAGAGAGCCAGAGCGCTGCTCCGGTAGCCGCGGCCAGCTCACGCGAGCCACTGAGAAAATCCGCATGGATATGGGTTTCAGTGATGTGCGTAATCCGGAGGTTTTGCTGCCTGGCTATCTCCAGATATATATCAATATCCCTTTGGGGATCAATAACCAGGGCGATTCCCTTAGCCTGACAGCCTATTACATAACTGGCCTGCGCCAGGCTTTTATCGTAAACGTGTTGAAAAAACATGATACTGTTTTTATTTTGAATGATGATGAATCAAAGATCCCGCTTTATTTTTGCGCCTACAGTTACTTTGGTTACACAACGGAAATTTGCGTGTATAAAGCCTATTTAAGCCAGGTTTCTTTTATGATGATGTAAATGCCCATGACCAGCACGAACCAGCCAAAAACAGGCTTTAATTTCCCTCCGTCGAGCTTTTGGGAAATCTGAGTACCTATAAACACTCCCACCATCGCAATGAGGGTGATACGCAGCAGTAGTTGCCAGTCGACGGCGTTATTAGCGAGTGATGACAAAAATCCGAATGCTGAATTGATGGCAATGATCACCAGGGATGTTCCGATGGCTTGTTTCATCGGCATCTTTAACCCGCCAACCAGCGCCGGTATAATCAGAAAACCGCCACCTGCGCCAATCAGACCGGTGATAGCGCCTACAAATATGCCTTGCAGCAATATGCGGAGATGGCCGGAAGAATTGACTGCTTTATTTATCCCGGGAGATGGCCTGCTGATCATGTTGTAGGATGCAACGATCATGAGCACGGCAAAGAGGATCATCAGCAGGAGATCTCTTGTGACAATAAAATTACCCAACTGGAAAATGTTGTGCGGTATAGCAGGTACAATAAAAGTACGGGTCAGGAAAACCGCCACAACGGACGGAATGCCAAAAATGATGGCTGTTCGCAGGCTGACCAGGCCATTCCTGAAATATGCAATTGACCCGGCGGCACTGGTGGTACCTACCACAAATAATGAATACGCGGTAGCTGACACCGCATCGATACTGAAAAGATATACCAGCACAGGAACGGTCAGAATACTGCCACCTCCGCCAATAAGTCCTAAAGCCACTCCTATAAGAATAGAAGAAAGATATCCTGCAATTTCCATAGCTGCTGTAAATAATACAGCAAAATTGCAGCGGGGAAAACAGTTTTACAGCTACTTTAGTTACAGAAGCACGATCTTGTTTCTGCCGAGTTGCACCATACCGTCTTCCTCCAGTTGTTTTAAAAGCCTGGAAACCACTACCCGCGCTGTTCCCAGCTCATTTGCCAGTTGCTCATGCGTAATGGAGATAGTAGTTGATTGTATAAGTTCGCTTTTCTTTTTAAGCAGGGCCAACAGCCGCTCATCTACTTTTTTGAAGGCAGTGGAATTGACCATATCCAGTAACTCTTCAAAACGTTTGTGATACAAGCGAAAAATATAGGTCAGCCATTCGGGGTATTCCTTGTTGAATAATGCGGCTTTTTCGATAGGCAGGAACAGGATTTCCGCATCTTCTTCCACCTCAGCTTTTACTTTGCTGGTTTCATTGAGTAACCCTCCCATAAAGGACATGATGCAGCTCTCACCGGCTTTTATATAGTAGAGCAGAATTTCCCTGCCGTCTTCTTCCGTCCGGATAACTTTCAGAATTCCTTTGGTAATGATGGGAATAGACCGGATACAGGACTTTTCATTGAAAATGATCTCACCGGTTTTATAGCGCTTTGTTGTTCCATACTTATACATGGCTTCTACCAGCGCTGGTGAGGATTTGAATTCTATTATTTCGTCCAGATTTTCCATAATGTAAAATTACGCTTTTTCCGGAACCGGTAGCAGCTGCCTGCCGGGCATAAAAAAAGCACTGGTAAAACCAGTGCCTGCTGAAGTGTAAGATCCCTTTAAATCCATATTACTTCGGCTGATACACGCGCACGTAGTCGTAGATCACACTGTCGGGGTAAGTACCCAGCGAAGGAGTGCCCCCGAAGCCAGTGAGCTCTGTACTTAAAATGATATACTCAGTACGTTTTGATAATCCAAAAGTGGTTTCCCAGGTTTTGTTACCGTCTACGTAAAACTTATAGGTAGAATCGGTCCATAACAATCCAAAAGTATGGAACCCTGTATCCACGGCAGGATAGGGGATTTGAACGCCCTGAGATTGGTGATAGGTGCCGTAGCCATTGATATGAATGGTTTGCCACACCTGCCCCGGCGTTTTGCGGTGGTATTCGAAGATATCCACTTCTGCGCCATTCACTGCCGGATTATTGTAGGGAGCATTGCCCATCGTGGGAGATTGCAGCCAGAATCCGATATGAGGACCGATATATTTATTCATTCTCGCCCTGCATTCATAATATCCATATTTAGGATTGAAGTGCCCGTCGGTGCTTGCCTGTCCTACATAGTAAGTGCTGCCTTCTTTTGTTACCTGTATAACCATGTTACCTTTTCCATCCAGCGAAATAGTTCTGGCGCCATCCACGGTGGCATATCCTCTTACTGTTCCGTTTGCCCGGTAGCTCCATTTACTGGTATCCATTATGGTACCGTTGAACTCATCGTTCCATACCAGTTTGTAGTTAGCCAGTAATTTGTCGACATCGGTAGAATCAACTACAGCGGTCGATTTACCCGAGGGCTTATCCAGCACGGTGTTTTTCTGACAGGCCATCACCGCAGTGATGGCGGCAGCGGAAAACAATAAGATTTTTGCAGTTTTCATAAATCATTGTTTTAGAGTAATCAGAGAATATTATCGTCAGTGCCCGTCGGGCGTGGTATTTTCAACATTCCATACGCAGCTGTCCTGTAATACTTTTCCATTGCGTGTAGCCTTTACCGTAATAATATTTTTACCTGGCTGCAGCGTAACATGTTCCCAGATGACCCGGCCAATAGAATCACGGTTGGCTGTTCCCATGTTTTTGTTGTTGATATAGAGAGATGCATTACGCAGGTTGGTATAGGCTTTAACAGCTGTTGCCACCTGCTTTCTGTTAACCGAACGCTTTTCTGTTAAATAAAGCATGGGTTCCTGGCTCCAGTTTGCTTTATAAAAATAATAAGCATCTTTTTTTACACGCCGGTCGTAGGTAACGAGGCCTTTATCATTGAGCCCGCCGATTCCGCCTTCATTCCGGATAGATGAACTGAAATCGGCCAGTGCCCAGGCAAATTTCCCCCAGATAAAAGGCCGCGCTGCCAATGCTGCCCAGGTTGCCTCATGATAGGCTGTCTGCCATTCTTCCGGATGGAAATCGCCGTCGGCGATGGGAGCTTTCTGTATCTCCTGATGTTGATGAATATTAGCGCCGGCGCCATATTCGCTCACGCCGATGGGTTTTTCCGGAAACTTCCTGTGCATGTCGTCTGCCCAGGTGCCCATGTCTTTAAAGGTACCTCCGTACCATCCATAGTATTTATTCCAGGCGATAGCATCGCTGACGGTATTGAAATGATCTGAGTCAATGAAAGTAGCGCAGGTAATGATTCTTGAAGGATCTTCCTTTTTTGCAATTTGCCGGAGCTCCGTTAAGAATGGAATCGGATCATCGTAATCCAGTTTCAGTTCATTGAACAAACCCCAGAAAACAATGGATGGATGATTGTATTGTTGCCGTATCATTTCTGTGAGTAGCTGCCGGGCATGGGCTTTTAATTCCGGATCGTCAACAAAACCAGTGCCTGTATAGCCACCGGGGCCCACCAGAGGAATTTCTGTCCACAGAATAATACCGTTCTTGTCTGCCAGTTCGTAGAAATAATTTAAATGCGGATAATGGGTCAGTCGCATCGCTGTAGCTCCTGATTCTACGATCAGTGCCATATCTTTTTCATGATCGCTTTTCAGCAGTGCGGAACCCCGCCCATCTACATCTTCATGTAATCCAAAACCATACAGGTCGAAGTGGCGGCCGTTGAGCATAAATCCGGTATTGGCATTTACCTCAAAGGAACGTAATCCCAATGGTTGTGTGATTTCATCAATCAGCTGGTTGTTTTGGAATAACTGCACCGTTACCTGGTAAAGATAGGGATCGGCTCTCCCATTCCACAGATGTGGCCTGCTGATAGTGAGTGCTTGCTGTACGAGCGAATCACCGGCTGTAATGGCGGTTTGTTCTCTTGCTACTTCATGTTGTGCTGCATCTTTTACAATGGTACGTGCTTCCAGCTGCTGAGCAGGAGCGCTCAGCGACAGTTTAGTGAGTATATTCACCGAAGCCTCGGCAGCAGTTGATTTATGTTGACTGATATACACCCCCGGCGATGCGTAATCGAGTGGGGTGATGCAGTTTTTATTGGTAACAATCAACCATACAGGACGATGCAATCCACCGAATACGTTGAAATCGCCGGAGAGCGGGAGTACATCCATTCGTGCTGCATTGCTGACTTGCACGGTGATCGAATTGTTTGTTCCGCTTGTAAGATAGGAAGTAATCTCTGCACAAAATGCGGTATAGCCACCTTTATGTTCTGTGACAAATTTGTTGTTCACGAGTACATCTGCTACCGAATTGGCGCCTTCAAAATAAAGGAATACTCTTTTGTCTTTCCATTCAGGATGATAAGCCAGCTTGCGGTTGTAAATTCCTGTGCCGCGATAGTAATGTAACTGTCCGTTGAAAATATCTTTGGTGTTCCAGGTATGCGGCAGTGTAACCTGCTCTAGTGGTGCGTTTTTCCGGATATCGTATGCAAAATGGAAGCTCCAGTCGCTGTTCAGATTTAGATATAACCTCGGAGCGTCGCCAGCGTAGCTGAATAGCGTAATAAAACAGGCGGCGAGGGTGATGAAGTACTTTCTTTTCATTGTATGTATTTACTGATCCAAAGCTATTGATAGTGGTGTTGAGCTATACCGGGGCGTGTGGTTGTTTGTCTGCCTGTTAACAGGCAGACAAACAACTTTTTGATGAAAGTTATTATTAATAACAAGTCAATATTGGAGCTGTAGAACAGGCTTATTTACAGCAGTTTCCCTGCTGTAAAACGACGTATATCCGTTTGAGTTAAAAGGCCCTGTATTCATGAGCAACAGCGATACCACTTTGCTGCCAGCCTGTAGCTCCCTGTTTACTGCGCTGGTTACATCCATGTTATACCATCCCGCACCGGTTACGGTTACCTGTCCAACGAGTGTTGTGTCCATTGGGGCGTTGTTCCAGGTAATAGCGTTCTCGACCCAGCTTTTGGTAGTGGTGCTGTAAATATTGATGGTATTGGTTGTGCCGGCGCCAATGCAATACATGCTAAGGTTTGCTGCACTTACATTCGGCGACCCTACCTGTGTGAAATTAAACTTCAGGTAAGATTTACGCGCATAGGAAACTGCATCCGATTTAACTATCAACAGGGTGTCGGTGCCATAATTTATGCCGGCATAGCTCCCATCACGCACATAGGCATCGGCAAGTGTGCTGCCGGCCTGTGATATAACGGCGTGTTGAAAGGCGCCCACATCCGGACTGCTGGCAGGTAACGTATTTCCCGAGAAATCAATGCCGCCATTGTTGCTCATAACTATACCGGCATTACGGCAACGGGAAGTGTCGGCAATATTATATCCATTCGCCACGCCGACGCCGGTTCCGGATGCCGGATTTATAAAGTATGGATTCGCATAGAAGTTGTTGCTGCGAACAGCGGCTCCCCAGTTCAGTGAAGAGAAGGTGGCAGACGGATATAAACAGTTGTTATAAAACTTCATACTGGCCACGGGTGTTATATTTGACGCATTGCTCACTGTTGATGTAGTATAAAAGATATTGTTGGAGAAAGTGGCAACAGGCTGGCCGGAGCCACCACTAACATTAAACAGCTCGTTCGCCGGATTTTTTATGTAAAATACATTGTTGTATATCTGCCGGTTGTTGTTAGCTGTATTTTCAATCCAGAACAATTTCTTGGTGTATCCTCCTAATGTTCCAACATCGTTAACACTCACGTTATATCTTACTGTGATGTTATTGGAGTATCCCATAAACAACATAAATCCACCATTGTTGTCGTGAGAATAGTTATACTCAAAAATATCACCATCCGCTGCAGTAGGAGTTGTCCAGCCATCTGCATCGAACGCTTCCCCATCGTTGGCGCCGCCACCTTTCATTCCATATACTTCGTTGTGAGCAACAAGCGTATTGTTACTGGCCACTGTCCATATACCGGCAAAATTTGCATCCATAGTCATACAGGCATTGTAAACAGTGTTGTTGGTAACTTTACTGCCGCTGCTGACTGACGACATGACAATCCCATCGCCGTAGATATTTTCAATAAGGTTATTGTCGAATACAATATTTTTTAGCCTGTTCGCCATGTCGGTAGCACCTGTAGTACGCATGCCTTCTACGGAGCAATTGGCTATATGGCAGCTTTGTACGAGTACATCAGTTAGTTTTCCGTTAACGATAATACCACCTGTTCCTTTGGCGTAGTTGGTTTGTTTAACCGTTGCTGCATTTACGTCATGCACATAGCAATTGGTAATGGTAATATTGGAATTGAAAGGATCTGTAGCAGCACTGCCGCCGTTCACGCGTATCCCCGTGGCAGCATAGGTCACGCTGGTGGGCACCGTATTCGTTATTTCCAGGTTGTTCACTGTCCAGTATGATACTCTGTCTAACAACAGGGTATTGGAGCCATTCACTTTTCCTCCGCCATTGATAACAGGACGGGCAGTGCCGCCATATGTATCAATAATGATAGGGGCGCCCGCACTTCCTGATCCTTTGGGATGTAAAGTATCGTTCCATACACCACCACTCAGCAACAGGATCTGATCGCCGGGAGCAAATGTTACAGCGTTAACTTTCGCCAGGGTTTGCCAGGCAGTGCTGGTGCTGGTACCGGAGTTGCTATCGCTGCCATTGGGATCTACATAGTAGACGGTACCCACCGCCCCAGCTACCGCGGATTTCCCCCGGTTCAGCTTTTCCAGGTCCGTTTGTTTTGCACAGGAAGCCAAGCAAGTGCATGCCATTAAAAACAGGGATGTGCTCTTTTTCATGTTGAAGGTTTTATAAGGTAAAAAATGGATGTCAGGCCGTTTTCTTTGCTATAAGCCAGTATTGATCTGTTGGTCGTTGTAAGGGATGGGTAACCAGTACCGGTCTTTGGTAATGGCATTCAGTGGTTTCAAATCGTCCGGCGCTTTGTTGGAATTGGCGGATTCCACGAGTTCCAGTCGTTGGAGGTCGAACCACCGGGTGTACTCTCCGGCAAATTCCCAACCACGTTCATTCACGACAGCAGTGGCAAATACATCGCCTGATAACCCTGCCGGCAGATCGCTGAGCCCTGCGCGTTCCCGTATCTTGTTTACTGCATTGTATGCATCCACTGAAGGAGCGCCGGTAGAGCGTGCCTGGGCTTCCGCATAAGTAAGTAATACCTGTGCATAACGCAACAGTTTTACAGAAAGATCGCTGGCGGAGGTAAGGAAACCGGGCGTAGGCGTGTTTACCCTGAACTTATTATAATAAGGATGTTTTGTCTGGCCATTTTGCCAGTTGATATTTCCGGCGCTGGTTTTAAAGACGGTATAAAAAGTTACATCTTTTCTTTTTCCTGCAGGAAAATTATTGAAGAAAGTAATTTCACAGAAATAATCGTCCCATCCGGCTTCATCTCCCGGCATACTTGATTTTCCATACAGGGTGCTCGGGTTACCGCAGCTATTGCAGAACTGCAGCGCAAATACATCTTCCGGTGTATTATTACTGGCAGGGGTACCTGTCCATAAGCTGCCGAAATCAGGAACAAGATCAAAGCCATAAGCAGCTTTGTTATCGATCACTTCTTTGGCTTTAGCCGCCGCCAGCGCATATTTGGAAGCATCTTTAAGCGGATACCCTGCTTCGGTCAGGTATACTTCTGCCAGCAATGCTTTGGCTGTACCTGCACTTGCTCTTCCGGCTGCCGGCTTGCTGTTACCCATAAGCGTTTCTGCTTTTTTCAGGTCTGCTTCAATCAATGCATACACCTGCGCCGGGCTGCTCTTTTTCACTGTCAGCAAATCGGGACTATACTTCGATGTGGTAATCAATGGAATGTTGCCCCATAGCCGCACCAGCCAGAAATAAGAGAATGCTCTCAAAAAATAGGCTTCCCCGCCAATCTGTTTGATGTTATCGGAAGTACCTGCCTTTTCATAATTAGCGATGATATTATTGGCGTTCTGGATAGACTTATAGCAGCCCAGCCAGATAACGTTGATACGGCCGTTGGTGGAATTAACTGCGAATTGATCCATCTCCCTTAACTCCTGTTTATTACTGGCTGGATGCGTGGTCAGATCATCGGACCCCATCAATACGGCATCCAGCGCAGCGGTGGCAAAGCCCGACGTATAGCCGTTTTTTAAAGGTTGATAGGCGCCTGTCAACGCTGTTTGTAATCCCTCGATGGTACGCAGGGCATCATCGCCCACCAGCTGGCCATTGGGGTTTTCAGTAAGTTCTTTGTTACACGCTGAGCTAAGCGATACCAACAATAGCAGATATATGATCTTTTTCATTTGAATGTGTTTTGGGTTGTTTTAGAAACCAATTTTTACGCCCCCGGTAATCGTTTTCGCATTGGGATAGGAGCCATAGTCGATGCTTTGGTTTACATCGCTTCCTGCGCCGGTGGCTACGCTGTTAGTTTCAGGATCCAGTCCTTTATACCTGGTAATAGTAAAGAGATTGGCAGCCCGCACATATACCGTGATCTTTGCCTGTTTTACCAATGACTCAGGTAATTGATAGCTAAGGCTGATGTTTTTAAACCTGATAAATGTGCCGTCTTCCAGGAAACGGGTACTGAGCATATAATTCTTATTGGTTTTACTGAACGCCGGAATATCGGATGTTTCGTTCTTTCCGGGGATATACCTGTTTTTGATATCGGAAATAGTTGCCTGCCGCATATCTGAATTGGCGGTAATACCAGCTGCATAGGTGTAATCCAGTTTGTCGTATCCGCCCAGCGACTGTACGAAAACATTCAGTGTAAAACCTTTCCAGGTAAATGTATTGTTCCAGCCCCACGAATACCTGGGGAGCCCGTGCCCGATGATGTGATAGTCGCTGCCATCGATGACTTTATTCCCATCAAGATCCTGGTACTTCGAGTCGCCTGGAACATTTCCGTATGCTGCTGCAGCTGCGGCTTCGTCAGGCTTCCAGGTACCGAGGTAGGTAAGCCCCCAATAAGTACCCAGTGGCTGTCCGGGAATAATCATGAATTCCGGCTGTGGTGAAAGTCCTGCCCCCACATTGGTACCGGATGGGATGTTCTTATCGGAGTAAAGGGATATTACCTTGTTACGGAGGAACGATAAATTGAAGGCACTGTTCCAGGTCATGCCGGTATGGCGGATGATATCTCCTGATATGGAAAGCTCAATCCCCTTGTTGTTTACCTTGCCTACGTTCGATAATACACTGCCACCGCCCAGGTAATTGGGAATGGGCACGGGAAGCAGGAGATTGCTCGTGTTTTTATTGTAATAGTCTGCTGTAAAAGATAACCGGTTGTCGAACATATCTGCATCCAGTCCGATATCCCATTGTTTGGTGGTTTCCCATTTCAGATCCGGATTTCCCGGATTACCCAGAATAATGCCCGGTGTTACACTACCGGGAGTCAGCGTAGTGGTAACATTTTGATAGGCTGTAAGGGTTTGATAAGGATTGATGGCCTGGTTACCGGTTACACCATATCCGGTTCTTATTTTGAGGTTATTGACGAAAGTGGCTGTCTTCATAAAATCCATTTCCGACAACTTCCATGCAACACCTACTGAAGGGAACGTACTGTACTGATGTCCGCCCTGAAATTTGGAGGAGCCATCCCGTCTTACGCCGGCTGTAATATAATACCGGCCCTTATAATCGTAGTTCACCCTTCCAAGGTAGGAGAGCAGTTTATAGTCTGAGTAATTTGTTCCCAGGCCATACGTCTGTGCAAGCGACAGGTTATAGAACCCCAGGTTAGGAAAAGTTAAGCTGTTGGCATTGGCGTTGAAACCACTGGTACTGAATGTCTGATACTCAATTACCCCTGTAACGGTAAGCTGGTGCGCGTTATTAAACAGATGGCTATAGGTAAGGTTATTGGTGCTTTGTATACCGATGTTTTCACCGGAGCTCCGGGTGGCATTGGCCTGCCGCGATGATGTAACGGAAGGCCCGGTATAGCCCAGTGTTTGAATATTACTGTAATTAACCGCGCCGGTTACATCCAGTGTAAGGCCGGGAACAAATTCGTATTTAAGTCCGGCTATGGTGGCGAAGGTGGAATTGTGAGTAATATTGTTCTGATCTGTTGCTATGGCTACCGGGTTGAATGAAATGGAACCCACAGGATCGTTTAGCGTAAATTTGCCGGTGCTGTCTCTTACAGGCACGGTGGGCGCCCAGGCGATGGCCTGGGTAACCGGTGCATCTCTGCCTGTAATCCCGGTATTGCGCGTTTCATTTCTTACCGCATAGGCATTTACATGAAGGGAAAGTTTTTTATACAGTTGTGAATTAAGACCTGCTCTCACCGAATACCTCTTTAGAGAGGAATTAATAATGATGCCCTGCTGGTTTAGAAAATTCCCGCTGGTATAGTATTTCGTTTTATCGCTTCCGCCGGAAATGCTCAGCTGATACTCCTGGGTGGGAGCGGTTCTGAAGATCTGGTTCTGCCAGTTTGTTCCTCCGTTGGCCCTGAAGCCATCGATCTGTTGCGGCGTAAAAATGGCAGACCCGCCATTGGCGAGGGCATTTTCATTGGCAGTAGTGGCAAAATCAGCTGCATTCAATAAGTTCATCTTCTTCAGTACCTGGGCACTGGAAAACTGGCTCATCAGTTCAATGCTGGTTTTGCCGGCTTTCCCTCTTTTAGTGGTGATGACAATGACCCCATTGGCGCCCCGGCTGCCATATATAGCGGTGGAGGAAGCGTCTTTAAGCACGTCCATCGTTTCTATATCATTAGGATTCACTGTTGACGGATCAGCTCCTACAAAACCATCGATCACATACAAGGGATTGTTGTCGCCCTTAATGGAGTTATTTCCCCTTATCCGCACCGATACAGCGCCTCCCGGCGCGCCGGCGTTGGATACTACCTGTACTCCGGCAGTGCGGCCCTGAAGAATCTGTTACACGTTTACAACCGGCTGCTCTTTAAAGTCTTTTGTTGAAACGGAGGAAATGGAGCCGGTCAGGTCCCGTTTTTTCTGGGTGCCGTAGCCCACCACCACTACATCTCCGATGGAGGTGACCTTGGATTTCAATACAACCGTTAACGGCAGGCTCGCATTGCTCAGCGATACTTCCTGTGTAATGTAGTTCACGGCAGTAAAAACAAGCGTTTCGGCAGCGCCTGTTTCAATTTCAAAATTACCGGACTTGTTGGTGAGGGCGCCGCCAGGCTTTCCCTTTACCTGTACACTGATACTCTGAACCGGAGCACCATTTTCATCCAGTACGGTGCCGGTTACCTTTTTGTTTTGTGCCCATGTCCATAGAGGGAATAGTAAGATACCTAGCAAAACTAATCGTGGAAACATAACGTATGTGTTTGGAGGTTGGAATTTATAATCAGCAAGATATCTTCTGCCTTATAGCGATATGGGGTAAAATCAGAAAAAAGATGGGGTGAAATTGTAAATTCCGGGTAGAAACAGGTGAAAATCAGGATTTTTTCGCTATCCTGCAAGCACGATGACAATATCCAAAATCTTTCATACAACGCTGAGGGCACTGATTTAATAAAGAATGTTTGTCAGAACTATGCTGAAAAGCAGCACCTTGATAATTTTATTGCTTTGCTGCCTGCACCTGCGCGGACAGGAATTACTGTTTAACCGGCTTACTTCGGAAGAAGGCCTGGCTCCGGGCGCCGTGTTGTGTATTGCGCAGGATGGAAACGGATTTATGTGGTTCGGAACACAAAACGGGTTAAACCGATTTGATACCCGCCGCTTTAAAATCTACAAAAGCCCGATCAGTACCTATAATGATGTTCCCGAAAACTATATTACCCGTTTATTGTTCGATTCACACAAAATACTTTGGGTGGGTACCCGCAATGGGCTGAATAAATATAATCCGGCAACAGACCGGCTCGATTCCGTGTTGCTTACAAAAAACCGGGGGAAAAGTAACCTAAGTATCAGCTGCGTTTACGAAGACAAACAAAACAGGATCTGGGTATGGTCGTCCGCAGGCCTGTTCCGGCTTGATAACAGGGAAACCAATCAGTTCAAACAGGTGGCCATTCCGGATTCTGTTGCCGGCCTGTCGGTTAATAATAATATCCGCACCATTTATCAGGATCACCAGGGTACATACTGGATTGGATCGTCGCTGGGACTTACACAAATGACCGACGAAAATGGAAAGATGAGTTTCCGCCGCTTCAGGCACGACAGCCAGGAGTCGAGCCTGAGCGACAGCTACATCACCGTCATCTTCGAAGATCCGGCCAATCGCCTGTGGATAGGTACACAACAGGGTGGTATAAATCTCTATGATCCCCGTCAAAAATCCTTTAAACGCTACCAGGCTGGTTCTCCCAATGGATTGGTGAACAATAATATCAGGGATATAAGAACAGACGCCCATGGCAGATTGTGGATTGGCACACAGGGAGGTATCAGCATTTATGATCCGGAAACCGGACGATTCCAGAACTACAATTCAGACCCTGATAATATACAGACCCTGAGCCATAATTCCGTGTACAGCATTTTTACGGACGATCATGCCACCGTATGGATCGGTACCTACTGGGGCGGAGTGAACAGCGTTTCAGTAGATAATACTCCTTTTCATGTGTATAAAACCAGCGCATACCGGCAAGGCATTAACAATAGCGTGGTGAGTGCGCTGTCGGAAGATGCAGCCAATAATTTGTGGGTAGGCACAGAAGGTGGCGGCCTGAATTATATCAACAGAACAACGCAGCAAATCACATTATTCCGCCATAATCCGGCAAACGAGGCATCGCTGGGTTCCGACCTGGTAAAGGTCATATACAAAGACAAAGACGGGCATTTCTGGATAGGAACGCATGGTGGAGGGCTTAACCTGTTTAATCCTGTCTCCCGTAATTTTACCCGCTTTTTTTATAAAGAAAATGATCCCGTAGTACGTACTTCTGAAATACTCTCTGTGCTGGAAAGCCGGGAAGGTATATTTTGGATTGGCACACAAACAGGCCTGCTGGCATTTAAAAGAACAGGAACGTCTTTAGATGTGCTGCCGGAAAACAGCCTTACCAGGGCTGTCGGCACAAAATCTGTAAAAACGATCCTCCAGTCAGCAAACGGAGATACCTGGGTAGGTACCTCGGGCGACCTCCTGCTCATGCGGCAGGGAACTGATACCGTTTACCGTTTCACAACGAAAGATAACCTGCCCAAAAACAATATCAACTGTATCCATGAAGACAGTAATGGAAGGATCTGGATAGGCTGTGCGTTCGGCGGCCTGGCGTTGTATACGCCAACAGGTGAAACAAAAAAATTCACCATCTACACAAAGGCAAACGGATTGCCGGACGATAATATCATGGCAATACTGGAAGACGAGCATAACAATCTCTGGATAAGTACCGGAAACGGGTTGTCTAAGCTGGATGAAAACACCAGGGTATTTAAAAATTATAATAAAAGCGATGGACTGGCCGGCAACATTTTCAATATCAACTCCGGTTATAAAAGCAGTTCCGGGGAAATGTTGTTTGGTGGTTACAATGGGCTCACCTTTTTTCGCCCGGATGAAATCAAAGAGAATCCTTTTGCTCCGCGTACCATACTAACGGGACTGAAATTGTTTGATCATGCAGTGGTCATCGGGCAGCCAGACCGCTTGCTGGAAAAAGAGATCAGCCAGACTAGGGATATTTGTTTTACACACCTGCAAAATGTGTTCACACTTGAATTTGCTGCGCTCAATTACGTACAACCCGAAAAGAATACCTATGCTTATAAATTAGCAGGGTTCGACAGGAACTGGAACTACACGGCCACTCCTGCTGCCACCTATATGAACCTGCCTCCGGGTAACTATACATTTTTTGTAAAAGGAACCAATAATGATGGTATCTGGGGAAACCCAACACAGCTGTACATTACCGTATTGCCGCCCATCTGGAAAACAGTCTGGGCATATATTTTATATGTTCTTTTTGCAGCAGCCGTGGTGTTTTTTGTCGTGCGCTTTTTTGTGTTGAGATCATTGATCCGGCGCGATCATGAATTAACGCGCCTGAAGCTTGACTTCTTTACCAATATTTCCCATGAGATGCGATCCCGCCTCTCGCTGATCATCGGGCCTGCAGAACGGTTGTTGCTGATCAACAAGGAAGACTATGAAAATTCCAGGCAATTGCAGATCATCCGGAAAAACTCAGAAAGCCTGCTACATTTGCTAACGGAACTGATGGATTTCAGAAAGGCAGAATCGGGCGGTTTGCCATTACAGATAGCGGAGCAGGATCTTGTATCTTTTCTGCGGGATGTTTTCTTCACGTTTGAAGACCGGGCTTTATCCATGAATATTCAATATGAGTTTAAAAGCCCGGCACCGGAAATCAGCCTGTACTTCGACAGGATTCAGCTGGAAAAGGTATTCTATAACCTCTTTTATAACGCTTATAAATTTACGCCATCAGGTGGCTGTATCATTACCGCAATAGAAGAAAAGGAAAAGACGGTAGACATTACCATAAAAGACAATGGCAGGGGAGTGGCACCCGAGAATCTGCCCAAATTGTTTACCAACTATTTCCAGGAAGATGACCAGGGCAGTGATAACAAAGGATACGGTATTGGCCTGGCATTGGCAAAAAGTATTATTGAATTACATGGAGGTAGTATTACGGTAGACAGCATCCGCACGGATAGCGGCAATACAACGGTGTTTACCGTAACACTGCGGAAAGGTAATACGCATTTGAATCATGCAGTTAAACTGGATAAATACAGCAGTGATAAAAAGACTGTGCCGGTTGATACCGTGCAGCCGGAGCGGCCACTGGTGGTACCGGAAAATGTAGCACCCGGCCCTGATAAAAATAAATATACCATCCTGCTGATAGAAGACAATGAAGAAATTCTGGCGCTTAACCGGGAAGTACTGGAGAAGCATTACAATGTAGTAACCAGCACCAATGGTTCTGCAGGCTGGGAAGCGGCCATAGAACTGATTCCTGATATCATTGTCAGTGATGTAATGATGCCAGGCATGGATGGTTATACATTATGCAGCAGGCTGAAAAGCGATGAACGAACCAATCATATTCCGGTGATCCTGCTAACAGCCATGTCGTCCTCGTCCCAGCAATTAAGCGGGCTGCAGAAAGGTGCGGATATCTATCTTACCAAACCATTCAGTATTCACATACTCACGCTGCATATTGGCAACCTGTTGAGCCTGCGTGAAAAAATTCATCAGCGGCTGGCGAAACAACTGGCACTTCCTTCCGATCATCATACGGTACCGCAGGAAGAAGCAACTGATATCATTGAAGATCCCTTTCTTACGAAAGTGATTGAAATCATTGAAGAAAATATGGATGAACCGGCATTCAATGTGGATACGATCTCCCGGAAGCTGGCGATGAGCCGGCCGGTGTTGTACAAAAAGCTGAACATGCTTACAGGGCTTACGGTGAATGATTTTATTAAAGCGATACGAATGAAGCGGGCTACGGTTTACCTGGATAATGCGGAATATAATATCAGTGAAGTGGCGTATAAAGTGGGATATAGTGATCCTAAGTATTTCAGCCGGGAGTTTAAGAAGCATTTTGGGAAATCGCCGAGAGAGTGGAAGCAGAAAGGGTGAAAAACAAGCCGCAAATGTTAACAGAAAATATTAAATTGTTAAACTATGAAACTGATAGCAACCATACTCACTGCCTTAGTAGCCATCGAACATCTGTACATACTCTGGATGGAAATGTTTGCCTGGGAAACTGCCGGCAAAAAGGCTTTTGGCGGTGCTTTACCCGGCGAGTTGTTTAAACCAACAAAAAAACTTGCAGCCAACCAGGGACTGTATAATGGATTCCTGGCTGCGGGATTGATCTGGTCGTTTCTGATCTCAGATACCACCTGGGCCACAAATATCCGGTTGTTTTTTCTTGCATGCGTGGCCATAGCGGGTATTTACGGCGCACTTACTGCTTCCAGGAAGATATTCTATGTGCAGGCACTGCCAGCCATTGTTGCCATCATTTTTGTGTATCTGGCAAAATAACTCACTACCCCTCGTCGTAATCCGCCCCATAAATTGTCGCATACCACCTCGCTCAAAATCAGCTTTTACAACCACCTTTGTTAAGAACAACCAGTGGAGCAGTAACCACCTAAAAACGGGCGGATCCGAAAAGCCAGACGAGTAGGATACAACAAAAAAATATTCTTATGTCAGACAACAAAGTTTCTTTACACAGAGTAATGAAGGCATCTCCTGAAAAAGTATATCGTGCCTTTACCGAAGCCCTGGCAATCGCCTCCTGGCTGCCACCATATGGCTTTCTTTGCACCGTACATGAAATGAATGTAAAAGTGGGAGGAAAGTTCAAAATGTCGTTTCAGAATTTTACAACCGGAAATGGTCATTCATTCGGCGGAGAATATCAGGAACTCAAACCCGGTGAATTCCTGAAGTACACCGATAAGTTCGATGATCCCAATATGCCGGGCGTAATGACCACCTCCGTTTGGCTGAAGAAAACGATAGCGGGCACAGATGTAAAGATTGTGCAGGAAGGAATACCTGCGATGATACCCGTGGAAATGTGCTATCTGGGCTGGCAGGATTCTCTGGATAAACTAACTAAACTGGTAGAGCCCGAAATTCCGGATGCATGATAAAGCAGCCGGCTCAATGCCCCTGCCACATACCTTCCACTTCCTCCAGTGTTCTGCCCTTCGTTTCCGGTACCATTTTAAGTACTGTCAGGAACGCCAGCAAACAACAGGTAGCAAAAAACCAGAAGGTAACGGCAGCGCCTGCACGACCCAACAGCACCGGCGTTAACTGGCCTACAATAGTATCCGACAACCACATCGCCATAATACTCAAGGCCATGGCCCTTCCCCTGATCTGCGTGGGAAATATCTCTGCTGCAATCACAAATTTCAGCGGGCCGAGTGAAAATGCAAAACACGCGAGAAACAGGATAATTGAGATCACAAGAGCGATGTTACTGGTAGCCCCGTTATAAAAACAGATGCCTGTGAAAAGCAGGCTCAGGGTACCACCTATAGACCCGGCAATGTATAACGGACGACGGCCCATGGTATCCACTTTCCAGATGGCAATCAGCGTGAAAATGAAATTGGCCACACCAAAAATCACCTGACTGAGAAAGGCATTGGAAATATTGATACCTGCATCATGCAGTATCCTCGGGCCGTAGTAAATGACGGCATTGATACCACTGAATTGTGAAAACACTGGCAATAATATTCCGATCAGCAAAGGCTTGCGCATGGCGGGCGATAATAGCTCCCGGTAGAATCCTTTGGCGGAACCAGCGGCAGCAGGTGCAGGTAACACGTTATCTGCACCTATAGCCGTTCCCGTTATTCGCTGCAGTATAGCCAGCCCCTCCTCACGCCTGTTGTTTTGTATAAGCCAGCGTGGACTTTCAGGCACAAAGAAAAGACCAGCAAGAAACAATATCGATGGAATAGCGCCAACACCAATCATCCCGCGCCAGATTTCTTTCACAAAAACCAGGTGCAGGATCAATGGCAGTGTATCACTGTTATGACCCAACGAAAATTGCAGCAGCAGAAAATTGGTAAAGTAAGCAATGAGAATCCCCGCAGTGATTGCCAGCTGATAAAAGGTCACCAGACGCCCGCGGATATGTGCAGGTGCTATCTCTGAAATATATAACGGCGCTACAATGGAGGCTACACCTACTCCAATCCCTCCCGATACACGTGCCAGCACCAGCACGGTAAATCCCGGTGATAGGGCCGACCCCACTGCCGATAAAAGGAATAATAACGCCGCTGCCATCAGCAGCTTCTTCCTGCCCGACCGGTCGCTTAAATCGCCGGAGAATGCTACGCCAACCATGCAGCCCATTAATGCGGAAGATACAAACCAGCCCTGCGCGGAATCCGATAGGTGAAACTGGTCTGTTACGAATGGTAATGCCCCGGAAATAACAGCCATATCGAAACCAAAGAGCAGGCCGCCCAATGTGGCAATGAACGTAATGAGCAACAAAGATGAAGATGCACGGTTCATGCTTGTGATGAGTTTGTTTTTATTTCAGTTGATAATAGGTTTTAACAACATTCCTCTTTTACAAAAGCCCTGACTACTTTCACCGCCGCACCATCGCTTACAAGTGTATATGTACCGGTGGCAGCTGGTATGACAAACGTCTCGGCGTAATGCACGGTTTGTGTTAATCCATTGGTGATTACTTTGATAACGCTACCTTCTACCAGGCTTAAGATATGACATTGCCCGGCGGTATCCAACTCAATAAGGGTATTGAATTCCAGTCGTTCAATACGATAAAAATGTTGCGGATGTGTAGGCAGGTGTACTATTTTCCAGTCGCGCCCTTCCCGCATTGTTACTGGTTGCGACAGCAACGTGTCCTGTACCACATCTCCCTTTCTCTCAAAATTCAGGTTGGCAAATGCCCGGTCGATGTTCAGTGTACGGGGCTGCCCGCTCAGATCCGCCCGCAACCAATCGTACATCTTGAAAGTAAAAATATAAGGCGTAGCGCTGATCTCCAACACCAGGTTATTTTTCCCGGAACTGTGTACTGTACCGTTTGGTATGAGAAACAGATCATGTTTGTGAGATGGAAAAACCTGTACATATTTTTCAACATCCACGGGCTTATGATCACTGAAACTGTTCTGCAATACCTGCTTAAATTCCACAGCATTGATATTTTCCTGGAAACCAAGGTAAACACTGGCGCCGGGCTTCGTATCCAGTATGTAATAAGTTTCATCCTGCGTAAAATCCTCACCGAAATGTTCCTTTGTATAGGCCACTGTAGGATGACATTGTACGGAAAGATTACCACCATCAAATGTATCCAGGAAATCGAACCTGATCGGAAATGCATCTCCGAACCGCTCTGCTGCTTTACCCAGCAGGGCTTTATTATCCAGCATCTGCACAGTATCAAAGGATACCTCCAGCAACGCTCCGCCCGATTCCAGCAGGATACCGTTTTCCGGAGCAATCAACTCGAAAGACCACGCATAGTTCACGACGGCTTTATTGAGAGAAGGAATCTGCTCTTTCATCCATTGCCCGCCCCATACGCCCGGTTCGAACCAGGGTCGCGCTCTGAACATATGCTGCGACATGCGACGAAGCGTCTGGCGCAGCGTTTCGCCTGTGCACCAGGTGATATCATCAATTCGTTGTTCATCAATAATAACATCGATCTGTGGCAGCAATTGTTTTTTATGCCGGTTGAGTACCGGCCAGTCTACAAAATAAAACTGCTTGTATTGTTGCCTCGGATCACTGCCCGGTGTGGATTGCCCCAGGTTACAGGTCTTGCCGGCTCTCGACCTGAACTGGATCTCATTCTTCGGTACATCAATATACAACACCGTTCCAGGCCAATCAGCTAACGACGCTCCGCTGCCATAAATGATATTCAGTTTCCCCGGAACAGGTTGTAATTGTTGCAGTTTATCTGCTGAAAAAAAATCCCGAAGCTCCCCGGTGAAGCGCTTTCCGAATAATGGATCATCGCCTCCGATACTGGATGCGATAAGATCGGCGATCGCTGAATTTGGCTGCAAGGCGTCTGCAACAGCTATATAATTCGCTGCAATATTTTGCAAGACCAGCTGCTCCTGCAACTTCCCGATAAATGCTTCCCAAAATACACCACTGTAACCATCAATCACCACATTGGCCGACTGTTGAATGATCCAGCTGGCTAATGCCTCAAAACCCGTATAAATAGGGCCTGTGGCGGGAAAGCTGGGGTAAATGTTGTACCCGGTTATATCCTGTCTGTCTTTCGTCAATGGGATCAGGTGCTGTTCCGTAGCCCGCGACGCTGTCATCTGTTGTTCTCGAATGGGTGATAACATGCTTGCGATTTATATTTTATGTTATAATGTACAAACATATTACAAGTATCTAAAAAATACAAGTTTTGTTTTTGAATCATGATGAAAATAAGGAAAGATCAGGGCGTGCGCCTGCTCTCCACAGTGTATACAAAGCTCTCCGCTTTATAATACCCCAGGTTGTATTCAATGGGGCGGTCGGCCTGATCAAAAACGTACCGCTTCCGGAACAAAATAGCACTGTCTGCATTAATTTCCAGCTTGGCAGCAACGAATTTATCAGCAGTTCTGGCGCTGATTTCCTCCTTCGATAAAGTAGCTACCACATAATGCTCCTGCTCCAGCATTTCATACAGCGGCCGCTTAAAATCTTCTTCACCGGTAAGGCCAATTCTGGGGTGGAAATAGGAAACAAAATAAACAAACGGCTCCTGCGGATTGCCCCGCAGACGCTCCAGTTTCATTACTTTTTTATCGGGTTTAATATCGAAGAAATTGGCCACCTGTTCATCAGGAAACACCCAGCTGATATGCAATTCGTAATTCTTAATGGCAATCCCCCTGGCCTGCATTTCCTGTGTAAAGCTCAGCCAGTTCATGGATTTTGAGCTCATTTTCTGCTGGGCTACTTTGGTGCCCAGTCTTTTCTTCCGCACCAGCAACTCTTCGTACACCAGTTTATTGATCGCCTGGCGTAAGGTAGTTCGTGAAATAGCCAGCTTCCTGGCCAGTTCCATTTCATTGGGTAACAGCTTTCCCGCCTGATACTCGGGCTGCTTAATCAGCTCCCGTAAAAGGTTTTCTACCTGTATATGCAGGGGAGTGGCACTTTGATGGTCAATTGCTAAATTCATATATGTAGTAACATAGTGAGCTGTCTGCAAGTTAACAAATAGCAGCCATTTTTGCCGACTTTTTGCTGCCCGTCTGCAATGCATTGCCGAGTTAACGGCGGTGTGTAGAAAAAAAGATCCAATTACATGGATTGTATGAATAATATCTAAATAACTTATTATTAATGATAACAGATAGTATTGGAAATTTTTCTTTCAAAATAGTTTGACATTACCGTTTTAATATGTACTTATGTATGTACAAAACTAAATCGCTCTAAACATTTGTCTGCACTGTTATGAAAAAACGAATCCCAACCTTCCTGGTACAGAAATATCTGTACTTCCTTTTACTGTTGCTTGCAGGGAATGCTGTCTTTAGCCAGACGGTATTCACAGTAACAGGTAAAGTGCTGGACGCCAAAGGACAAGCCATGCCAGGCGTGACCGTAAAGGTGAAACACCAGCCCAATGGTACAGTTACCACTTCCAGCGGCGACTATACCATCAAACTAACAACGGCCTCCGATACCCTGGTCTTCTCTTTCCTCGGGTATCAGCCACAGGAAATCCCGGTAAACGGAAGGCACACCATCCTGGTAACACTGCTCGATAACCGGAACGACCTGAACGATGTGGTGGTAGTCGCCTACGGCCAGCAAAAGAAACAAAGCATGGTCAGCTCTATCACTACCGTGAATCCGAAAGAAATCAAAGGACCTACCAGTAACCTGACTACCATGCTCGCAGGGCGTATATCCGGATTGGTATCCTACCAGCGAAGCGGAGAGCCGGGAGCCGATAACGCTTCCTTCTTTATCCGCGGTATTACCTCATTCGGTTCAGGAAAACTGGATCCCCTGATATTGATCGACGGAATGGAATCTACTTCCACCGAACTGGCCCGCCTGCAGCCGGATGATATCGCCGGGTTTTCCGTATTGAAAGATGCCGCTGCCTCATCGTTGTACGGCGCACGCGGCGCCAACGGCGTAATACTGGTCACCACCAAATCTGGTAAAGCAGGGGTAACGAAAATGAATATACGTTTTGAGAATTCTTTTTCTTCCAACACCCGGAACATTGAGCTGGCCGATAATATCTCCTACATGCAACTGGCCAACGAAGCAGCAATCACCCGGAACCGCCTCGCCCCGCTGCCTTACAGCCAGAACAAGATCGATCATACCAAAGCCGGCGACAACCCCTATCTGTATCCCAATAACGACTGGCTGGGAACACTGATCAAAAAATTTACGAATAACCAGCGCCTGAATCTCAACCTCTCCGGCGGCGGCCAGAAGGCGCAATATTATGTAGGGGCTACTATGAACCAGGATAACGGCATCCTGAAAACACAAAGCAGCAACAACTTCAATAATAATATCCGGTTGAGGAGTTATGAGATCCGTTCCAACGTGAACCTGAAGCTCACTTCCACCACTGAAGCCATCATCAGAACCACCGGTAATTTCGATGATTATAACGGTCCTGTTGGTGGCGGCGCAGCCATCTTCAAAAGTGCATTGAATGCCAACCCCGTGCTGTTCCCGGCTATCTTCCCCGCCAGTGATCTGCCTGATGTAAAACATCCTTTGTTCGGAAATGCTGCCCGCGGCTCCGATGGAGAGGTGTATAACAATCCTTACGCATCTATGGTGTCAGGCTTCCAGCAATACAGCACGTCTACATTGAACGTACAGCTGGAAGTAAAGCAGGATCTGAGCTTCATTACACCGGGCCTTTCTGCCAGGGCCATGGCATATACCAAGCGCTATTCCTATTTTAACCTGAGCCGGCAGTATAATCCGTTCTTCTATACTGCTAACCCTACTGTAAAGGATCCTGATAAATACACGCTGTCGCTGTTAAATGAAAAAACAGCTACTGAATATCTCAACTATACACCCGGCGATAAAATCGTGAATACCACTACCTATCTGGAGGCAGCAGTTAACTACAACCGTACCTTCAACCGGGTACACAACATCGGCGCCTTATTGATCGGCATCCGGCGTAACTACCTGAACGGAAATGCCGGCGACCTGCAACTATCTCTTCCCTTCCGTAACCAGGGCGTTTCAGGACGATTCACCTATGGCTACGATAACCGTTATTTGTTGGAAGGAAATTTTGGCTATAACGGATCGGAACGTTTTGCAAGAAATAATCGCTACGGCTTTTTTCCATCTGTAGGCGTGGCCTGGAATGCAGCTAGCGAAAAATTCTTTGCAGACTTAACCGATGTTATATCACAGCTGAAACTCCGTGCTACCTATGGTCTTGTGGGGAACGATCAGATAGGGGCTGCCGGTGATCGCTTCTTCTACCTGTCTAATGTAAATCTGAACGACAATAAACTCGGCTCTTCTTTCGGAGAGAACTATGGTTATTCAAGACCTGGTGTTTCTGTTTCCCGCTACCCGAATAATGACATTACCTGGGAGAAATCCAAAAAGATCAATATCGGCCTGGACCTCGGTCTGTGGAATGCATTAACGATTACGGTAGATGCCTACAAAGAACGTCGTAGCAGCATCCTCATGCCGCGGGCTTATATTCCCACCACCATGGGACTCACAGTGCCGATCAGTGCCAATGTAGGCGTAGCAGAAGGCCGTGGTATCGACGTATCTATGGATTACAATAAGAACTTCGGAAAAACCTGGCTGCAGATGCGCGGAACATTTACCTACGCCGCCAGCAAACTGTTGGTGAATGAAGAGCCGCAGTATCCTGCTAATATGCAATATCTTTCCCGCGTAGGCCATTCCCTCGGTCAGATATTCGGATTGATTGCAGAAAGATTGTTTGTAGATGAGGAAGATGTAAAGAACTCCCCCCGGCAGAATTTCGGAGAAGTGAAAGGTGGCGATATCAAATACCGTGATCTGAATGGTGACGGACAAATCACCAAACTGGATATGGTGAACGCATTGGGGTATCCTGTTACACCAGAGATTATTTATGGTTTCGGATTTTCCTTCGGTTACAAAAATTTTGACATCAGTACCTTTTTTCAGGGTTCTGCCAGATCCTCCTTTTTTATAGACCCCGCTGCCATTTCTCCTTTTGTAGTAGACGGCGCTAATCAGCATGGTCTGCTCAACGTTGTTGCCCGCGATCACTGGTCAGAGAATAATCGCAACCTGTACGCTTTCTGGCCCAGGCTCGGCCTTACACAAAACGACAATAACAACCAGCCTTCCAACTGGTGGATGCGCAACGGCGCTTTCCTGCGGATGAAGAGCGCGGAGATCGGCTATAACATCGGCGAAAAAGGATTGAAAAGATATCATATATCCGGGTTGAGGATTTATGCCAACGGTACCAATCTGTTCCTGATCAGCGCATTTAAACTGTGGGATCCGGAGCAGGGCGGCAACGCATTGGGATATCCCGTTCAACGCGTATTTAATATAGGCATCAACGTTCAGTTATAGTATCCAGCCAAAATCTACTTTTATGCAATTATTATATACTTGTTTAACATCAATGAAATGTATGGGCAGACAGCGTTTTGCCGCGTGGTTGCTATGTTCCGCCGCCATACTTTTTGCCTCCTGTAAAAAAGGCTACCTGGATATCGTGCCCGATAATGTGCCTACGATCGATCATGCATTTGCCAATCGGGTAGAAGCAGAAAAGTATTTATTTACCTGCTATGCCTATCTGCCAAAAGAAGGCCATCCGGATAAGAACCCCGCCTTCAGCGGTTGCGACGAGGCATGGACCTATTGGCCTATGAGTGAGGATTATTTTTACCTCGACCCTTATAACATTGCCCGCGGTAATCAGAACAGCGCCAATCCGTATATGAACTATTGGGATGGTTATGATGGGAAGTCGCTATGGCAGGGTATCAGAGCCTGTAATATTTTTCTGGAGAATGTCGGTAAAGTAAGAGATCTGCAACCTTATGAAAGAGACCGGTGGATCGCGGAAGTGAAATTTCTGAAGGCCTATTTTCACTGGTATTTATTCAGAATGTACGGCCCCATTCCGGTCGTGGATAAAAACCTGCCCATTACTGCGCCGCCGGACGAAGTGCGGGTGTTTCGCCAACCGGTCGATTCTGTGGTGAATTATATATCCGGTCTGTTGGATGAAGCCGCCGCAGGCGACAATACCGGATTGCCATTGTCTATCACCAGCGCTACCACAGAACTCGGACGTATTACAAAAGTAGCTGCACTGGCCATCAAGGCCCGGGTGCTGGTAACAGCTGCCAGCCCCTTGTTCAATGGTAATAACGATTTTGCCGGTATGAAAAATAAAAACGGGCAGCTGCTTTTTAATCCTCAATACGATGCATCCAAATGGCAACGGGCAAGAGAAGCCTGTAAAAAAGCTATAGATCTCGCGCTGGCAGCCGGACTGAGACTATACCACTTCAATCCCTCCATCTTCGAAGTAGATCACGCTACCCGTATAGAAATGAATATTCGCAATGCAGTGTGCGAGAAATGGAACAGCGAACTGATATGGGGATTAACATCAGACGGTGACCCTACCTACTGGCTGCAAACATTTGCCTGCCCGCAACTGGATCCCAATACATTCAATATTAACCTGAAAGGAAAACTGGCGCCACCACTGAAAATAGCAGAGATGTTTTACACACAGCATGGCGTTCCAATCGATGAAGACAAAACCTGGGACTATACTAACCGTTTCAAGCTGCGCACCGTTACTGCAAAGGATACCGGGATGCAGGAAGGATACAAAACCGTGGGACTGCATTTTGAAAGAGAACCGCGGTTCTATGCTGATATAGCATTTGATGGCTCCAAATGGTTCATGAAAAATGATAACTACAATATTCAAAGTAAGCTGGAACAGTTTTCCGGGAAAAAACAAAGCAGATTGTATTCTATCACCGGCTATTACACTAAAAAGATTGTAAGCTGGAACCTGGTCTTTACTACCTCTTCATTACAAACAGAATCATACCCCTGGCCCGTTATGCGCCTGTCGGACCTCTATCTGCTGTATGCGGAAGCACTGAATGAAACAGGAGGATCTGCGGAGGCATTGACCTATCTGAATCAGATCCGCGAAAGAGCCGGATTGCAGTCCGTAGAAACTTCATGGAGTACCTATTCTACCAAACCATCGAAATATGCGTCTGTAGAAGGTCTTCGGGATATTATCAGGCAGGAGCGTAGTATAGAAATGGCATTTGAAGGTAGCCGCTTCTGGGATCTGAGGAGGTGGAAAACAGCGCCACAAGTGTTGAACAGCCCCATTTACGGTTGGGATATCCTGCAATCGACTTACGAAGATTATAATCGGAAGGTGTTTCTGTATAACATGCAGTTTGTGGCGCCCCGCGATTATTTCTGGCCGATTAAGGAAGATAATCTCCAGGTCAACCCGAATCTGCTGCAAAATCCCGGCTGGTGACGGCTGATCATTCTTTCAAAATATTTGTACCTGCGTAAAAGCACTGATATGAACAAACGAATTTATTACAAGAGTATATTAATATCCCTGCTGGTCATCTGCTCCTGCAAAAGAGAGGAACCCCGGCCTGTTAAACAAAACAGCACAACTCCGGGCATTGTCACCAATGTAACAGTAACGAATCTCCATGGTGCAGCCAGGATCAATTATACCCTGCCTGGCGATCCCGATCTGCTATGCGTAAAAGCCCTGTATCAGACAACGAAAGGGGCAAAACAGGAAACCAAGGTAAGCCGTTACAATAGCAGCTTATTGGTAGAAGGTTTTGGAGATACCAGCACTTATAAAGTATCGTTGTATGTGGTGGATAAAAGCGAAAACGTTTCTCCTGCCGTGGAAGTGACCGTACATCCGCTGGAGCCACCCATTTGGGCAGTGAGAAGGTCGTTGTCTGTAGTGCCTGATTTTGGCGGTGTAAATGTTAAATATACCAATGCGGGAGAAGACGACCTGGCGCTGGTTGTATTGGCTAACGATTCTTTAGGGCAATTCTCTCCGGTAACTACTCAGTATACTAATCTGAAAGAAGGTAATTTCTCCACCCGGAACATGAAGGATGTACAAACGCAATTCGGCGTATATGTAAGAGACCGATGGGGGAATTTGTCAGATACCCTACAGATGAAACTGACGCCCTTATTTGAAGAACTGCTGGATCGTACGAAAATGAAAGAAGTGGTATTACCCGGAGATGCACCATTGGGCTACGGCGGTAATGTGGCTGGTCTTTTTGACGGCAGCACCACCAGCGGCTTTTATCATTCAGGAGATGCCGCCAGAATGCCTCAGTGGTTTACCTACGATATGGGCGTAACTGCCAAATTAAGTCGATTGGTGTGGTTCATGAGGCCGGATTATTACTATTCACTGCATAATCCCAAAGTAGTGGAAATATGGGGCTCCAATAAGCCTAATCCCAACGGAAGTTTTGACGATAGCTGGATATTACTGGCAACTACCACACAGGTGAAACCGTCCGGATTGCCGGAAGGAGAGCTTTCTCAGGCTGATACTGACGCTGCGTTAGCCGGCTGGACAGTCACCTTCCCGCTAAATACTCCGAAAGTGCGCTATATCCGGTTTAAGACACTGAAGAACTGGTCTAATGGTACCTATGTGAATTTTTATGAAATAATGATGTGGGGAGACACAAAATAAATCATTTATCAACCAAGCAATAAACAACATGAAAAATATTGGATTTCTTACATTTCTATGGATACTGGTCCTCTCCGGCTTCATTGTATCCTGTACCAAAACCCGGGGCGATGCCTACAGAAAGTACATGGAAGGAGGCGAGATCACTTATCCCGGAAGAGCCGATACAGTACTCGTACATTCAGGCCTCAACCGGATCCTGTTGTCTGTTATACTGGGCAACGATCCGCTCGTGACACGGCTGAAAGTTTTCTGGAACAACAACACCGACTCCCTGGAACTCCCTGTAAAACGAACCACCGGGATCGACACGGTGAATGTACTGGTGCCTAAACTGAACGAAGGAGATTATAATTTTACCATTTACACGTACGACAAGGATAGTCATCGTTCAGTAATGGTGAACGCCTTCGGGGTGGCTATAGGTCAGAATTATGTTGGCACACTCACGAACCGGACTTTACAATCTGTTACACAGTCTGCTGACGGGAATCAGATAATACTTAGCTGGGGAGCAGCGGCTGCGGGAGAACAGGGTATTGACGTGAGCTATACAGGCGCCGATGGAACAGACCGTAAAATTACTGTGCCAGCCACAGAAATACGTACTGTGCTTCCGGATTATAAAGAGCGCTCATTACTGACCTACAATTCAAGATACAAGCCGGATTCCAATGCATTTGAGTATTTTTATCCCAAAGCCGGCAGTGTCACTTTGCCGGCCTTTGAGAGAGAATTACCCAAAGCAAACTTTAAAGCACTTGAATTACCAACCGATGTAAAAGACGGAGGTTATGGCTGGCTGATCAACTATTTGTGGGATGATAATTACAACCCACCCGGTTTTGCGACACAGTCAATTGTTCCCTGCTGGTTCACGATCGATTGCGGCAAAGCAGCAGCGCTCAGCCGCTTTAAAGTATGGCAGGCCAACGACCGGCTATACGAAAAAGAAAGCGTGAAAACCTTTGAGTTGTATGGCAGCAATCAGCCTGCAGCCGATGGCACCTGGGATAGCTGGACGAAAATAGGCGCTTATGAATCCATCAAGCCATCCGGTTTGCCTGCCGGACAAACTTCAGACGATGATGTGGCTTATGCAGAAGCAGGAGAGGAATTCAGCGTGCCACAGGGAATAGCACCATTCCGGTATTACCGGTTTAAACTATTAACCAATTGGGGAAATAGCAACTTTATGACGATGGAAGAATTTACATTTTATACACACGATAAGTAAGCGAGAAATGAAGAGATTATTTATACTGCCATGCTTTATCATGGCTATGGCAGCACAGGCACAAACGGGAGCATTGAAGTTGCTGTCCTATCCGGGCCGCGTAGAAACAACAGGAATCAGCAACGCTGCGTTGGCTAAACAAGTATTGGCCGACCACCGCCTGGATACCGTACAGGCGTGGGCGTTAAAGATACTGACCGGATTCAATGCCGGCACAGGTTATGGCGAGATATGGATCCGGGACTTCAATACCTTTATCAAAGGTTCTTTAAAAGTGCGCAACAGACAGGACGTAAAAGAAGCGTTGTTACTTTTTTTTAAGCTACAGGGCGCTGATGGTAATATTCCTGATGGAGCTATTAACGAAAAGCAGGCGAACATCGGCTATAAATATGCTTACTCTGAGCTGGCTCCCGGATGGGCCAGCCACAAGAACACTGTGGAAACAGACCAGGAATCATCGCTGATACAGGCGGTGAAACAATATATTGAAGTGACAGGTGACAGGAGTATTCTTGAGGAGAAGATAGGATCCCAAACAGTAATGCAAAGGATGGAAGCAGCGCTGCATTTTGTGTCAACAGACCGATGGTCCAAAGAATACGGTCTTGTTAAAGGTGCTACTACCATCGATTGGGGGGATGTACAGCCGGAGAACGGATGGGGCGTGGCGTTGAATGAAAAAACCAAATGGGCTATCGATATCTACGATAACGCCATGTTCCTCCTGGCTATCAATGATTTTCTGGCGATCAGGCCGGCATCTTATACTACACAGTACAATTGGAAAAATATAGCTGCTTCTCTCAGAAAGAACATCCGGAAACATTTGTGGGATGCTGCATCCGGCAAATACATCCCGCATATCTATTTGAATGGAAGTCCGTTTGCGCCCGACTTCGACGAGCGCCGTATACTTTATACCGGTGGTACAGCCTGTGCGATCCTGGCCGGATTACATGATCAGAAAGAGATCCGGCAGATCAATCAACAGTTCCTGGCTGCCGCTGAAAAAGAGCCGTTTGCCACCATAGGGATGACCGTTTATCCTCCTTACCCGGTGGAGGTATTTCCGAATATGCCGGCTTATTTTTATCAGAATGCAGGTGACTGGACCTGGTTCGGCGGACGTATGATCTCTGTATTAATCAGCAATGGTATGCCGTTGCAGGCCTATGCAGAAATGAGCCCGATGCTGGACCGGGTGATTGCGAACAAAGGATTTAATGAGTGGTACGATGTACGCACCGGCAAAGCATCCGGCTCCGGCGATTTCAGAGGAGAAGCAGGGGTGTTGTATGATGCGATTAATTCGCTCAGGGATTGGGCGAGGAAGGTGAAATAAATAAAAGGCAACCTGTACAGTAAGCAAAGAATGTCGACTGATAAAACTGCGCCTGGCGAAAATGAAGCGAATATGGCTACGCTTGAGTTGAAAATTGATATACAAAAAAACTTTGGAGAACGGTGGTGATGGTGCAGCTCAAATAGTCTGGAGTAGTTGCGATGTAATCTGGCAGTCGGGGTTAATGTTCAGTAACCACACTTGTTCATTAGCCCTGACTGTCGGATTACATCTTAGCTATTTCACATCATTCAATGCTTATCAATCCCCGGTCATCAGCGTCATCGGCAGCAAACTCAGTTGCATATCGAAGCGTATCCTTCGCTACCCAGTCCATATACCCGCGTATCCAGTATTTGAACCCATTAATGAGCCCTCCCAGCCGTTCACCGGCCTGTAACATGAGCGCATCTGAGAGTTGCACAAACTGCTCAATTTCTTCACGTACACGCTCAGCCGCGTAGTCGATACCCTCCTGCAACGTATGGCCTTGCGCGGCGTATATCAATGGCATGTTCCTGAACTGACCTGGCTGGCGGGCTTCTATGCCGGTACTCTGGATATCGTTGCTCCAGCATACGATATTATTTGCGTGGCGGTACAAGGTTTGTACATCCGGGCGATAGAATTCGTTGGGATCAACTGCCCCATTGTTCCCGGCGTCTGATAGTGCCAGACAGGGATTCATACCGCTCGTATGGCGGCGGATGGTTTCATATTGACGAATGCCGACCGATTTCGGCTGCAGATGGTTGAGGATCTGCAAACCGGCGGTGGTGGCCCACAATCGCATTCCTTGCGCAAATCGCTCGAAATGCTCCGGAGACAGTAACCGACGCAATCGTTGACATACATCGAGCCACGCCAATTCACCGTATACAGGTTGAGGGCTTGCGCGATCAAAGTCGAGGACGTCGATCATAGCGGTCAGATTGGTAAGCGTGTCAGCCGTCACTGTCTCCACACGATCTACAAACAGATCATCGACAAGGAAGAACCAGACGAAATAGTCAGCAATCGCCTGCAGCAACTCCCGTCTTGCGTTCGGATAACAGCGCGCTGCCAGCCAGGCGTAGCGGGTACGTGCAACACGCTCGCAATAGGCATCGTTGACGAACAGGCCTTGCGAACGGGCCCATGTGATCATCTGCGCTTCGATTAACTCAACATCCGGTGAGCAGGCTTCAGGCCAGGGGAGTTCAAAAACGGGTATGCGTAGCGCATTCAGTTGGGTTTCCATAGTTTGTTTTTCCATATTTCTGTAAAAATTATGACAGATTCCAAGAAATATAACGGCAGGTGGCATAAATGCCATGACCTCAAAGTTCACTCGTTGCGGATGGGCAAACGACTTGTTTTTTATAGGATAGTTTTAGAATTTCTGATTTTTGATTTCTGTTCTGGAATTTTAACTTACAAAAAAGGATTTAAATAAAAAAGAGGATACAACTTTAAATCATGGTATATGAATAAATTGTGGAGTGAAATAAATCGAACTAGTTAAAAGAATAGATGGCGTTTGCATGCGGAATGGTAGATTTTATTTAATAGTAACTTTCATCAAAGTATACCATTTTCTAAGTTCATTCATTAAGGGTACACTATATTCCTGTTCTAATTCCGCATTCGTTTTAGCGGGCTGCCATTGCTGGTGAGCATGTCTCAGCTCATTGATTTGATCAAGAATACCGTATATTTTTTCGAAATGGATACTATCATAACAATAGTGTTTACTTTCTTCATAAAAAGGATAGGCATCAATAGCTATCCTTTTTATATCCCAGGAGCCTTCAATAATATCTCTTTTATTATCAAATATTTCATCCGCAATAGATAGCGCTATCTCAATAGCTGCAGTTCGTTTATCGGGTAATTCAATACCTAATTCATGTAAGGCAATGTCGTAATAATGCCGGATGTCAAATGTGTCGTCGTATTTTGAAAGCCCTGCCAGAATATAGAGAGAAGGAGTGTCAAATCCATCTTTTAACGCCTGTAAAGCCGCATGGGGTATGGATCGGAAATCTTCAATGCCTAATATGATTTTTAAAGCGTGTTGTCGAAAGTACAATTGTTATGCTTTTGGGTTAATTAGTTTGTTTAAGAGGCCTCTGGAAAAAATTTGATTTACTCCCACTAGATAAAAAATATACAATTATCGAATATAACCATCTGCTGGTTTTGTAACGGAAACTGGATATTACAAAATGATTTTGTATTTTGAGATACAACTATTGGACACCATTTAAGACACGATTGTTTCCCAAAACAAAAAATCCTTGTATGCGAAACCTGATAATTGTAGTGGTTTTATCCATTTTCCCCTTTTTCTCAGCCATTGCGCAATCCCTCAAGGTAGAAGGATATGCAGGATCATCTAACAATTACATCACAAAGTTCAAAGGTAATTACTTTACGGTAGAAAGAAATGATGGCTATGCCATAATTGATATGGAAGGGAAAGTTGTTGCCAGTGGCATAAAAGCGCCTGTAATGGGATTCTTCAGAGAACTTCCCTTTGCCCATGGGACGATATTTACTGACGAAGCAGGAAATATTGTATTGAAGAATGTAAAAGGCCAGACATTAGGAACTGGTAAATACAAAGAAGTCCTTCCATTTACAACAGACAACACCGTCGCCAGGGTCCCCAGTGCGCCGGGTACATGGATAGTGGCGTATATTGATACAACGGGCAAAGAAATTGTACGATTTGACGTTAAGAAATACATCGCTATTGTTCAACCACTTAACAAAAACGCAGCTTTTACATTCGTTTCCTTATCGGATTTTCTGCCATTTAGTGACGGGCTGACTCCAATAGCATCCAGACAGGCAGAAAAATATGGGTATATCGATAAAAAACTTCAACTAATTATACCTGTTGGGTTCAAAAAAGCCCGCCCTTTTTCAGAAGGGTTAGCCGCTGTACAAAATGCAGATGGAAACTGGGGATTTATTAACACAAGCGGGAAACTTATTATACCTTATACTTACTCAAGAGAAACCTCAAGATTTATGTCCGGTTTGGCCAGGGTAGAGAATAAGGAAGGCCTCAAGGGATTTATTAATAAAGATAATGTGGTGGTTATCCCTCCCAGGTATGAATACGCGACCTGCTTCTATAAGGGATATGCTCTTGTCCGGGAAAATTATGACAAGCCGGCTTGTCTGATCGATAGTATGGGTATTGTAGTGACAACATTCCCTAAAAACCTTTCCTATATCGACAATTCAAAACCTGCTCCGGGAATTTCTGCTGGTGATCGACCTGAATATCCATTTTATGTTTCAGAAACCTTGCAACAACTGGTAGATGAAGGAAAGGGTATTTTTCAATATGGTACAAGTTATGGCCTGGTCGACAAAAAGGGAAAGGTTATCCTTGATTGCAAGTATGCTTACCTTTCTGATTTCCATAATGGGAAAATGTTTGCACATCAGTCAAGTTTTGTAAATAATTCTACAAAACATGAATTCGGCATTCTTAAGGAAGATGGCGAATGGGCTATTCAGATTGTGCCTTCAGAGTTTTAAAGAAGACGCCCTTTTTATCGGGGAATTATCTAATCAGTTGTTATCTGATTTGCCATCTTTAAACTTTCTGATTGCCCGATATTAAAAGAGTTAAAACCTGGCAGCCAACAGTGGAAATACATGAATAGTCAAAGAGATAAAAGTAAATTAATAACCTATCCACCAGAGACTTTAAGAACCTTTATAGTGGAAGCATATGAATGGATAGATAATCTAAACTTCACCATTAATCCGGAAGATTGTTTGAAAAATGCGGACGAATATATTAGTATAGCAAAGGAAATGTTTCTGAATGCGGGTTGGGAGGGAGATGGAGAAATAGAACTAATGTGGATTCCTCCTTTTATGCTTCCTGATATGCAAACAGCGGAATTTACAGTTGGAGTTACTATCTGGCATGTTAAACAAATAGAAGATGGTATATCCTGGCTGTTGTCTCCAATTAAATTGCCATGTTAATTATGTCCATGCAGGAAGCACTTTTGAAATCGTTACCTGTCAGGTCCCCCTCCATAACGACCTTATATAAGGGCTATAACAAACATGTCTTCAATATCGTCGCTAAGAGCATAACACCAGTAGTAAATTGGATGATAGGGTAACTAAATTCTTTCATCAATGTTTGGATAGCATCATAGGTAGCACATCGGAATTGGGGAGAAAAGCATTTAAATCAAAAAAGGCTTTCAAGCATCTGCTTAAAAAGCCTTTTTCTTCGTAGCGAGATCGGGAGTTGAACCCGAGACCTTTGGGTTATGAATCCAACGCTCTAACCACCTGAGCTACCTCGCCGCTTATTCCACCGCCAAAACGGGAGTGCAAAGATAACAGCTTAAAAATGAAAATTCAAAATGTTTTTCTTCTTTTTTTAACCAACATCCCCCTGCGCCGGTTTATCCCACCGCTTTATCACGCTCTCATCCACCGATCTGATATGCAAATCCCGCTGCGGAAACGGTAACTCTATCCCCGCCTTGTTAAACGAGTCGTATATAAATGCCAGTACATTACTCTGCACAGAGCCGGCATTATCAAGGTTCGCCACCCAGAAATAAACCCTGAAATTCACCGAATTATCGGCAAATTCATACAACTGGATAAACGGTGCCGGTATAGTCATCACTTCTTTCCGGTCCGTAAACGCCGACTTCAGCAACGTGGTCACCTGATCTACATCACTGCCATATGCCACTCCTATTGTCAGCATAATACGCTTGGTACGGTTATTCCTGGTCCAGTTGATCAGCTGCTGGGAAATCAGATCACCATTTGGTACAATCACCTCCGAACCATCATAGGCACTGATCTTACTCGAACGGATGCCCACTTCCTTGATAATCCCCGAACGCGCTCCCAACTCTATCGCATCTCCCACTTCTATTGGTTTCTCAAATGCCAGGATGATACCGGATACGAGGTTGTTCACCACATTCTGCAACCCAAATCCAATACCCACACTCAATGCTCCGATAACTATCGTCAGCTTATCCATCGGAATACCCGATGCGGCAAATGCCAGCAAAATGCCGCAGGTAAGCACTGCCAGCCGCAACAACAACAGCGCAGAGCCAAACTTCATTTTCTTATTCGCGGAACTGTCATGCCCCGTATTCCCAAACATATACGCTATCAGCTGCGATGCTATGGAGGCTATCCATATCACGAGTATGAATATTATAATACTGCTGAACGTGAAATCTGAATTGCCGATGCGATGAGGCGATTCCAGTAAATCAGATATGTTTTCATAAATCGCATCATACAAATAAAGATTACGGGCTATCACCATCAGCCAGCCTACAAATGCCAGAATCCCAAGCACATTCTTCATCTTTCGTTGTATATCCTGGTAATCCATAAACGATGTAAATGCGCTCGAATCCTTGTTGGCTTCCACCTGCAGGTACACTGCTTCCAGGATCACTTTTAACATGATATACAAACTTATTGCCATGAATGTGCTCACCACGGCACTCGATCCCATGATTTTGCCCGTGCCTACCCGCGCAAATACTACCAGTAGCAACGATACAGCGCTCGTAAAAATAAACAGCCGGATAACCGGACGGGTATATTTAGACGACGCAAAGGCCGCCAGCGCAGTTTCTTTTAGCAACCGTCTGCCCAGCGAAATCGATAACACGGCGCCTATGAGCAGGCCCCATTGTTCTGCATAGGTTACTTCTATCAACAGATTGTTCAGAGAATATAATACAAGTAATCCTGCCAGCAATAACCAGCTCCTGAATAGTGGTTTTGGAAGATGTGTACGGAATATAATAGTCAGTGCTGTCACCGCAAATCCCCACGTGATCTCTGTATACAGGATCGGGTAATGCACCGATAACGTGGCCGAAAGGGTAGTGAGTAACACTACCGTACAGGCTATCGGATGCCGGTAAAGATATTGTGCATGCTGAAGTATACTTTCGCCTTCCTGCTCTTCATAATTTTGCCGGATACGGCGGATGTTATTATACACCCACCACGAAAACAATATCGTCACCAGCAGCCATAAAATGAATACCGGCCACTGTATAGAAAAAAATACGCCCAGCACTTTGGTGCTTTTATGCAACGAATTTTTCAACACCGGAAAAAACTCTAACGGGTTGATACTGTCTCGGTGCGGATTCCATAAATACCGGTAATCTTTCGCAAACATATTGGCGGTATATTGCTCCAGCCGGTAGTCCATGTCTTCATATAAATTCGATGCTTCTATATATCGGTTGGCTACCTTGTTCTGCAACAGCCCGATTTTAACCAGGTATACTTTATTCGCACTATCCACTGCCCGGAATTTCCGGATCAGGTTTGTCATCTGACCTATATAAAAGCCATATAGTTCTCCCTCTGCCGGTATATTCCTCATCGCCGTATCGCGCCGGATAGAATGAATGGTATCTTCAATGCTGATCAGCTTATCGTAATATCCCACCAGCATTCCCTGCATCGAGTGCAGTGTACGTTGCAACTGCCCGAGCATAACTTTATTGGTGTAAATATCATTGATGTTGGGCGTGCGTCCCAGACTCGCAATATTGAATTTCACCAATGCCAGCGAAGTATCTGCCAGCGGCAGCGATGCCACGATAGTAGTGGTATCGAAGCCCTTGCGTAATGAACTCATCAGCTCATTCATCAATAACGTGTAATTCTCGATGCGGCTGATAAGGATGGCAACGGAAGTGTCTGACTTTATCAGCTTTGTACTATCCTTTGCCAGCGCGGCAATGCGCTTGCTGAGGGTAGCGCTGTCAATAGTGGCAGTATCTGATGGCTGTTTTATATTAGTATTATGCTGCCCCTGTACCTGAATACCGGCGGTCATAATAATGGAAACGATTAACAGCTGCAGGAAGATTTTAACCCTGATAAACATATTTATAACTGGATGCCTGTGATGGAACATTTTTTATGCCTAAATGTTCCGGAATTTAAAACTTTTAGCCCGCTTGTCCGTTAAGTTTTCTGTAATCCTTTACCGGCCTGTTGCTCGATAGCTTTTTCCGCTGTATTTTGTTAGCAATTGCCGGATTTGAAAATTCATTTATGAACAGAGAACAGCTCGTTACCGCTCTAAGAAACGATCCGACGCCATGGGACATTATTGTAGTTGGCGGTGGTGCTACTGGTTTGGGCGCTGCCCTCGAAGCCCTGACACGGGGCTACCGGACTTTATTACTGGAACAGGTGGATTTTGCAAAATCTACTTCCAGTAAAAGTACTAAACTGGTACATGGAGGTGTTAGATACCTCGCGCAGGGGAATGTATCACTGGTAAGAGAAGCCAGTGTGGAAAGAGGATTGCTCCTCGCCAATGCTCCGCACCTGGTGCGCAACCTGGCTTTTGTCATACCTACTTTTAACTTTTGGGAGAATATAAAATACACCATCGGCCTCAAAATGTACGATTGGCTCGCCGGTCGCCTTAGTTTGGGAAAATCTATGCATATTTCCCGGAAGGAAACACTGGAGCGACTCGCTACACTGAAGCAGGACAAGCTTGCTGGTGGGGTGTTGTATCACGATGGACAGTTCGACGACAGCCGCCTGGCTGTCAATCTTGCCCAAACCATCTCCGATAAAGGCGGCACTGCACTCAATTATATGCGCGTCACCAGCCTGCGTAAAGATGCTGCCGGAAAAATCAACGGTCTAACGGTAAAGGATACCCTGAATAACGGCGCTGAAATTCAACTCAGTACCCGGGCGGTAATTAATGCTACCGGTGTATTTGCTGATGATATACTGGAGATGGATAATCCACAGGCACCCAAATCTATAGCTGCCAGCCAGGGTGTTCACCTGGTGCTCGACAGCAGCTTCCTGCCTGGCCATAATGCACTCATGATCCCTTCCACCAGCGACGGCCGCGTTCTGTTCGTGGTTCCCTGGCATAATAAAGTGGTAGTGGGCACTACCGATACGCCGGTAAATCATATTAGCCTGGAACCTCACGCCCTGGAAGAAGAGATCGCTTTTATCCTGAAAACAGCCGGTCAGTACCTGTCACGCCCCCCGCAACGGACGGATGTGCGCAGCGTTTGGGCCGGTCTTCGCCCCCTCGCTGCTGCTAAAGCAGAAGGACATAAAACCAAAGAAATCTCCCGTAGCCACAAAATCATAGTGGCTGGTTCCGGATTAATCACCATTATAGGAGGGAAGTGGACTACCTACCGTCGCATGGCAGAAGATGTGGTCAGCAAACTGGAAGAAGCGCTCGGTTGGAAACCCACCGTGTCGGCTACTCACCACCTCCGCATCCACGGAGCTACCCCAACTGCCAACTGGGAAGATCCCTGGTATTTCTACGGTGCCGACGCCGCAAATATCCGGCGTATGATATCCGCTCAACCCGATCTGCAGGAAGAATTAAGTAAAGAATATCAGATTTTCAAAGCCCAGGTGGTATGGGCCGTAAGAGAAGAAATGGCGCGCAACGTCGAAGATTTCCTGGCCCGCCGTACACGCCTGCTATTCCTGGATGCCCGCGAAGCTTTACGTATAGCCCCGGCCGTAGCCAGAATCATGGCGGAAGAACTCCATCACGATGAACACTGGGTCGCCACCCAGATCAGTGCATTCTCAGAAGAAGCAAAACTGTATTTGATAAACAGCTACTAGCAGCTTGCTGCTAGTAGCTGTTCCTATTTCCAGATAAACTTTTCCCCAGCCGGTTTCGTTCTCCGGCCTGCTGGTATGGGTTCATCTGTATAACCAAGATAAAAGAATCCCATTACCTGGTCCTCATCTCCCAAACCCAGATAATCCTGCATGGCAGGATGGTAGGTCATTCCGCCCGACCCCCAGTATCCTGCCAGGTTCAGCGAGGTGGCTCCCAGCCAGATGTTTTGCACGGCGCACGCTACTGCCGCAGTCTCTTCTATCACGGGAATTTTCGGATTGTTCCCCCTTTTCATACAAATAGCCAGTATATGAGACGCCAGGTTGCCCTGGTTCTTCAGCTTGTCATAATTACCAGGGATGTACTTGTCGGCTGGCGTAAATTTCCTGTATAGTTCTGCATGGTCTGCACAGAACTCCTGTACTTTATCTCCGCTATAAACAATAAAATACCAGGGCTCTGTATAACCATGGGTGGGAGCCCAGTCGGCCAGCTGTAATAACTGGTGAACGGTTTCATCCGGGATTTTCCTGCCGTTCATGCTGGTGGGCTTTACCGTCCGGCGCGCCCTGATCACTGTCTCTATGGCATTTGCCGATGTTGTTGTTTCCATGTAATGTCTTTTTTATTTTCCTGTTTCCAGACGCTGTTTCATTTCTTCCGGCAGGCGCGCAACTTTACGGAGATGGTAGTCGAACCAGATCATACCGGTCTTCCCTTCTGCAATGGATATAACCTGGTCATTCCGCTTCGCGGTGATCCTGTAAAAGAACTCGAACCCAAATGGACTGAACTCTCCCGCTGCAATGGCTACCTCAAAAATATCTCCGTGAAATCCTTCGCCCTTATAGGCAATGGCTACATCTGCCATGATAAACCCCTTGTTGGTGACATGATCCAGCTCCACATATCCCAGGCTTTTCAGGAACGCTATCCTCGCCTCATGCATGATGGAAAGTATGGAGTCGTTACCCACATGTCCGCCATAATTAACATCCTGTATCCGCACCGGTATCTGTATACTGAAAGGAAATGTTGCCGGTAAATCTATCTTAATCCTTGCCATTATTATTTTTTAGGTAGATGTTAAAGGTGGGTTTGCTGCAGGAAATCCACAAACTTCCGGAAGGCTCTTGCCCGATGGCTGTAATTATTTTTTTCTGCCAGATCCATTTCTGCAAATGCCCGGGTCGACCCCTCCGGGATAAAAATCGGGTCATAACCAAATCCGTCACTACCCCTGGAAGCTGTGGCAATATGACCTTTGCTCACGCCTTCAAACTGATATTCCTGCCCATTCAGTATCAGCGAAATAACTGTACGGAATTGTGCACTCCTGTCGTTTTTCCCGGCCATCTCCTGTAGTACCTTCACAATATTATCGGCGGCTTCTTTCTGCTCTCCGGCATACCTGGCCGATAACACACCCGGCGCACCGTCAAGCGCTGCTATCTCAAGCCCGGTATCTTCTGCAAAGCAGCTTTCACCGGTCATCCGGTGAATAGTCGATGATTTCTCCGTGGCATTGGCCTCCAGTGTATCATGTGGCTCCGGTATATCAATATCAATACCGGCCTCGTGCAGCGTGATGATCTCAAACTGATCACCCAGCAACGACCGGAACTCTTTTACCTTGTTCTGATTGTTGGTAGCGAATATCAATTTCATATTAAGTCGATCGAAAAATGTTTTTATTGTATCAGATGCCCAGTAATTGTTTCAACCCCGCCCAGAGCTTTGCCTTCAGCATTTTATCGGTTCCGATCAACGATAATTCATCGGAAAGCAGCAGGGTAGTACCGTTAACAGTAACTATCTGGTAAGCCGGAATATCACTGAGGCCAAGCTGCCCCGGGGTAATCCCGAATAGTACACATCGTTCCGGCTTCACGGCCTGTTGCAACCCCGCAAATCCCAACCCCGTGTAATGGCTGGTATTTACAAGGCATACATCCTGCATACCCAGTTTACAGGCGTTTAATATATTAGTAAGGAGGTTGAATAATTCTTCGTTTAAATACGCTTCATTTTCATTTTGTATGAAGAGCGCAATGTTTTTTTGATTTTCTCCTAAATATTTGACTTTGGGTAATGCTTTTTCCTCAACCTCCACCGGAGCAAATTTCCCGGGAATGATTGGCTGGGTAAAGATCTTAGCCAGAAAGTACGGATCGAGACGGGTTTGCTCGGATGACATGTTTATTATTATTTATTTTAATATTAAAACCCCGGCTGGGGAAAAATCAGTTTATTTGCACTTCCAGTCCCGCAAGGGGCCTGGTGGCACAGCGATTAAAATGTAAAAATATTGAGATAAAATTGATTAACCATGATGGTAGACAAATCAACAGTTAAGGAAGAGGCCCTGCAGAAGATCAAAGTTACTAAAACAACTAAGAGCAGGTTGAGTGAAGTCGATTTCAATAACCTCGCATTCGGTAAGATGTATGCCGACCATATGCTGGTGGCTGATTTTGATGGTAAAGAATGGAAAAATGCAGAGATCCTGCCTTTCCAGAAGTTGTCCGTAAGTCCTTCTAATGCCGCCTGGCACTATGGTCAGGCCATATTCGAAGGTATTAAGGCATATAAAGATCCTCAGGACCACCCGATGATCTTCAGACCCTACGATAACTTCAGGCGTTTTAATACCTCCGCTGAAAGAATGGGAATGCCACAGATACCTGAATGGCTGTTCATCGGTGGCATGGACCTGCTGATTGATATGGACCGCAACTGGGTGCCTACCGGCGAGGGCTGCTCCCTTTATCTCCGTCCGTTTATGATCGCTGCGGACGAGTTCATCGGCGTACGTCCTTCCGACACCTATAAATTTGTCATTATTAATTCCCCTTCAGGAGCCTATTTCAATAAACCGATCCATCTGCTGGTACAGGACAAATATATACGCGCCTTCCCGGGTGGTGTGGGATACGCCAAAGCTGCCGGTAACTACGGCGGTACAATGTATCCTACTATGCAGGCCCGGAAAAATGGGTACGACCAGATTCTTTGGGTAGATGGATATGAGCACAAATACCTGCAGGAATGCGGTACCATGAACGTATTTGTCATAATTGGTAATACCGCCATCACTCCGGACCTCGAACAAGGCACTATCCTCGAAGGGGTTACCCGCGCCAGTGTGATCGACCTGCTGACCGATATGGGCCTGAAAGTGGAAGAACGCCCCGTTTCCATCGACGAAGTAGTAGCCGCCTATAAAAATGGTACCCTCCGGGAAGTATTTGGCACCGGCACCGCCTCCAGCGTCGCTTATGTGGAGCACCTCGACTATCAGGACACACAGATCCGCCTGGATACCACCAAATATGAAATCGGAGCTGAAGTCATCCGCCGCCTCGATGGCATCCGCACCGGCCGCACCGCTGATACCCGGAACTGGAATCACCACATTGATAATTAATATATAATAGATATACAAAGCTTCTGGCAAAATGCAGCGAAGAACCTATTGGGTCTTCGCTGCATTTTTTGCTGGAAACCGTATGCTGGAGGCTAAAAAGCTCTTTTGTTGTTTTCGAAGAAAACCCTACCTTTGCAATCCGGATTTTTGGTAATCCTGAGTTGCTACCAGAATTTGAGAACGATCCCTGACTAAACAGGAGAGCACTCCGGCAAAAATATTTCGAAACAATTTTGTTATTCACATAGATAGTTTTACCTTTGCCGTCCCAAAATCCCTGTCCGGGAATTTGGATGTCATTGTAAACCGACATAAAAAACTAGGTAAAGAATGCCTACTATACAACAATTAGTAAGAAAAGGAAGAGAAATTATCCGGGCTAAGTCTAAGTCCAGGGCATTAGATAGCTGCCCTCAGCGTCGTGGCGTTTGTACTCGTGTATACACTACCACGCCTAAGAAACCAAACTCCGCTCTGCGTAAAGTAGCGAAGGTGCGTTTAACCAATAAAGTTGAGGTGATTGCCTATATCCCTGGTGAAGGTCACAACTTGCAGGAGCACTCTATCGTACTGATCCGTGGTGGTAGGGTAAAAGATTTACCAGGTGTTCGTTACCACATCGTTCGCGGTTCCCTGGATACTGCCGGTGTGAAAGACAGAAAACAGAGCCGTTCCAAATATGGTACTAAGAAGGAAAAGGCTAAAAAATAATTAATTATAAATAGTAGTAATTTTCAATAAATGAGAAAGCAAGCTGCAAAAAAGTTACCTCTGGCTCCCGATCCAAGGTTTAACGATAAGCTGGTTACCCGCTTCGTTAACAACGTAATGGAACAAGGAAAAAAGAGCATTGCCTTTAAAATTTTCTATGATGCTGTGGATAAGGTTAGCCAAATGACCGGTGAAAACGGTTACGAGGTTTGGAAGAAAGCATTATCCAACGTAACACCAGGTGTTGAAGTTAGAAGCCGCCGTATCGGTGGTGCTACCTTCCAGATCCCTTCAGAAGTTCGTCCGGACAGGAAGATCTCTCTGAGCATCAAATGGCTGGTACGTTATGCAGGTGAAAGAAACGGTAAGAGCATGGCTGATAAGCTGGCAAACGAAATCGTAGCAGCAAGCAAAGGTGAAGGTGCAGCTTTCAAGAAGAAAGAAGATACTCACCGCATGGCTGAAGCAAACAAGGCTTTCTCTCACTTCAGAATCTAGTTATAGCCTTAACAGGCAACTCAATATATTTAGCAAACAGTTCCTTCCGGAGCTGTTTGCTTTTTTAGCTTCAGACTGTTTTAGTCTTTAACTATTAGCCTTTAGTAAAAATGCAGCGGAGATTACCTGGCATTAAAACCAACGTAATCTCCGCTGCATTTTTACTAAAGACTAATAGCTAAAGCTAACAGCTATTTCACATTTACATATACTTTGATCTTTCCTTCTTCCCCGTCAAACTCCTGCAATGCTTTGCCTATCACCTGGCCTGGCTTCACCTTATCCACATCTGCTTTCATCGCATAGCCCTTCTTGTGGGAAGTAACCAACATATCACCCCGGCGAATCGCTCCGTTCTCATTACATACCTTCGTAGGAATTACGCCTACTACACCAAGGGGGATCTTTGCTGTTTCAAGAGTATCCACAGCAGCTTCTGTCATTAGTACCCCTGGCTTGGTAGCATATACGCCTATTACAAGAGGAGAGTAAGCATCTGTCGATTTTTCAACAGTGCGATCCGCGTCGGTCGCAATAACCATCACATCCCCGGGTTCATAGGCTGCTCTTTCCCCGGTCACATCAAATGCTTCGGCTACGTCAGCTCCGCCGGTTTGGGTGCCACCATTGAAAAAGCCTCTGCCAGTGCGGTCAATGCGCGCTACATTAAAGCCTCCTGTCTGATATATCGCCAGATCACCGCTTGATCCGGTATGATTCACTACAAATGCGGATCCCTGACCATTGTTGATAACCTGCAATGCAATCCCGAAGCCGGTTGTATTACTATGCTCAAAATACCCGCCATATCCACCCGTGCCGGACGCCACTCCATACACCCCGGCTGTTCCATTGTTGCCAAAAATACTGTTCACTTCACCTCGTACACCGGCGCCAACACCGGTAGTGTTGTTCATAAAGAAATTACCAGCATTCCCCAACGAGTGATTGGCTATTACACCAGGTCCGGAACAGAGTACCTGTAAAGCATTATCTGTGTTGGTACTATTAAAGGATTGAATACTCACAGCATTGCCGCTGGGGCCGTTATGATTCAGTTCTGTTGCCGTACCCTGCCCCTGGCTTGTCACGTACAGGGCCCGGCCAAATCCGGTAGTACTGGTGTGCTCAAAATAACCACCATATCCGCCTGTACCGGATGCAACACCATATACACCGGCTGTTCCATTATTGCCGAATATACTGTTTACTTCGCCACGTACCCCCGCACCAACACCACTGGTGTTATTCATAAAGAAATTACCGGCATTACCCTGGCTGTGGTCTGCAATAACTCCGGGGCCAACATTTACTACTTCCACCGTGTTATTGGTGTTGGTGTTGTTCGTATTCTCAAAAAATCCTGCCCTTCCCTTGGATCCGCTGATACCAACCCGGCCGGCTACGGCTGCCGAAGTACCGCTTGTATTGGAGGCAATAAACCCGTACACACCATAACCGCCGCCATCGTTACGACCTACAACCGCGCCGATGCCACTAGCGCTGTTACCGCGCCCGGTTACAGCTTCTCCACCTGCTGTATTGTCTCCTACAACGCCCCCACCGGAAATATTGTTAGCGGTGCCGTGCACAGCAAACCCGCCATTGCCAGTTGCGTCTACGCCATTTCCTCCTCCGGCAGTAGTAACTACTACCGTACTAACATTATTGGTAGTATTCAGATTCTCAAACTTACCCGCCATCCCGGTACTGCCACCCACTCCAACACGGCCTAATACACCTACGCCATTACCAGAGGCATCTGTCGCCACAAAACCCTGTACACCGTAGCCTGGACCGTCGTTGCGGCCTACCACTGCGCCGGTAGGGTTCCCGCTGGTACTGGTCGTAAGCCCGGTCACGGCTTCACCTCCGAGCGTATGATGCCCAAGTACTCCTGCACCCGACAGGATGTTGGAGGTGGCATTCACTCCGCTGCCACCGGTGCTGGTGGCATTTATTCCATTACCGCCACCGCTGGCGCTAAGCTGTATGCCTGCACCACCTCCGCTCGTAGTAATGGTGAGTACATTATTGGTATTGGAATTATTAGAAATGGCAAAATTTGCCGGCATTCCTGTAGTGCTGGTTGCATATAGACCGGTTCCTCCAATGGAGTTAGCATACACACCCGTCCCCGCTCCGGTTGAATTACCATACACGCCGAGCCCTGTCACTGCAGTGCCATATACCCCCCACCCGGAGCCGTTCTGTGACCCCCATACACCAATTCCAAGCCCTCCTGTACCATTGTTAATACCTCTTACTGCCGTTGCAAAACCGCCTGGTGTAGTTGAGGCTATTGTTCCCCGGATAGAAGCAATACTGGCTGAAGTAGAATTGGCAATGCCTTCCAGCTGTGTCCCATCTCCATTGTTGGTCAATGAGAACAGCGTTCCGGGAAGATTAAAGGTACCTGCATAAGGGATGGTAATCCCTCCGGTATTAGGAGCCGGAACCCAGTTGGTACCGTCAAATGATAATATTTGTCCTGCTGTCGGCGCCGTCGTGGCAACCGGATTCCCCTGAAGTTTCGCAACAGTCGGATTGGGATAGTTGCCGCTCAGGTCTCCTCCGGCCGGACTGGCAGAGATACTCCCTGCTGGTCCTGCCGGTCCCTGTGGCCCCTGCGGTCCCGCCGGTCCTGTCATCCCTATGGCTCCCTGTGGTCCTATCGGTCCGGTTGCCCCGATAGGCCCTGCCGGTCCTACTGGTCCGGTTGCTCCAACTGCCCCCGGTAAACCCATCGGCCCCGTAGGTCCCATTGGTCCAACAGCGCCCATGGCTCCTGTTGCTCCGGTTGGTCCGATGGGTCCAATTGGACCTACTGCTCCCTGCGGCCCTGTGGCGCCTATCGGTCCTGTAGCTCCTGTTGCACCTGTCGGTCCAATGGGGCCGATTGGGCCTGCCACTCCCTGTGGCCCTGTAACCCCCATCGGTCCTACCGGTCCTACAGGCCCGGTCATTCCAGGATCCCCTTTCGGTCCTGCCGGTCCGGTTGCCCCTACAGGCCCCACCGGTCCCTGGTCTCCCTTAGGCCCCGCCGGTCCTGGAGTTCCACTGTTAGCAGCAAACATGGCGAATGGTACACTCATCAGTTGTGAGGTACCTAACTCCGAAAAATTACTGCCGCCGGTAGATACTTCTACCCGCAGATATTGATTGGCTTGCGCCCACGGTATCGCCGCAAAAGTGCCACTCACCGGCGAACCCTTACCGATCTGTAAGGTGAACAGCCCCAGCTGGTTGGTAGTGACATCCTGTGTTTCCTGGTATTGCACATTGCCGGCAGGCGATCCGCTCAGGACCGTAAATCTTACCTGCAACGACTGGTTGGAAAGGATCGTACCATTTGTATTCCGTGCTACCGCCTGGTAATTGATACCGCTCAGGCTACTCTGGGCCTGGGCTCGCTGTTGTAACAGCGCTAACAGGAACAGGGCATAAAGTAAAAGTTTCCTTTTCATACGGGGTTGTTTTATTGTTTAGCAGGTTTTGGGGTGAAGAATGGTCTGCTGGAATTGGCCGGAGCGGTGGGCGGACCTTGTTGTTCTATTATCGGTGGCCGGATATCATTGACAACCGGCTTGAATAACTGCTGGATAGAAAGGGTGGAAGTAGTACCTGGTATTTTCCCCGTAGCAGCCGGATTTATCACAGCCTGGCTCTTATCCGGCTGGAGCATGGATACCGGTTTACCTCCCTGGAGTGCCTGGCTGGCGGCAAAGGTATGTGGTACCGGCGCTGCAGATTCTCCTGAAGAAGGTTTGATCGGTAAGGTTTCCTGTTTCGGTCTTGCTATCGCTCCATCCGATGTTTTGATCGGTACTTTTTGATCCTGCGCACTTACCAGGCCGGGAAACTGTACTGCCGCAATAAATAGCAATAAAATAATCAGTGGTTTCATATGGGGTGTTGTTTATTGATTGAAAGAATGTAATTATCAGATACCAGCGGTTAAGGCGCTTTTGTATCATTGCTTCCGCCAATATTATATACCAGCGAAAATTTGAGTGTCCTCTTCGCTACAAGGCTCTCGCCTGTCGGTATCAGGTAAGCAATGTCCAGTCCCAGGTTGGATACCCTCACTCCCAGGCCTGCGGAAAAATGCTGCCGGTAGCCTTTGGTGGGATGTTCATAGAAATATCCTGTTCGTACAAAAAAGGCCTGCCGATAAGAATACTCTATTCCCGATCCAATGGTAAACTCCCTCAGTTCTTCCTGAAACCCTCCCGGAGCATCTCCAAACGATGAAAAAATGGCATCTACAACACCACGATTGGGATCTTTGCCTTTCAATATCTGGTTGGTGGCTATACCATTTGAATCAAGTGCATATATGGGCGGAGTCGGAACTAGCAGTTTATTGATGTCAACGGAAAGCGTGAACTCATGATCCTGTGTATGCACAAACGTATAGCCGCCCCCGATACGCAGGCTCATTGGCAGAAAACTCTTACGGGCGTTATCATCTGTATACTGCAGCTTTGATCCGATGTTAGTCAGGCTGATACCGAAACAATAACGGTTACCAAAATCGAGCTTATCTGCGCTGTTCTGATAATAATAGCTCAGATCTCCGGCAACCGCAGATGCAGGTTTTTGCTGCAACCCATTAAAGGAGCCCTGTCCAAGTTGACTGCGTATGTAGCGAACAGTTAGTGCCAGCGACATATGCTGCCCCAGTTTGCGGGAATAGGCGCCATCTATGGCAAACTCTTTTGGTGTGTAGTTCTGCATCACTGTACCGTTTTCATCCCGGAAAGTGACCTGCCCGTAATTGAAGTATTTCATGGAAAAGCCGACACCTTCGTTGCTGTTCCAGTTTTTATAACCGGATACATAAGCCATGTTCGACTTATTATTATTCAATTCCCACATCCAGGGGGAGTAACAGGCACTAACTCCCCAGTCGCCGGCGAAAACCAGTTTGGCCGCATTGGAAAAGATAGAATTGGCGTCGGGTTGTAACCCGGTAGTGGCGTCGCCCGTACCACTGCTCCTGGCATCAGGGTTGACCAGTAAAAAACTGGCTCCGATATTGGGGGCTCTTTGGGTAACCTTCTGTGCATAAGCGGAGCAGGTGACTGCTAGCAGGCCTGTGATTATTGCAATGGTAAAATTGTTTTTCATAATGGGAGCTTTGGGGTTGACTTTACTATTGTACAATCAGCTTTTCGAAATAAACATTGCCGTTGATGTTAAGCACCACCGTGTAAATACCAGATGCAAAATGATCTACTGGTAATATCGTTGTGCTCTTTCCTGCACTAAGCTGAAGAAACTGGTGATAAATGGTTTGTCCGGCTGTATTAACTACTTCCAGCGTTACACTAACGTTGGTCAGCAGGTCGAAAACGATCTTTGTAGTGGTAACAGCGGGGTTGGGATACAGGATATAACTCTTAACAGGACTCACCCCCGGTGGAAGTTTGGGGAATTCTTCCGGTTGCTGAAAGCCCTGGGTCAGTAATAACTGACCATTAGCGATCGACATTATAACCGGTTCTCCGATGGTATAAGACATCTGTATTTGCGATAGAACAGTACCACTGCCACCACCAGCGGCTACTACCTGCCGGTTCAGAACCAGCTGGGCTTTCAACGCCTGCATACTGCCTGTCAGCAACAGCACTAATAAAAGGCGCCTGGATAAACGATTTTTCATATTGTATTTATTAAAGCATTGATACCAAAATAAAGCAGCAGGCATCCCTTTCAGGTGCTTGCTGAAGTGCCTCCGGCTGCCGGAGATCCTGGGAAATAAATGTCTTGCCGCCTGTAATGGGTATTACAGTTGCCGCGCTTATGATATACTGAACCATGTCAGGTATAACCTGCGCCTTTGAGGTAAAGCAATAACAACACAGTAACAGCCATGCAATACCGCATCTGCTAACTAATGTGATCATATGGAATAAGAATAATTACTCGCGTTGGGGCCGCTCTTTATAGGGGCTACACTGTTTGCCACAGCATTTCACCAATCATGTTTCTGTTATGATTACGTTGTAAGTATAATTTGCTCCATAGTTTGTTTGCTTATTGGGGAATAATAACAGAACCTTTTCCGGTTTTTCGACTCTTGTGTGATTTCAGTGTATCCAAAACAACAACACAAAACAAAAATGAAAGAATTATGGCAATGGTCAAATGCCGATTTAACTTTTGGTGGGATTTCCTGAAAAAATGGTTGATACTACCCCAAAAGTGGTATTTTAGAAATATCGAAATTGTAATTATTTTTAATATAAATACCCCGAATGACCGTTGAGAAGAAATAACAATTTGGAAAAACAGGTCGTTTTATTTATTGTTAAAAATAAATTACCTTTGCCCCCCAAATTGCATTATTTAGTCATTTTAATATTATGGCAGACTTAAAATTTCAAAGGAACTTTGGTATTGCGGCGCACATTGATGCGGGTAAAACCACTACCACAGAACGTATCCTGTATTACACAGGTAAATCCCACAAAATTGGAGAAGTGCACGAGGGTGCTGCTACAATGGACTGGATGGCACAGGAGCAGGAGAGAGGTATTACCATCACATCTGCGGCAACTACCTGTTTCTGGAATTTTCCAACCGCACAGGGAAAAGCCTTACCTGATACCAAGCAATATAAATTCAATATCATCGATACTCCGGGCCACGTGGACTTTACCGTTGAGGTAGAGCGTTCACTGCGTGTTCTGGACGGTCTGGTAGCTCTGTTCTGCGCCGTTTCCGGTGTTGAACCTCAGTCAGAAACTGTTTGGCGCCAGGCTAACCGTTACCGTGTTCCACGTATCGGTTTTGTTAATAAAATGGACCGTTCCGGTGCCGACTTCCTGAATGTTGTTAAGCAGGTAAAAGAGATGCTGGGTGCTAACCCCGTTCCCCTGACCCTGCCAATCGGCGCGGAAGATACCTTCAAAGGCGTGGTTGACCTGATCACCATGAAAGGTATCATCTGGGACGAAGAAGGTAAAGGTGCTACTTACCAGGAAATTGAAATCCCTGCTGACATGAAAGAAGAAGCAGAACAATGGAGAGCTAACCTGGTAGAAGCCGTTGCTGAATACGATGATAAACTGATGGAGAAATTCTTCGAAGATCCTAACTCAATCTCCGAAGCCGAAATCCACGAAGCTATCCGTAAAGCTACTATCGATATCGCTATCATCCCAATGATGTGCGGTTCTTCCTTCAAAAACAAAGGTGTGCAGAAAATGCTGGATGCGGTTTGCCGCTACCTGCCTTCTCCACAGGATGTAGAAGCTGTAAAAGGTACTAATCCGGATAATGGTGAAGAAATTGAGCGTAAACCAGATGCTAAGGAACCGCTCGCTGCACTGGCATTTAAAATCGCTACCGATCCGTTCGTAGGTCGTCTGGCATTCTTCCGGGTTTATTCCGGCCACCTGGATGCTGGTTCTTATGTACTGAATACCCGTACAGGTAAAAACGAACGTATCAGCCGTATCATGCAGATGCACGCTAACAAGCAGAACCCGATCGATTTCATCGAAGCTGGTGATATCGGCGCTGCTGTTGGTTTTAAAGATATCAAAACAGGTGATACACTGTGCGACGAAAATCACCCGATCGTACTGGAGTCTATGACCTTCCCTGAACCGGTTATCAGCATTGCTATCGAGCCTAAAACTCAGGCAGACGTTGATAAAATGGGTATGGCACTCGCTAAGCTGGTAGAGGAAGATCCTACCCTGAAAGCTAAAACTGACGAAGAAACCGGCCAAACCGTACTGAGCGGTATGGGGGAGCTTCACCTGGAAATCATCGTTGACCGTATGCGTCGCGAATTCAAGGTAGAAGTTAACCAGGGTGCTCCTCAGGTAGCTTACAAAGAAGCCCTGACTGCCAAGATTGAACACCGTGAAGTATTTAAGAAACAAACCGGTGGTCGCGGTAAATTCGCTGATATCCAGATCGAAATCGCTCCTGCTGATGCAGAATGGCTGAAAGAAAACGACGGAAAAGCCTTCCAGTTCGTAAATGATATCTTTGGTGGTGCTATCCCGAAAGAGTTCATCCCTGCTGTTCAGAAAGGGTTCGAACAATCCATGGGCCAGGGTGTACTGGCTAACTTCCCGCTGGTAAACCTGAAAGTACGTTTGTTTGATGGTTCCTTCCACGCGGTTGACTCTGACGCTATGTCCTTCGAGCTCTGCGCCAGACAAGCCTTCCGTGAAGCTGCCCGCAAAGCTAAACCAGTGCTGCTGGAGCCTATCATGAAAGTGGAAGTACAAACTCCTGACCAGTACATGGGTGATGTTACAGGTGACCTCAACCGTCGTCGAGGTATGCTGGAAGGTATGGATTCCAAGAATGGTGTACAGGTAATCAAAGCTAAAGTTCCGCTGAGCGAAATGTTCGGTTACGTAACTCAGCTGCGCTCCCTGTCTTCCGGCCGTGCTACCTCTATCATGGAGTTCTCTCACTACTCTCCTGCGCCTAACAACGTAGCTGAAGAAGTGATTGCTAAAGTGAAAGGTAAAGTAAACGCTTAATCGTAGCTCTTTCATATAGAAAGGTTGTTCTCTGCAAAGGGAACAACCTTTCTGCTTTTATGACATGACTGACATGAACATGCTATTGCAATAACAAGAATATTTGATATTTTCGGTTATATGATCTACAACTGAAATTTACTTTTTGCTAACTGCCAGGTCCTGAGTTTCAGGGCCTTTTTATTTTTCTACATCTCTGAATAGAGGGGAACCTCATTTTCCGGCGTCATCTTAATATACACAAACCGTCTCATCCTGTATTTATTACTGATAGCACGTTAGAAATTATGTCGTTAGAGTTATTACAAGCGCCTCCTACAACTGTGGTACATACATCGGGAGAATTGGTCACCCTTTCTCCCGGCCTGGATTTGATTCTGCCCTGCTGGAACCCCTCGGGCCCCTGGGTGGAATCACTGATTAGGCACTACCATGAGGTTACGACTTTAATGGGAAAAGTGCCGGTGCAGCTAATCCTGGTAAATGATGGATCACAGAGGAATTTTACCCGACAGCACATTTCCTGGCTGGAGGCAGCTATACCAGGGATTATTATTGTGAGTTATACCCGTAACCGGGGTAAAGGTTACGCGGTAAGGGAAGGGGTCAAACGTTCCCAGCATGCCTATCAGATCTATACTGATCTGGATTTTCCTTTTGGCGTGGACGTGATCAGGCAAACCTACGACCGCCTGATACAGGGGCTCGATGTGGTAGCCGGCGAAAGAGGGGCCGCTTATCTCGAAAAGCTTCCCCGCAAACGCCGTAATATTACCAGGATCAGCCGTTTCCTGAACAGAGTGGTACTGGATTTGAAGGTGGAAGATGCCCAGGCCGGCCTCAAGGGATTTAATGCATATGGCAGAAATATATTGTTGAAAACCAAGGTCAACGGATTTCTGTACGATAGCGAATTCTTATATAAAGCAGGTCGCCGCCCCCATCTTAAAATCGGAGCCGTAGATGTAGTCTGCCGCCCGGGTATTCAGTTTTCTTCTTTCCGTCTCAAATTGCTGATGAAAGAAGTGCTGAATTATTGCAGGATCGTCATCGGCTCATCAGCTGCTTAAATTTTTATGAAGAAACCGAAAAGGATACTGATCAGCGTTGATGTAGAGGAATTTGATATCCCGGAAGAATTTGGCCAGCAGGTATCACTCCAGGAAAAGCTCGAAATCTCCAGGAGTGGCCTGCAGGCCACGCTGGCTTTATTTGATAAATATGATGTGCGCGCAACATTCTTTATTACCGCATATTGGGCGCAGCATTACCCCGAACTCGTGAGGCAAATGGCTGCCCGGCACGAAATAGCTTCTCATGCTTATTATCACAGCTCCTTCTCAGATGCCGACCTGGAAGGATCCCGTTTGGCCCTCCAGGAAATCAGCGGACAAACCGTTTATGGCTTCCGTATGCCCCGTCTGCGTAAAGTAAACCTGGCCGCCCTGAAAGAAGCCGGCTATCTGTACGATGCATCCGTAAACCCTACCTGGCTCCCGGGCCGGTACAATAACTGGCATCTGCCACGCACTGTCTTCAAAGAAGAAGATACCTGGATTATTCCATCTTCCGTTTCTCCTCTCATACGATATCCTATATTCTGGCTAAGCGTCAAGAATATGCCTTTATGGATTACCCGGCACTTTTCCACAAGAGTGCTCCGGAAAGACGAATACCTCTCCTTCTATTTCCATCCCTGGGAATTGACCGATCTCAAAGGGTTTGGCCTGCCTGCTTATATCCGCAATGTATCAGGCCGGAAGATGCAGCAAAAGCTGGAAGGTTTTTTGCGCTTCCTGCAGAAACAGGGAACATTTTGTACGCATATCGATATGCTCAATGAAATGGTTGCATCTGGTGTAAAACAAATGGCAGGCGCAGGTATTCGCTAAATTTTTACTTTAATATTATTCCTTTCAACAACATCGCTGTTCAAATGTTATACTTATAATGAATAAGGATAAATATTCATGTTGGGAGAAAATTAGAATTATAAAGAAAGGCTTTTTTGAGATTTTTTTAGAAGATGGAATGTTTATTTGATTCATTTCCAGTACATTTGCACCAATAACAGCATTTTGGCTGTCATGTGCTGTAGTTTGTTTGACGCAGTCAGAAAAGATTAACTCCATATTATCCCCCTGCCTTTTATTTTTTTAACAACTATTTATAAGCGAGCAAAATAAGCAGAGCGCTTTTGTTTGCAAGTGCTTATTCATTGGTTTTATTCATTGAAAATTTATTTGTTAAACTAAAAATCAAACTATGAAAAGATTTCGTCTATTAACCCTTGCCGTAGCGGCGCTATTGTGTGGTACTGCAGTTAACGCCCAGATCCAGAAAGGAAACATTATGGTTGGCGGTAACCTGGCAAATCTGGGGTTGAATTTTCAGGATGGCACCCAATTCAGCTTTGATCTTACTCCAAAGGCAGCATGGTTTATTAAGGATGGTCTTGCATTGGGGGGATACGTGAACCTGGGAGTACTCACACACCCAAATGGTGGAGGTACCGATGTTAACTACGGCGTAGGTGCCCTGGCTCGTTATTATGTTGAAGATAAAAATGTCAGAAAACTGGAGTTTTCGAAAAGAGTTCGGTTTTTTCTGGAAGGATCAACAGGATTTGCTGGCCGTAATCAGGCAAATGGACCATCTACAAATGGTTGGGATATAGGCGTTGGTCCTGGTATTTCCTATTTTATCACTCCTAATATTGGTTTGGAAGGCTTACTGAAATACGACCTTACTGTTGGCTTTGGTAGCGCAGCTACTTCCAATAGACTGAATTTGGGTATTGGTTTCCAGATCTTCCTGCCTTCTGCGAAAGCCAAGCAGATCTATAAGGAAGAAAGAGGGAAATAATAAGAAACAACTACTGGCTTTTAGCAAAAATGCAGCGAAGATTAACACAGATGAAATGTTAGTCTTCGCTGCATTTTGCTAAAGGCTAAAAGCTGGCAGCTATGGGCAAAAAAGCTTCTCTGAATAAAATGAATACAGCCTCGGGCAATGAACTAACTGAACAGGCTCTTTTGGCCTAAACCCACTATTTTAGCAATATGTCCGCAAGGGAGCGGGCATAGGGAATTGCTGAAGACCCTGAAAATAGTAAGCACTGTATCCTAAAAAAATCATTTATGGCTACTACCATCCTCGCTGCAATCTTAAAGTTCGTGAACATCGTTTTAGGCGCAGCCCTGTAATTACCCGCGTTATTCAAGGGTATTTTCTAATGGGATTGCCGAAAACCATGTAACAGAGTAGGCATGAAAAACAAAAAGGCAGGTTTATGCTCCTTGATTCTTTAGGTACTTTCCTTTATGGGCTGCTGGGTATCCTACAAAATGCTCTCAGTGGTATATGATTGTATAGCCTGACTATAGCATCAGGAACGCCGGCTGAAAGGAGCTGAGCCGCAATCAGGGTAATGATGCCCGCCTGCCGACGTAATACGTCGATAATTGGTAGCTGTCATCATCCCTTGAAAACAAACTTATCTTTTAAAGCGGGGTATGTCGCATCGTTGACATACCCCGCTTCAATATGTATAAGCTATAATGGCGCTACAGAACGTTTACGCTGGCAAATTTGATAGACAGCATTTTTACAGAAGCGTATTGAATATTTAGAGAATTGTTGCCGTAGCAGGTATGCACTCAACTTCTATACTTAGGCAAATTTTCAGCAGGAAAAGAGTCTTATTGCACAGGGTACAGCTATTCTTTTAAGCATGCTCAAATAATGCCTGCCCATCATGTGAACCCTGGTCGTATTAATGCCTGTTCTTTTGCTCTATGATAAATCGCTTTCGTGATAAGATCTCCTGTAGGTGATAAATCTCGTGGTGGTATATTATATATTCAACATATTCTTTTCCCTGGTATATATGATTAATGTTATTACGTAGCACAGTGGTAGATTGAACGATATATTATATTAGGATGCCGAACTGAACAAAATGAACGAAGGATTTTAGAAGAATAGCCTGTAATTTCGGTCCATGCTTATGCGCTAAGTAATGGGATTGCCGAAAACCAAATCAAAAGAGTAGGTGTAACCTGTAGTAAACATTATCTTATGAATTTACTGAATCAACTGCTGGCAACTATCATCGGCCTGCTGAAGTCATTACTGGGTGGCCTGTAATCAGGAGCTCCTGCAGTAAGGGAGTATTCCTGTCAGGTTACTATTTACCCTTACACACTTTATTGAAGAGGTTGTTCATGAAAAGAACAACCTCTTTTTTATCATGTAATATGCCCTGAAATGCTTTGTGGTAGCCAAATGAACAAAACATGAATGTTCCTTTGGAATGAATAAAATGAACGACTGCTTATTGACCAAGAGCCATTAATTTAGATACTGTTAACTGAATAACAACTGGGAATTGCCGAAAACCAGACAATAGAGTAGGCAGTATCTTATAAAAACCTTTCCCATGGCATTAATTAATCAACTGCTGACACTGATCTTAGGATTAGTAAAATCATTATTGGGTGGTACTGGCTTACCGCTTTAATCGATGGTCGACTGACCAACGGTGTACTTCTCAAACCAAATTGAGTTATTAAAAAGGGTTGCTCCAGGTAAGCGGGAGCAACCCTTTTTCTTTTAGGAGTGCTGCCGCGATCAAAGGCTTCGCGTTGTGGTGGCTGGTTGGCATTCTATGGTTCAGGATGCCTGAAAAGCTGGTCGCCGCTCCCGGCAATCATGAAATCGGCCGGTTTTGTCCAATTGCATTCGACATAGTATCTCTGACAGGCACTCAACATATCCCGGACGTTGCATGCAGGTGCAGTTAATGAAACAACAACCTGAAATTAACCCACAGGTTTCTTTCCCGGATAACTGCTGATGAGTAGGATATCTAACAAGCTGTATCTCTTCTTTGGTATTTCCTGTTGAAGAGGATATTTGTGAAAAATAACCCCTTTTTATTATATGATCCATCGCGAAACCCAATATGGGAGCTGATTGAACAGAATAAGAATTCTATTTTAAAATGAATAGAAATGAACACCTGCCTATTGAATGGAAGCTGTTAATTTAGAGACCGTTAATCGAATAACAACTGGGAATCGCTGAAAACCAGATAATAGAGTAGGCAATATCTTATAAAACCTTTTCCAATGGATTTAGTATCTCAACTGCTGGCCCTGATCTTAGGATTAGTAAAATCATTATTAGGTGGCTTAGGCGGTGGTTTACCGCTTTAATCGATGGTAGATTAACCAACGGTGTACTCTCAAACCACTTTAATCATTCTCCAGGGGGTTGCTCCAGGTAAGCAGGAGCAACCCTTTTTTTGAACCCGCCAGACCTTACTTTCTTTTATATAAACATCCGCCAACAGTATGGCAACCTCTGCTGTGCCACAAATAACCTGGTACCGACTGATTTTTACCCGGATCTTCAAAAAAAATTATCAGATAATTCTCCTTTTTTTGGTTTTGACATTTGTTTTCCTATATTTGTCAAAACGAGCATGTGAAGTTACCATAAGGCTTAACGTACACACAATGAATGATTTCTGAAGCCTTATTGCCCTGCTGACAAGCCTCTAATCTTCTTCCTGCGTTACCGGCACCACCCAATAGCCCGGTATCTTTATATTTTTCCTGAGAATTATTTGCCAAATAGAAAAAACCGGGTTACCTTTGCCCTCCCAAATTGTATTGGGAAAAAACTTATTAGAAGTAGTTCATTGCATATGTCTCAGAGAATAAGAATCAAGCTGAAGTCCTACGATCATAACCTGGTAGACAAGTCTGCTGAGAAGATCGTTAAAACCGTACGTAACACGGGTGCCGTGGTAACAGGTCCAATTCCTTTACCTACAGAGAAGAAAATATTTACAGTATTACGTTCTCCGCACGTTAACAAGAAAGCGCGCGAGCAGTTCCAACTGTGTACCCACAAACGTTTACTGGATATTTATACCTCTTCTTCCAGAACTGTAGACGCGCTGAGCAAGCTCGATTTACCTTCCGGAGTTGAAGTTGAAATTAAAGCATAAGGACAACAGCAAGGCGGGCAAAAGGCCGGCCTTTAATTGATTTATGGTTATCTTACTGATTTTCAGTAAGATAACAATTTTAACAAACAAATATAGGTCGCGCCTTCTGGGCGGCCGCCCAATAAATGTATTTAACCGCCCATCCTGGGGATAGCTGGAAATCCCCCAGGCGCTGGGTAAAATCATATAAAAATGAAAGGTATTATTGGCAAAAAGATTGGTATGACCAGTATCTTCGAAGCTAATGGTAAGCAGACTGCCTGCACCATTATCGAAGCTGGTCCCAACGTTGTAACACAGGTAAAATCCCTGGAATCAGATGGTTACAACGCTATTCAGGTTTCTTTCGGTGAAAAGAAAGAAAAACACACTACAAAAGCAGAAAGTAATCACTTCGCGAAAGCAAGCACCTCTCCCAAACGTTTTGTAAAAGAATTCCGTAACCCGGATGTACAGAAAGCCCTCGGTGAATCTATCACCTGCGACATCTTCGCAGAAGGCGAAACAATTGACGTTGTAGGCACTTCCAAAGGTAAAGGCTTCCAGGGTGTTGTTAAACGCCATGGATTCGGTGGTGTGGGTGAAGCTACCCACGGTCAGCACGATAGAAGCAGGGCTCCTGGTTCTGTTGGTGGATCATCTTATCCTTCTCGCGTTTTCAAGGGTATGCGTATGGCCGGCCAGACAGGTAACGAAAGAGTGAAAGTGAAAGGTCTGAAGATCCTGAAAATATTCCCTGAAAAGAATTATATCCTGGTAAGTGGTTCCGTTCCCGGCCACAATGGTTCAATCGTTTTAATCCAGAAGTAACATGCAAGTAGATATTTTAAATAAAGAAGGTAAGAAAACCGGAAGATCCATCGAGCTCCCTGAAGAGATCTTTGGTGTAGAGCCTAACAACCACGTAATCTACCTGGCTGTTAAGCAATACCTCGCCGCTCAGCGTCAGGGTACCCACAAGGTAAAAACCAGAGCTGAAGTAAAAGGTGCTTCCCGCAAACTGCACAAACAAAAAGGTACTGGTGGTGCCCGTAAAGGTAACATCCGTAACCCGCTCTATAAAGGTGGTGGTACCATCTTCGGACCTAAACCTCATGGTTGGGGCATTAAACTGAACAGAAAAGTGAAAGATCTCGCTAAGATCTCCGCTTTGTCTATTAAAGCTAAGGAAAACAGCATCATCATCGTTGAAGATCTGCAACTCGAAGCGCCTAAAACCAAACAATTTGTTGGTTTACTGAAGAACCTGAACATTAATGTAGAAGGAAGAAAGACTATGTTCATCACGCCTGAATACATCGACAATGTTTATCTGTCTTTAAGAAACATCCCAACTGTTGATGGTGCCGTTCTGAGCGATATCAATACTTATGACATCATGAACAGCAACTACATCGTGTTTACTGAAAGCGCTGCAAAGATCTTCGTTGAAGAGCCTGCAGAAGCGTAGGATGTTCAAAATCAATTAAATAACGCAGCTGACAGCTTATAGCCGACAGCTAAATGCTATAAAAAGATGAAACTTTCAGACGTTTTAATCAAACCGGTGATCTCTGAGAAGGTGAATAAAGCAACCGATAAATTCAACCGCTACTACTTCATCGTTGACAAGAAAGCCAACAAACTGGAGATCAAAAAGGCAGTGGAAGAATTCTACGGTGTATCCGTTGCAGAAGTGAATACTGCTGTAATGCCTGGTAAAGCTAAATTCCGCTTTACTAAAGCCGGTTTCATCTCAGGTAAAAAACCGTCTTACAAAAAGGCGATCGTTACCATCGCGGCAGGTGAAACTATAGATCTGTATGCTAACATGTAGTGCCTTTCCGGCCTGAACAGCCGGAAGATGGATGTATATACAGATCACGATTTATATTTTAATAACATTTAACTTTTTAGGAAGTAATGGCACTGAAGAAGTTCAAACCAATGACGGCTGGTACCCGCTGGAAAATAGGCAACGCTTACGCTGAGCTGACAGCTGATACCCCCGAAAAAAGCCTGCTCGAACCAGCAAAAAGATCTGGCGGTAGGAATGCGCAGGGTAGAATGTCTATGCGCTATATCGGTGGCGGTCACAAGAAACAATACCGCGTCATCGATTTCAAACGCGATAAGGAAAATATTCCTGCTACTGTTAAAACCATCGAATACGATCCGAACCGTAGTGCTTTCATCGCACTGGTTTCTTACGCAGATGGTGAAAAACGTTACATCATCGCTCCCCAGGGCTTACAGGTTGGTGGTACCGTTATCAGCGGCGCCGATGTAGCTCCGGAAGTAGGTAACGCTTTACCGCTGAAAAATATGCCGCTGGGTACTGTGGTTCACAATATCGAACTGCAGCCTGGTAAAGGCGGTGCTATCGCAAGAAGCGCCGGCGCTTACGCTCAGCTGTCCAACAAGGAAGAAAAATACGCAGTACTGAAAATGCCTTCCGGCGAATTGCGTAAAGTATTGAATACCTGTAAAGCTACCGTAGGTACAGTTTCCAACTCCGACCACGCCCTGCAGTCTATCGGTAAAGCAGGTGCTAACCGTTGGAGAGGTATCCGCCCCCGCAACCGTGGTGTGGCTATGAACCCTGTAGATCACCCAATGGGTGGTGGTGAAGGTAAATCTTCAGGCGGCCATCCAAGATCAAGAACTGGTAAATATGCTAAGGGTCTGAAAACCAGAAAACCGCATAAGAGTTCTGATAAACTGATCATCAGCAGGAAAAACGGTAAAAAATTATAATATTTCTGAATCAGGGCTCCGGTAGCAATATCAGAGCCCGGATTTGAAAAATCATAAATAAGTAAGACATGGCTCGTTCCATAAAAAAAGGTCCTTACGTAGACCAGAAATTAGAGACTAAAGTTGAAAAAATGAATGCCGGCACCAAGCGTACAGTTATCAAAACCTGGAGCCGTCGTTCTACTATCACTCCTGATTTCGTAGGTCACACTTTCGCAGTTCACAATGGCAACAAATTCATTCCTGTTTATGTAACAGAATTTATGGTAGGCCACAAACTGGGCGAATTTGCACCAACACGTAACTTCAGAGGACACGTTAACAAGAAAATGTAAATTATAGTCTGAGGTTTGAGGTTTGAAATTGGTTTCAAACCGGTTCAGGCATCAGACTCAGACACTAAATAATAAAAGAAATTAATAACAATGGAAGCAGTAGCTAAGCTGAATAATAATCCTACATCTCCCCGCAAAATGCGTTTGCTGGCAGACTTAATCCGTGGTCTGGATGTAGAAAAGGCTTTGAATATTTTGAAATTCCATCCGAAGCACCCTAGCGTACCTTTAGAAAAACTGCTGGTATCCGCTATCGCAAACTGGAAAGTGAAGAACGAAGGTGCCAGGGTAGAAGATGCTAACCTGATCGTTAAAACTATCTTCGTAGATGGTGGCCGCACCCTGAAAAGAATGCGTCCGGCTCCGCAGGGTAGAGGTTACCGTGTCCGTAAGAGAAGTAACCACGTAACGATCGTAGTGGACAGTAAAGCACAATAATCTGTGCTCGAAACAGAAACAAAACTATTAAACTAATAGACAAATAACCAGAACATGGGTCAGAAAACAAATCCTATTGGTAACAGGTTAGGTATCATCAGAGGATGGGACTCTAATTGGTATGGCAGCAAGAAAGATTTTGCTACCAAACTGATCGAAGATAACAAGATCAGAACTTACCTGAATGCCCGTATCAACAAAGGCGGGATTTCAAGAGTTGTGATCGAAAGAACTTTAGGCAAATTAATCGTCACTGTTCATACTTCTAAGCCTGGTATCATCATTGGTAAAGGTGGTAACGAAGTTGATCGCATCAAAGAAGAGCTGAAGAAGCTGACTGGTAAAGAAGATGTACAGATCAACATCCTGGAGATCCGTCGTCCTGAGATGGATGCTAACATCGTTGCTGAAACAATCGCTAAACAAATCGAAAGCCGTATCAACTATAAACGCGCTATCAAAATGGCGATTGCTACTGCACTGAGAATGGGTGCTGAAGGTATCAAAATTAAGATCAGTGGTCGTTTGGGTGGTGCTGAAATCGCTCGTTCTGAAGAAATGAAACAAGGTCGCGTGCCTTTACATACTTACCGTATGGATATCGACTACGCTTCCCTGTTCGCTTTAACCGTATACGGTAAAATCGGTATCAAAGTGTGGATCTGTAAAGGTGAAGTACTGGGCAAACGCGATCTGAACCCGAACGTATTAACCGGTAAAGAAGGTGATAACCGTAGCACTGGTGGTGATAGAAGAGAACATCATGGCGAACGCAGAGATCACCGTGGTGGCGACAGAAGAGGTGGAGAACACCGTGGCGGTGGTCGCAGATAAGCGCTTGCGGTATAGCAGACATTAACAATAACTATTAACATTAACAACATAGACGATGTTACAGCCAAAAAGAACGAAACACAGGAAGATGCACAAAGGCCGCATCAAAGGGAACGCTAAAAGAGGCGCTACCCTCTCCTTTGGTACTTTCGGTCTTAAAGCATTAGAACCTAAATGGATCACCGACAGGCAGATCGAAGCTGCACGTGTGGCCCTGACAAGGCATATGAAACGTGAAGGTAACGTTTGGATCCGTATATTCCCTGATAAACCAATCACTGCCAAACCATTGGAAGTGAGGATGGGTAAAGGTAAAGGTGCTCCTGACCATTGGGCAGCAGTAGTTAAACCAGGTAGAATTTTATTTGAAGCTGACGGCGTTCCCTTACAGGTAGCGAAAGAAGCAATGGAACTCGCAGCTCAGAAACTGCCCATTAAAGTAAAATTTGTAACCAGCCGCGACTACGTAGCTTAATTACAGGTACACAATTACTAAAATTCCGGTGAAGCTGAAAAGCTACCCGGCTCAAATTCAATAAAATGGCAAAAGAAAAGCTGGATCTGAAAGGACTGAATGATCAGGAGCTGAACGAGAAACTCTCTGCTGAAAAGCTCCGTCTGAAAAAGATGACCTTCGGTCACGCCATCACACCGATCGAAAATCCAATGAGCATCCGCGCCGTAAGACGCGATATCGCCAGGATCAATACCGAACTGCGTAGAAGGCAACTGGGCTTCTAAATCTTCAGTCCCGGTTATACCGGGGCTGCTGAATAGCAATAATAAACAATTTATAGCCTCCTCCGGGAGGGTTAAATAACTTTCAACAATGACGACCGAAAGAAAATTAAGAAAAACCAGGATTGGTGTGGTGTCCAGCAACAAAATGGATAAAACCATTACCGTTAAGGTGGAGCGTAAAGTAAAGCACCCGATCTATGGTAAATTCGTGAAAAAAACTACCAAGTTCATGGCGCACGACGATAAAAACGAGTGCAGCATCGGCGATACCGTGAGAATCGCGGAAACCCGCCCTCTGAGCAAAAATAAATGCTGGAGACTGGTAGAAGTAATCGCTAAAGTAAAATAATTCATTATTTGTTTCAAGCTGCTTCCGGCAAACCCGGGTTCAGCCGCTGACTAAACAATATCAAATCTCATTTCGATGATACAACAAGAATCAAGACTGAGTGTAGCTGATAACAGCGGTGCTAAAGAAGTACTCTGCATCCGCGTATTGGGCAACTCCGGTCAGGACTACGCTAAAGTAGGCGATAAGATCGTGGTAACTGTGAAAGACGCTATCCCTGGTGGCGGTGTGAAGAAAGGTATGGTTACTAAAGCTGTAATCGTAAGAACTAAGAATAAATTACGTCGTAAAGACGGTTCTTATATCCGTTTCGATGATAACGCGGTTGTACTGCTGAATAACTCAGACGAACCTCGCGGTACCCGTATTTTCGGTCCGGTTGCCCGTGAGCTGAGAGACAAGGGCTATATGAAAATTATATCCCTCGCTCCTGAGGTATTATAAAATATTGTCGAGACCGGGATTTTGGGATTTTTATCAAAAAATGCCAAAATCCCGAAATCTCAAAATATTTCTTATCTTTGCAGCCCGTTTGCAAGAACGAGAAAAACATTTATCAAGCGAAACAATTGTTTCGCTTGGCGTTTATAAATAAATCAAAGTAATGAAAACTAGATTTAAGCCTAAATTCAACATTAAGAAAGGCGACCTGGTTGCGGTGATTGCCGGCGATGATAAGGACAGGACGAAGCCACGCAAAGTGCTGGAAGTACAGCCTGACAAAGCCCGCATTCTTGTAGAAGGTGTTAACATTATTACCAAACACACCAAGCCTACTGCTCAGAATACCAAAGGTGGTATTGTTAAGCAGGAAGCTCCTATTGCTATCTCTAACGTGATGCTGTGGGATGCCAAAGCTGGTAAACCTACCAAAGTAAGCAGGCAGAGGGAAAATGGTAAATTAATTCGTATCGCTAAAAAATCAGGGGAGGTAATTAAATAATGTCAAACACAAAATACACTCCGAGACTGCAGAAGAAATACAAGGATGAGGTGAAAGCTGCACTGATGAAGAAATTCAACTACAAAAGTGTAATGCAGGTACCTCGTCTGGTTAAAATTTGCCTGAACCAGGGTATTAATGGTGCAGTAGGTGATAAGAAGCTGGTAGACATTGCTGTGGACGAAATGACCCGTATCTCTGGTCAAAAAGCCATCCCTACCTTGTCTAAGAAAGATATTTCTAACTTCAAACTCAGAAAGAACATGCCTATCGGTGCACGTGTAACGCTGCGCAGCACTAATATGTATGACTTCCTGGATCGTCTGATCTCTGTTTCCCTTCCTCGTGTACGTGACTTCAAAGGTATCAACGAAAAAGCTTTTGATGGCCGTGGTAACTACACAATGGGCGTAACTGAGCAGATCATCTTCCCTGAGATCGACATCGATAAAGTAACTAAAATATCCGGTATGGATATCACTTTCGTTACTACTGCCCAAACTAACGAAGAAGCTTACGAGCTGCTGAAAGAAATGGGTATGCCGTTCAGGAATATGAAAAAAGATAATCAGTAAATCGAAACGATAATATAATTATGGCAAAAGAATCCGTAAAAGCCAGACAAAGGAAAAGAGAAGCTATGGTAGCTAAGTTTGCTGAAAAACGCGCTGCCCTGAAAGCTGCCGGTGACTACGCTGCACTCGACCAGCTTCCTAAAAACGCTTCTCCTGTTCGTCTGAAAAACAGATGCCAGATGACCGGCCGTCCTAAAGGATATATGCGTCATTTCGGCCTGTGCAGGAACATGTTCCGCGACCTGGCTCTCGCAGGTAAAATCCCTGGTGTAAGAAAAGCCAGCTGGTAAGAATTTCAGAGTGCTTAACCGCCTCCACTATTAGTTATTTGATTCCCATCTTATTACGATTGGATATCGCATTGTAAACATTATCAAACTATTTAAACAATGGTTACTGATCCAATAGCAGACTTCCTGACCCGTATCCGGAACGCGCAAATGGCCACCCACAGGATTGTGGAAATTCCGGCTTCCAAGCTGAAAAAACGTATTACAGAAATTCTGTACGATAAAGGTTATATCCTGAAGTACAAATTCGAGGATGATACCAAACAAGGTGTGATCAAGATCGCCCTGAAGTATGATCCCGTATCTAAAGAGCCCGCTATCAAGGAATTGCAACGCATCAGCCGTCCAGGTCTGCGCCAGTACGCAAAACCGGAGGAATTTAAGCGTGTGAAGAATGGTTTGGGCGTGGCTATCATCTCTACTTCCAAAGGTGTAATGACCGATAAGGAAGCTAAAGCTCAGAACGTAGGTGGCGAAATTGTTTGCTACGTATATTAATATATTTTGAATGACCGACGGTTATCCGGCGGTCATTCGCACACAGGCTATCTGACAATTAAGCTCTCTATACGGCGCTGAACACTGATAGCTGGTATCTAAATATCAAACAACTTTAAACTAAAGTTATGTCTCGTATAGGTAGAAGTCCTATTAAATTGGTAAGCGGCGTTACAGTTACCGTATCTGCGGCTAACGAAGTAACCGTAAAAGGCCCTAAAGGTGAACTGAAACAGGCCATCGACAGGGATATTAAAGTAGAAGTAAAGGATGGCGTGGTTAACGTAACCCGCCCAACAGACCAGATTCGCCACAGAGCGCTGCACGGTTTATACCGCGCATTGCTGGCTAATATGGTGCTGGGTGTAACTGAAGGCTTTAAGAAACAGCTGGAGCTGGTGGGTGTGGGTTATAAAGCCGCTAACTCCGGTCAGTTGCTGGATCTCGCATTAGGTTATTCTCACAATATCATCTTCGAAGTTCCTAAAGAACTGAAAGTATCTACCCTGACTGAAAAAGGTCAGAACCCTAAGATCATGCTGGAAGGTATTGATAATCAATTACTGGGTCAGGTAGCTGCTAAAATCCGCAGCCTGCGTAAACCAGAGCCTTACAAAGGTAAAGGTGTTCGCTACAGCGATGAAGTGGTACGTAAGAAAGCTGGTAAATCAGCAGGTAAATAAAATATTTAATTGGCTAATCAGCCTTCCGGGCTGGTTAGCCGGTTTTAACAGATATCCCGGCAGCATCGGGGTAATAAAATAAAACTCAAATGAGCACAAAAGTTAACAGGAGACAGAAAATCCGTTACCGCATCCGTAAGAAAATCTCCGGTACTGCAACGCAGCCAAGATTGTCTGTTTTCCGCAGTAACAGCGATATCTATGTGCAATTGATCGATGATACCAATGGCACTACCCTGGCAGCGGCTTCTTCCCGTGATAAGGATATCCAGGCCCAGAAAGGTACCAAATCTGAAAAATCCGCACTGGTAGGTAAAGCGCTGGCTGTAAAAGCACTGGCACTGGGTCTGACTACCTGCGTTTTCGACAGAAGTGGTTATTTATATCATGGCCGCGTGAAAAGCGTAGCTGACGGAGCAAGAGAAGGCGGTCTTCAGTTCTAATCAGGAGCCCGGATTTTTATAATTCTGAACAAGTAATTCTCATAAAATAAAATGGCAAAGAATTCATTCAATAAAGTAAAGGCTGGTGATCTGGAGCTGAAAGAGAAAGTAGTGGCGATCAACCGTGTTACTAAAACCACTAAAGGCGGTCGTACATTCAGTTTCTCTGCCCTGGTAGTTGTAGGTAACGAAAACGGCGTTGTAGGTCACGGTCTCGGTAAAGCTAAAGAAGTGCAGCAGGCTATTACCAAAGGTATAGACGATGCAAAAAAGAACCTGATCAAGGTTCCTGTAATGCACGGTACCATTCCTCACGATCAGTTTGCTAAAGAAGGTGCCGCTAAGGTACTGATTAAGCCAGCTGCTCATGGTACTGGTGTGATCGCTGGTGGTTCTATGCGTGCTGTACTGGAAAGTGCTGGTGTAACAGACGTACTGGCAAAGTCTTTAGGTTCTGCTAACCCACACAACGTGGTAAAAGCTACCTTTAAGGCGCTGGGCCTGTTACGCGAACCAATCGGTATCGCTAAAACCAGAGGCGTTGCCCTGAAGAAAGTTTTCAACGGATGATTATTACCCGCTCTCTGAGCAGGTGCTGTCCTGAAAATTTTGAAAATATTACATTAACAATTAAATTACTCCGCTTTTAGCGGATAGGGGTTTATGGCAAAGATTAAGATCACTCAAGTGAAAAGTGGTATAGACCGTCCTGAAAGGCAGAAACTGACCTTGAAGGCACTGGGCCTGACTAAAATGCACGCTGCTGTTGAAGTAGAAGCAACTCCTCAGATCCTGGGTATGGTCCGTAAAGTAAATCACCTCGTAACGGTAGAAACAGTAAACGCTTAATTTTAAGTAACACTGCTGTGGGATTGTCTGTTGATAATCTTACCTTTACATTTGTAACTTTACCATTTTTATTTTATTAAAGCGAGCGGTTAATTTCCGCGTAAGTAAAAACAATTAACATTATGAATCTGCATTCATTACAGCCTGCTAAAGGTTCTGTACATAAAGAAAAACGTCTCGGACGTGGTGAGGCTTCCGGTAAAGGTGGTACCTCTACAAAAGGTAATAAAGGTATTCAGCAACGCGCCGGTTATGCCAGCAAGAAAGGCTTCGAAGGAGGTCAGATGCCAATCCAGCGCCGTATGCCTAAACGTGGTTTCAAAAACAATAACCGCGAAGAATACACCATCTTCAACCTGGGTCAGCTGGATCATTTAGTTGAAAAATACGGCCTCCAGGAATTCAATCTGGAAAGCCTGTATATGAACGGTCTGGTTAACAGAACTGCCAAAGTTAAGATCCTCGCCAACGGTGAGCTCAAAACCAAGGTAACTGTTAAAGTAAACGCTATCAGCGAAAAAGCTAAACAGGCCATCGAAACAGCAGGTGGATCAGTAGAACTGGTATAAGACTTTACGACTGAGGAGACGCCTACGGAGTAGTGCGTCTTTTCATATTTAATAGCGCTATTAAACCTTTATCTTCCTGTGAAGAAATTTATCGAAACGATTAAGAATATCTGGAGCATCGAGGATCTGCGTAACCGCATCCTGACCACCCTGCTCCTGGTCCTCATCTACCGCATAGGATCCTATATCGCTTTGCCTGGCATTGATGCAAACGCGCTCACCAACTTTGAGAAAAATTCTAATCAAGGTATCCTGGGTTTAGTTAACATGTTTGCCGGTGGATCGTTTTCAAGGGCGTCCATATTCGCGTTAGGTATCATGCCTTACATCTCTGCTTCAATCGCTATCCAGCTGTTGACCATAGCAGTTCCTTATTTTCAGAAACTGCAGAAAGAAGGTGAAAGCGGCCGCAAAAAGATCAACCAGTTTACCCGTTATCTCACAGTAATAGTAACAGGTTTCCAGGCAAGCGCTTATGTAGCTTATCTGCGTAATCAATCCGGTGGCGCTATTATCGCTGAATACGGCACCTTTTTCTTCTGGCTCTCTACCACTGTTGTGCTTACAGCAGGTACCCTGTTTGTAATGTGGCTCGGTGAAAAGATCACAGATAAAGGTATCGGTAATGGTACTTCCATCATCATCATGATGGGTATCCTTGCCCGTCTGCCGCAGGCGCTCGTCGCAGAGTTCTCCAGTAAGGTTGCAGGTGAAGCGGGTGGACCGATCCTGTTCCTCATTGAAATCGCTATCTTCATCCTGATCACAGTAGGTCTGATCCTCCTGGTACAGGGTACAAGGAAAATACCGGTGAATTATGCTAAACGTATCGTTGGTAATAAACAATATGGTGGTGTACGCCAGTTCATTCCCCTCAAAGTGAATGCTGCAGGTGTTATGCCTATCATCTTCGCTCAGGCGATCATGTTTATTCCCGCTACTGCGATAGGTTTTGCTACTTCCGACAATGCCTCCGGCTTTATCCGCATTTTTAGCGATCATACTAATGGCTGGTACAACCTGATTTATGCGGTGCTCGTTATCGTATTTACTTACTTCTATACTGCGTTGATTTTCAATCCAACTCAAATGGCGGATGAAATGAAACGTAATAACGGATTCATTCCGGGTGTTAAGCCTGGTAAAGCAACGGCCGATTATATCGGAGCTGTGATGGACCGTATCACACTGCCTGGAGCATTCTTCCTGGCACTGGTAGGTATATTGCCAGGTGTAGCTGCCGCATTTAAAGTGAACAGCAACTTTGCTACCTTCTTTGGTGGTACATCCCTGCTGATCATGGTGGGTGTTATCCTGGATACACTGCAACAAATTGAAAGCCAGCTGCTCATGCGCCATTACGATGGTCTGATGAGCACAGGCCGCATTAAGGGCAGAACTGCTCCTGCAAATGCGTGATAAGATATAGCATAAGCCTTTGGCTTTAAAAGAAAACAGCGGAGAATAACATATGGTGTGTTCTCCGCTGCATTTTTACTAAGCGTTAAAGGCCGACAGCTAAAAGCTATTAACATGATTCACTATAAGACGAAGGAAGAAATAGAACTCATACGCAAAAGCGCCAGCATCCTCAGTGCTGCGCTGGCTGAAGTAGCTCGCTCTATCAAACCTGGTATGAGCACCCTGGATGTGGATGCAATCGCGGATAAGTTCATTGTTGAAAATGGTGGAACCCCTTCTTTTAAAAACTATAAAGGATTCCCCAATGCCTGCTGCATTTCCGTAAATGAGCAGGTAGTACATGGTATCCCTAATACATACGTACTGAAGGATGGCGATATCGTAACAGTGGATGTAGGCGTTTATATGAATGGTTATCACTCCGATAGCGCCTATACCTTTGCCATCGGTAATGTGGCCGAAAATGTGCTACGACTGATGACGGCTACTAAAGCTTCCCTGTATAAAGGAATAGAAAAGGCTATTGTAGGCAACAGGGTAGGAGATATCTCCTACGCCATTCAGGAATATACCGAGAAAGAACGTGGTTATGGTGTAGTAAGGGAACTGGTAGGGCACGGCCTTGGCCGCCACCTGCATGAAGATCCGCAGGTTCCTAACTACGGTAAGAGAGGCAGTGGCCCGATCATGAAAGAAGGATTGGTAATTGCCATCGAACCCATGATCAATCTCCGCTCCAAGGATGTAGAGTACCTGGAAGATGGGTGGACTGTTGCTACCCGCGATGGTAGTCCGTCTGTTCACTTCGAACATACGGTAGCGGTTGGTAAAGGAAAGGCTGATGTGTTGTCTAGTTTTACAGAGATCGAAAAAGCAGAGAAAAACAACCCTGAATTGAATTCAAATTATTAATCGGAATTTTAGTTTTATCTAATATAAACGGCTTTTGAAAGATAATCAAATGGTTTTTCGAGTAAAAACTGGCAATATTAATAATAATCGGGGTAAATTTTTCTATTTCAAAAGATAAATGCTATCTTTGCAGTCCTAAAAATTTTTATGGCAAAACAGGCACTCATTAAACAGGATGGAATTATATTAGAAGCCTTGTCGAACGCTATGTTCCGTGTAAAACTGGAAAACGGGCATGAGATCCTGGCCACCATTTCTGGAAAAATGAGAATGCACTACATACGCATTCTGCCAGGGGATAAGGTAGGCGTGGAAATGAGCCCGTACGATTTGTCAAGGGGCCGTATAATTTTCAGATACAAATAGACAGGAGAATCAGAAGGGACCGGCAAAACAATTTAACAAATATCATAACCTTTTATAAAGTAATAATCATGAAGGTAAGAGCTGCAATCAAAAAAAGAAGCGCGGATTGTAAAATAGTTCGTAGGAAAGGCGTTTTGTTGGTGATCAACAAAAAGAACCCTCGTTATAAACAGCGCCAGGGTTAATCAATTCCTTGTGGAATTTGATTTTAAATCAGAATCATATTAAATCTAAAATAGAAATATGGCACGTATAGCCGGTATAGATCTTCCTAAAAATAAAAGAGGAGAAATTGGTCTTACCTATATCTTTGGTATAGGCCGTTCTACCGCCCAATATATCCTGAACAAGGCGGAAATTGATGTAAACAAAAAGGTGCGCGATTGGAATGACGACGAACAAGCCGCCATTCGTAACATTATTAACGGTGAGTTTAAGGTAGAGGGTCAACTGCGTTCTGAAGTACAAATGAATATCAAGCGTCTGCTGGATATCGCTTGCTACCGTGGTCTGCGTCACAGGAAAGGCTTACCGGTAAGAGGTCAGCGTACACGTACTAACAGCCGTACCCGTAAAGGTAAGCGTAAGACAGTGGCTGGTAAGAAAAAAGCAACTAAGAAATAATAAATAAAATCCCAGGTTGAAATCCCAAGTCCGAATATGCGGGGTTTCAATGGCAAGTGAGTCATGTAAATTTGGGATGCGGAATTTCATATTTGGAATTTAAATCATTATGGCAAAAGCAAATAATACAAAAACTGCTGCTAATAAGAAAAGAGTAGTAAAAGTAGATAACTACGGAGATGTTCATATCTCCGCTAGCTTTAACAACATCATCGTAAGCATTACCAACAAACATGGTCAGGTTATTTCCTGGTCTTCTGCTGGTAAAATGGGCTTCAGAGGTTCTAAAAAGAACACTCCGTATGCAGCTCAGCTGGCTGCACAAGATGCTGCTAAAGTAGCTATGGACTCAGGTCTGAAAAGAGCAGACGTTTTTGTAAAAGGCCCTGGAGCTGGTCGTGAAAGCGCTATCCGTGCTATCGCTAATTCCGGTATCGAAGTGAACATGATTAAAGACGTTACGCCTTTACCTCACAACGGTTGCCGTCCTCCTAAGAAAAGAAGAGTATAGCATAATATATTTGCAGCTTCCAGGTACCAGATTTCAGATGAAATTTGGTATCTGGACGTTGTAGTTTATCAATAATTGGGTGCATGATCAGGTTTTCAGATTTTTTGAAGAGCATGCATCATTAACTAAAAAATCTAAAGTATATTTAAAACATGGCAAGGTACACAGGACCAAAAACCAAAATTTCCAGAATTTTTGGCGAACCCATTCTCGGTAATGGAAAGTATTTAAACAAGAACAGCAACCCTCCGGGTCAGCACGGTGCTAACCGTAAACGTAAACAGTTAGGTGAATACGCACTGCAGCTGAGAGAAAAACAAAAAGCTAAATACACTTACGGTCTGCTGGAGCGCCAGTTCCGCAACCTGTTCGATGAAGCTACCCGTAGAAAAGGCGTTGCCGGTGAAGTATTGATCAAATTGCTGGAAGCTCGCCTGGATAACACCGTTTTCCGTCTCGGTATCGCTCCTTCCCGTCCTGCTGCCCGTCAGCTGGTTTCTCACAAACACATCACCGTTAACGGTATTGTGGTAAATACTCCTTCTTTCCAGCTGAAACCAGGTGATGTAATCAGCCTGAAAAATAAAGCTGCAAACAATTCAGCCCTCACCAGCGTTATCCGTGGAAAAAATCCTAAGTTCAGCTGGTTAGACTGGAACGAGAAAGAAATGAAAGGCGTATTCATTGCTTATCCTGAGAGAGAGAGCGTTCCTGAAAATATCAAGGAACAACTGATTGTAGAATTGTACTCTAAGTAATAAATAATAGTCCATGGCCAGTTGGTCATGGACTAACTTCATATTTAACAAATAAATCTATCATATCAATGGCAATTTTAAATTTCCAGAAACCTGATAAGATCGTTTTGCAGAAGTCTACTGACTTTGAAGCTCAATTCGAATTCCGTCCATTAGAACCAGGTTATGCTGTGACTGTCGGTAATGCGTTACGTCGCGTACTGTTGTCTTCTTTGGAGGGCTATGCCATTGTGGGTATTAAAATTGAAGGAGCTGATCACGAGTTTGCTACACTGAAAGGTGTTACTGAAGACGTTACTGAGATCATCCTGAACCTGAAACAGGTTCGTTTCAAAAGGATCTCTGAAAATGATGTAGCGAACGAAAAGATTACGCTGTCCATCAAGGGTAAAACAGAGTTCCGTGCTGATATGATTGAAAAAGCCACCAGTGCTTTCCAGATCATGAACCCAGACCTGTTGATCTGTACCCTGGATCCTTCTGCCAAGCTGGATATCGAACTGACCATCGGTAAAGGCCGTGGTTACGTTCCGGCTGAGGAAAATAAACCCAAAGATGCAGTATTTGGCTACATTGCTATCGACTCTATCTTTACGCCTATCAAAAACGTAAAGTACAGTATAGAAAACACCCGTGTGGAACAGAAAACTGACTATGAGAAACTCGTTATGGAGGTTGTCACTGATGGTACTATCCACCCGGAAGAAGCAGTTAAGCAAGCTTCCCGTATCCTCATTCAGCACCTGATGATCATCACTGATGAAAATATCAGTTTTGATACTAAAGACGCTGAGAAAGAAGATGTGGTAGATGAACAAACACTGCAGCTGCGTAAGATACTGAAAACACCGCTGGAAGATCTCGATCTGAGTGTACGTGCATTCAACTGTCTGAAAGCAGCAAAAATCAATTCACTCAGCGAACTGGTACAATACGAACAGGAAGAACTGATGAAGTTCAGAAACTTCGGCCAGAAATCACTGAGCGAAATTGAACAGGTATTAGGCGAAAGAGGTCTGCACTTCGGTATGGATCTGTCTAAGCTGAAACTGGAAGAAGAATAGAATTAATGAATTGAGCACTGAGTGTGGAGAACTGGCTAAGCAACGCTTCAGCCCCAGATTCCAGATTCTTAACGCTTAATTTTTCTTTAAAAAGTACCTTACAATTCCTGACACGGTGTAAGGGATAAAATACAAATGTCATGCGTCACGGAGTTAAATTAAACAAATTAAGCAGAACTGCTTCCCACCGTAAAGCCCTGATGTCTAATCTGGCTTGCGAACTGATCAGCCACAAACGTATCACCACTACACTGGCAAAGGCTAAATCCCTGCGCGTGTATGTTGAGCCGCTGCTGACCAGGGGTAAAACTGATTCTACTCACAACCGTAGGATCGTGTTCAGCTATCTGCAGGACAAAGAAGCTATCAAGGAACTGTTTGGTACAATCAGCGAAAAAATTGCTACCCGTCCTGGTGGTTACACCCGTATCATTAAACTGGGCAAACGTGTGGGCGATAACGCTGAAGTTGCACTGATTGAACTGGTAGACTTCAACGAAGTTTACGGTAAAACAACAGAAAAAGCTGCAGCTAAGAAAACCCGTCGTGCTGGTGGTGCTAAGAAAAAAGCTGATGCTACCGAAACCAAAGCTGACGCTACTGAAACTAAAGCAGCTGATGCCACTGAAGAAAAATCTGCTGAGTAATTCTTCATTAACGATACAAGAAAAAGGACAAAGCCCGGCTTTGTCCTTTTTTATGCGTTTATAAATGTATAAATTTCGTAATATTACAGTGCAATCACCTTACTTATGAAATACCTGCGCTGTGATACCTGTGGGCATCCCAACCCGATGAAATCTGAATACCTGACCTTTTGTGATGCCTGTGGAAAGAAGTTGCCTCTGGCTTTTGCCGAATGGAGAAAACTACATCCTATGGTCTCTTTTGAAGAGTATATCCGGGAAGTAGGATTCTCCCCAAAAAATATCCCGGAAACATTCACCGGGCGACTGAAAAAGTCAATCCGGCCTGCCAGCAGGCGGAAAGTAATATGGTTTCTGGCTGTTTTCGCCGTACTGATCGCCGTTACCGGAACCTTGTTCGGGAAGAAAGCAGTATATACCCTAATGTATCCCCGGGTGCCCGCCAGTTATCTCTACCGTAACTGGCAACACGTTACCATTGGCCGGCAGGCATTGGAAATAAATACGCCGGTGAAACTATGGATACACGATCAACCCCTTGATCCGGAAGATGCAAAGGTCACAGAATATGCAAAAACCTATAAGAATGAGGATGGTAGCGGAATCCAGATTACAGTGAATATGCATAGTTTTCAGCCGAACGTGGCTAATACACTGGAAGAAGCCATTGCAGCGGCACATATTAATTTACAGCTCCGGGAAACGGCTGCCGATATCAATTGCAAAGCCGTACCAGTGTTGATTTCCGGAATCCAGGGGATGCTGGAGGAAGGCAATTACCTGTACAGAGGGAGTATAAAGTTATCGTTCTGCAATCTGGTAATGACCAAAGAACGGCACCGGTGGCAAATCTTTATTAGTTATCGGGACGATGACCCCGTCGGGCATCAGGTTGCCCAACGGATACTTAAATCTGTAAAAATTAAGTAACATATCTTCTGGCAAAAAAAATCTGTAATTAACTGTTGCATTTCATACCTTTGCACGGTTTTTTATCCGAACCTTCAGGGCGCGCAGACCCTTGAAGGTTTTTTTTGAAATATAAAACAAGACAGATACCAGAAATGCCTCAGACTAGAACCATCCAACCTGCCATACTGCTATTAGAAGACGGTACGGTTTTTCAGGGAAAAGCTTTTGGAAAAATCGGCACTGCCTCCGGCGAATTGGCGTTCAATACCGGTATGACGGGTTACCAGGAAGTGTTTACAGACCCTTCCTATAAAGGTCAGGTGTTGATTATGAACAACTGCTACATCGGTAACTATGGAACCAGAAAAACGGATGTGGAAAGTGGCAGTGTGAAAATCAACGGTTTGATTGCTAAGAATATCGCTTACAACTACTCCAGGAAAATGGCGGACGAGTCACTGGAGCAGTTCCTGACCGACAACAACCTGGTAGCTATCTATGATGTCGACACTCGCGCACTCGTTTCTCATATCCGCAGTAAAGGAGCAATGAATTGTATCATTTCTTCCGAAATTCTGGATATTCATCAGTTGAAAGCTGAATTAGCTAAGGTGCCATCTATGGAAGGGCTTGCCCTGTGCAAAGAAGTGACCACTTCTGAAGTATACAACATAGGGGATCCTAATGCAGAGATCCGTATCGCGGTATTGGATAACGGGGTGAAAAGAAACATGCTGAAATGCCTCTCTGAAAAAGGCGCTTACCTGCAGGTTTTCCCGACAGATACTAAGTTTGAAGTATGTGAGGAGTTCAAACCACATGCGTATTTCATCTCCAATGGCCCTGGCGATCCGGCTCCGCTGACGTATGCTGTGGAAACGGTAAAACAAATCCTGGCGGCAGAGAAACCAATGTTCGGTATCTGCCTCGGACATCAGTTGTTGGCTCTTGCCAATGGCATCCCTACCTATAAAATGCACCACGGCCACCGCGGATTGAATCACCCGGTTAAGAATCTGAGAACCGGTCTTTGTGAGATCACCACTCAAAACCACGGTTTTGCGGTTGATGCTAAAGCCATCGCAGCCAGTGAGCATATAGAGGTAACGCATGTCAACCTGAACGATCATACAGTGGAAGGTATCCGGATTAAGAATAAACCAGCATTCAGTGTGCAATATCACCCGGAATCGACACCTGGTCCGTTCGATAGCCGTTATCTGTTCGATGACTTTTTCACCATGATCAAAGAATACAAAAAATAGCTGTTAGCCTGTAGCTATTAGCCATAAAAACGAATCACCGAAGCGTATAATATTAAAATCGCTTCGGTGATTCGTTTTTATGGCTGGTAGTCTGGTACAAAAAAGACGGTCCTGAGGAATCAGGACCGTTGCATTTTAAAATTCCACGTTATGAAAACAAACGAATGTTACCAAGGAGGTAAATCCGCCCGTTTTATTACATAACAATATTATAGAAAAAAGGTAAACCGGAACGCGAATATTTTAAGAATATTTATGCCCCAACTGAAAATTTGACTGTTTATAGGAAGAAATGGACAGATTAGGGCAAAAAAATACGGCTCTGTGATCAGAGCCGTTTGCCTTTATAAATTCCACGTTATGAAAAACTGATACAAAAATACGATATTTTGCTAAAACGTTTTAGTAAATCTTTGAGTTTTACAGAAGACTGATAAATCTTCCTGTAATTGATAAGTCAAAGTTCGGACCAATTAAACTTATTAAGAAATAAAGCAGGTTAATTTTTTCTTAAACAAGTTTAGATTTTGCCGACTATCGCATTTGTAAATAATTTATAATTTGATTTATATTTCTTGTTTTGTTGTTTCTTCATCAAATGTACAAAAAATAAATTGACTTTTGCAAGTATCCAATGTTAAAATTTTGTGTTTTTGATGGAAAATATAAACATATATTTATTTATAATATAAATATAACCTTTTTCATTTTCCCTATTGGAAAAAAATTATTTGGAAGTTTTACCCGGATAAGCTTCCAATGCTTTTTCGAGGCAGACCATCGCATGACGGATGTTTGTTGTATTCAGCACATAGGCGAACCGTACTTCATTTTTGCCTAGTCCCGGCGTAGCATAAAAACCGGTTCCCGGCGCCATCATTACAGTTTGCCCCTCGTGGGAGAACGATTCCAATATCCACTGACAAAATTTGTCGGCATCATCGATTGGTAACCGGGCCATTGCATAAAAAGCGCCTCCCGGATTCGGACAAAACACGCCCGGAATCTTGTTCAGCATCTCTACCAGCACATCACGGCGGCTCAGATACTCGGCCTTGATACCATCGAAATAGTTCATTGGAAGGTCTATAGCCGCTTCTCCGGCGATCTGCGCGAAGGAGGGAGGGCTCAGACGGGCCTGAGCGAACTTCATCACTGCATCCAGCACCTGTTGGTTTTTGGTAACAAATGCTCCGATACGACCACCACAGGCACTATATCTCTTGGAAATGGTATCCATCAGGATCACATTGTTTTCCAGCCCCTCCAGGTTCATCGCGGAAAAATGCTGCCCTGTATAGCAGAATTCACGGTAGGCCTCGTCAGAGAACAGGAAAAGGTTGTATTTAAGACACAGTTGTTTTAATATTTCCATTTCTTCCTGACTATACAGATAGCCGGTAGGGTTATTGGGATTACAGATCAGTATCGCCTTAGTACGGGGAGTGATCGCTTTTTCAAAATCGGTCATCGCCGGCAGGGCAAACCCCGTTTCTATGCTGGAAGTAATGGTTTTGATCTTTATTTCTGCTTCCACAGCAAAGCCATTGTAATTGGCATAAAAGGGCTCCGGCACAATTACTTCATCTCCCGGATCCAGGCAGGCCATAAACCCAAATATGATGGCTTCGGATCCCCCGGTAGTTACAATGATCTGGTTATGGTTTACGGAAATATTGAACCGGTCGTAATAAGAAACCAGTTTACGACGATAGCTCTCGTTTCCTGCGCTGTGGCTGTATTCCAGGATCTTGAACTCTGAATGGCGCACGGCGTCCAGTACGGGTTTGGGCGTTTCTATATCCGGCTGTCCAATGTTGAGATGATATACTTTCACCCCTCTTTTCTTGGCCTCTTCAGCGAATGGTACAAGCTTTCTGATGGGAGAAGGTGGCATCTGCTCACCTCTCTGGCTAATGGTAGGCATAAAATTGTTTTGATTCTTGGTTTGCAAAGATAGGGGATAGTATGAGCAACAAAAAAACCTTACAGCCATTGGCTGTAAGGTCTTAATTATGTTTAAAGGAGACTATTACTTGTTGTTGGAACTAACTGTACCTGTCAGGTGCAGTTCCTTATCCTGATCTACTCCTCTGAACTTAACCCAGATGGTTTTATTCTGCTGACCCAAACCGTTAGCGCTGTAGCTCGCGGTTACTTTACCTTTCTTACCAGGCAGAATTGGTTCCTGTGTCCATTTGGGAGTAGTGCAACCGCAACTTGCACGGGCAGTTTCGATCAGCACCGGCTCTTTGGAAATATTAGTGAATTCGAAGTCAACACTAACAGGTTTGTTCAATTCAGTTTTTCCGAAGTCTATAGTTTCTTTGGCAAATTTTACTTTGGTGTCAGCTGCATTCTGAGTTGCTGCACTTTGAGCCCACAAAGCTGTTGTCAACAGCATGCTCGCAAACAGGGATAAGATAAATTTTTTCATTTTCATATGATGGTTTTAAAGCTACCGGTTAAAAAAAATTAATATCTTTTATGGCAAGAACAAATTTACGGCCAAAAAGTATTACAATACTTACAATTTATTAAATTCCTATTAAAAAAAATCAGATTATTTTAAATGGTAGATTTACAACATTTTTGAACTGTATAATTAACCTTACTTTTGTGTTTTAACAACCAGGCATGATAGAAAATAACGAACTAGCTATGAATTTAGAAAGCCGGTTATCATTCGAAGAATTCCGCAAGGAAGTATTAAATGATTACAGGTTGGCCTGCGAAAGCAGGGAAGTTAGTCTGCTGGCCCGTAGGGAAGTGCTTACAGGTAAGGCAAAATTTGGCATTTTTGGAGATGGTAAGGAAGTGGCGCAGATTGCAATGTCGAAATACTTTCAGCCAGGGGACTTTCGTTCCGGTTACTATCGCGACCAAACCATAGCCTTTGCCACAGGAATGGCCACGGCAGAACAATACTTCTCGCAGTTGTATGCTGATCCGGATCAGAATAATGATCCTTTCTCCGGCGGGCGTCAGATGAATTCGCATTTTGCTACGCCTAATCTTGATAAAGACGGCAACTGGCTGAACCTGGTGGAAATGAAGAATTCGGCGGCCGACATGGCGCCAACTGCTGCCCAGATGCCTCGCGCGCTGGGACTGGCGTATGCCTCTAAAGTATTTCGTGAAGTTGAAACTTTACATTCATATAAAGGACTGTCTAACAATGGTAACGAGATCTGTTTTGCTACTATCGGTGACGCCTCTACGTCGGAAGGACATTTCTGGGAAACCATGAATGCTGCTGGTGTGCTGCAGGTACCACTGGCTGTATTTGTATGGGATGATGGATATGGTATCTCGGTTCCCCGTAAATACCAGACTACTAAAAACTCTATCAGCATTGCCCTGGAAGGTTTCCGCAAAGCGGATGGCACTAACGGGTTCGATATCTATAATGTAAAAGGATGGGATTATGCCGGCATGTGTGAGGTGTTTGAAGCTGCTATCCGCAAGATGCGTGAAACGCATATCCCCGCGCTTTTCCATGTGGAAGAGATTACACAGCCACAGGGGCACTCTACCAGCGGTTCTCACGAACGCTATAAAAGTAAGGAGCGCCTGGCCTGGGAAAAGGAATTTGACTGTAACACTAAAATGCGTTCCTGGATTATAGAAAACGCATTAAGTGATGAGGATACTTTGAAAGCAATTGAGGCTGCTGCTAAAGTAAAGGCACAGGAAGCCCGGAAAACTGCCTGGGAAAAGTACATTGCTCCCATCAGGGATCATGTACAACGCTTTATTGCGGTTGCTACACCGGTTGCTGCGCTGGAAGGTGCTGATACCAATATGATCAACATGGCTGTTCGTGATGTACAGAACAATCGCGAACCACTTCGCCGTGATATATTAAAAGCCGCTGCCACCATCCTGCTGAAGCACAGAGCGTTGCGTCAGGATGCTGCTGTGCAGGCGTTGCAACAGTTTTACGATAGCTATTTGCAGGAAGAAAAAGAGAATTACAATACGTATCTCTACGCCACTGGCGTAAATTCTGCGCTGAATGTACCGGTAGTACCGGCCATTTATGAGGCCGACAGTATTACCGTCAACGGCTATGAAATCATTAATAAATATTTTGATCAGCTGTTCACCAACAATCCCCGTGTATTTGCTTTTGGAGAAGATGTGGGCAAGATTGGGGATGTGAATCAGGGCTTTGCCGGATTACAACAGAAACACGGAAAAGATCGTATAAGCGATACCGGTATAAGGGAACTGACTATCATGGGACAGGGCATAGGTCTGGCATTGCGCGGATTACGCCCGATAGCCGAGATCCAGTATCTTGATTATATCCTCTACGGTTTGCAGCCGCTGAGCGACGATGTGGCTTCCCTGCAGTATCGTACAAAAGGCATCATGCATTGCCCGCTGATTGTGCGTACCCGCGGACACCGGCTGGAAGGTATCTGGCACAGTGGTTCTCCGATGGGAATGATCGTGAATGCGCTTCGTGGTATGTATGTATGCGTGCCCCGTAACATGGTGCAGGCAGCAGGTATGTATAACACGCTCTTACTGGCCAATGAACCGGCACTCGTTATTGAATCCCTGAATGGTTACCGCCTGAAGGAAAAACTACCGGCTAACCTGGAAGCATATACGGTGCCATTGGGCATTCCGGAAGTATTGCATGAAGGAACCGATGTAACCATTGTTACCTATGGTTCTACTACGCGCATTGCCGAAGAAGCAATTGCCACACTTCAGGAAGTGGGCGTTTCCTGCGAACTGATAGACGTGCAAACCCTTTTGCCTTTTGATATTCATCATAGCATTGTACAATCGCTGAAGAAAACCAACCGCATACTTTTCGTAGACGAGGATGTACCGGGAGGGGGCACAGCCTACATGTTCCAGCAGGTGATAGAGGAACAGGGAGGCTACCGCTGGCTGGATGTGACACCAAGAACATTAAGCGCACAGGCACATCGCCCGGCTTATGGCTCTGACGGCGATTATTTTTCCAAACCCAATGCGGAAGATATTGTACGTGAAGTAATGGAGATGATGGAAGAATAACCATTATCTGAAATAAATTAAACGCCGGTTCCTGAGCAGGGGACCGGCGTTGTTATTAATTGGCGAAGCCATCATGCTAGCATAGATCTGCTGCGTGATGGCTTCTTAGTTAATGTTAAGCAGTTGTAAGGCTCAGTATTGTGCTCCTATTATGGCGGTGCAAAGGTGTAGTCTTTTTTTTGATCAACAACGGCGAGGTATCGGAGTTAATGATTATTTCATGTGAGTATAATGAGATAGAAGAGCTACCCGGAAGTGGATTTATTTTATATTTTGTGAGATAAAATAATGACGGGTTCCATATTATCTGAAAATACTGAAACAGGTAAGTAATTATGAAGAAAAATATCGTAGTACTTGACGGTTATACACTCAACCCCGGAGACCTCGACTGGAGCGCATTACAGGCATTGGGTAATGTTACTGTTTACGAACGTACACCGGAAGCGGATGTAGCAGCACGTGCAAAAGATGCTCATATTATACTCACAAACAAAGCTGTGGTGAATGCAGCAGCTATCGAACAGTTACAACACCTGGAGTATATTGGCGTAACTGCCACAGGGTATAATGTGGTGGATATTGCTGCAGCAGCGAAAAAACAAATTCCGGTTACCAATGTACCTGCCTACAGTACGGCCGCTGTTGCTCAGCTGACTTTTGCGCTGATCCTGGAACTCTGCCATCACACCGGCTTACATGCGGAGAGCGTGAGAGCAGGAGAGTGGAACGCCTCAGCTGATTTTAGCTACTGGAAAACTACATTAACAGAACTCGATGGAGGTACTATGGGCATAGTAGGATTCGGACAAATAGGACGGTCAGTAGCGCGTATTGCCCAGGCTTTTGGTATGAACGTTATCGCCAGCCATAAACATCCCGAGCGGGATCGTATGGAAGGTGTGGCGTTCGTAGACCTGGCCACCTGTTTCCGGGAAGCAGACGTAGTATCGCTTCATTGCCCGTTGAATGCCGAAAACCGGGAATTCGTAAATAGTGCGTTGCTCGCTACCATGAAAAAAACGGCTTTCCTGATCAATACCAGTCGCGGGCCACTCATAAAAGAAGCCGATCTGGCAGCAGCCCTGCAAAAAGGAGTGATTGCCGGAGCGGCGCTGGATGTATTATCCACAGAGCCTCCGGCCCCCGATAATCCGTTGATCAATGCTCCCAATACTATTATTACACCCCATATTGCCTGGGCTACACAAGCTGCCAGGAAAAGGCTGATGAAAGCAGCTGTAGAAAACTTAGCGGCATTCCTGGAAGGGAAGCCGAGGAACAGGGTTAACTAATAATGAGGAATGAATAGTGAAGAATTAATGGGGAGATGGTAAACGAAAAGATCCCTTTCGCTACTATCTCCCCATTAATTCTTCACTATTCATTCCTCATTATTAATTTTTAAAAGAAATCTCCCTTTCTTATCCCCCGCCCGAATAAATCTCCTGTTTTTAATATCGAAGGACCCAAACAGAAATTAACCATCTAAGGGGTATACCACAACATAGAATGGCTGAAATGAATGCCTCTCTGGAACTGAATGAGGATGAATGGCTATAGTATGGTTATGTTATTTAAATTTGGATAAACGTACCCGGAACGCTTTTAAAAAAGGTACACTTCAACTGAAATCTGATTTTGTTGCTAAAAACCAACACATATGCAATCAAGCATTCTTCTGGTAGAGGACGATATTTTTTTCGCTAAAGTGGTAAAACGGCAGCTTGAAAGGGCTGGATACATGGTTCACCTTTGTGAGAACGGGGAAGAGGGCTGGGAGAAATTCCAGAAACACGTTTTTGATCTTTGTCTGCTGGATGTAGTCATGCCTAAAAAGGATGGATTCGCGTTAGCAGAGGACATCAGGTCAATGGATGTTAATATACCCATTCTGTTTACAACCTCCCGGTATATGGAGCAGGACAAGCTGAAGGGGTTTGAATGCGGAGCTGATGACTATATCATAAAGCCTTTCAGCATTCAGGAACTGCTTTGCAGGGTGGAAGTATATCTAAAACGCAGCCGGCTGCTTAAAAGCGAACGCCGTATTGTATACACGATCAGCAACCTGATTTTTGATTATTCACAATATCATATAAGGCATAAAGATGCCGACTCCCATGTTCGTATGGCCCCAAAAGAAGCGGAATTACTTCGCTTTCTCTGCGAAAATTCAAACAAAAAACTGAAGAAAGATGATATCCTGTCTTGTATCTGGGGGCAGGAAGACTTCTTTGCTTCCCGTGTAATGGACGTTTACCTGACCCGCCTTCGGAAGCATATTGCACAGGATCCTTCCGTTAAACTGGAAACCTATCATGGTAAAGGGCTGATGTTCATTACAGATGATCTGGGAAGATCTCACAGTATTTTTAAAATTTAGCTGTATTGGTTTAGTAGTTAACCGTATCCAATGGAAAAAACGTCCGCTGTATCAGCGGACGTTTCTTTTTATGGGGATCATTCATTATTTCAGATTGTGGAAAACCTGCTGTACGTCGTCATCCTGTTCCAGGCGGTCTACCAGTTCCAACACTTCCTTCGCCTGCTCATCGTTCAGCTCTACCGTGGTGGAAGGGATGCGTTTCAGCTCGGAGCTGATCACTTCCAGGCCTTTTTCTTCCAGCGCTTTGGCCATATTGCCGAATTCATTGAAAGCAGCACGGATAATAATATTGCCCTCACTATCTTCACCAATTTCTTCCAGACCAAAATCAATCAGTTCCAGTTCCAGTTCTTCCAGATCCTGGCCGGCATTCTTTGCTTTAAATTCACCAACACGGTTAAATATAAAGCCTACAGAACCGCTGTTACCCAGGCTGCCTCCACCTTTGGTGAAGTGCATACGCAGGTTGGCAACAGTGCGGGTGGTATTGTCAGTAGCTGTATCAATCATTACCGCTACGCCATGCGGAGCATAACCTTCATATACAACTTCTTCATAATCAGTTTTGTCTTTTCCTACAGCACGTTTGATAGCCGCGTCTACACGGTCTTTCGGCATGTTCACACTCTTGGCGTTCAGTATACAGCGGCGTAGAGCGGGGTTGTTGTCAGGATCAGGTCCACCGGCTTTAACAGCAATGGCAATTTCCTTTCCTATTCTTGAAAATGCTTTCGCCATTTTGTCCCAGCGGGCAAACATGGTTGATTTTCTTACTTCAAATATTCTTCCCATTGGAGTGGTATAATTAGTATTGACTTGTAAAAACAGAACGCAAAAATAAGAAATTTCAGATTCAGGAGTAGCCTGTCAGCGGATTTAACTAAAGCGGAGAACAAAACAAGGACTATTTTCCTGTTTTGTTCTCCGCCAGACTGAAGTCGCGAAATGGCCGTTATTCGGTCATCTTGCGAACTTTACTATGTTTTACACTGTAACCGAAGTAGATCAGCAGACCAATTCCCAGCCATACAAACAAACGGGTCCAGTTTTCTATACCCAGGCTGATGATCATTACGGTGCAGAAAATGGCTCCTACAATCGGTACAACCGGCACCCATGGCGTTTTGAAGGCGCGGGGGGCATCAGGACTGGTTTTGCGCATTACTACCACGCCTATACAAACCAGTACAAACGCAAACAGGGTACCAATGCTGGTCATATCGCCTACCACATTGTCTGGTACGAATGCTGCGAACAGCGATACAAATACAAAGAACATTGCCTGTGAGCGGTGAGGCGTACGGTAAGTGGGGTGCAGCTTTGCAAATACAGGTGGTACCAGCCCGTCATTGGACATGGAGTAGAATACCCTGGTTTGTCCGAGCAGCATGACCAGGATCACAGAAGAGAAACCTGCGAGGATAGCCACAGTGATAAAGGTCGACAGCCAGCTGTAACCGTGCATGTAAGTATCGATCGCATATGCAATGGAAGCCTCACCACCAGCTTTCAGGAAATCCTGAAAAGGTGCAATACCAGTCAGCACATAAGAGAACAGTATATAGAGTACGGTGCATATAGCGAGCGACAGCAGGATCCCGATAGGCATATTACGCTTTGGGTTCTTCGTTTCCTGTGCAGCGGTGGATACGGCATCGAATCCGATAAAGGCGAAGAATACCACTCCGGCGCCTCTTAACACACCTGGCCATCCGTGGTTCCAGAAATTAGAATAATCCACTATCTGACCATTGTGCATTTTAATAGAACCAGCATCAGCAGAGATGGTGAACGGAGTGTGGTTGGCAGGATTGATGAACTGCCAGCCCAGAAAAATGAACAGCAGCACGATACCCACTTTGGTAATTACGATGATGTTGTTCACAATAGCGGAACCCTGGATACCCCTGATCAGCAGCAGGGTGAGCAGTAGCAGGATGCCTACAGCCGGAAGGTTCATGATACCATGCACGCCTGCATCTGATACCTCAAAAGGGCTATGCGACCATTCATAAGGTATCGTGACATTGAATACAGAAGTAAGCAGTTTATTCAGGTATTGCGACCATCCTATGGCCACAGTTGCACCAGCCAATGCATATTCCAGTACCAGATCCCATCCAATGATCCAGGCTACGAATTCTCCCAGAGTGGCGTAGGAGTAGGTATATGCACTTCCGGCAATCGGTATCATAGAGGCAAATTCGGCATAGCATAAACCTGCGAGGGCACAACCTATGGCGGCAATGATGAAGGAAACAATTACTGCAGGACCAGCGTGTTGGCTGGCTGCAGCTGCGGTTCTTACAAAGAGGCCGGCGCCGATGATAGCGCCAATACCCAGGGCAATCAGTGAACCGGCTCCAAGGGTTCTTTTCAGACCCTTTTCGGAATCTCCCGCTTCAGCCATTAATACAGATAGTTGTTTTTTAGCAAAAAGTTTGCTCATACGCAGTCGTATTGTGGTTGATGTTTTAAGGTAGTTTAGTTTGTTGTTGTTTTCAAGTTGATCGCCAAATATAATATCTAAAATCAAAACCGGACGTTTTATTTTGCCCGTTCCTGCGCATGTTTAGCCGCATAACCTTATTTTTGGGAAATTTTTCGGGTTATAACTTCTAAACTATTACGAGATAAACTATTGCGCGGCATGAAGAAATCGTCGAATCTGCTTACTTTATACATCTTTCTTGGCATGTTGGTGGGAATTGGTACCGGTTATGCCGTATTCCTCTGCTATGGCAGTCCTGCTGAAGGCACTGCTGCCGCTGCTGCCAGTAGCACTCCTCAGACCTTTGCCGATAATGTATCCATTCTGACAGATATCTTCCTACGGATGATCAAGATGATCATCGCTCCGCTGGTATTTTCTACCCTGGTGGTAGGTGTGGCCAAACTGGGAGACATCAAAGCAGTGGGCCGCATAGGTGGAAAAACGATGCTGTGGTTTATCAGTGCAACCTTTGTATCATTGTTCCTCGGTTTGATACTCGTAAATGTGATGAAACCGGGTATTGCCCTGCAATTACCGTTACCGGACGAACATGCCGCTACGGGCATTGCCAAGGCAAGTATGACGCTGAAGGGCTTTTTCGAGCACATGGTGCCCGATAGTGTGGTAAATGCTATGGCACATAATGAAATCCTGCAGATAGTGGTATTCGCTATCTTTTTTGGGATTGCAGCAGCTTCCATTGGCGAAAAAGCTATGCCCGTGGTGAAACTGCTCGACAGTGTAGCGCACATTATGCTGAAGGTAACGGGGTTCGTGATGAACTTTGCTCCTTTTGCTGTATTTGGCGCCATTGCAGGAGTGATTGCTGTAAAAGGCCCCATAGTACTGGTTACTTATGGCAAGTTCATCATTCAGTTTTATATCGCCCTGATCTGCCTGTGGTTGCTGATTACCCTGGCGGGTTACCTGATCCTGGGGAAGCCGGTGTTCAGGTTGCTTGGTAGGATCAAAGACCCGTTGCTGCTGGCTTTCGGTACTGCTACCAGTGAGGCGGCGTATCCACGTACCATGGAAGAACTGGAAAAATTTGGCTGCGACAGCCGTATTGTAAGCTTTGTGCTGCCGTTGGGTTATTCATTTAACCTCGATGGTTCTATGATGTATATGACTTTTGCCAGCTTGTTCATCGCACAGGCCTATGGTATGCACCTGGGGATTGATCAGCAGATTACCATGTTACTGGTGCTGATGATCACCAGTAAAGGAATTGCCGGGGTTCCCCGCGCATCACTGGTGGTGATTGCAGGTACCTTGTCTATGTTCCACATTCCGGAAGCAGGGCTTTTATTATTGCTTGGGGTAGATCACCTGCTGGACATGGGCCGCTCCGCTACCAACGTGATAGGAAACGCAATGGCAGCCGCTGTTGTTTCTAAATGGGAGAAGAAACTCGCACCGGAAGAGGTCCCCCAAAGCTTAACTTAACAAATGCGTAACAGATTAATGCGTATTTTACCGATTCAGAAATAGCTATATTCATTCAGCATGGACCAGATCATTGAGTTTTTTAAACACCTCATTAATCCTTCGTGGATTATTGAACACGGTGGCCTTTACCTGTTACTGGCAATTATTTTCGCAGAAACAGGCCTTTTTATTGGCTTTTTCCTGCCAGGGGATTCCCTGCTTTTTGTGGCCGGTATCTATAGCCACGACCTTTGCCAAAGCTTCTTTAATCTTCCGTTTGCAGTGATCATGTTCCTTATTGCCACTGCGGGCGTATTGGGGAATATGGTAGGATTCTGGTTTGGCAGAAAATCCGGTCCCTTGTTATTTAAGAAGAAAGACACCTTCTTTTTCCGGAAGAAACACCTGCATCAGGCACACGAATTTTTTGTGAAGTATGGCGGTGGTGCAATTTTCTTTGCCCGTTTCCTGCCTATCATCCGCACCTTTGCTCCTATCGTGGCCGGTATAGTGGGTATGGAAGGAAAGAAGTTCATGTTCTTTAACATTATAGGCTCTTTCGCCTGGGTATTTTCAATGATGCTGGCAGGTCATTACCTGGATAAGCTCTTCCCGGATCTTAAATCGCATCTGGAGCTGATCATCCTGGTCATCATCCTTATCACCACTGCACCGGTTATCATCAAGGTGGTATTCGGGAAGGTAAAAAGCCATCCGTCTTCCCACTCCGAAACCGTCGAAAAAACCGATACTCAGTTATAATTTTTTATATCTTTAAAAGGGCCTTCAGGGCCCTTTTTTTATTAATTCCCGTTATATGATTGTCAACCAAACTGAAATGAAAACCGGAAGCCAGCAGGCTGCCTCCATTTTTAATATCGCTGTAATAGTTGCTTCCCTGGGCTATTTTGTGGATATCTATGATCTGTTATTATTTACTATTGTAAGGGTACCCAGTCTGAAGTCGCTGGGAGTGCCGCAATCGGAAATTGATGCCGGCGCAGGTATGCTCCTGATCAATATCCAGATGCTGGGTCTGTTAGTGGGCGGGATTTTCTGGGGGATCATCGGAGATAAGAAAGGAAGGCTGCGTGTATTGTTTGGCTCCATCCTCATTTATTCGATTGCTAACATAGCTAATGGTTTTGTACATGGTATCAGTGGCTACCTGCTCTGGCGTTTTGTTGCAGGCTTTGGTCTGGCGGGAGAACTGGGTGCTGGTATTACCCTCGTGTCCGAGATCCTGCCTAAAGAAAAAAGAGGATATGGCACTATGATAGTAGCTACCATAGGGGTTTCGGGCGCTGTAGCGGCCAACCTCATTGCAAAGCTGGTGGGCGACTGGCGTATATGTTATTTCATAGGAGGCGGACTGGGGCTGGCTTTGCTCATACTCAGGGTAAGCGTAATGGAATCGCATATGTTCAATGCAGTAAGAACCTCAGAAGCATCGAGAGGTTCCTTCCTGGCGTTGTTTACTAACCGCGACAGGTTTCTCAAATACCTGAAGTGCATGTTGCTGGGCACTCCTACCTGGTTTGTGGTGGGGATACTGGTGGCTTTTTCCAATAAATTCGCGACCATGATGAATGTAAATGGTGCTATCAGTCCGGGTGATTCAATTGCCTTCTGTTATGCCGGATTGGTGCTGGGTGATTTCGCCAGCGGATTTCTCAGCCAGGTATGGAAGAGCCGCCGCAAGGTAATGTTGTTGTTCCTTGTACTCACCAGCATCATGGTGGGGATCTACCTGAATCTGCATGGAGTAGAAACCTGGGTGTTTTATACTGTATGTTTCATACTGGGCTTCAGCGTTGGCTTCTGGGCTATTTTCGTCACCATAGCGGCAGAAAGTTTCGGCACTAACCTGCGCGCTACCGTAGCTACTACGGTACCAAATTTTGCGAGAGGAATGCTTCCGTTGATATCCATTCTGTTTGTAAAGGTCCAGAGCTATTTTACTTTTCTGCAGAGTGGGGCTATAGTGGCAGTGATATGTATTGGCATTGCGTTGATCACTGCATGGAACATAGAAGAAACATTTGGCAAGGATCTGAACTACCTGGAGAAAATTTAGTGATAGCTTTCCAGCATTTTATCCAGCAACCTGTTTAATTGTACTATTTCTTTCTCATTAAGCGACTGAAGGGTGTTATCCAGCTGCGAAAGCTCTCCATCAATGGTTTTGAGCAGTTGGAGCCCCTTTTCGTTGATGTGCACATCCACTGCACGGCGATCGAGTTCACTGTTTTTGCGCTCTACAAATTCGGCCTTTCTTAATCTTTCTACAAGACGCGACACGTCACTCATTTTGTCGAGCATGCGTTCTTTAAGCAGATTGATACTTGCAGCATGAGGGTGTTGACCACGCAATATCCGCAGTATATTGAACTGCTGCATGGTAATACCATATTGCTTGAAGAACTGTTGATGACGGGAGGTGATCCAGTTGCCGATGAATATAAGGCTCACCAATCCTCGTTGATTTTCGCTTTCGAAAGATTTTTGCGTAATCAGTTTTTCGAGATTAGACATACGTAGAGAGTTAAACCAAATAATTGGAAGCGTGTTAGAACTGTTTCATTTATACTGATTTAGCCAGTATCAGGATCGGGATAAAATTACGATATTTACTTGTTCTGATTTTATTTATAATAAGATTTTAATAACAAAGGGAGAAAGAAACATACACCGTACGTTCCTTTCTCCCCTCGTGCTTTATATCTTTCTATTTAAAAAATAAAAAGTAAAGTCGGGTTAGGCGGTAGCAGATTGCATTTTGTCTAAAACATCCATTACTTCCCTCACGTGTTGGGCAGAAGTATCCAGCAGGGCTTTTTCTTCTGCATTCAGCTTCAGCTCAATAATTTTTTCGATACCGTTTTTGCCCAATACTACCGGAACGCCCAGGTAAATATTGCTCAATCCATATTGGCCGGTAAGCCATGCGCATACAGGGAAAATGCGTTTTTCATTTTTTACGATAGCTTCCACCATTTGCGCGGCAGCAGCACCGGGAGCGTACCAGGCAGAAGTTCCGAGGAGGTTAACGATCTCTCCGCCACCTACTTTAGTACGCTGGATGATAGCTTCCAGTTTATCGGCAGCTACCAGCTCAGTTACAGGAATACCACCAACAGTAGTGTAACGGGGGAGGGGAACCATGGTATCGCCATGACCACCCATCAGGATAGCCTGAATATCTTTCGGAGAACAACCGATTTCGTCGGCCAGGAAAGCGCGGTAGCGGGCAGTATCGAGGATACCGGCCATACCAAATACTTTGTTGCTGTTTTTCTTCGCGGTCAGGTAGCTGCAATAGGTCATCACATCCAGTGGATTACTTACCACAATAATGATAGCATCCGGGGAATATTTAATGATATTTTCAGTTACTGATTTTACAATATTCGCATTGGTAGAAATAAGGTCATCCCTGCTCATACCGGGTTTACGGGGAAGCCCCGAGGTGATCACTACCACATCGCTGTTGGCTGTTTTTGCATAATCGTTGGTGACCCCTGTAGTTTTGGTACTGTAATAATCAATGGGGGCCTGCTGCCACGTATCCAGCGCCTTACCTTCAGCCGTTCCTTCCTTGATATCCAACAAAACCACTTCCTGCAGAAAATCTCTGTGGGCCAGTACATTGGCGCAGGTAGCACCTACGTTGCCGGCTCCTACTACTGTAACTTTCATTTTGTCTTATAGCTTTTAAAGTGAAGAAATGATGTGATTAAACAAATGTAACGATTCGGCTTAATAATAAAGGGCCGGGTATGCAAGATTATTTATTGAGATAATGTAACAGGGAATCCAGCTTGGCGGTACCTTCAAATCCTTTTACAAACTGTTGTTTCCGGTCATAGATATAGAGACCAGGGAAATAATGCAGGTCATAAAAATACATGATCTGGCGGGTGGGTTCGCTGGCCATCACAATATTGGGATAGTTCTGGATCTTGTAATGATCATAATATTCTTTCATCTGGTCGACCTTGAACGGTGTAACCATCAGGATCTGTGTTTTCCTGAATTTATCTATGTTCTTCAGCACCTCTTCCGTGAGATGTTTACAATGATCACAATCGACACTAAACACAAAAACCATTGTTTTTTCATTCTTTTTCAGATCGTTTTTGGTAATAGTATGACCATCAACGAGTTGAAGAGGAAATGCAGGAACAATAGGATACTGAAGGTAGGCGGGTTTATTGGCCTGAGCAGGTGTAGTTTGTGCCATCAAAAAAGCAGGCAGGCAACTTAAAATAACGAATAACACGTAGCGCATACTAAAAAAAGTTTCTTGATTTGGCTTTAAATTTACCGGATAAATGTCATTTTTTGCATTAAAAAGACGAAAATTGGGCCAAAAAGGGACTAATCTGTCTAATTTTGGGAATTAGTTGCTTGTTCATATTCTAAAATTTTTACTTTTGCAATCCGTATAAATTTTTAACTTAAAATTAGTAACCTATTTATGGCTACCACCGCAGATATCAGAACAGGATTAATCATCAAGTTGGATAACAGCTTGTATTCTGTTGTAGAGTTTGGTCAGAATAAAACCGCCCGTGCAGCCGCCAAGGTTTGGGCAAAATTGAAGGGCGTTGACAATAGCCGTTCTATAGAGCATACCTGGAACTCAGGAGACACTATTTTCCCGATCCGTATTGAAAAGAAGCCTTTCCAGTTTTTATATAAAGATGACACCGGCTACAATTTCATGGACAATGAAACGTTTGAGCAGATTGCTATGCCGGAATCTTCTATCGACGCTCCTCAGTTCCTGAAAGACGGTCAGGAAGTAAGCGTACAGATCAATACAGAAACGGAGCAGTACATGATGGTAGAACTGCCCGACAAAATTGTTGCACTGGTAACTTATTCAGAGCCTGGTGTAAAGGGTGATACGGCTACGCGTACGCTGAAGCCAGCTACTGTTGAAACCGGTGCAACTGTAATGGTGCCGCTGTTTGTTGAAGAGGGTGAGCTCATCCGTATTAATACCAAGACTGGCGAGTATATCGAGAGAGTAAAAGCATAAATTATTCAGGAATTCTGATTTTCGGGGACAGGGACTTTGTTTCGGAGGGGGATCTCTTTGGAAACTAAGTTCCTGAATGCGTAAAGGGGAATCCCGTCTGATACAATATTTCTAAACCAAAAACTGTCTACATGGACTTTAAACAGATTCAGGAACTGGTAAAAATGATCAACAAGTCAAATATCAGTGAACTGAGCATTGAACAGGACAAGTTTAAGATTACGATAAAACAGAAAGAGAACGAAGTACAACAGGTAATCGCTGTTCCTGCAACCATGGCAACCGCACCGGTAGCACCCGCTGTAGCGCCAGCAGCAGCTCCGGCCACACCTGCGGCTGCACCAGCTGCCGCTCCTGCTCCTGCTGCTCCCAAAGCAGACAACCTGGTAACCATCAAATCTCCTATGATTGGTACCTTCTACCGCAGCGCCGGTCCGGATAAAGCACCTTTCATCAACGTAGGCGACGAGATAACCTCCGGCAAAGTGGTGTGCATCATCGAGGCAATGAAATTATTCAACGAAATAGAAAGCGAAGTAAGCGGTAAAATCGTTAAAGTACTGGTAGATGATGCATCTCCTGTAGAATACGATCAGCCTTTATTCTTAGTTGAACCGTAAGAATAGCCTTTAGCCTTTAGCTGTTAGCCTTTAGTGAACTATTGTTGTGCTGCTAATGGCTAACAGCTAAAGGCTAAAAGCTTTCATTTTTTATCTATTCAAGCGAAACAATGTTCAAAAAAATACTGATTGCTAACCGTGGTGAAATTGCCCTTAGGATTATCCGTACCTGTAAGGAGATGGGTATCAAAACGGTGGCAGTTTATTCTACAGCGGATAAAGACAGCTTGCACGTAAAGTTTGCCGATGAAGCAGTTTGCATAGGCAAGCCTCAGAGCACCGAGTCTTATCTGAACATCCCTCACCTGATGGCCGCAGCTGAGATCACCAATGCGGACGCGATACATCCGGGATACGGCTTTCTGGCGGAAAACGCCCGTTTTGCCGAGATCTGCGGCGAACATGGCATCAAGTTCATCGGCCCTACTCCGGAGATGATCCGCAGAATGGGAGATAAGATGACAGCTAAGGAAACAATGATAGCTGCGGGAGTGCCTGTAATTCCAGGTTCCGATGGTCTGTTGCAAAGTGTGGATGAAGCGAAGTCACTTGCCAAAAAAATGGGCTTACCTGTAATCATCAAGGCTACTGCCGGTGGTGGTGGTAAAGGTATGCGTGTGGTATGGGAAGAAAGCGAGATAGAGAATGCCTATAACATGGCTAAGAATGAGGCGCGCGCTGCTTTCAATAACGATGGTATCTACATGGAGAAATTCGTGGAAGAGCCCCGTCACATTGAAATTCAGGTAGCTGGCGATCAGTACGGAAAAGTATGTCACCTCAGCGAAAGGGACTGCTCTATCCAACGTCGTCACCAGAAGCTGGTGGAGGAATCTCCATCACCTTTCATGACGCCCGAATTGCGTGAGAAGATGGGAGAAGCTGCTATTAAAGCAGCCAGTGCTATCAACTATGAAAGCGTTGGTACTATTGAGTTCCTGGTCGACAAACATCGTAATTTCTACTTCATGGAAATGAATACCCGTATCCAGGTGGAGCACGGCGTAACGGAGGAAGTGATCAATTTTGATCTGGTAAAAGAGCAGATCAAAATTGCTGCAGGTATTCCTATTTCCGGTAAGAACTATACACCGCAGATGCATGCGATCGAATGCCGTATCAACGCGGAGGATCCGTACAACGATTTCCGTCCGTCGCCCGGTAAGATCACCACCCTGCATATTCCAGGCGGACATGGAGTAAGAGTGGATTCGCATATCTATGCCGGTTATGTGATTCCGCCGTTCTATGATTCTATGGTGGCTAAGATCATTACTATGGCACAAACCCGTGAAGAAGCCATCAACACTATGGAACGCGCCCTGAGCGAGTTTGTGATAGAAGGTGTTAAAACCACTATTCCGTTCCATCAGCAACTGATGCGTGATGAGAACTTCCGCAAAGGCAACTTCACAACGAAGTTCACCGAAACATTTAAACTTGTTTAGCTGTTAGCTACCAGCGTTTAGTAAAAAAGCGAATGACCGAAGCGATGTTATATCACTTCGGTCATTCGCTTTTTACTAAATATCAATAGCTGAAGGCTAACCACTAAAAAGCCCCGGATGAAAATCCGGGGCTAATCATACACCAAAACAATCTTACGGTTTTATCGCAAGAAAAGCAGCTCTCTGTATTTAGGCAGCGCCCATTTTTTGTCGTCCACCAGGAACTCCAGTTTATCGGAGTGGTAGCGGATAACATCAAAGTACGGCTTAATCTTTTCACAGTAGTCAATAGCTTTCTGACGGCTGTCTGTCAGCTTGTTAGCTACCTTGCGGGCTTCAATCATAGCCTGTACATTTTCACTGATTACGTTGATATGTTCAGCTATTTTAGCAGCAATCTGTTTCTGAGCTTTAGCGGCGTCTTCACCCATACCGATTTCTTTCAGGCCGCGGATATTTTCAATCAGTTCGTTAAGATAGCTGATAGCCGATGGCAGAATAGTGTTGGTAGCGAGGTCGCCGATAACGCGGGCTTCGATCTGCACTTTCTTCACGTAGTCTTCCAGGAGGATTTCATGACGTGCATGCAGTTCTTTCGCGTTGTAGATACCAGTTTCAGTAAAGAGCTTGGTGGATTTTTCGGTAACGAAAGCATCCAGTGCTTTAGGAGTGGTTTTGATATTCGGTAAACCTCTCTTGGTAGCTTCTTTTTCCCAATCATCACTGTAACCGTCTCCTTCGAACAATACTTTTTCCGAATCTACAATATATTTACGAAGAGTTTGCATAATAGCAATCTCTTTTTTCTCACCTTTTTCGATCAGGCCGTCAACTTCTGCTTTGAAATCAACCAGGGTTTTAGCCATGATGGTGTTCAGCGCAGTCATTGCAGAGGCGCAATTGGCGGAAGAACCTACGGCGCGGAACTCGAACTTGTTGCCGGTGAAAGCGAACGGAGAAGTACGGTTACGGTCGGTGTTATCCAGCAGCAACTCAGGAATGTGACGGTGCAGATCCAATTTCAGGATAGCTTCGTCCTGCTCATCGAATTTGTTGTTAACACGGTTTTTCAGTTCCTGCAATACTTCAAACAGGTATTTACCGGTGAACACGGAGATGATAGCCGGAGGAGCTTCGTTGGCACCCAGGCGGAAATCGTTGCTTGGAGAAGCAATAGAAGCTCTCAGCAGGTCAGCGTAATCGTGTACAGCTTTGATTGTGTTCACGAAGAAAGTGAGGAACATCAGGTTGGTTTTCGGGGTTTTGCCCGGAGCCAGCAGGTTCACACCAGTATCTGTAGCCATGCTCCAGTTATTGTGTTTACCTGAACCATTGATGCCTGCAAAAGGTTTCTCGTGCAGTAACACTTTCAGCTTGTGACGTTTAGCCACTTTATTCATTACATCCATCAGCAGAGAGTTGTGGTCTACTGCGATGTTCACTTCTTCAAATATAGGTGCACACTCGAACTGAGAAGGAGCAACCTCATTGTGACGGGTTCTTAAAGGAATACCCAGTTTGTAAGATTCTACTTCAAAGTCGCGCATGTAAGCGTAAACGCGGTCAGGAATAGCACCGAAGTAGTGGTCTTCCAGCTGTTGTCCTTTGGAAGGCGCATGTCCTACCACGGTACGACCAGTCATGATCAGGTCAGGACGGGCATTAGCCATTGCTTCGTCTACCAGGAAGTATTCCTGCTCCCAACCGAGTGTAGCAGTTACTTTGGTAACGTTTTTATCAAAATAGTTACAAACATCAACTGCCGCTTTGTCCAATGCAGCAAGTGCTTTCAGCAGCGGTGCTTTGTAATCCAGAGATTCGCCGGTGTAGGCAACAAAGATGGTAGGGATACAGAGCGTTTTACCCGTAGCCTGTTCCAGGATAAATGCAGGAGAAGAAGGATCCCATGCAGTATAACCACGGGCTTCGAAAGTAGCTCTCAATCCACCGTTAGGGAAACTGGAAGCATCCGGCTCCTGTTGTACCAGGGCGTCGCCATCAAAAGTTTCCAGGGCAGAACCATCGCTTTTCAGGGTGAAGAATGAATCGTGCTTCTCAGCGGTAGTACCGGTTAACGGCTGAAACCAGTGTGTGTAGTGGGTTACACCTTTCTTCATGGCCCATGCTTTCATACCGGAAGCAATTTGCTCGGACATCTTACGTTCCAGCTTGGTGCCGTTTTTAATGGAGTTCATCAGGCTTTTATAAGCCTCGTCGCTCAGATATTCTCTGACAACTTTACCAGAGAAAACATTGCTGCCAAATACATCGGTAATTTTACCGTTATGTTCGGCGAGAGTAGAGTCTACGCCAGCTAATCCTTCCAGCGCATTGAAACGTAACGATTGCATGCTGTATATATTTTACACAAAAAAACGCAACTGTCGTTATAAATGCAAATAATTTGTTCATTTTAACTGAAAAATTACATTTGTGGGTTTAAAAGAGCTGTTTTTTTGTTTTTTGATTAAATATTTATGGTCTGTGTCATAGAAATCTGATAAATTTAAAAATTACTAATATGAATAAATGACTATAAAAAGCTTCCTCATGTGCTAACCGTTTACCTCTTGGCATTTGCAGGAAAATCATTTAGTTTTGCGACTTCTTTTAAATTACTCGTTTTTTATACTTAAATACATGCAAACCACCGTAGAAATTGCTGAACAGCTAGGACTTACAGCTGACGAGTTTGAACGAATAAAATCTATTTTAGGCCGTGTCCCCAACTTTACAGAACTGAGTATGTATTCAGTAATGTGGAGTGAGCACTGCTCTTACAAAAACTCAATCGTCTGGCTGAAATCCTTGCCCCGCGAAGGTGACAGACTCCTGGTAAAAGCAGGAGAAGAAAATGCCGGTCTCGTAGATATCGGTGATGGCTACGCGGTTGTATTTAAAATAGAGTCGCATAATCACCCGTCAGCCATTGAACCATTCCAGGGTGCTGCCACTGGTGTTGGAGGTATCCACCGCGATATCTTTACGATGGGTGCCCGTCCGATCGCTGCTTTGAACTCCCTGCGCTTCGGTAATATTAATGATCAGAAGACCCAACATCTGGTAAAAGGTATTGTGCATGGTATAGGCCACTATGGTAACTGCTTCGGCGTGCCTACAGTGGGTGGTGAAGTTTATTTCGAAGACTGTTATGGTACTAATCCGCTGGTAAATGCTATGAGCGTGGGTATCGTGAAAGTTGGACAAACAGTTTCCGCTACTTCTTACGGTGAAGGAAACCCTGTATTTATTGTTGGTTCTGCTACCGGTAAAGATGGGATAGGCGGTGCTTCTTTTGCTTCTGCCAATATCACGGAAGACAGTGTGGAAGACTTACCGGCAGTACAGGTAGGAGACCCCTTCCAGGAAAAGAAATTGCTGGAAGCCTGCCTCGAAATCATTAAAACCAACGCGATTATTGGTATGCAGGATATGGGCGCAGCCGGTATCACCTGTTCCACCGCCGAAATGAGCGCTAAAGGCGAGCATGGTATGAATATCTGGTTAGACAAAGTACCTACCCGCCAGAAAGATATGAAAGCATGGGAAATGCTGCTGAGCGAAAGCCAGGAGCGCATGCTGATTGTTGTGAAGAAAGGACAGGAAAAACCTATCCTGGATATCTTCGAAAAATGGGATTTGCACTGTGCTCAGATTGGTGAAGTAACCAAAGATAAGAGCCTGAAATTTTATATGAACGGAGAGCTGGAAGCAGATGTACCTGCTGAAAGCCTGGTGCTTGGCGGCGGTGCACCACAGTATCACCGCGCTTATACCGAGCCCGCTTACTTTGCAAAAGTGAAAGCTTTTGATATCCAGAATATCCCCGATACAGATCATCCCCGCTTTGTGGCAGAAAGAATGGTGGCGTTGCCAGGCATCGCTTCCAAACGTTGGATCTATAACCAGTACGACAGTATGGTAGGTACTGCTAATGCCAGCACCAATGCCCCCAGCGATGCGTCGATAGTACTGGTAAAGCCCACCAAAAAAGCCCTGGCGGTAACTACTGACTGTAACGGACGTTATGTATTTGCTGATCCGCACAAAGGTGGACAAATAGCGGTGGCAGAAGCAGCCCGTAATATTGTTTGCTCCGGTGGCGAACCTGTAGCAATTACCAACTGCCTGAACTTTGGTAATCCGTACGATCCGGAAGTATATTACCAATTTGTACACGCCGTACAGGGGATGGGTGAAGCCTGCCGTAAATTCAATACACCTGTTACCGGTGGAAACGTAAGCTTCTATAACCAATCACCTGATGGTCCGGTATACCCGACTCCGACTATTGGTATGGTGGGAGTACTCGATAGCATGGATCAGCGCATTACGCTCGACTTCAAAGAAGAAGGCGACCTGGTATACCTGATTGGCCGTAGCCGTAATGATATCAGCAGCTCTGAATACCTGCACAAAATCATCGGTATCGAATACAGCCCTGCTCCGCATTTGAATCTCGATGAAGAGCTGCACCTGCATCAGGCAATCTCCAAACTGAATAAAGCCGGGCTGATACAGTCGGCCCACGACATCAGCGATGGTGGTCTGTTCATTACTTTGCTGGAAAGCGCCATGCCACAGAACTTAGGTTTTGAGCTGACCCTCAACAGCAAATTCCGTAAAGATGCTTATCTGTTCGGTGAAAGCCAGAGCCGCGTGGTAATAACCATTAAACCTGCTGATAAAGAGAAATTTGAAGCGCTTATGCACAGCCTGGTGGATGCTTCAGAAACTTCTGTTCGTCATGAAAAACTGGGTGTGATAACCGGTTCACATATCAAGGTAAATGGCGAAGACTGGGGAGCTGTAGATACCTGGAAGAAAACCTACGATACAGCCATCGAGGAGCATATGAAGAATAGTCTGTAGCCTTTGGCTGTTAGCTTTTAGCTGCCAGTCGTGGTTACTGAATATATTGAGAGGCCTGCAACGTTGCAGGCCTCTTTTATTTTCCGGAACAACGAAAGTGCTATTGACAGGTAGCAGCCTGAATTTATCTTGATTTTTTTGTGGATTAGAAAAATTATTGTGTGGACTGGTGCGGGATATTTTGAGGTAAACGGCAAAAAACTGCATTTTTACCACAGTAGTGACTTATTGTAGCAGTGGTGGCTTTTAACAAGCCGTTAACAAAATACAACTTAGATGTTATTTTATCTTGTTAAAACTGGTCTACTTTTGAGACATCAACGGATTAAAAAAGTATTAGAAAAAATAATTCTATATAGAAAAATTTATATAAGATATTTTTGGAATAATCCGGTTATTCCAGACTTCTATGAAAACCATTTTTGCTACCATGTCCTGATGAAATCTTAAGAAAAATTACACCTAGTGAAAGAACGATTTGTAGTAAGGGCTGAGTAAGATCAGCCCTTTTGTTTTCCCGGCTATTCCTTCTTCCGGGCTATGACCCCTCTGGCCTTTTTTTCCCTTTATTTAATAAAAAAAGCCTTCCTGAAGCAGGAAGGCTTGATTATTTATAGAAACGGGCAATCGGCTATACCATTGGAATTTCAGCCACCTGGTATACTTTTTCGTCCAGTTTGGCTTTGGTTTCGCTGAATGCTTTCAGTGTCAGTTCAATATCCTCATCGGTGTGAGAAGCAGTAGGGATGAGGCGGTAGATAATCTGTCCCTTTGGAATTACCGGGTAAACCACGATAGAACAGAAGATATTGTAGTTCTCGCGCAGATCCAGGCACATGGCAGTAGCCTCGGGAATGTCGCCCTGCAGGTAGATAGGAGTTACCGGAGAATTGGTTCTGCCGATATTAAATCCGCGTTCTTTCAAACCATTCTGCAGTTTGTTCACATTTTCCCACAGTTTTGCTTTCATTTCCGGGTGCTGGCGCATCAGCTGCACCCTTTTCAGGTGGCCGATAACGATTGGCAGTGGAATGGATTTCGCAAAGATCTGGGAACGCATATTGTAGCGCAGATAGTTGATGATAGGTTTCTCGCCACAGATGAAAGCACCGATAGAGGCACCGGATTTTGCAAATGTGTTGAACAGCAGGTCAATTTTATCCTGAACGCCCTGTTCTTCGCCGGTACCGGCGCCGGTTTTACCCATTGTTCCGAAACCATGCGCATCATCTACCAGCAAGCGGAACTCATATTTATCTTTGAATGCAGCTATTTCTTTCAGTTTACCCTGGTCGCCGGCCATACCAAATACGCCTTCTGTCACCACCAGGATACCACCGCCCTGGGCCTTAGCCAGTTCAGTAGCACGTTTCATCTGCTTATCGAAATCTTCCATGTCGTTATGTTTGAATACATAACGTTTACCAGGATGCAGACGTAAACCATCCAGGATACTGGCGTGGCATTCTGCATCGTACACTATTACGTCTCTACGGCCCACGATCGCATCGATAGCGCTCATAACGCCCTGATAGCCATAATTCAGTAAGGTGGTAGCTTCTTTACCCATGTAATCAGACAGCTCCTTCTCCAGCTGCTCGTGGTAGTTCGTGTTACCGCTCATCATACGCGCTCCCATTGGAGACGCCATCCCGAAGTCTGCAGCAGCCTGGGCATCTGTGGCACGTACCTCCGGATGGTTGGCAAGCCCCAGATAGTTGTTCAGGCTCCAGATTATCTTCTCATTACCCCGGAATTTCATGCGGGGGCCTATTTCACCTTCCAGTTTTGGGAATGCAAAATAGCCATGGGCTCTGTCTGAATGCTCCCCGATAGGGCCCAGATGTTTCAGCAGTTTCTCGAAAATATCCATACGATATATTATGTAATGGTTAATTCATTCCATTTAAAATGGACACAAAGGTATTAAAATATTAGTTTTTGTAATCTTGGTTTAGAATTGGCGCGAATAACGCCGTTACAATTTTGTATATACATGGTAACTTATGTTATTGTGTTACAGAGACTTTTAAATTTTTTAATCCAAATGAAAATTGCACATTTCCTGGCGGCTGCCTTTCTTTTCTCCTCCACAGCCGGCATCGCGCAGAAAGCGACCTCTCCCAAGCCTTTTAATCATCATGCAGCAGCCAAACCAGGTGCTGCCGCCACCAAACCCAAACTGATCGTAGGAGTGGTGGTAGATCAGATGAGATGGGATTATCTTTACCGATATAGCAATCGTTATGCCGCAGGTGGTTTTAAAAGACTGCTGCAGGAAGGTTTTTCCTGTGAAAATACATTGATCAACTATACCCCTACTATTACAGCCTGTGGTCATACCTGTGTATATACAGGGTCTGTTCCGGCCATACATGGCGTCATCGGCAATACCTGGTACAGTCCTGAGCTGGGCCGTACGGTATATTGTGCGGAAGATACCACGGTAAATACTGTTGGCAGCACTTCTGCCGCCGGTAAGATGAGTCCGCGCAACATGCTGGTAACAACAATTGGTGATGAGCTAAAGCTTTCCAATAATTTCCAGAGTAAAGTGGTGGGCGTGGCTATCAAAGACCGTGGAGCTATTCTCCCCGCGGGCCATAGCGCCGACGCTGCTTACTGGTACGATGGCAGCACCGGCAATTGGGTGACCAGTACTTTTTATATGAATGAATTGCCACACTGGGTACAGGAATTTAACAATGAGAAGTATCCTCAGCAGTATCTCAGCAAGCCCTGGAACCCGCTCTATCCAATATCTTCCTATACCCTCAGTACAGCTGATGAAAAGCCATATGAAGGGAGGTATAAAAATGCCGCCAACACTTCTTTTCCACACGACCTGGGAAGTATGGCCAACAGCGCAATATCTGCTTCGCCATTCGGAAATACTATGACACTGGAATTCGCTAAAAAGGCCATAGAAGCCTACAACCTCGGAAAAGGCAGCGTAACCGATTTGCTGGCGATCAGTCTTTCTTCTACAGATTACGTAGGGCATCAGTTTGGGCCTAATTCCATCGAAATAGAGGATACCTACCTGCGGCTGGATCAGGATCTGGCCACGCTTTTTAAATACCTGGACGCCCGTGTGGGCAAGGGGCAGTACCTGTTCTTTATCACTGCCGATCACGGTGTGGCACATGTGCCGGGCTTTATGCAGGAAAATAAGCTGCCCGGAGGTACCTGGGATGATAAGGCGGCATTAAAGGAGCTGAACGATTTAATTGCAGGCCATTTCGGGGTGAAAGAGGCCGTGAAAGCTGCTGATAACTACCAGTTGTGGCTGAATCATGACGCCATTGCTGCCGCGGGGAAGAGTGAAAAGGATATCCGCCAGGCTATCATCGCGCAGCTGCTGAAATCACCTGCCATTGCAAAGGCATTTCCGCTGGATCATCTCATGGAAACCACGCTCCCTGAGCCTATGCGTACGATGTTGTCGAACGGTTTTAACACTAAAAGAAGCGGAGATATCCAGCTGATACTGACACCCGGATATATCGACGGCGGTAAAACCGGTACTACACACGGTTTATGGTATCCCTATGATGCGCATATCCCACTGGTGTGGATGGGCTGGGGGATTCACCCGGGTAAAACCAACCGTACGGTGGGCATGACTGATATCACTCCTACACTGGCAGCTCTGTTACATATCCAGATGCCAAGCGGGAATATCGGCCAGGTGATACAGGAGATTACCCATTAAATTTTTTTTGCTTAGATTGCCAAGAAAGAAATTACGAATTAAGCATCAGTGATTACCTCCAGCTCATTTATTTAGTGGCTGTAAAGCGCTAACAAGGCCTGGTAATTCCTGATTCTTAATTCGTAATGCGTAATATCTTTCTTATGGTGCAGTATTCTGTAGCGGATCGGGTGGCAACAATAGCCCTGAACCGCCCCGAAAAGCGTAATGCTTTGAATGGGAAAATGGTAGCGGCGCTGCGGGAGGCGTTCCGGGCTGCGTCTGCAGACGAACAGGTAAAAGTAATTGTGTTGAAAGGGAATGGGGAGGCGTTCTGTGCAGGAGCGGATCTGGAGTACCTGCAACAGCTGCAAAAGAACACCTATGAAGAGAACCTGGACGATTCGAAGGAACTGATGCAATTGTTCCGGGAGATTTACGAGCTTGATAAAATAGTGATTGCGCAGGTGGAAGGTCATGCTATAGCCGGTGGATGCGGGCTGGTAACAGTTTGTGATCTGAGTTATGCAGTGCCCGAGGTGTTGCTGGGCTATACAGAGGTAAGGATTGGCTTTATTCCGGCCCTGGTGGCTGTTTTCCTGGTAAGGAAAATAGGGGAGGGCAGATCGAGGGAATTATTGTTGACCGGAAGGCCCGTAACCGCTGAAAAAGCTGCTGCAGATGGTCTGATAACCGCCGTTATTCCGGCTTCAGATATGCAGCGGCATATAGATGTAGTGGCAGCGCAACTTTGTAATGAAGCGTCTGCTAATTCTCTCAAAGTAACCAAGAAATTGATTGGCACAGTGTTGGACTTACCTATGGAAGAAGCATTATCCCATGCGGCTGTACTAAACGCAACTACCCGTGGCCATGAAGATTGCAAGCGAGGTATTGCCGCTTTTTTAAATAAAGAAAAGTTTAACTGGTAGGGGTTTTTATTTATGCCGCTGTCAATAAGCAAATACACCACACTATGTCAAATCGGTTGCTATTAACTTTTATCTCCCTGTGCATCACCAGTTTAGCGCTGGCTCAAAAAACTATTTCAGATGCCAGGATCGTGTACAAAATGGAGCTTCCCCCTGAACAGCTGCAAATGGATGCCATGCTGGAAGGGAGCACCTTTACCCAGTATATGCGGGGGCCGTTAAGCCGGATCGATATGAATTTCAATATCGTACACTACACTTATCTCATTAACAGTAAAGATGAAACGTTTACCACGCTGATTGATCAGCATGGGAATAAATATCTGATCCATGGTGGAAAAGACCAGTACGAAAAAGATCTGAAACAGTACGAGAACATACAATTCAAGGATCAGTCAGAAACGAAGCAGATTGCCGGATATACCTGCCGGAAGGCAATTGGCACCATGCCCGACGGAAAAACATTTGAGGTATACTATGCTACTGACCTGGTGCCTGAAAACAGGCAATATAACCGCCGTTTCGTTAATCTGAAGGGTATCCCTCTGGAGTTCGAGATATTGACCAAAACAGGCGCTAAAACGCGTGTAATTGCCACGAAAGTAGAGTTGTATCCTATTCCGGCATCGTTATTTGATATTCCGAAATCAGGTTATAAAGAAGTTAGCCAGAAAGAGCTACAGAATATGTAGAAAGAGCTGTTAGCTTTTAGCAAAAAAACAGGCCAGTCAAATGACCGGCCTGTTTTTGTATCTGAAGAAACGTAATTTGTTGAATTACCCTTTTTTAAGTGGCAGAATGATCTGCAATTTCTGGAAGTTCATGCTTCCCGGAGGCTGTGACTGCACCTGAACGTTGGAAGGCACCACATAGGTGACATTTCCTTTTGTATAGGCTGTTACTGCTTTCAGATTAACATTGTAAGTGTTATTGTTGGGTACAGTAGCAGCAGGTGTGAGCCTGAAAGATGAGTTGAATGTACCGGAATAACGGAAACTCCCATCCAGACTCAGATTGGTTTTGGGCATCGCAATATTCAGCGTGAAATGCTGATTGTCAGATGCCTTCTTCCCCTTGTCTTTATCATTGTCGGCATGCATGAAGGGGTCGCTTGCCATTACATTAACGGCAAAGAACGCCATCACGCCGGCCAACAGGCAAGACAGTGAAAAAGTCCTTGATATGTTGAATTTCGTTTTCATTATTATATCACAAATGTACAAACTTTTTGATATATCTTATAACAAATTCTTAACGCAAGATACAATTAAATCACAAAGAATTGTTAAAAATATTTTAAAAGGTTGATTTCCTCATTTATCCGGTCAATGATAAAAGTACTATATTTACAGTAATGAGTAAAGACTTTTCATTTTTAAACGAGGATTTTGATGATCTGAGAGACTTGTTGCAGCAGTTTGAAAACCTCAGGGCTGGTAAGTCTCATTCTTTTTTGGACGAAGATTCATTTGAGCAGATCATAGACTACTATGACGAGCATGATGAGATGCCGACGGCCTTGCAGGCTGCAGAACTAGCCATCGAACAATTCCCTTACTCTTCCACCTTACTTCTCAAGAAGGCCAACTTACTGATCGAAACCAAGAAATATAAAGAGGCGCTGGATTTGCTGGAAAAAGCAGAAGTACTGGACCGCACTGATATTAATCTTTACATATTACAGACGGATGTTTACCTGGCGCTGAATCAGCACCAGAAAGCGGCTGATGTGCTGGAGGAGCAGATAGAGCAGTTTTCCGGAGAAGACCGGACGGAGTTGTTGCTGGAGCTGGCGGATGTTTATGACGACTGGGAAGAGTTTGAAAAGGTGTTTGATTGTTTGAAGATGGCATTGGAGTATGATCCTACCAATGAGGAAGCTTTGCATAAGATCTGTTTCTGGACTGAGTTTACCGGTCGGAATGAAGAGAGTATCCGTTTGCACAATGCGATCATTGAAGAGCATCCTTTCAACCACCTGGCCTGGTTTAACCTGGGTACTGCCTATCAGGGGCTGAAACTGTATGAGAAGGCGATAGATGCTTATCAGTATGCGGTGGCAATAGATGAGAAATTCGACTATGCTTACCGTAATATGGGAGATGCCTTCATTCGTTTGCGCAAATATGCGGATGCTATTGAAGTATTGCAGAAACACCTGGAGATAGCCAAACCTGAGGATGTAATTTATGAAGCCATCGGGCATTGTTATGAAAGGCAGCGTAAGTTTACGCAGGCGCGGTACTATTACCGTAAGGCGTCGCATCTGAGCCCGAATGACGATAAGCTGTACTACAAGATAGCAGTGGCGTACATGATGGAAGCCAATTGGGAGAATGCGGCGAAATCGTTGCTGAGCGCCCTGAAAATAAATAAAACCAACGCAGAATATAATATGAGCCTGGGTGAATGTTACCTGGAGCTCGGAAAAAACAAGGATGCCCTGGTGCATTTTATGAACGCGGTGCGTACCCGGCCTAAAAGTGCTACCACCTGGCAGGCGCTGCTCAAGGGGCTGTATGTATCCGGGTTTATGGAAGAAGCGCTGACCCAGCTGTCCATTGCTGAAGAGAAAGCAGGTCGAAAACCCATATTTATGTATTACCGGGCCGCTATTTTGATAGCCATGGGAAAAACCAAAGAAGGTTTACTGCATTTGGAAACAGCCTTGCAACAGGCACCAAAAATTGTCAAAAAACTGGTAGAACTGGATCCGGCCATTCTGCAGCATGTGAGTGTAGTAGATCTGATAGCCCAGTACCGCCGCAAACGTTAACCAGTGTTATTTACTTTAATAAAATAAAGTATACTTCTTATTTTTGCGCCGGCTTTCAATTGTCATGAACAAAAAAGCCAATAGTATTCCCGGTTATTAAAATTGCATATCCGCTATCCCGAAGTGCCTGGCGAGAATTAGTATGTGTTTTACTGACCAACTAAGAAGATAAAAATATTTCAAATGAATTTTAATCTTACACAAATCCCGGAAAGGACAAAGAAACCCCGTACACATGGGCTTACCATGGTGATGGACAAGGGGCTGAGTTTGGAAGAAGCAAGAAATTTTTTATCAGTAGCGGGCCCGCATGTAGATATCCTGAAACTGGGTTTTGGCACTGCTTTCGTAACCCCCAACCTGCGCGCTAAAATTGAACTTTATCAATCGGCAAACATTCCTGTATATTTCGGCGGAACGTTGTTTGAAGCTTTTATGATCCGCAACCAATTCGACGAATATGTGAAGGTGGTAAAGGATTATGGCATCACTTATATGGAAGTATCTGATGGTTCTGTGATTATCCCTCATGCGGAAAAATGCGGATATATAGAAAAGCTTTCCAAGATCGGATTGGTGCTGAGTGAAGTGGGCTCTAAAGATGCAGAGCATATTATTCCGCCTTACAAATGGATTGAACTGATGAGTGCAGAGCTTTCTGCCGGAGCTACTTACGTTATCGCTGAAGCACGCGAAAGCGGAAACGTGGGTATCTATCGTGGCAGTGGAGAAGTAAGAGAAGGACTGGTACAGGAGATCCTGACCAAAATACCCGCCGAAAAAATCATCTGGGAAGCACCTCAGAAAGCCCAACAGCTCTATTTCCTGGAACTCGTAGGCTGCAATGCTAATTTAGGTAACCTCGCCCCTAATGAGGTAATTTCCCTGGAAGCTATGCGCGTAGGCCTCAGAGGAGATACTTTTAATCTGTTTCTTGACAGGGAATAATCCTGGAAGAATAAAGAATTACGAATGAAAGCGAAGACTGAAGCGAAGTTTATGAAGAGTGTTAAACTTGATATTCGCTTCAGTCTTCGCTTTCATTCGTAATTCTTCATTCGTAATTCCAAAACACTACATGAATGAAACAATACGGTCTAATAGGTTATCCGCTCAGCCATTCCTTTTCCAAAGGATTCTTCGGTGAAAAATTTGAGAAGGAGCATATCACGGGGTGCTCATATGATAATTTTCCGATACCCGGGATTAATGAGTTCCCGGCTTTACTGGAGCAACATCCGCAGCTGCAGGGCCTGAACGTGACTATTCCCTATAAGGAAGCAGTGATTCCTTTCCTCGACGAACTTAGTGATGCTGCCGCCAGGATAAGAGCGGTGAACTGTATACATTTCAGGGATGGAAAAAAGAAAGGCTATAATACGGACGTGATAGGATTCTCTAAATCATTGCAGCCTCTGCTCAGGCCTCATCATCAGCAGGCATTGGTATTAGGCACTGGTGGCGCCGCCAAAGCGATTATGTATGCGCTGGAACAACTGGGTATTACTTATACTGCGGTTAGCCGGCAGGCTGTTAATGGAGCCGTATCATATGAATCGCTTACCAAAGAAATATTAGACACGCATACCCTCATTGTAAATACTACTCCGTTGGGAATGTATCCCAAAGTAGATACTTTCCCGGAAATACCTTACCAGTACCTGTCTTCCCAACATTTGCTATACGATCTTGTATACAATCCGGCAGAAACAGCCTTCCTGCAAAAGGGTGCCGCTCAGGGCGCCGCCATAAAAAATGGTCATGAAATGCTGATCCTGCAGGCAGAAGCTTCATGGGAAATCTGGAATAGTCTTTAGCAAAATGCAGCGATGATTATCTGATAATCATCGCTGCATTTTGCTAAAATGCTAGCGACTCTTTATCATATAGTAGACACAGGTAGTCACGAAATTCCTGAAGAAGGGGATGGCTGCTATGGGTTTCCACTGTACGCGTGCACTTACCCCGAATTTATATTTGTAGATAGGATTAATCAGGTAAAATCTGCGCTGAGTGACAATGTACTGCTGTTGCTTTACAATGCGCTCAAAGCGTTCAATGGAAATGCCTGTGGATTTTACATCCATCAGGTCTATCACTACATCATCTTTTTCACCAAAAAGACGCAGTACTCCTTTATACAACGGGCGAGGCAGCAGATGTACATAGGGCACCATACTCAGAAACTTGTTTCTGCAGATCTGCTGGTGTCCGCCATGAGGCATATACCAGGGTGGAAAACCGAAATATACCTGTCCGCGCGGTGTGAGCAGCTGTTTCAGATGGCCGATGATCTTTTCCTGGTCAGGAATGTGCTCGATGGCATCTTTCAGAATAATGACATCAAATGAGTTCCTGAATTCTCCCAGGAAATCAACATCATAAATATTTTGTGCAATGAGCTTTAGTTGCCCGTTGTCGAGATATTGCTGCAGAAAGCTTTTTGCCAGTTCTATGCGATCGGGGGCCAGGTCCACTCCCACACAGTTACAGCCCTGCTCCAGGAAAGGCGTCAGTACGCCGCCTTCGCCACACCCTACTTCCATGATCCTGAGGCCCTGCAGTTGCGGGAACTCCTGTTGGATAAAGGGCATGACATAGTCGCGCGAATTGTCTACCTGCTGCTGGTACCGTAGTCTTGCGTCTAAATGATGTTCTAATGCCATGTAATTGAAAATTGCGTGAATTTAGTAAAATCAGTGGAAGAAATAAGCGGCTTCGCGCATTTCATTCTACGGCAGAGAGTTTTCGGGCTTTGCATAATGCAAAGTATCTTTGTGTTATGCAAACGAACGAAAAAAATAATTTCCAGGAAGGAGCGGTCATTCTCATCAACAAGCCGCTGACCTGGACTTCCTTTGATGTTGTACGGAAAATAAGAAATCTTACCAAAGCTAAAATCGGTCATGCCGGCACACTGGATCCTCTGGCCACGGGGTTATTGATCTGCTGTACCGGTAAGATGACTAAGAAAATAAATGAATACCAGGCCCAGGAGAAGGAGTATACGGGTACATTTACGCTGGGCGCTACTACTCCAACTTTTGATAAAGAGTCGGAGCCGGAGAATTTCAAGGATATCAGTCATCTGGATGAAGCGGCCATACTGGCTGCTACCAGGCCTTTCATCGGGGAAATTATGCAATTGCCTCCTATACACTCTGCTATCAAGCAGAATGGCAAACCTATTTATCTGTTGGCGAGGAAAGGAGTGGATGTAAAAGTGGAGCCGCGGAAGCTGACAATTGCTGAATTCGAGATCACGAAGATTGCATTGCCGGAAGTTCATTTCCGGGTTGTATGCAGCACGGGTACTTATATTCGGTCGCTGGCCAATGATTATGGCGCAGAGCTGGGCTGTGGTGCTTATCTGAGCAGTCTTTGCAGAACCAGGATCGGAGCGTTCAGGCTGGAAGACGCTACTGAAATGGAGGATTTCATTGCTACTTACCCGGTTCCTAAAACGGATAACCAATAGCGATATTCCAGATAATATTATTTCTGCGCCAGCGGGCATCCGAAAGATCCCACTGGCTCAGGTACCAGCCGTTTTTGTTGCCGGTGAAATAAGGCACTTTTAACGGAATACCCCAGTCGAGGCGTACGAGGAAGAAGGAGAAATCCAATCGCAGCCCTGCGCCGGTTCCAATTGCAATGTCGTGGTACAGCTGGCTGAACTGGAATTCAGAACCAGGTCTGGTAGAATCTTTCCGCACCATCCAGATATTCCCCATATCCAGGAAGGTAGCGCCTTTGAGGTTAACGGTACCTCCGAACATCCGCAGGAGGTCGAACCTGTATTCGATATTTCCTTCCAGCTTCAAGTCGCCCGTTTGATCGGGGAAAGCCTGTGCTGTAGCGGAAGAATCTTTATAGGCGCCGGGTCCGAGGGTCCTGAGTCGCCATGCGCGGATGCTGTTTGGTCCGCCGGAAGTGAATTGTCGTACATAAGGCAGTACTGTAGAACTGCTGTATGGTATACCCAGACCAGCATACGCCCTGGTGGCTAAAACGCTGTGTATGCCCAATTTCCAGAAATGCCTGTAGTCTGCTTCTATCTTAACAAAATTCGAAATACTTACATTGGTTAGTTTCTCCAGGTTGGTTTTCTTACCGCTGATGCCGTTCATCAGGCTGTTGATGCCATTCAGCCACAGGCCGGATTCTTCCACATTCACCCGGAAATAAGTGTAGTGGCGTGGATGCAGCAGATCCTGGTTGCTGTAGATATAGGAAACGCTTTCTCCGCCGATGAGAGCTGGCTCGAAACTGCGTTTCAGATAAGGATTGAGGTTTACCACGGTATCGCGGAAAGACGGATTCAGGGCTACTCCCACGTAGTTCAGTGTGAAAGGCCGGACAATCCAGCGTTTATAGGCTGTTTCGTTCCAGTCGTATCCGTAGGTGGCATTGATGCTCTTGATATCGAATTTGTCGATACGCGACAGGTAGTTGGCGCCCAGCGTGAGGCGTGTTTTAGCATTTGTGCGGTTCGACTGCCTGATATGAAAAGGCAGGGCAAACCGGGGCCAGGTAAGACTGGCCTCGCCGCCAAATTGTTTGGCCTGGAGCTCCCAGCCCGACGAAGGGCGTATCAGCTCTATGCCGGTATTGAGTGTAAAACCAAACTGGGTGGCCGAATTGCCGAGGTTCGCATGCCGGTAATTCAGTGTAACACCTGAACCAAGTGTATAATCCGAACTGTTACTTACCTCAAAACTCACGCCCAGCTCCTGTTTACGCCGGGGAGTAAGAAACAGATAGGCGTCCAGTGTCCGGGCAGAATCTTTTGGTTCTTTATACTGCAGGGTTACGAATTGCCATACTCCGATGTCGTATAGTTTATTGACGGTGCCGTTATATTGCTGCAGCGAGTAGGTTTCTCCCGGCCTGAGCAGGATAGAACGCGACAGGATCTTTGGTTTTAGCGTTTCCTGGTGATAGCGGATCGTGATATATTTCCGCGCATCCTGTTTCAGGGAAGTATCGTCGGGATTGCCATTCAGCTGAAAATCAGGATAAGCAAATATCTTCCCGATATGGTACATTTCCCAGCGGGTGGTACTATCTTCCGGATTTTTAACCCGGATTTCCACGTCCATAGTGAGTTTGTCGCGGCCCTTATTTTCATTGAAGATATTCACAAAACCTTCAAAGGGATTAAGGCTGTTCCTGAACAGTGCCTTGTTAAGCGTATCCAGTGTGTATTCGATGGCCTCGCGGTTGAATTTATAGTACCCTGCATCCCGGATCAGCCGGGTGAGCCGTTCTCTTTCGCTGCCCAGTGTGGCGGATTTGAAAACAGTTCCTTTCTGAATCAGGGATAGATTGGAGTTATCTTTTACGATTTTCAGCAGTGCACTATCCGGTATGTTGTAAGTGATTTTGTCGATCACGAAATTCCGGCCGGTATTCACATCATAGGTAACGTTTGTTTTCCGGTGTTTGGTTTTGGAAGCATATCCCACCGTAGCATGGAAGAAGCCCTGGTTATGCAGGTAACTGGTCATTCTGTCGACCGACTCCTTTGCTTTGGTTGAATCATACGCCACTGGTTCTTCCAGGTTCCGCTGAGCCAGCATCATATTCCAGAACCAGTTTGATTTTTTCTCCCTGTATTTCTGGTTATAAAGAAATACTTTGATACGGGTACCCAGGAGTTTTTTATTGGGCTGCTGGGTCATCAGGGATTTGGAAGACAGGGAACCGCGGAGATCCTGTTTTTCAGAATTGAGAATATCATTACCGTTGACATTCACTTTGGCGCTGGTGTACAGGGTTTGATCTTTCTGAAGATATTTAGTGTTGGAACATGCTGCCAATACTGATATTACTGCTGCCAGCAGTACATATTTCAGCATTAAGAATCCGCATTTCGAAGGCAGCTGCATCACGGGCGAAAACGTTGTTAATAATGTTAGAAGCCAGAACTGACGTACAGGATACCATGCCGTTTCTTGGCTGATTAAAAGAAATCGTGTAGGTTTGGTCCTATGTTGTCAAAGGCGCAAATTAAATATATTCAATCATTACAGCACAAAAAAAACAGGCAAAAATCCAGCCAGTATGTGGCAGAAGGAGATAAGATCGTACAGGAGCTGCTACAGGCGGGCATGCCAATAAAAGGGCTTTATGCTACTGCCGATTGGTTGGAACAACATAACCATTTACTCGGCAAATTGTCTGGTGCAGTAATAACAGTAGACGCGTCTGTTTTAAAACAGTTATCTTCCCTTACTACCCCCAACAGGGCGATGGCATTACTGGATATGCCTCCCGCTATAGATCCGTTGCCGGCCCCCGGTACCGTGGTATTTGCACTGGAAGCCATACAGGATCCCGGAAATATGGGAACACTTATTCGTATAGCCGACTGGTTTGGGATCGGGCAGATCATTTGTTCCCCGGATTGTGTGGATGTATATAATCCTAAAACCATACAAGCCACCATGGGCAGTATAGTGAGGGTACGTATAGCCGAATACGATATAAAGGAATTGTTGCGGCAATCGCCGGTGCCTTCCTATGCCGCTACGCTGCATGGGAAAAATATCGCCGGATTCCCGGTAATAAAAGAGGGGATTATCCTGATTGGTAATGAGGGGAGGGGATTATCGGAAGATGTTATTGCGATGGCTACTCATCGGATCACCATTCCCCGTCTTGGTGGCGCCGAGTCGCTGAATGCTGCCGTGGCCGCCGGTATTATCTGTGGCCGCCTGCTTATTTAGAAAGTTATGATGCCCCGCTTATGCTTATTTATATGCCTGCTGATAGCCGGAGTATCGTGCCGGCCGCATGTACCGCGGAAAGTGACGCCTGCGTTTTATTACTGGAAACAAACATGGACCGGGAACAGTGAAGAACTGCGCTATTTACGGGGCTTATCTGCCGGGCGGCTTTATATTAAATTGTTTGATGTGAGCCCGGATGAGGTAACAAAAGCTCCCGTGCCGGTAGCTGTGCTCCGGCAGGCAGCTCCATGGCCAGCGGGAGTGGAAATTGTACCGGTTATATTTCTCATGAACGAGGTTTGGGCGCATGCAGATACCACGCTGGCTTCCAGGGTGGCGAAACTGACGGCGCAGCTATGCGACAGCATTCCAGGCGACCGCATTCATGAAATACAGCTCGATTGCGACTGGACGCAAACAACGCGCGAAGCCTATTTCTCTTTTCTCAAACAGATCAGGAATACTTCCTTTTTCCGGAACCGAAGGATATCCGTTACTATACGCATGTACCAGATGAAGTATGCCTCCCGTGCAGGAATCCCCCCGGCCAACAGGGGGCTGCTCATGTGTTACAATATGGGGGACCTTCGTAAGTCAGGAGATCATAATTCCATCCTCGATCTGGTAACCCTGAGATCATATATAGAAGAGCAGCGGGTTGCCGGATATCCTTTACCTTTGGACATCGCTTTGCCGCTTTTCGGATGGAGTGTGTTGTTTCTACCTGATAATACCTATGCAGGTATTCTGAGGTATGTAGGAGAGGAGGAACTAAAGGATACATTGCTCTTCAGCAAAACGACTGTCAGCCAGTATGTGGTGAGGAAAGATACTTTGCTGAATGGTTTTCTTCTACGAAAAGGAAGTACGGTACGGCGGGAAACCATTGACCCTTCAGTACTGGAGGCCGCCGCGCAAATGGTGGCAGCACAGCTGCAGACAACAGATCCGGCTGTTATATTTTATCATCTTGATTCAGTAACCCTGAAAAAATACCCATTGAATGAACTACAAAAAGTCTGTCGTTTTTTTAATTAGTTTTTGCCTTGTTTTCTTCGGCAACATTATCTATACGTTGTCATGTGGCCCGGACCCTGATCCGTATGACTATTACGTATCTTTCTTCTCTCCTTATACCAAAGGAACGGGGTATGAACCTTTTTACTATACATCTCTTTCCGTTTTTTATGGAGATCCTACTCCATCGGAAGCAACAAGTAATGTGGCCGACTGGCAGGAGTATGCCGGAAAGAAAGTAACGGGGAAGGATATACGGGAATATATCTATACCTATAAACCCGAGCAGTTTGCGGCTATTGCCAGCGGAAATGAGGCATTGCCGGATAGTGTGAAGCAGAACAGTTTTGCTCAATTTCTGCTAAAGGGGAAAAACAGGGAAGCAGCCCGTTACCTGCTGTTTGCTAAAACCTGCGAACCGGCGGTGGTTAACAGCGATCCCTGGTCGGTGCCGGAACGGAATACGCAGCAGCTGGATAGTTTGTATCGTATGGGCGAAGCACTGTATCAGCAAACGAAGGAACAGGATATCCGTGAGCGTTATGCGTTTCAGCTGATCAGGCTGCAGCATTATGCAAAGGCATATGAGCGTGCAATAACAGATTTCGATAAGATGTTCGACGGGAAGGAGCGAAACTCCCTTGTTTATTATAAAGCCCTGGCGCTAAAAGCAGGCGCTATGTTGCGTTTGAAAGATACCGTACAAAGTGCTTACCTTTTCTCGCAGGTATTTGACAAGGCCCCTTCCCAGCGGATCAGCTGTTTTACCAGCCTGATGTGGACAAATACCAGCGACCGGCAGATTTATCCTCTCTGCAAAAATAATCATGAAAGAGCCACTGTAGCTGCCATCTTCGGGTTCGACAACTCCGGGCCCAGCGTGGAATCTATAAGGAAAGTATATGCAGAAGATCCGGCTTCTCCGGCGCTGAATATTTTACTGGCAAGGGAAATTAATAAGCTGGAAGAACAATATGCCAGCCCGGCACTGGTCGACAGCGGGGTTGCATTTATCAGTCTGCAAAGCCCAACAGCGGAAAACAAAAGTATGACGAAAGCCTGGATACGTGAACTGCAGGGCACTGCGGATAGCATTATCCGGTTAGGGAAAGTAAAGGATATAGACATGTGGCGGGTGTCATCTGCCTACCTCTCTTATTTCCTGCACGACTATCCGGCTGCCAGAACACGCCTGGATGATGTGAAAACGAAGGATACCGATATCAGGGATCAATGGGAGATAGTAAACCTGCTGGTGAATATCAACCAGCGGAAAACGATAGACAGTACCTTCGAAGCGCAATTGCTGACATCTTTTAAGTGGCTGGATGCAAAAACTCCGGAAAGAAAGTATAGCGAGATTTATTGGTCGGAAAGATCAATGGATAAAGCATTTGCGTTCCGCAAAGTGTACAGGAACCTGCTGTTTGCTGTGCTGGCACCGCGTTACCACCAACAGGGCAATGAAACGAGAGAGGCGCTGATCAGAGGCCGTTGCGATTCACTGCAGATGCAGGATTACTTTATATCCGGAGCATCAGCGGTGTCGCAGGTAAGAAATGATATGACGCCAGCGGCACTTATCAGTTTGAACAACTTCCTTCATAAAACGGCTAAGACGCCTTACGAAGCTTATCTGGCGGGATTTTTCCCAAAAGAGATCAATATGGATCAGACCATTGGAGAAAGCTATCTGCGAATACATGATTTTGCGAATGCCCGAAACTGGTTCAAAAAAGTACCTGCTGCTAATCAGATCACCTCTTATCAGGTATTCCGGGATCAGCTACAGGATTTTGGGGAAGACACGGCAGAGGCACGTTATACGAAGAAGGTTACTCAACTGCAGTTGTGCGAACGTATGTTGCAGCTTCAGGAAAAAATGAAAACGAACCCGGTACCTGCTAATGTATATTATGATTACGCGACGGCTTTGTTCGGCATGTCGTACTACGGCCGTACCTGGTATTTTGTAAAGGATTATCGTCCATCAACAACGTGGTATACTTCCGGCTGTGAGAAAGATCCGTTTCTGAAACAGTACTTTGGCTGTTATGAAGCGGAAACGTATTACCTGAAAGCAGCACAGGCTACCACCGACAAAGAGTTTAAGGCAAGATGCCTGTTCATGGCGGCCCGTTGCTCACAGAAACATACGCCTACTAATCAGGACCATAAGCTATACGTTAATGCGTTGATAGGTAACCGTTACTTCCCGTTGCTGGCATCAGGGTATTCACAAACAAAATTTTACGATGAGGTATACCACCAGTGCGGTTACCTGCAGGATTATGTGAAGAGCCGCAAAAAGTAGCTACTTAAACTGGATGGCCTTTACCGGAGAGATGCGCTGAATGATAAAAGAAGGGATCATCAGTATCAGGAAACAGATCAGGAAGGTGCTGATATTGATGTTGATGATCGCTTCCCAGTGGATAGATATAGCGGCCACCGACATATAATAGGATTCTTCGGGCAGCTTGAAAAAGCCGGTGTTTTGCTGAAGGAAAGCAAGGCCCAGTCCGAAGAAATCACCTATCAGTATACCAATCAGTACGATGTAGGCAGCCTGGTACACGAATACCATCTGTATATTCCAGTTGCGCATTCCCAGCGCTTTGGCAATCCCGATCATATTAGTGCGTTCCAGTATCAGGATGAGTATCGCTGTTGTCATGTTGATGATGGCAACGATAGTCATGATGATCAGAATGATCAGCTCATTTTGATTTTGTAATTGCAGCCAGTCGAAAATGTTCGGATAAATATCGCGCACGGTGCGGGTGAAGAGCTGGTCGGGCAACAGGTGATTGTCGATGTACCGGGCGGTAGAATCCATCATGTGATAGTCTCTCAATATAATCTCATATCCACCCACTTCATCGGGCGACCAGTCGTTGAGCCTGCGGATCAGGTTAAGATCCCCGATCACGTAAGTTTTATCATATTCCTCGATACCTGTTTTAAATATGCCCGTTACCGTTAGTTTGCGTGCTCTGGGAGGAAGGCCGCCGCCTTGTATGAAATAGATAACAGCCTTGTCGTTTACTTTAAGGTGCAGCTCTTTGGCCATATGCTCGGAGATCATGATTTCCGGAGCAAAGGAACTGTCGTTGTAATGTATAAGATTTCCTGATTGAACAAAGCGCTTTAGTTCCTGCCAGTCATAGTCTTTATCAATACCCTTAAACAAGATGCCGTCTATTTCCTTATCAGATTTAATGATAGCGGATTTGGTGGCATAGCGGTTCACTGTTTTTATACCCGGAGCCAGTCTGATACTGTCTATCAGGCTGTTTCGGCTGCTGAACGGTATTTCCTCTGTGAGAGGTCCGGCGTTGGGTTGATATTGATTGATGTGAATATGCCCCCAGAAGCTGAATATTTTTTCCTGTATCACTTCCTGGAAACCGTTTACCAATGCCGTTGCCAGTATCATTACTGCTACACTTACTGCCGTAGCAGCAATGGCTATATTGATAATAAACTTTGAGAAAGAAGATCCCTTATTGAAAGCAATCCGTTTGGCAATGAAAAATGATAAACTCATAGAACAAATATAGCGTTTTTAGCCTTTGACCTTTAGCATTTGGCTTTTAGTTGTATCTTAGATAATCAAACAATTAGTATGCGTACAGCAGCATTTACATTTGTGATAGCCCTCATATCCTGCTTTGTGTATAATGGCATTTATGCCCAGGCGAATGTTATAACCCCGGACCATATCTACTACAATAACATCAAGTCCGTTAAATTTAACCGGGCCGGAGATCCGTTAAGTATGCCGATGTTTACGCTTGGAGGAAGTGACAGACTGGAATTATCTTTTGATGATCTGGATAATGATGTGAAGAATTACTATTATAGTTTTGTGCTCTGTAACGCTGACTGGACGCCAGCTCAGGTGAATCAGTTTGATTATATGAGGGGTTTTTCTGAAACAAGGATCATGAACTATAAGCTGTCGAGTATTTCTTTACAGCGCTATACACATTACAGTGTGCAGTTACCGGGCACCAACAGTTATCCGGTGAAATCAGGTAACTATCTGCTGAAGGTTTACCTGGATAGTGATACCTCACAGCTGGCATTTACCCGCAGGATGTATGTGGTAGATAACAAAGCCGGAATTTCCGGATTTATTCAGCAGCCTATCGCGCCTAAAATATTCCGTACTTATCAGAAGATCAATTTTGAAGTCAATACAGCAGCCCTGAACATTCAGAATCCTTTTGACCAGATAAAGGTGGTGGTATTGCAGAACTATCGATGGGATAATGCTTTAACTGGTCTTAAACCACAGTTCATCAATGGAAATGTACTGAAGTACAATGCGGAGCAGGACTGTATCATGCCTGCGGGCAAAGAGTTTCGTTGGATAGATCTGCGTAGTTTCCGTCTGCAGACGGAAAGGGTAAAGCATTCGGAATACCATGCCAATAGTACGGATGTATATGTGACGAGAGATTATGAACAGGCGGATAAGATTTATCAGTTCATTAAAGATATCAATGGTAAATATTATCTGGCTACACTGGACGATTATGATCCTAATTTTGAAGGAGATTATGCCACTGTTCATTTTTCGTTTGATGCGCCGGAGCCGTATGCTGGTTATGATATGTATCTGATGGGAGAGGTGACCGATTATGAATTGAACGACCGCAGCAAACTTACGTATAACGGCAGCACCCGGGCTTATGAGACAACGCTTTTCCTGAAGCAGGGCTATTATAATTACATCTATGGGCTGGTGGATAAAACCAAACCCAATTCAAAAGTAAGTACTGAAATGACGGAAGGAGACTGGTGGGAGACAGAGAACAACTACACTATTCTGTTGTATTACCGGGCGCTGGGAGGCAGGGCGGATGAGTTGGTATCGTCGATTACGTTGAATTCAATATTGAATAGGAAATAAGAATGAAGAATATAGAATGAAGAATGAAGAAAATGCAGCGGAGATGATAGCGAATAATGCTACTATTTAATTTTAATTATTCGCTATCATCTCCGCTGCATTTTCTTCATTCTTCATTCTATATTCTTCATTCTTCTCAGGCTCCCACACTCTGCCGCAGCTTCACTATATTCGCGGCACCGCGTTTGATGATGATGCGGGTTCCTCTTTCGAAAGTAAAGTACCGGTAGAACCAGTTGATGAACACTACCAGTTTATTCCTGAATCCCAGCAGGCTTAACAGGTGTACGACCATCCACACTATCCATGCAAAATAGCCGCTCAGGCGCATACCGGAAATTTCGGCAACAGCCCTGTTACGGCCTATGGTGGCCATGCTTCCAAGATCTTTGTAGGTAAAGCCTTTCATGGGTTTATTTTCCAGTCCCAGCCGGATATTATGAGCCACGTTTTTTCCCTGTTGGATCGCCACCTGAGCTACCATCGGATAGCCTTTAGGAAATCTGGGATCGTTGGTCATCTGTGCGATATCGCCGATAGCGTACACGTTGGTGAATCCTTTTACCTGATTGAATTCATTAACGAGTATCCGGCCATTGGGCAATATAATATCGGCAGGAATGCCTTTTACGGGAATGCCTTTTACTCCGGCAGACCAGAGGAGGGAATGTGTTGGTATCTGTTCTCCGGTGCTGAGCGTAACTATTTGTCCGTCGTATTCTTTCACACCAGTATTGGTCATCACCTTTACATCCAGTTCCTGCAATGCTTCCAATGTTTTCCGGGATGTTTTTTCACTGAAAGATGGTAGCAATTTTGGACCTGCTTCTACCAGGTATACGTTCATGAGTGACTGGGGCAGGGAAGGATAATCTTTAGGCATGATATACTTCCGCAGTTCAGCAAATGCGCCTGCAAGCTCAACGCCGGTAGGGCCACCGCCTACCATTACAAAATTCAGCTTGGGTTTGATTTCAGCTTCGTTTTGCAGTAGCAAACTTTCCTCAAATTGTTTCACGACGTAATTCCTGATCTGCACAGCTTCTATGAGCGACTTCATCCCAATGGCATTCTCTTCAATATTCTTGTTACCAAAAAAATTGGTATTACTTCCTGTAGCAAATACCAGGTAGTCGTAATGTATATCTCCGATACCTGTTTCCAGCATATTTTCTTCCGCTCGTAATCCGGTTACTTCCGCCATGCGAAAAACAAGGTTACGCTGTTTTCTGAAGATGCCTCGCAGCGGAAATGCGATGCTATCCGGCTCCAGGCCTGCTGTTGATACCTGGTACAACAGTGGCTGAAAGAGGTGATAGTTGTTCCTGTCTAGCAATACTACCTGCACGGGAGCGTGTTTCAGCTGTTTCGCCAGGTTTACGCCACCAAATCCTCCTCCCACAATAACAATACGTGGCAGTTTAGTTTCCGGAATGTTGGGCTGAATCATAATTCATCGTTTTAGATTTTACAGCCATTGTTGCTGAAATGAAATCCGGTTTAGCGCTACAAATATCCGGCTGGTTTTTCAGCAATCAAGGTTTAAATTCGTATCAAAGTTACGAAACTTTCAGAAAAAAATGAAAATACATAAAAGCTTAACATTAGCTTTTATGTGTTCTTTTGCTTCCAATGAATTTTTCCCTATTTTGTTCTGACGAGCTGATCAATCATGTGAATGATCAATTTGCTTTTTATTTAAAGACCCTAATTTTTCAATTATATTCCGAGTGTAGCTAATTGTTTTTAATCCGATATCCAATAAATAATATCCCTTTAATAAAATGAAAAAGATTATCCCGGTTATTGCATTTGCATTGATCAGCATTTGCTTAAATGAACCCATCCAGGCACAAACAAATACTTTTCCTACTACCGGCAATGCAGGAATAGGTACCACCAATCCTGGTTATCTGCTGGAAGTAAGCACCTCCCCAAATGGAGAGCAGTCTTCGTTGGGCATCCAACAGGTGAATACCACCACCAATCCTATTAATATGCCTACTACCAGGTTAATTTACAACTGGTATACCACGCCTAAGGCATCTATCAACTTTCATAGGGGAAGTTCCGGTGCAGACGGATTCATGTCTTTCAGTACAAGCAGTAGTAATGCTCTGGTAGAGCGCATGCGCATTGGCAGCTATGGTAATGTAGGAGTAGGTACCACTGCCCTTGTTGAGTTGCTGAATGTTGCCGGGAATGTGCTTGTAAATCCTTCAGCAAACGGAGGGGTAAGACTACAAAATTCCGGTGGTACTAGTTTTTGGGTAAATGTGCCTACCGGTAATTCGTTGTCGATTGGCGGTACAGGTGCTGCAGCACCCACTTCCGGCGCCATCAACATAGATGCGGCAGGCAATGTGGGAGTCGGAACAACTGTACCTGGCGCTCGGTTTGACATTGGGGTGGCTGAAGAAAACAGGCTATCTGCTGTGTTGGGAAGATTACCCGAAGGGAATGGTGCGGGAAGCGGTACTTATCTGGGGGTAAGAAACCTGCAAACCAGTCCTGTTAATTCGATGTCTTTTTCTTTGGAACACCGGTTTTACGGCTCGTTGAACAGTGCTATTAATTTTCATCGGGGAGGGAGCACTACAGGTGGCTTCCTAACTTTTAGTACCAATGATGGTACTGAAAAAATGAGGCTAGATGTGGGAGGTAATCTGGGGATAGGTACTGCTGATACGAAAGGGTATAAGCTGGCTGTGAATGGCTCCGCTATATTCACAAAAGTGACAGTAAAGCAGGCAGCCAACTGGCCGGATTATGTATTTGAGCCCACTTATCAGTTACCATCTTTACAATCAGTAGAGCAGTACATAAAAAGCAATAAACATTTACCGGATATGCCTTCTGCTGCTGACGTAGCAAGAGAGGGGATAGATATAGGAAATACGCAGGCGGCACTTCTGAAGAAGGTAGAAGAACTGACTTTGTATATGATTGATTTGAAAAAAGAGAATGAGCAGATCAAACAGGAAAATGCTGAAATGAAGAATCGTCTTGAAAATCTTGAAAAGCGATAAATCATTTCAGCTTTCTCCGGGAGTGTTTTATTGAAGAAGAAACTTAAAAATAAGTGCTGCTCCTGCTGCGCCGGCCAGCGGACCAGCTATAGGGATCCAGGCGTAACTCCAGTCGCTGTCGCGTTTGCCGGGGATGGGAAGCAGTGCATGCATCAGTCTTGGCCCGAAATCTCTGGCAGGATTGATGGCATAACCGGTGGGCCCGCCAAGCGACATGCCAATGGCCAATACGAGCAGTGCTACCGGTAATGCATCGAGCGAGCCGATACCCGCAGTTGGTGCACTCAGGTAAAGGATCGCGAGTATGAATACCAGCGTAGCAATAAATTCCGTGAGGAAGTTGTATTTGCTGTTGCGAATGGCAGGAATGGTGCAAAAGACGCCCAGTTTAGTGTTAGCATCTTCGGTGGCATCGAAATGTTGTTTGTAGCAAAGCCATACGAGGAATGCTCCCAGCATGGCGCCGGTTACCTGTGCTGCGATGTAACCAGCTACTTTTTCCCAGGGAAAATTTCCCAGGAGTGCCTGAGCGAAAGTAACGGCCGGGTTCAGGTGGGCTCCGCTGTACCGTGCGGAGGCATATACGCCAACAAACACGGCCATGGCCCATCCCACTGTGATAACGATCCAGCCGCCATTGGCGCCTTTTGATTTGTTGAGTATTACGCTGGCTACAACGCCATCACCCAATACGATAAGGAAAGCGGTGCCTATGATTTCGGCTAAATAAGGAGACATAAAAAGAGTATGTGTTAAACGTGGTAAAATTATTCTTCTGTCCATGCCTGGGCTGCTCTGATAGCGCGTTTCCATTCGCTGCAGAGGCGTTTGCTTTCGGCCGTTTCCATAGCTGTATTGAAAGTAGCGTCTATCTTCCATTGCCCGGCAATGGTTTCCAGGCTATCCCAGTAACCCACTGCGAGGCCGGCAAGGTAGGCCGCTCCGAGCGCGGTGGTTTCGGTAATCACCGGGCGTATCACGCGGATATTCAGTATATCTGCCTGGAATTGCATGAGCAGGTTATTAGCCGTCGCGCCGCCGTCTACCCGTAGTTCGGTGACCGGTGCGCCAGTATCTGCTTCCATGGCTTTCAACACATCCATGGTCTGAAAAGCAATACTGTCGAGCGCCGCCCTGGCAATATGTGCGGCAGTGGAGCCACGCGTAAGTCCTACCATCGTGCCCCGTGCATGCTGGTTCCAGTAGGGCGCGCCCAATCCTGCGAACGCAGGTACCAGGTATACGCCATCGCTGTGAGGAACAGTGGCAGCCAGCTTTTCCACATCGGCTGAATGACGGATGATACCCAGTCCGTCGCGTAACCACTGTACTACAGCACCTCCGATGAAGATGCTGCCTTCTAGGGCATAAGTAGTTTTACCGTTGATTTTCCAGGCTACGGTGGTGAGCAGGTTGTTTTTAGAGACGATCGGTTTGTCGCCGGTGTTCAGTACCATGAAGCATCCGGTGCCGTAAGTATTTTTGATCATTCCCTGGTGGATGCACATCTGGCCGAAAAGAGCCGCCTGCTGATCGCCGGCGATACCGGCAATAGGAATGCGATAGGGGGTAAGGTTTGCTTCTGAATATCCGTATACTTCGCTGGATTGTTTTACTGCCGGGAGCATAGACTCGGGTATATCGAAGAGTTGCAGCAATTCCCTGTCCCAGTGCATATCGTGGATATTGAATAACAGGGTGCGCGACGCATTGGTGACATCAGTAACATGCAGTTTATGGTTGGAGAAGTTCCACACGAGCCAGCTGTCGACCGTACCAAAGGCCAGTTCGCCGTTTTCAGCTTTTTTGCGTGCGTCTGGCACATTATCCAGTATCCATTTTATTTTGGTACCGGAGAAATAAGCATCGAGGCGTAGCCCGGTTTTATCTTTTACCAGTTGTTCTTTGCCTGCGCTGATCAGTTCATCGCAATAGGCAGCAGTGCGGCGATCCTGCCACACGATGGCATTGTGGATGGGTTTACCGGTTTTACGGTCCCATACGATAGTGGTTTCTCTTTGATTGGTGATGCCTATTGCGGCTATATCTTCGCCAGTGACCCTTGCTTTGAGCAATACTTCAGCAGCAACACTGGCCTGTGACGCCCAGATCTCCATCGGGTCGTGCTCCACCCATCCGGGTTGCGGAAATATCTGTTTGAATTCTTTCTGAGCAACTGCTTTGATGCTGCCGTTATGGTCGAAGACGATGGCTCGTGAACTTGTGGTTCCCTGATCCAGCGAAAGGATATATTTTCCCATCAGGTTTTCTTTTATGAACTACGTGGATAATATGGTTGAATTTAAATAAAATTATACAACAAAAGCAGCAAAAAAAATCCCCGATGCAATTACTGCACCGGGGATACACCATCTAAAAAATATTCTAAGGTTACATTTTCTTAGCGTCTTCCAGGAACTTAGCCAGACCGATATCAGTCAGCGGATGTTTGAGCAGCCCGAGGATAGAGTCTAACGGGCAGGTACATACGTCGGCGCCTACTTCTGCACATTTCACAATGTGGAGAGCGCTACGGATGGAAGCTGCGAGGATCTCAGTTTTAAAACCCTGCAGGCTGTATATCTGCGCGATTTGAGCGATCAGTTCCACGCCATCCCAGTTGGTATCGTCGATACGGCCGATGAATGGAGATACATAAGCAGCACCTGCTTTTGCAGCCAGAATAGCCTGACCTGCTGAAAATACCAGTGTGCAGTTTGTTCTGATACCGTTGTCAGTAAACCATTTGATTGCCCTTACACCATCTTTGATCATGGGTACTTTCACCACGATGTTCGGATGAATCGCTGCCAGTTTTTTACCTTCTTCAATGATCGACTGAAAGTCGGTGGAGAATACTTCAGCACTTACATCACCATCTACGATGTCGCAGATATCCTTATAATGTTTGATAATGGCAGCCTCTCCTTTAATACCTTCTTTGGCCATCAGGGAAGGATTGGTGGTTACACCATCCAGAACGCCAAGATCATGAGCTTCTTTGATTTGCGCCAGATTCGCTGTATCGATAAAGAATTTCATACTATGATAAAATTAGTTGTCAGGAAATGAACTCTTTGTGGAAATCGCTGTCATTAGTGAAGAGGTGAAGAATATAGCAACCAGGATACTATTGACAGGCAACTAATGACAATAAAAAAAGAAAAAAAAGGCAAGTTACTTATATCGCACCGCTACAACCACCTACCCTTGCTACATTCCTGTCCTGGGGGAGTTCAGTAGGAGCTGGTCGTATAAGACTTGCCGGTTGCAAAGGTAATATAATGAGTTGAATCTCCAAATATTAGCATTGAAAAAGTTGAAAAAAAAATTTCAGCAGGTATAAATCAGATTTCTCTTAATGTTAATAATGTGATGTATGTGTATTATCGGAAATTATATATATATTTGATATCAGGTTGTCCCCAACCCCCATTTGACCGTATATACAATAACACTTTAAACCAAGATTATGGAAACAACTACTTATGAGAGCAGCAGCGCTATGGGTGCTATGTTTGGTACTTTTATGCTATTCTGGCTCATTGTGTCAGTATTTATGATTATCTGTATGTGGAAAATTTATACCAAGGCTGGCCAGGAAGGATGGGCTGCTATTGTTCCTTTCTACAACATTTACATCCTTACCAAAATTGTGGGTAAACCCTGGTGGTGGCTGTTGCTGTGCTTTGTGCCAATTGCCAATATCGTTGTTGCCATTTGGATGACCAACCTGCTCAGTAAGAGTTTCGGTAAGAGTGAGGGATTTACGATCGGTCTCATCTTCCTTGGAATCGTGTTTTACCCGATCCTGGCATTCGACCGCACCATTACCTACCAGGGCCCTGCAGGCGATCCTAACCGTTTCATGAATATGAATATAAATGAAGAGCTGGGATCTATTGGCAAATAGAGAGAAAGAATTAAGCATATAGAATGAAGAAACAGAGCGAAGACCTCAGCAGATTTCAACAATTTTGTAGTTATCTGCTGAGGTCTTCGCTCTGTTTCTTCATTCTATATGCTTAATTCTCTCTGGTGGTATAATAGTTATAATCATTCAGCACTGTTTCCAGGAAATGCACATTCGACATTTCTGCTTCTATATGTAATACTTCTTTCACCCTGTTGGCTACCCGGAAAGCGAGTTCTTCGTCCCTGGCCTGCAGTGCCCGGTCCAGCAACTCTTTTACTTTGTTCATATCACGGTCGGAGAGCTTCATGATCTGAGGAAATTTAGGCTGGTAGTCAGTATCCGAAAGGTCTCTGAAAATGGTATCGCTGATGCTGCCCTTCCGTTTGGTGCTGATTACAATGGTACCCGCTACGATATCGCCCAGGCGCTGGTTGTACGGAGAACGTACAATGGAAACGATAGGAATAATGACCGGGATGAAGAGGGTGAACACACCCAGCGGTGTTTCTATCAACCTGAAAATCCACCTGATAAGGTGTTGGCTTATGCTTGTCTGATTGCCCATCATACCCACTACCTGCAGATTCATGACCCTTTTTCCGGGCGTCTGGCCTCTCATACTGATTTCGGTAACAGGAAAATAAAACATAACCGGCAGAAACAGGATAAGGAAGAGCACACCCGGGAAATTTGCCGTGGTGAAATTGAATGCCAGCAGTACGCCAATAAGATAAACTGCCCGTATACCAAAATCGATTAACCAGGCCAGCAGGCGCTGGCCCAAATCAGCGGATTCAAATTCAAGTTCTATATTAAAAGAAGTTGGTATTTTTATATTCGTCATATTCAAATTTACATATTTGTTTATATATTGTTCAACGATTTAGTATGTTTGACGGTATTCCCCATAAGTAACCCACTACTGTAGGTAAATATCCGTAATAAAAAAAGGGAAATAACTCAATATGAGAGAATCGCTGTTTATCAAGAAGAATTTATCCCGGTGGAAAGAATACCAGGAGAAGCCAACAGACGACCCCGATGAGATGGCAGAGAGATTCGTATCTATACTGGATGATCTGTCGTATGCCAAAACGTTTTACAGCTTCAGTAAAGTAACCCGCTATATCAATGGAATAGCCGCAGGTATCTATCGTAAGATCTATCAGAATAAAAAAGAGAACGTTGGCCGTTTCCAGATGTTCTTCCAATATGAGCTGCCACTACTTTTTCGCAAATATCACCGGCTGTTGTTATTTGTTTTCTGCTTTTTTGCGCTGTTCGTTATTGTAGGCGTATTCTCTGCCTCGCATGATGAAACATTTGCCAGAGGCTTCCTCGGAGATGAGTACATCAATATGACAGAGCGGAATATCGCCAACGGAAATCCTTTCAATGTATATAAGCAGGATAATCCCCTGATGATGTTCTTCATGATTGCCTCCAATAATATCTATGTTGCTTTTGTTTGCTATGTTGCAGGCATTTTGTTTGGAGTAGGTACTTTATATTTCCTGATCAAGAACGGTATCATGCTGGGCGTTTTTCAATACATTTTCTTTTCCCATGGCCTGGGCATGAAATCCATTCTCGTTATCTGGATACATGGTACGCTTGAGATATCCAGCATCATCATTGCCGGTACAGCAGGAATTATACTGGGACAAAGCCTTCTTTTTCCCGGCACCCGCAAAAGAGTAGATGCATTGCGCAAAGGTGCAAAAGATGGCATCAAGATTATGGTGACCCTTGTTCCTGTATTCATAGTAGCGGCTTTCCTGGAAAGCTTTGTGACCAGGCATACAGAAATGCCGGTAGCACTTAGTCTCCTGATCTTATTATCGTCGCTCGCATTTATCCTGGGATATTTTATTCTCTATCCTATTTTTCTGTATAAAAATGGCTTTCGTTTGAGTGCAGAAGGAAAAGTGATTATACCGACTTTTTTAAAGCAGTGATATGAAGAAATATTGTTGGATCGCAGTCTGTCTTTTAATATGCTGTTCCTCCTTACAGATAAGAGGGCAGGAGCAGGCTGCAATAGAAGAAAGAGTTGCTGCAGATAGCACTGCTATGGTAGAAAGTATTCGATCTCAGGAGGAAACGGACGACAACAACGTTCCTTATTATGAGCCAAGAAAAGTGCCTGATGAGGTAGTAAAGACGTTGAAGGAGGATAAAAAGCTGCATTATTTTGATCCTCAAAAAACAGAGCCGCCCCGTCTTAACTGGCTGGAGCAATTGCTGCTGGCGCTCAGTCAGGCTTCGAGAGCGGTATATGTAATAGTGCTGACTTTAATTGTGGCTGTGTTAGGCATCTTGTTATATTGGTTCCTGAAAAATAATGGACTTACCTTCCGGCGTCGGAACCAGATTGTGGCCGTAATGCCCGATATACAGCAGGAAGAGGAGCTCACCAGCGCACAGGAATATGAAGCGCATATCAGTAAAGCTATTTCCGCCGGCGATCTCCGGCAGGCGATCCGCTGGTGGTATCTGTACACACTGTTCCAGCTTGCCGGTCGCCAGTTAATCACTACCAGTAAAGAAAAAACAAATACAGACTACCTGCGAAGTTTGCGGGAAACTCCTTATTACAAGCAGTTTTCTATGCTTACGCTGGGTTATGAGTATGCCTGGTATGGCGGATTTGAAGTCAGCGAACCTGATTTCAATAAAATCAATCAGGAGTTTCGGAGTTTTAATAATGAAATAAATAAAGCCTGGTGAAGAAACAGTATATTATAATCATTGCTGTAGTGGCGTTTCTGCTTATTGTGCTCATGATCCTGGGAGGTAGTCAGGCGCTCAGCGAACGGGATCAGACAACCAACATGAGTGTATCTTCCTTCTCTAACCGCGATAAAAAAGCAGGAGGTACCTATGCTGCGTTTAAAATGCTGCCGCAATTATTTGCGAGCCATTCTGTACAGGTGGTTACCAAACCTTTCGAAGATACTTATAAAAAAGAGCCCACATTGCAGGAGAAAGATAACGTATACATCCTCGTAGCTGAAGAAATGTATACAACTGCAAAGGATCTCGAAGCAATGCTTTACTATGTGAGATCAGGCAACGATTTGTTCCTTGCTGTAAATAAGCCTGATCCCCTGCTGGAAAAGGAATTCGGATTTACAGTAGTGGAAAGCTCCAGGTTCCAGGGTTCGAAAGTTGGTTTCGTGGAACATTATCTCGACCCCGCAATACCGCATGATACCAGCTTTAATTACAATGGTATGGTGACAGGTAATTATATTTCCGGTATAGATTCTACATCAACCATGATACTGGGATACAACTATAAGAATAAACCCAACTTTATAAAGATTGCCTATGGCGGAGGATTTATCTACCTGTTGCTGAACCCTTATACCTTTTCCAATTATTTTCTGATGCACGAAAAGAATGTAGCTGCGTTGGAAACGCAGCTATCCTATCTGCATTATGACCCGGCCAATGTGTACTGGGATGATTACTACAACCGGATACACAATGCGCAGAGCCGCGGAAGCTTCAGCGATTTTCAGGCACTGATGCGTTATCCTGCCATGCGCTGGGCGGTGTGGTTATCGCTGATACTGGCGGCACTGTTCATGATATTTGAAAGTAAACGACGTCAACGTATTGTGCCCGACAGGCCGGCGATGACGAATAATTCGCTTGAATTTGTGGATGCGATCGGACAACTGTATTTTCAACAGCATAACAATCAGAACCTCACTCATAAGATGATCCTTCATTTTATGGAGTATATACGTACCCGTTATAACCTCGATACGAATGTATTAAATGATGAATTTATCGGGATGTTATCACGCAAGTCTGCCGTTCCTGAAAACGATATCAGGACACTGCTGCAAATGATGCAGCAGGTACAACAGGAAACATCTGTAAGTGATGAATACCTGAAAGAATTTTATAGCCGGATACAACAGTTTTATTTAAATACGAAATAAATGGATACCAGTACATTTCAATCCAGAACAGACTTCTCCTCATTGCACGAAGGAGTGGAGGCCATCAGGGCACAGATCGGGAAAGTTATCGTAGGACAGCATCAGATGGTAGATCTGTTGATAGCAGGATTACTGACACAGGGACATGTGTTGATCGAAGGGGTGCCCGGCGTAGCCAAAACCCTCACCGCAAAACTGATCGCACAGTGCGTAGATGCTGACTTTAGCCGTATCCAGTTTACTCCCGACCTGATGCCGGCGGATGTGCTGGGCACTTCTGTTTTTAATCCGCAAACAAGAGAGTTTGAATATAAGAAGGGACCTGTTTTCAGTAACCTGGTATTGATAGATGAAATAAACCGGGCACCTGCAAAAACGCAGTCTGCTTTGTTTGAAGTAATGGAAGAAAGGCAGATTACCAACGATGGTACTACGTTTCAAATGAACAGGCCTTTCATGGTGATCGCTACTCAGAACCCGATAGAGCAGGAGGGAACCTACCGCCTGCCTGAGGCTCAGCTGGATCGCTTCCTTTTCAAAGTCGAGGTGAAATATCCCAGCCTGGAGGAAGAGATCAATGTACTGCGCAGCATTCATCATTTCAACGGAGAAACAGACCTGACAAAGATGGTGAGTAAGGTGATCACTACTACACAAATCATCGAATTTCAGAATAGTGTACGGCAGGTGATTGTAGACGATAAGCTCTTCCGTTATATCGCATCTGTTATCAATGAAACGAGGATGAATCCGTCTTTATACCTGGGCGCTTCTCCGCGTGCATCCATTGCCGTTATGAATGCGTCGAAAGCAATAGCTGCTATGAGGAGCCGCGACTTTGTAACACCGGATGATGTAGTAGAAGTATTACCGCATGTATTAAGGCATCGCATCATGCTTACGCCGGAAAAGGAAATGGAAGGTATTAAAACAGATGATGTGATCGCACAGATTGTTAAGGCAATAGAAGTGCCGAGATAAGATGTAGTATTGATTTTAAAAGTAAGCACGTGTCTTCAACTATAAAGAATAATTTATACCAGATACTTTTCTTCACCAGAAGGTTATACTACCTGATCGGGGGAAATATTCTGCTGTTTATCGTTTCTTTTTTCATGCCAGCCCTGTACAATGTCGCCCTCATAGCCTTGCTGGCGGTAGTGGTGCTGCTGTTGCTGGATATGGTATTGCTGCTGTTTCGTCCGAGTGAAGTGGTTGAGCTTGAAAGGAAACTCAGTCCCCGGTTCAGCAATGGCGATAACAACGAAGTGGTGCTTACCTTGCAGAACAGGTATCCCTTTCCGGTAGATGTTTCCATTATCGATGAATTGCCGGTGCAGTTTCAGCAGCGCGATTTCAACCTGGCAGCAACTGTTCCGGCAGGACAAACATATAGCTTTCGTTATGAACTGCGCCCGGTAGAGAGAGGGATATACAACTTCGGCTATACGAATGTATTTATTCAAAGTGTTCTTGGGTTGGTTTGTCGCCGCTTTGTTTTTAATACAGAGCAGTCTGTTAGTGTATATCCGAGTTTTCAGCAGCTGCGGCATTACGAATTGTATGCAGCCATGAACAGGCTGAACGAACTGGGGGTACACAAGCGCCGGATAATCGGACACAGCATGGAGTTTGATCATATCAAGCCCTATACAAAAGGCGACGATGTGCGCCTGCTCAACTGGAAGGCTTCTGCCCGTACCGGTGATTTGATGGTGAATAGTTTTACGGAAGAAAGATCACAGCAGGTATATTCCGTGATTGATAAGGGACGTACCATGAGAATGCCTTTCAACGGTTTAGCGTTGCTGGATTATGCCATCAATGCATCGCTGGTATTCAGCAATGTTGCTGTGAATAAAGGCGACAAAGCCGGGCTGATCACATTCATGGAAAGTAAGACAGAAATATTGCCGGCAAGCAGTAAAAAGGTGCAGATAAACAAGATTATGGAATCGCTTTATGCACAGGAAACCCATTGGCAGGAAAGCGATTACGAGGCACTTACTGTACAATTGCGCGGCCGCTTATCCACCCGCTCGCTGTTGATGTTATATACAAATTTTGAGTCGATGTCGAGCCTGCAGCGGCAGCTGCCATTTATCCGCAGGCTGGCACGTTATCACCTGGTGCTGGTGGTTTTCTTTGAAAACTCTGAACTAAAGCAGGTGACAGAAAATACAGCTACTGATATCGAGGATATTTATAAGCAAACCATTGCGCAGAAATTTGCGTATGATAAGAAACTGATCGTTAAAGAGCTGGCAAAGTACGGCATCATGTCGCTGCTGACACCACCGGAACATCTTACCTTGAATGTGGTGAACAAGTATCTTGAACTTAAATCCAGAATGCTGATTTAGCTATTGCCGCCTGCGGCGTTTGTTATTATTATACAGATCCTGTCCGTTTTTCATGATGAGTGATTCATCTTCAGGGGCTTGTTTGACGGGGATTACGGAGCGTAGGTACATCTGGTTGTTGTATTTGTACCAGGCTTCTGCTATGACAGTTTTGGTAGTATCCTCTTTAGGCAGCAGCAGATCCTGGCCTATCAGTTTTCCATCGGAAGCAGCGAACCTGATAGTGGCGGTGTCGAGTGGAAATACTTTACCGCTGCTGAATTTTCCTTCTACATTGAGATAAAAGTGAATGTCCCGCTTTATGCTGTCTGCATAATGATTGAAGCGTATTCCGGTTAGCCTGGGCAGTTCCAGGTTTGTTTGCAGAGACACATTTTCTTCAGTTATAACGGTAATGGTTATACGATAATTATCCCGCACGAGCTGTGCTCTGTTGAAGCTCAGTATACCGTTTTGTACGGCGCCGTTATTGCTTTTGATATTGAGTTTATTCCAGCGGTAATTGCCACGTAAATACCCGGTAGTTTGCCGGTAGGAGCTGTCGTTGTAAGTAAGTTGCAGGCCGATAGGTACCTGGTTATACAGTTCTGGTACTGCGTTCGGATCGTAACTGGCCGTTACCCGCACTATCCCTGTCTGTTGGGCGTTTGCCGGTAAATAACAGTATAGTGCGGGCAGGAACAACAATAACTTCAGTATCCGGGAAATATTGATCATGGTCTGATATTAATAGCGGGCCAATTGCATCTGTTTGGCGGCATACTTGCCAAGGATATCGAATTCCAGGTTTACCATGTCGCCTGGTTTTACTTTCGATATATTGGTGTGTTCGTATGTGTATGGAATGATGGCTACAGAAAACTCGTTATCTGTAACATCGAAAACGGTCAGGCTGATACCGTTCAGGCATATACTGCCTTTTTCCACGATGAGTGCTGCAAATTCGTCCGGAAAGTGGAAGCGGAACAGCCAGCTGCCATCCTGTGGTGTTACAGACAGGCAAACACCTACACCGTCTACGTGGCCCTGCACCAGGTGTCCGTCGATCCGGCCATTGAAAAGCATGGCTCTTTCGAGGTTAATCAGCTGCCCCGGAGCGAGCCGGTCGAGATTGGATTTCTGCAATGTCTCAGCGACAGCAACGGTCTCATAGGTATTATCTTTCACATGGGTGATGGTAAGACAAACGCCGTTATGTGATACGCTCTGATCTATTTTTAATTCGGACGCCAGCGGTGTTTTAATGGTGAATACACGGTTGGCACCTTCTTCCCTGGTAGTAACTACTTCTCCCAGTGTTTCTATGATTCCTGTAAACATAAGCGAATTTAAGACTTTTTCTATACCCGGGGTTTCCAGGGAATTTCTTCCGCGCCGAGTTTGTGACCTGTCCAGCGGGCGAGCACAAAAAGATAATCACTCAGCCGGTTAATGTATTTCAGTATCAGCGGCTCAATAAACAGTTCATGTTCCTGCATCCCAACGCAGAGCCTTTCCGTACGTCTGCAAACACAACGTGCAATATGACAGGTAGACACGGCTACATGTCCGCCGGGCAGAATAAAAGATTTCATGGGTGGCAATTCTTCATTCATCTGGTCAATGCTTTTTTCCAGTAGTGTAATATCAGCATCATGGAGATCGGGTATCTTCAGTTTGGTTTCTTTTTCCGGATCGCAGGCCAGGGCAGCGCCGATTGTGAAGAGCCGGTCCTGTACTTCCCTGAGCAGGGCTTTGGTGCCTGGGTCTGCCATGTGATCATTCACCAGACCAATATAAGAATTGAGTTCATCTACCGTGCCATAGGCATCAATACGGATATCACTTTTAGGCACCTTGGTACCGCCAATGAGGGAGGTTTTACCTTTGTCGCCAGTTTTGGTATATATCTTTAATGACATAAATTGAGCATTAGGAATTATAAAGAGAAGATCCCGGCGAAGATAGCACTAATTGAGTGCCTCTCCGCCGGGATCTTCTCTTTATAATTCATGATGATTAATTCGTCATTCTTACCTCTGCCGTGACCATATCGGATTCAATGACACCGTCTCTCAGTCGTATGATGCGTTTGGCGTGTTCTGCAATATCTTCTTCATGGGTCACTAAAACAACGGTATTACCGGAAGCGTGAATATCTCCAAAAATTTCCATGATCTCCACAGAGGTTTTGGTATCAAGGTTTCCGGTGGGCTCATCTGCAAGGATCAGGGAAGGATTATTGACCAGGGCACGGGCGATGGCCACGCGCTGACATTGTCCGCCGGAAAGCTCATTGGGCTTATGGTCGAACCGGTCGCCCAGTTTCACTTTTTTCAACATGGTCATGGCCCTTTCCTCTCTTTCTTTCTTGCCTACACCTGCATAGATCAGCGGGATGGCAACATTCTGGAGGGCAGTCAGACGCGGCATCAGGTTGAACTGCTGAAAAACGAAGCCGATCTCCTTTCCGCGTACGGTGGCAAGGTCATTGTCTTCCATCTTGCTAACATCATGTCCGCTCAGTATGTATTTACCACTGGTAGGACTGTCCAGGCATCCCAGGATATTCATCAGGGTAGATTTCCCTGAGCCGGAGGGGCCCATGAGCGCCACATATTCATTCCGGAAGATATCGAGCGATACACCTTTGAGTACCGGCAATTCGTTCTTACCGAGGTAATAACTTTTCCTGATTGCTTCCAGATGGATGACGGACTTTTGCATGTGGGTTATTTCTTTATTATTTTGGGTACACTGAAGTATTCTTCAGTGGCTGAAGGAGCGTTCAGCAGGGCTTCTTCACGGGTAATAGCCGGTATCACCTTGTCTTCTCTGAAAACATTATAATCATCTGTAAGATGAAGTAATGGTGCTACATCCCTGGTGTCGAGCTCATTCAGTTTCTCCACAAAAGTGATCATTCGTTGCAGATCTCCGCGTATTTCCGCCTTTTCCTGGTCGTTGAATTCAAGTCTGGCCAGATCAGCCAGTTGTTGTACCAGTGCGTCATTCACTTCCATAGTCAAATTAAATCAAAAGATAATTAAATATAAAGGGTAATTATGATAGTGCTTCAAAATTAGGGATAAACGGCCAGAAAAAAGAGGAAACCTTTATGCTGCGGGATGACTGCAACGGGATAAGTTCCTGCTTCGGTGGCTTAAGCTTTCCCCTTAAAGCTTTGCGGTTTTTCATTAAATTGCGCCCTGTTATGGCAACAGAAAAAGAAATTGTGGTAAGTGGCATTCGCCCTACCGGTTATTTGCATTTAGGCAACTATTTTGGTGCGATCCGTAATTATATCCGGATGCAGGAAGACTTTAACTGCTACTTTTTTGTGGCAGACTGGCATTCGCTGACCACCCATCCCAATCCTAAAGATCTGAAGGGCAACGTAATGCGTGTGCTGGCAGAGAACATTGCTTCCGGGCTGGATCCTGAGAAGGTGACCCTGTATGTACAGAGTGATGTCCCCGAAATCGCAGAGCTATACCTCCTGATGAATATGCTGGCTTACGTTGGGGAGCTGGAAAAAGTACCCACTTTTAAAGATAAAGTGCGCCTGCAGCCCCAGAACGTGAATGCAGGATTGCTTACTTATCCTGTGCTGATGAGTGTGGATATCCTGATACAAAGGGCTATAAAAGTTCCGGTGGGTAAAGACCAGGGACAGCACCTGGAGATGGCCCGTAATTTTGCCCAGCGCTTCAATCACCGTTATGAAACTGATTTGTTCCCGGAGCCGGTGGCATTCAACTACGGAGATAACCTGCTGCGCATTCCCAGCCTGGATGGTAACGGCAAAATGAGCAAGAGTGAAAATGAGATGGCTACCATTTACCTGGCAGATGATGATGATAAGATCCGCACGAAGATCAAAAAGGCTAAAACCGATAGCGCCGCTGTTAGTCCGGGCACTCCGATGCCGGAATCAGTACGCAACCTGGTTGATCTGATGAAACTTGTGTCAGCTCCGGATGTGGTGCAATTTTATGAAGCAGCATGGGATAATCAGACGATCCGCTTTGGTGATATGAAAGGACAGCTGGGAGAAGATATGGTGAAGTTTATAGCGCCGATCCGCGAAAAAGCAAAAGAACTGCAGCAGGATACCAGTTACATGGAAAATGTAGTGAAGGCCGGTGCTGAAAAAGCAAGGGCAAATGCGGCACAAACTTTGCATCAGGCGAAAAAACTCATTGGTATAAATTATTATTGAAAAAGTCGCTGACAGTAGCTATTTTCAATACGAATCACCACATATCGCATGGCAAAACAGAATAAGATCAAGCATATTGCTATCGCCGGGAATATTGGCGCAGGAAAGACCACGTTAACAGAAATGCTTTGCAGACATTACAAATGGCATGCACAGTATGAAGATGTGGAGCATAATCCCTACCTGAACGATTTTTATGAGGATATGCCACGCTGGTCATTTAACCTGCAGATATATTTCCTGAACGGCCGGTTGAAGCAATTGCTGGAGATCCAGAATGGTAAGGAAACAGTGATACAGGATCGCACTATTTATGAAGATGCGCACATCTTTGCGCCTAACTTGTATGAAATGGGGCTGATGACGAAGCGGGATTTTGATAATTATTTCAATTTTTTCGAAACGCTGCAAAGTATGGTGAAGCCACCGGATCTGCTGATATACCTGCAGGCTTCGGTGCCTACACTGGTGGCACAGATCCAGAAAAGAGGAAGGGAATATGAAGAAAATATCCGGCTCGATTATCTGAAGCGACTGAATGAATATTATAATAACTGGATTGAGAAGTATAAAGAAGGACCGTTATTGATCATCGACATTGATAAGAACAAATTTCCGGAGAGTGATGAAGATCTCGGGGAGATAATATCAAAGATAGATTCACAGTTATACGGACTGTTTTAAAGATACTCCGTCCCTCGGAGGAAAGCCGGAACATGAGAGGTGTTCCGGCTTTTTTATGTTTAGATTTCATTAACAAACCTGTTTTTTTTGATACCTACATTTGTGTTGTAATAGTTTGTTAGCCTGATTTATTGTTAAACCCAATTCCCGTATGAAACGGTTGATGTTAACCCTTATGTTGTTATGGCTGATACCTGTGTTATTGGCCCAGCCTATATTGGCGCCTATTGGAAGGAATATTGGTGTAGGAAGTTACAGTCGTCATTTTCAGCATTTATTATCCGCGTGGTATACTCCGGCGGGTTTGTCGTGTTTATCTGCTGCTGCATTGGGTGTTTATGCTGAGCGCCGGTTTATGCTGCAGGAGATGCCGTTGTATGGTGTTGTTGGAACGGTGCCCGTACCCGGTGGAGCTTTCGGGGCGGGCATCTTTCGTTTTGGAAATACAGCCTGGCATCAGCAACAGGTTGGAGGCGCTTACGGCAGGCGGCTTGGCGCAAAGGCAGGAGTGGGGTTGAAGTTCAGTTATACTTCGGTTACTGTGCAGGGAGCAGGTAATTCCGGAAGCTTCAGTGTACAGGGAGGATTGCTATGGCATTTCAGTGAAAAGCTTCATATGGGAGTGAATTTTCTGAAGCCGCTACAGGAAGGCACTGTGTATAGTTTGGGCGTTGGATGGGAGGCCTCCGGGCAATGCCTGCTAACGGGAGAATTGATGCGTATGCCGGCATTCACACAGGTAAAGGCAGCCGCTTTCTACCGGTTGGGGCAGGCCCTCGCATTGGAGATGGGAGTGACTTCTGCTCCCGTGTACAATAATGCCGGAATTGTTTTTTACCTGCATTCATTGCGGATAGATGTTGCTGCTGCATTTCATCCCCAGTTGGGGCTTACTCCTTCAACCGTGCTGATATGGCAGTTACCAACTTCCGCAAAATAGCTGCAGGCGTGCTATTGCTATCCGGCATGAGTTTTCAGCTGAGTGCCCGGCAACAGACCGAGCAGGTTCCTGCTGCAATGGAGAACAGCCTGGAGCGCGAGGCCGCAGCAACAGACCGGGTATCAGAAGATGATGCGCAATGGCAGCAACTAAATGCCCTGGCTACACATCCAATACAGCTCAACAAGGCTGATGAAGCGGACTTACAGTCGATAGGTCTGTTGACGCCGTTGCAAATCAGCAGCTTTCTTCAATATCGCGCGTTGCTCGGAAACCTGGTGAGTATTTATGAATTGCAGGCAGTGCCGGGCTTTGAGCCGGAGGTAATCCGGCGCATCCTGCCTTATGTATATGTGGGCGACGACCTGGAGCCTCATTACACTTTGCGTGACTACATGCGTAAAGGAGAGCATACATTTTTACTGCGTGCCAGCCGGCAGCTGGAAAAATCCAGGGGATACCTGCGTACAGACAGTACCTTGCCGGCTTACCGGGGCAGTCCCGAAAAAATGTTTATCCGTTACCGTTATAGCTTTCCCCGGCACTGCAGCTGGGGTGTAACAATGGAGAAAGATCCCGGTGAAGCCCTGTTTAAAGGGGCACAGCGGCAGGGATTCGATTTTTACAGTGCTCACTTGTTTGTCAGGAATCGTCATCGGTTAAAAGCGCTGGCGTTGGGGGATTACAGCGTCAACCTCGGACAGGGGTTGCTGAACTGGCAGGGGCAGGCCTATGGCAAAGGGGCAGCCGTTATGCAGATAAAGAAAGAAGGAGATGTATTGAAGCCATATACTTCCCCTGGTGAGTTTTATTTTTTCAGAGGCGCGGCCGCCACGTTGCAGTATGGCCGCTGGGAGGCCACTGTATTTGTTTCCTATCGCCGGCTGGATGGCAGTACCGATACACTGATGGAAGAAATAACGACGGCCAGTCTGAACAGTAGCGGGTACCATCGTACATTGGCGGAAAGTGCCAAAAAAGGAGCGATCAGCGCTGTTAGTACAGGAGGCAATGTACAGTTTAATAACGGGAGATGGAGGATCGGCGCAAACATTATCAATCATCGCTTTACGCCCATATTGCAGAAGAAAACGGCCCCGTATAATCAGTTTGACTTTAACAGCGGAGAACTGACAGCAGCAAGTATCGATTATGCCGCCGGATGGAAAAATGTACACTTCTTCGGAGAGATGGCCATGAGTGCCAATGGAAAGCCCGCTATTTTGCAGGGACTGATGACAAGTGTAGCTCCGGCAGCAGATGTAGCTTTGTTGTATCGCTATTACGACCGGGCCTATCAGTCGATGTACGCTAAAGGATTTGGAGAAAGTTACCGTACTTCCAATGAACAGGGAATTTACAGCGCCATATCGCTGAAAGTCAGTACCCGCCTGAAGCTGGATGCATATGCAGATGTTTTTAGTTTTCCCTGGTTGAAGTATCGCGCCAATGCTCCCTCTGCCGGCAAGGATTTTCTCGTGCAGGCAACCTATATACCCGGTCGGCAGATGGCTATACTGTTGCGGTATAATCAACGGCAAGGGGCAGAGAATACTACGCTTCCCGGAAATCCAATCAGGGCTCCGGGCGATATTACGTCAACGCATATACGTTTACAATATACCGTCAAAAAAGGTCGTCAACTGGAAGCTAAAACACGTTTGGAATACAGCGCTTATCGGGATGAGGATGCCCGGCAATCGGGGTGGATGATCTATCAGGAAGCTGATTATCATTTCAGGCGCCTGCCTTTCAGTATTACCGGGCGACTCACCAGTTTCCGCACCAGCGACTATAGCAGCCGGATTTATGCTACCGAAAGTAGTGTACTGTATGAAAACGCAGTATCTCAGTTATACGGAAATGGGTGGCAATACTACCTGAATGTTAAATGGAAGGTAAACCGGCAGCTGGCCTGCTGGGCACGTTTTCATCAATCTGTCTATCCCGGGCAAACGAAAACCGGAAGTGGGAACGATCTTATTTACGGAAATAAAAAAACAGTTATTCAATTTCAAATACAATATCTCTTATCGCATAAATGAAATTTTTTTTCAAATTAATTTATTGATAATCAATTTATTATATAGTGCATTTTTATAACTGTTAAAAAAATGTTAAGTAGGTGAGTTGCTGAATTCTTTTTTTTTCTAACTTGGGGGTGTCAACCAAAATCTAAATCAGATTTTGTTTATGAGCGAATATCTACCTTAACTTTAAAACTTGTTATCGGCATATACCTATTACTGAATTCTACCTCAGTAATGTTTGTTTAAAACATGTGTTTTTGCTTTATAAGGGGGCTGTGTATAATTTATAAGAATTGATAACTGCTGTAATTCTTATGTTAATTGGAACCGATTTAAAATGGTATACAAAACTTGTTACCACTGTCACAAGAGGGCCAGTTTGTTATATGAAGTTAGCTCATAACCAATACAACCAGGATCTGAATTGTTTATGAAGAAATTTATCTCAGAAATCACATAATGCTTAGAGAGAGTACAACAATGTCAGCTGTTGTCGGGCATAATGCCTTGCACATAGCAGGTTTATTGCCGGAAAGTATGAATCTGCAATAAAAGTTGACTGACAATGTGGTAATGCTCTCTTTCAACGAGAAATCAGTAAAATCAGGCATATCGATAAATTTTTTTTCTTTTTCAACCAGAATTTGTAATACCAATGCCATTGTCGATGGTGGGGTATTCCGCAGCCGGATCATATTCCAGACTGGTTTGCGCAACAGATTGTATCAGATTGGAATAATCGGTCTTGTTAACCCGGGCAATGATTGTTCGTTGTCCGGGTACACCGGCTGAATTACAATGTATCAAAACTGGTCAATCCGGAGTTTATAAAAAAAGAGGGCTCATTTGAGCCCTCTTTTTCTATTTTTGTACGGCTAAATCATACAACATGGAAAATCAGCATGAAGAACAGAATCAGCTTAATATTGAGTTGAATGAAGAAATTGCAGAAGGTCAATACGCGAATCTCGCCATCATCACCCATTCAAATGCAGAATTTGTGGTCGACTTTGTAAATGTAATGCCCGGTCTGCCTAAAGCAAAAGTCAAATCCCGCATCATACTTACGCCTCAGCATGCAAAGCGCTTCATGAAGGCCATGCTTGATAATATCAAAAAATTTGAATCCGTACATGGTCCGATACAGGATCTGGAGCAGGTATCAGTACCGTTAAATTTTGGCGGACCAACCGCTCAGGCCTAACTAAACATCAGATGGAACATATTTTTTCTTATCATCATTTGAGGGAGTTCACCCGGGAGGTGTTTATCCGTATGGGTTGTAGTCTGGAGCACGCTGCATTGGCAAGTGAAGTATTGTTATCAGCAGATTTGCGAGGAATTGATTCACATGGAATAGCCCGTTTGTCGGGCTATGTTCGTTTATGGGAAGCTAAGCGCATCAATGCCAGGCCCGATATCCGGATTGTGCATGAAACCCCATCTACAGCTGTAATAGACGGGGATGCAGGCCTGGGGCTGGTAGTTGCACCTTATGCCATGGAAATAGCCATGCAGAAGGCTGCTGCTGTTGGTACCGGCTGGGTAAGCGTTAAAAACTCCAATCATTTCGGTATTGCCGGTTATCATGCCATGAAAGCACTGGAGCAGGACATGATAGGCATGGCCATGACCAATGCCAGTCCGCTGGTAGCTCCTACTTTTTCCACCGAACGTATGTTAGGCACTAACCCGATTGCAGTGGCGATTCCGGCGAAAGAGCAGCCGGCTTTTGTGGCCGATTTTGCCACTACCACCGCCGCAAACGGTAAGCTGGAGATCCTGCAGCGTAAGCATGAAGAGGCTCCGTATGGATGGATCCAGGATAAATCGGGGCACCCCAGTAATAATCCCCATGAGCTCAGGGAGGGAGGAGCATTGCTGCCTCTCGGGGGCGACCGGGAACACGGAAGTCATAAGGGGTATTGTTTGGGAGCAATTGTTGATATATTTTCGGCCGTTCTTTCAGGAGCCAATTATGGGCCATGGGCACCTCCTTTTGTGAGTTTCCTGCCACTGGCACCGGATCCGGTAGGAGAAGGACTGGGACATTTCCTCGGTGCAATGCGGGTAGATGCCTTCAGGCCGGCAGATGAATTCAAATCCAATATGGATACCTGGATCAATCGTTTCCGGGCCGCAGAACCGGTCAGTGGTAAGAAGGTACTGATACCAGGAGATCCGGAGCGGGAAATGCATCAGGAGCGGCTGGCAAACGGCATTCCGGTTATTGAGCCTGTAGTGAAAGATATGCGGGAAGTAGCTGCGAAATTTAATTTGAATTTTTAAATCACCATCATTCATAAAATCACCGGAAATAAAGCCTGCGCTGGATTTCAGGTAGCAAAAAGCAAAAATATACATTCAGATGAAAGTGTTAAAATTTGGTGGCACCTCCGTGGGAAAACCAGAGCGTATGCACTCGGTAGCGCAACTGATCACTGCAGATAAAGATCAGAAAATTGTGGTGTTGTCTGCCCTGTCAGGCACCACAAACGCCCTTGTGGAAATCAGCCAGTCATTGTCAGAAGGCAAGAAAGATCAGGCCAAACAGCAAATAGATAAGCTGGAAAGCCATTACAGAACCTTTTGCGATGAATTAGTGAAGAAGGAAGCCGGTCGCGCAAATGCCAAGGCGATCGTTGATGAACACTTTGAATTTCTGAATATCATCCTGAAGATCTCTTTCAATGAAGCATTGAACAAAGATATTCTTGCTCAGGGAGAATTACTGTCGACCCGGCTTTTCTGCGTGTACCTTGAAGAAGCTGGCATTCCCGCAGTAATTTTACCGGCGCTGGATTTCATGAGTATCGATGAATATGAGGAGCCGGAAATTCCGAAAATCAAGTTGAAACTGACTAACCTGATCAATCAACATAAAGATCAGACTATCTTCATTACCCAGGGTTATATCTGCCGTAATGCTAAAGGAGAGGTAGATAACCTGAAAAGAGGAGGAAGCGACTATTCTGCTTCCCTGATTGGTGCGGCTATCCAGGCGGCGGAAGTGCAGATATGGACCGACATCGATGGTATGCATAACAACGATCCTCGTGTCGTAAAGAAAACATTCCCGATCGATCAGCTTTCATTTGATGAAGCTGCGGAGCTGGCCTATTTTGGCGCAAAGATCCTCCACCCGGCCTCCATCTGGCCTGCTCAGCATTTTAATATCCCGGTTAAGTTGCTCAATACCATGCAGCCGGAGGCTAAAGGAACTATCATCACGGAACTCCCCAATGGCAACGGGGCGAAAGCAATTGCGGCCAAAGATGGCATCATCGCCATCAAGATCAAGTCGAGCCGTATGCTGCTGGCCTATGGCTTCCTGCGTAAGATCTTTGAGATATTCGAAAAGTACCGTACACCGATCGATATGATCACCACCTCAGAAGTGGCAGTGTCTATTACCATCGATAATCCGCAGTACCTGGATCAGATCCTGAAAGAATTACAGCCTTTTGGTACTGTGGAACTGGATTATCATCAAACAATTGTTTCTATTGTTGGTAACGAGGTGGCAGCCACGCCGTCAATTATTACCAAACTATTTGATGCTATGGAAGAAATTCCGCTGCGTATGATTTCATATGGTGGCAGCAGACACAATATCTCTATCCTGATTAATGGTCAGTATAAAGAGAAAACGCTGCAGGTGCTTAACAAAGGCTTGTTCGGACTGGAATAGCGGCCGATATAATATTCATCAGGGCGTCTCCGCAACGGAGGCGCCTTTTTTATTTCCGCAGTCGCGGGTCAAAGGTAAACGGCTGGGTATTGGTAATTGTAATGTTGGCTGCTTCCGGGTGTTGCGGGTTGATCAGATAGTTATGTTCGTCGGCAATAATCACCGAAGGTATCCTCAATACCGCATACCGGCTGGCATCTATCCATTCATCTCCGATATGCTGTAACTCCGGGGATGGTGCCAGCGACTGCCAGCCCGAAGGCAGATCGTGTTTGGTCAGTACTTTAATAGCTATATCGTCCGGAATATGGATGGTGGCAATGCAGAAATCCTGTATGATATTTTTCAAAGGAATATGTACCAGCACTTCCAGGGCGGATAATGCCCTGCTGCCTGCGGTGTACACAATTGCATGCCCCGGACTGTTCCAGCGGCCACCATAGAGCCGCGCGCCGGTGCCACTAAGATCATTAATGTAGTTGCATTTACTTATTCTGTATACTTCCATGCTTAAAGTCTACGCGAAGATACCATGCTCGATACGGCCCAGCTCATCCTGTATCAGTTTAAAGCCAAAAGTAGTATCCAGTAAAGAAATGGGAGTTTGATAATTGAATGCTGGCAACGGAGTTCTCATCCACTCCTTGAAGTTCTCCAACTGGCCGAATACTTCTGTGCCCCGCTGGTATAACTGAGAAAGCAGGATTGCCCGCTCAGAGCTGTCGGCTGATAATCTGGCGTCGTCGTCATAGCGTTGCAATGTTCTTTCTGACAGATGCACCACCTGCGCCAGTTCCGTTAAGGAAAAAGACAACTGCCTGCTCAGGTTCAACAGTGCTCTCTTTATGATCCCTGTGCGGGACAGTTGTATGAAATCAAAGTAACCACTACTGGCCACATAGGTGCCCCCTGGCTGTTCTACGATTAACAGCGCATTCTCCTGTACACGATATCCCTTTACATGTTTCATAAAACACGACATTTGTCACAAAAATACAACAATTTGTCGTATTTTATCACTGTTTGTCTTCAAAATAACCAATTTTACGCATGTAGCTGATTTCCAAGGTGGTTACTTCATATTCCGTTACTACTTTACCTTCCAATATGTAGAAGCCGTTTTTCTGAAACGGGTACCTCCGCAGGCTGTCAGGAAAATGCACCGTATCTACAAAAGCACCTTCTCTGTCCATGAAGGTACCGAAACACATCGGTTCTCCTTTAGCACTGCGCAAAGGTTTGGTGGTTACCAGATAGCCCAGTGTTCGTATAGTTTGACCGGTATACTTTCCGAATTCCCGTGCGGGCACATAAACGCGCTGATCATGTTGCAGTACTTCAAAGGGCGACTGCAGAGGAAATCCCAGCAGATCTATTTCATCAAAAGCATCTTCATGTGCATGGTAGGCGAGTTTCGGCAGTGTACAATCGAGGGGAGGCGTACTAAACATGGATACGTTGTGAGACGCCAGCTGTTTGTTTCTCACCAGCAGGCTGCTTTTCCACAGCAATTCCTTTTTTGTGAGCCCACAGAAATGGAATCCTCCGACACGGATCAATATTTCCAGCTGTCCCACCGAGGGACTGATACGGTCCGTGAAATCTTCCAGATGCCGGAAAGGCCCGTATTTTTGCCGGTCCGCCAGTATGTGTTCGGCAAGATGTTGCTCCAGTCCTTCTACATGGATCAATCCCACATATACTTCCCGATGCCTGATATTAGTGACATAATCGCTGTTATTCACACAGGGTGGATGTACCGAGACCCCTGTTTTTTGCAATTCCCTGAAATAAAGTTCCCTGTTATAAAATCCTCCAAAGTTATTGATCACGGCCACCATGAATTCAGCAGGGAAATAGGTTTTCAGATAGAGGCTCTGGTAGCTCTCCACCGCAAAGCTGGCTGAATGGGCTTTCGAAAAAGAGAAATTGGCAAAACTGGCTATCTGCCGCCAAACCTCGGCTGTTACTGCCAGTGGGCGACCACGAGCCGCACTGTTACTGAAAAATCTGTTCTCAATCTGCTGGAAATCATTCGCATCGCGATACTTACCCCCCATAGCCCGTCGCAGCTGATCGGCATCTGCCAGTTCGAGTCCGGCGTATTCATGTGCCACCCGGATCACATCTTCCTGATATACCATAATCCCGAAGGTTTCTTTTAACAAGTCTTCAATGACCGGATGGAGATAGGTCACCTGATCAGGGTTACGGTAGCGGTCTACGTATGCTTTCATCATGCCCGATTGTGCCACACCAGGCCGAATGATAGAGCTGGCAGCCACCAGGGCCGGGTAATTGTCGCATTTCAGTTTTTGCAGCAACTGCCGCATCGATGGCGATTCTATATAAAAACAACCAATTGTATTGACATGGGAGAGATTTTTTTTCACCTGTTCATCGACCTGAAATGCCTTTACATTGTGAATATCTATATCTACCTGCCTGTTTTCCCGGATGATATTGATAGCATCCCGGATATGTCCCAGCCCTCGCTGACTGAGAATATCGAATTTATGCAGGCCCACTCTTTCTGCCTGCCACATGTCTATTTGTGCAGTGGTAAAGCCTTTCGGAGGCAGGTAGGTAGCGCAATAATGATGAATGGGCGCCTCACTGATCAGGATGCCACCCGCATGTATACTCAGGTGATTAGGGAAGGCTGGCCTGGCTTCCAGCATACTGGTATAGCGGGCAATCTTCTGATGAATACTGTCGGCTTCAAACCGGATGTTAAAATCATTTTCCAGTATTTTATCAATTTCTTTTTTGGGTAGTCCGTATACTTTTCCAAGCTCCCTGACGATTGCATTTGTCTGAAACGTAGTAACAGTACCAAGTAACGCGGTATGCTCCGGCCCATATTTATCAAATATATACCGGATGATCTCGTCGCGGTCGCGCCAGGAAAAATCGATATCGAAATCCGGAGGTGAGCTGCGATGCAGGTTTAGAAAACGTTCAAAGTACAGATTCAGTTCAATAGGGTCTACGTCTGTAATCCGCAGGCAGTAGGCAATCACGGAATTGGCTCCGCTTCCCCTGCCGACATAAAAAAAGCCGTGTTCCCGGGCAAAGCGGATAATGTCCCAGGTAATGAGAAAATAGGACTCGAAATTCAGTCGGGAAATGATGTCGAGTTCTTTTTCGATGCGTTCCAGTGCTGCCGCATGTTCATCGCCATATCGTTCCTGCATTCCTTTTAATGCGAGATCTTTCAATAGCCTGCGATCTTCGGCGGTGTTGCCGAGAAAAAATTGTTTGTTACGGGAGATAGAAGGCTTCAGTTCGGGCGTAGCATCGCAGGAGGCCAGCACTTCCACTGTACGCTGCACAATATGCGGGTAGGTGGAAAAGTGTTCTATCATCCTGGCGGGAGAAATAAATCTTTCATCAGGATGCCCGGCCATAGCAGGAGTCAGTTGCGTAATTAGTATGTTCTGGTCAATGGCGCGTAACAGGCGGTGCAGCTCATAATATTCATCATCCTGAAAAGTTACCGGCTGCAGTATGACCAGTTTATCCCGGACAGCGTATGTATCAGTTCTGAATAGTTTATTGCGCTCCCAGGGTTTAATACCAATGAGTTCATGTTCACGAAGCGTGGCCGGTGGCCGGTTGCCCCAGCTGTAAATAGCCCAGGTATGTGGAAGGTTAGGGGCATCATCAGCAAACGGGATATCATGCAGCAGGTGTCGGGAAAGGAAATGATTGATCTGATACCAGCCTTCCTGGTTGCGTGCGAGCAGGATATATTTGAAAGTATCGCCATTCCTGCATTCCAGGCCGAGCACCGGTTTGATGTCATACTGACGGCAAAGCTCTACAAACTCCCATGAATCAGGAGTTGCATTGATATTGGTTAGGGCAAGTGTGCCGATGCCCAGCTGATGAGCCATTTCAACCAGCTTTTTTGCGTGCATGGTACCGTACCGGAGACTGAAAAATGTCTTACAATTTAGAAACATGGAAAATGATCATGGCTTAACGAATGGCATAATATCTTTAACAGGCCTGAGATTTTTGCCCGGAGGAACCACGTTGGTTCCTTTCACCAGGTATTCCACACCAAACCGGTTCCTGATCTGATCAATAGCTTGGTATAGTGCAAGCATTTCCTGTTTATCATCGAACAGGCTGATCTGGTAGCTGCCCTGTACGAGATGGCTGAAACGCACGCCGATAAGACGTACCAGCTGCCGGCGGTCGTACAGTTTCCGGAATAGTTCTTTCACTTTTTCCAACAGCACATGATCTGCGCAGGAATAAGGGATGCTCATCTGCCTGGTAACAGTTTCGAAATCAGCATAGCGTATTTTCAGCGTCACGCAGCCGGTGAGTTTGCTTTGTTGCCGTAATTCAAAGGCGATCTTTTCCGTCATCCTGACCAGTTCTCCGTGTAAAAATTCGATATCGATGGTATCTGCAGGAAATGTACTTTCTGTAGAAATGGATTTTTGTTCATAATATGGCACCACCGGCGATTCGTCGATCCCGTTGGCTTTTTTCCAGAGCGCTATCCCGGATTTTCCCATCCATGCTTCAAGCAGGGAGATGGGCACTTCACTCAGTGTTTTCACGGTTTCCACGCCCCGGCGCCTCAGCTGGGCTCCGGTTTCCCGGCCTACCATCGGGATCTTCTCTACCGCCAGCGGTGCCAGAAAGTTTTTTTCATCGCCAAAGTGCACTTCCAGCTGGCCATTGGGTTTGGCTTCATCTGTAGCTACTTTGGATACCAGTTTATTGGATGCCAGCCCGAATGAAATAGGTAATCCCGATTCTTTCATGATCAACTTTCTCAATTCTGTGGTCCATTTGAGAGAACCGAAAAATTTATCCATCCCGGAAAGGTCCAGGTAAAATTCATCAATGGATGATTTTTCGTACAGGGGAGCCTGTTCAGCAATCATTTCTGTCACCTCCCTGGATTTTGTGCTGTACAGATCCATATCCCCGCTGCGTACGGTGGCATGCGGACAGAGCCTGAGCGCTGTTTTCATCGGCATCGCTGAATGAATGCCATAACGCCTGGCCTCATAGCTGCATGCGGCTACTACTGCCCGGTCACTACTGCCTCCTATTAACAGCGGGATCCCTTTCAGCCGGTTATCGCGCTGACATTCCACCGACACGAAGAAGCAATCCAGATCAAAATGCGCTATGGTGCGCTGCTGTAAAGTGATCATAATGATGAAATTTACACATAACAAAACTATAGGACGGAACGGGCAGGGTACCATAAAAGCGATACGGATGGCGGACCTGGCGGAGGGAGGAGGATAGTAAGGCATCAGGCCTGCCAGCCGGAATCACTTTTATTTGGCTGTAAAAATACTAATTATTTTAGTAATACTAATTATTTTAGTAAAAAATCTTGAGAATTTCCTGACTGGCATTTTCGTAACTTTGAAACAACAAATCTGGCGTCCTGTATGTAATAGACAACAGAATGGAAATGAAGGAAAAAGGCAGTAAATGAACCTTTAAACTTATCTCCAATGAAACAACCGGATTTAACCAAGGAATTGCTGATCCTGGCATTACTTCTGGTTCCTATGGCTTACCTTGCTATTATCTGGAACTATTTACCCACTACTTTGCCGGGCAATCCTGAATCTCAGGAAGTAAGTTCCAGAAGTGATTTCCTGCTACTGATGATCTTTCTGTTTTTTACCAATGCATTGATCTATTTTCTTTTCCGCTATATACCAAAAGCTGATGAAGCGCAGGTTGCGCCTTCTGCTATTGAGTTAGAGCATAGAGAGTATTACCGGATCCGTTTCATGATCCATACTTATCAGGCACTTTTTACCTGTGCCATCATCTTCCTGGTAAGCCAGGGCCGGGCATTTGTAATGGAACGCTGGGCATTTGTGGGAGTAGGTTTGCTGATTACCGGGATCGGGTACTATCTGAGAAGACTGAAACCGAACAACTATGTAGGAGTCAGAACCCCGTGGACTTTACAAAGCGCGGAGGTATGGAACAGGACGCATCAGATGGCCAGTAATCTGTGGGTCAGTGCGGGAGTAGTGATTATGATATCAGGGTTCTTCCTGTCGCTGATCACCGGAGTATTTATTATATTCTTTGCGGCAATTGTATTGGCGGCGCTGCCTTATATTTATTCCTTCAGACTATATAATCAGGATAAAGGATAAACACCTTATAACAAAATACAACGGAGATCAGGTTATAGTTAACCTGATCTCCGTTGTATTTTGTTATAAGTTAATGACTAAAATCTAGAACCAGCCCTTTCCAAGCGCTTCTCTAAACGGCCAGGGAATGGCGGCCAGGATGAGTATGAGGGCAAGTCCGAAGAAGATCAGACCCAGTTTGTGTTTTTGGGCATCGCTGACGGCCTTCTTTATTTTGGATTTACCAATATGCACCAGCGCAATGGCAACAATTGCCATAACTTCATGTTCTACGGTAAAGAACCGCAGTACCGGGCTTTTCATAGCAGCGCCCATATCAGTCATCCCGGATTTACTCAGGGGGCTTACAAAAAAGAAGAGGATAAGACCAACCAACAGCTGCAGATCACACAAGATCTGGAAAAAAAGCCCTGCTTTTGCGTCCGCCCCGGTAAATGGCGTTTTGCCGGTAACACCTTTCAATGAACGGATAACCGCCCATATTCCGGCCAGTACTATAGCCCATCTTAAAAACGAGTGTAGATGTAACATATCAAGTTGGATTTTTACCGGGCAAAAATAAGTAAGCAACCCGAATATATTTGGTTAATTATAAAAATATTTGCTAATTTTGTTAGCATGGTACTAAATTATTTAGGTTATGTCCGTAGTATGCCAGAATTTGAAATATCTGCGTAAGCAAAAAGGCTGGACGCAGCAGGAGTTTGCTGACAAACTCGGTATTAAACGTTCCCTGTTGGGTGCATATGAGGAAGAGCGGGCGGAACCCCGTACGGAAGTACTGGAGCAGGTCAGTGACATGTTCCGGGTTTCCATTGATGATCTGCTACGCCGGGATCTCGGCTCCCAGAAAGACAATTTCCTTGAAAAGCGCCGCCAGCAGAAGCTGGGAGGAGCCAGGCAGGCTGTCCAGTTTGTGCCGGTTAAAGCAGCTGCAGGTTACCTTGCGGGGTATAACGATGAGGAATTCATCGAGGAGCTGAATACCTTCACGTTGCCTATGCTGGGTGCGGGCGACTACCGGGCCTTTGAGATTGCAGGGGACTCCATGTTACCTGTTACTTCCGGCTCAGTGATCGTTTGTCATAAAGTGGATGGATGGGAAGAAATTAAAAACAACGAAACCTATATTGTGGTTACTTCCCGCGAGGGCATTGTTTTTAAGAGGATACAAAAGAATAACCGCTCTAAAGCAAAAATAACCCTGGTTTCTGATAATATCCAGTACGAAGCCTATAACGTGGATATGGAAGATGTGCTGGAACTGTGGCAGTCAGATGCTGTGATCAGTAAGGCTGGTCCTCAGAGCAGGATGAGTGTGAACCATCTGGCTGATATGGTCAGCCATCTGCAGGATCAGGTAAGTCTTCTGAAGAAGAAACTGAAGGATTGATAGCAGTGGGCGATGCCGGCTAAAGCCAGTTTCAAGAACGAATGGAGCAACAACCATTCGGAAGGAGCTGCTGTCTGTTTGCACTACTTTGTGTGTTCTTTGGGAAATGGATACTGCGGTGTCCGGATACCCTAATTCTTCTTAAATTATAGGAACACGTAAAATCAGCAATAGGATGAGGTTTCATGTTTCTTTTTCCGAGTCGTTAAGACAATTGCAGAAAAGCTACGATGATTTCGCAGTATTGTTTGAGCACGGTTCCATGAGAGGAATTATGTTTGGGCCTGATGAAATAGATGATCAGGAACCTCATATTCAGGATGAAATATACATTGTAGTACAGGGCCGCGGTGAGTTTCAGCTAATGGAACAGGTTGTGAAAGTAGGAGCAGGGGATTTCCTCTTTGTTCCGGCAGGGGCTGAACACCGGTTTCTTAATTTTACGCCAGATCTGCTCTTGTGGGTGATCTTCTATGGGGATGAAGGGGGAGAAGAAGACTAATTCTGGTTGACTTTTGTTTTTTTACAAATCTTATGTTATCTTTGCGTTCCTAAAAAATACGAGGCAAATATTATGTTGATCATTGATTCTAAAGATTGCGAAAACATAGACAAGGCGCTTAAAAAATACAAGAAGAAATTCGAAAAAGCTCGCATTTTACTGCAGCTGAGATCGCGCCAGTCTTTTACCAAACCATCTGTTAAACGCCGTAACGAAGTACTGAAGGCTGTTTACAAGCAGCAGTTGGCTACCGGTAAGTTCGACGCTTAATCCTATTGCATCGGCGATAAGCCATTGCAACTCAAAATATTTGATGATTGTGAGGTTATTTGATAACTTTACAATCATCAATCTTTTTGTGTTGAACGAAGCATTATATTCCTTAGCAGAGCAGTTTATCTCCTACATTCAGCTCGAAAAGCGATATTCAGCGCATACCTGCACCGCCTATCGCAACGATCTCTTTCAATTTTTTGATTACGTTACACCCAACTACGGCGCAACACCGCCGGCAGATCTGAGTCATGTCATGATCCGCAGTTGGCTGGCGCACCTCATGGAAGATGCCATGACCGCGAAAAGTGTAAACCGTAAAATCTCCTCGCTTAAATCCTTTTTTAAATATTGCCTGCGCCAGGGACTCATCAGGCAGTCTCCCATGGCAAAGGTGATTGCACCGAAAGTCAGTCGTCGGCTGCCAGGGTATATAGAAGAAAAGGGGATGAGAGCATTGGAAAACAATATCAGCCCGGTATCTGTCACTTCACTCCACATCTTTCCTGACGATTTTGAAGGGCTTACTCACCGGCTTATTTTTGAAATATTCTATCAGACGGGCATTCGGCTGTCGGAACTGATCTCTTTACAGGAGCTTCGGGTCGATGCCGGCAATATGTCTATTAAAGTAATGGGTAAGGGAGGAAAGGAGCGGATCATCCCCGTGAGCCGGCGCCTGCTGGACCAGATAGCGTTATATATGGAGCAGAAACGCCTGCACTTGGAATCATTTGAGGGGGGAGTACTGCTGGTGCATCCAAACAGCGGTGAGCGGCTATATCCCAAGTATGTATATTTAACCGTCAGGAAATATCTCACAGAGCATGAGATTACCACGCTCAGAAAAAAAAGCCCCCACATATTACGTCATACTTTTGCGACGCATCTTGCAAATAACGGAGCGGATCTGAATGCAATAAAAGAATTGCTGGGGCACTCAAGTCTCGCTGCCACGCAGGTTTACACCCACAATACCATTGAACAATTGAAGAAGGTATATAAGCAGGCGCACCCGAAAGCATAGTACATACTTTCACCTTTTAACAAAAAATTACGCAGTGTAATAGCATTGAATTGTAAAAGTGACTATATTAGTAAACACAAATAGAGAATGCCTATGACCGTCCTTTACTAATTGGAACCCAGATTGTTAAATACTTAAAAAATTAGTGCTATGAACGTACAAATTCAAACTGTGCATTTTGATGCTGATTCCAAATTGATTGATCACGTGAACAAGAAAATTCAGAAATTGGATACGTTTTACGATCGGATTATCAGTGTGGATGTATTTTTAAAATTGGACAATTTTGCGCATCAGGTCAAAGATAAAATAGCAGAGATCAGAGTTCGAATACCCCGTCAGGACTTATTTGTCAAGCACGAGTCCAAATCCTTTGAAGAAAGTTTCGACCTTGCCTATGATTCTCTCGTCAACCAGGTAAAGAGAAAAAAGGAAAAGAAAATTCAATAATTTTCTGAAATAATTTTGGAAATATTAATCACTTTGCTACCTTTGCCATCCCGATTCGAAAAGAGGGTCGGTAAAGGTAGCAAAGTTCTTTATGGTAGGGCGTTTTCAGCGAAGCAGATAAATTTTTAAATATCTGTAACAAACTGAAAAAAAGATTTTGAGAATTAAAAAAATCTCTTAATTTTGCGCTCTCTTTCAACGAGTTATCTTCATTGAAATAATGTTTTTTGAAAGATGCCAGCATAGCTCAGTTGGCCAGAGCTACTGATTTGTAATCAGTGGGTCGGGGGTTCGAATCCCTCTGCTGGCTCATCGATTTTTATTCAGTGATTGTTGTAATAACTGAATGATGAAATCAAGAAATGTTTGGGCAGGTTCCAGAGCGGCCAAATGGGGCGGACTGTAAATCCGCTGACTACGTCTTCATAGGTTCGAATCCTATCCTGCCCACCAAAACAACTGTTCCGCTTTGCCTTTGCAGATGCGGAACTTAGTTGTTGAATGGGAATTAGTAAACAGATTATCTGTTTCTGTGCTACAACAGTCTTTTGAAGCTCTTTTTTTTATTCTATAATTCTATAAGTGGAAGTTGCAATACCACCGGAAACTTAGTGAATTAAAACATGCGGGAGTAGCTCAGTTGGTAGAGCGACAGCCTTCCAAGCTGTAGGTCGCGGGTTCGAGCCTCGTCTCCCGCTCGCATTTTTAGCAATTTTCAAGCTGTTGTAGCTCAGGGGTAGAGCACTTCCTTGGTAAGGAAGAGGTCGAGAGTTCAATTCTCTTCAACAGCTCATTGAATTTTAGAAGATAGTTGTAGTGAGTTTTTTTTAATCGCCTCAACCAACTCCGTAAAATTCGAATTTCGGAATTCGAATTTGTTAAATTCCGCACTCCGAAATTTAAACTTAGCGTTGTAGCTCAATGGTAGAGCGACCCTTTTTTATTTAGGGTAGGTAGTGAGTTCAATTCTCATCAGCGGTACAAGTTTGTAAAACCGTTTTTTTAAAACAACTATCAATACAATCTTTACAAACCATCTAAAAAGAAAATACAATGGCAAAAGAAACCTTTAAGCGGGATAAACCCCACGTAAACATTGGTACCATCGGCCACGTGGATCATGGTAAAACTACTTTGACTGCTGCCATTACCACCATTTTGGCAAATAAGGGTCTGGCAGAGAAGAGAGGTTATGACGAGATCGATGCTGCTCCCGAAGAAAAAGAAAGAGGTATTACTATCAATACAGCTCACGTAGAGTATCAGACAGCTAACCGTCACTATGCTCACGTTGACTGTCCTGGTCACGCTGACTATGTGAAGAACATGATTACTGGTGCTGCTCAGATGGACGGTGCTATCCTGGTGGTTGCTGCTACTGATGGTCCTATGCCACAAACTAGAGAGCACATCCTGCTCGCTCGTCAGGTAGGCGTACCTCGTATCGTTGTTTTCATGAACAAAGTTGACCTGGTAGACGATCCTGAACTGCTGGAACTGGTTGAAATCGAAATCCGCGATCTGCTGACTTCTAACGGTTTTGACGGTGATAACGTTCCTGTTATCCAGGGTTCTGCAACTGGCGCACTCGCTGGTGATGCTAAATGGGTTGGTGCTATCGATCAGCTGATGGAAGCTGTAGACAGCTACATTCCGCTGCCTCCCCGCCCGGTTGATCAGCCGTTCCTGATGTCTGTTGAAGACGTATTCTCTATCACTGGTCGTGGTACAGTAGCAACTGGTCGTATCGAACGCGGTCGCATTAAAGTTGGTGACAACGTTGAGATCGTAGGTCTGCAGGAAGCTCCACTGAAATCTACTTGTACTGGTGTTGAAATGTTCAAAAAACTGCTGGACGAAGGTGAAGCAGGTGATAACGCCGGTCTGTTGCTGCGCGGTATTGAGAAAAACCAGATCCGTCGTGGTATGGTTATCTGCCAGCCTGGTACCATCACTCCGCACACTGAATTCAAATGCGAAGTATACGTACTGAGCAAAGAAGAAGGTGGCCGTCACACTCCGTTCTTCAACAAATACCGTCCTCAGTTCTACTTCCGTACAACTGACGTAACTGGTGAAGTTGAACTGCCTGCAGGTGTTGAAATGGTAATGCCTGGTGATAACGTGAGCCTGACTGTAAAACTGATCGCTCCTATCGCTATGGACAAAGGTCTGAAATTCGCTATCCGTGAGGGTGGTCGTACAGTAGGTGCTGGTCAGGTAACTGAAATCCTGAAATAAGCAACTGCTTTATAAAAAGCCATTAGCTTTGGATGTTAGCTTTTAAATGTCAGTATTTTACTATATATTTGCTGGCTTACAAGCAACAAAAGCTAACAACTAAACGCTAATGGCTTTATACACGGGTATGGTGCAACGGTAGCATACGGGTCTCCAAAACCTTTGATCTGGGTTCGAATCCTAGTACCCGTGCAGGTTTAGAAAAAAAATTTAAATGGTTGAATTGTTGTTATTACAAAATAAAACAAGTCAACCATTTTTAGGCTTTAATCAATTGACCACAAATAGTTAACTTTATATAATGAATAAGGTCAGAAATTATTTCCGCGAGTCTTATCATGAGTTGGTGTACAAAGTATCCTGGCCTACATGGCAAGAGCTCCAGTCCTCTACTATGATTGTGCTGATTGCTACCATCCTGGTTACTGCACTGGTATGGGGTATGGATGCCGCCGCCAATTTTGTGTTAACGCATTATTACGAAATCTTCAAAGCAAAATAAATGGATGCAGCCAATCCTCCTGCTCAGGAAACAAAGTGGTATGTACTCCGCGTTGTTAGTGGCAAGGAAAAGAAAGTAAAGGAATATCTGGATATCGAAGTACGTCGCTCCGACTGGGGTAATGTAATCACCCAGATCTTTCTGCCGGTAGAGAAAGTTTACAAGGTACAGGCAGGTAAGAAAGTGATGCGCGAGAAGAACTTCTATCCTGGTTATGTGATGATCGAAGCAATAGATGGTAAAATGACTGATGAAGTAATACAGGCTATACGTAACGTATCCGGTGTTATTCACTTCCTTGGAAAAGAAAAACCCATCGCACTCCGTAAAGCTGAAGTAAATAAGATGCTGGGTAAGGTAGATGAACTGAGTGATCAGGGACTGACCCTCAGCGAGCCCTTCATCGTTGGTGAAACTATTAAGATCATTGATGGTCCGTTCAACGATTTCAATGGTGTGATCGAAGAAGTGATCGAAGACAAAAAGAAACTGAAAGTAACCGTGAAAATCTTCGGCCGTGCTACTCCGGTAGAGCTGAACTTCATGCAGGTAGAAAAACTGGCATAGTTACTTCAACATAAATTCTTTATTGGAAAAGCGTCCTGGAAGTCCAGGGCGCTTTTTCTTGTCAGTTCCTTAAACCATGAAACTGAGATTACTGATGACTGGCTGTATCAGCTTGTCCCTTGCCTCTAAGTTTCCTTTTATATTTTTCGGAGCAATCCCTATCACCCGGATATGAAACAGATTTTTCCCGTATTGTTCGGATTATTACTCAGTGTACAAGCCGGCGCTCAGCCGGTCAGGAAAAAAATGCCCGTTAAGCCGGCATTGCCGGTTACATCGGTGCAGATCCCTGAAACTGCTACCACATCGCCGCAGGCGATGGCCGCATGGCTGAAGACGCACACCGGAAGCAGTACAGCTTTACAGCAGGCATTGTACAGCTGGATGGCAGGTAACATTGCTTTTGATGCAGCACGTATGAACGAAATCAGCAACTACCGCGACACGGCAGCCGCTATACAGCAAACCCTGCACACCCGGAAGGGCCTCAGTACAGATTTTGCGGTGTTGTATGCCCGGGTTTGCAGGGAGGCAGGCATCAATGCGGTGGTTGTGACCGGATATACGCTGCAGGGCGATGGTATGGTGCCCCTCGGTACGCACGATTGGGTGGCCGTAAAGAGCGGAACACAATGGACAGTAACGGATCCCGCCTGGGGGGCGGGAACATTGGAGAACGGCCGTTTTGTACAGCATACCGACTGGAAATGGTTCCAAATGGTACCACAGGTAGCGGTTAAAACCCATATGCCCTTCGACCCGCTGTGGCAGCTGATACTATTTCCGCTCCGGCATGATGAATTGGGCAGTCGTGGCTTTGCAGCAGCGGCAAAACGCCCCGTTTTCAGCTGTGCCGACAGTCTTGTTGCCTGGTCGCGGCAATCGCGCCTGGAGCGGCTGCAACATGCAGCAGCCAGGATTACGCAATTTGGCGGTGCAGTTAATCCATTCATTATGAATGAATTAGATTGGATGCAACAGTCAATACGGGTATTGGCCTCCAATCAGGAGATTGAGATGGGTAACAGGCAGATTGACCAATTTAATGAGGTAAACCGGGATTATACCGAGATAGCAAAGCTTTATAATGAATATGTAACATTCAGGAACCGTGGTTTCCAGCCGGAGATAAAGGACCAGGTATTAAGGAAGATGATAGATGAGATAGCAGGCCGGTTGACGGGAGCAGAGAAGACATTGCTGGGCCTGGAGGGGAGCAGGGAGCCTGTCAGACAGCATGTGGATGAGTTGCTGGGAGTGATCCGGAATATGAAAGAAAAGGTGGGGGGAGAACAGGCTTTCGTTAGTAAGTATATTAAAACAGTAAAGGCAAAGCGAAAGGATTTGTTTGATGAAAAGTCGTAAATTTGTAAGCTTTGGATTGTAAGGAATATTTTCGGGTAATGCAATAGATTTGTAAAAAAAATCTGAATCAGAGCAAAAAGGATGCCCAAGTTCAAATACTTTTTGACAATTTCATAATAATATATACCTTTGCATCCCCTTTAAAAGGTTATTTTTAGTTCCTTTTAGCTTTGGGAGCCTTCGTTTTGCGGGGGCGTTTAACCAAAAAAATCAATAAATATGGCAAAAGAGATTGCAACGTACGTGAAATTGCAGGTTAAGGGCGGCCAGGCCAACCCTGCACCTCCAATTGGTCCCGCGTTGGGTTCCAAAGGTGTGAACATCATGGAGTTCTGCAAACAGTTCAACGCCCGTACCCAGGATAAAATGGGTAAAGTGCTGCCTGTGTTGCTGACAGTTTACACTGACAAGTCTTTCGACTTTGTAATTAAAACTCCTCCGGCACCGGTTCAACTGCTGGAAGCGGCTAAAATTCAAAGTGGTTCCAAAGAATCTAACCGTAACAAGGTGGGTAAAGTTACCTGGGCTCAGGTAGAAGCAATTGCGCAGGACAAAATGCCTGATCTGAACTGCTTCACCCTGGACAGCGCTATGAAAATGGTAGCAGGTACTGCTCGTAGCATGGGTATTACTGTAGAAGGTAAAGCTCCCTGGGAAAACTAATTGTTTCACCCTGTTGATGCAGGAACTTTAAAATCATTTTGAAAATGGCAACTAAAAATAGAAAAGTAGCTGAAGCGAAGGTTGACAAAAACAAACAGTACAGCCTGAAAGAAGCTTCTACTTTGGTTAAAGATATTAACTGTACTAAATTCGACAGTTCTGTCGATTTACATATCCGCTTAGGCGTTGATCCTAAGAAAGCAGACCAGGCTATCCGTGGTTCCGTAACGCTTCCTCACGGTACTGGTAAAACTAAAAGGGTTTTAGTGCTTTGCACCCCTGATAAAGAAGCTGCTGCGAAAGAAGCAGGTGCTGACTTCGTTGGTCTGGATGAATTTATCCAGAAGATTGAAGGCGGTTGGACTGATGTAGATGTAATCGTAGCTACTCCTGCTGTAATGCCGAAAATCGGTAAACTGGGTAAGATCTTAGGTCCTCGTAACCTGATGCCGAACCCTAAGACCGGTACTGTTACTAACGATGTTGCAGCTGCAGTAAACGAAGTTAAGGGCGGTAAAATTACCTTCAAGGTAGATAAAGCTGGTATCATCCACGCTTCTATCGGTCGTGTATCCTTTGCATCTGATAAAATTGAGCAGAACTCTCAGGAGCTGATCAATGCTATCATCAAGCTGAAACCAGCTACTGCAAAAGGTACTTACCTGAAAGGTCTGTCCATGGCAAGCACCATGAGTCCTGGTATTGTTATCGATACTAAATCTGTTCAAAACTAATTGATCACGAGTTGTAGCCGTAATCTGAGAGGATGGGGCTTGCTACAAACGTTTTAATATGAATAAAGATCAAAAGAATGAAGTGATCGAACTGCTGAAAAGTAAGTTCTCTCAATACAGCAACTTCTATGTTACCAATACTGAATCATTAACGGTAGCACAGGTGAACGACCTGAGGAAAGTTTGCTTCAACAAACAAGTGGAAATGAAGGTGGCTAAGAACACCCTGATCCGCAAGGCGCTGGAAGCACTGGATAGCGAAAAGTATGCTGGTGTTTACGACAGCCTGCATGGTGTAACAGCCCTGATGTTCTCTGACAGCCCGAAAGAGCCTGCCGTGATCATCTCTTCTTTCCGTAAGGCAAACGGTAAACTGGAAAAACCTGTTCTGAAAGCTGCATTTGTAGGTGATGAACTGTATGTAGGTGATAACCAGCTGACTGCGCTGACTAACATCAAGACCAAAAACGAGCTCATCGGCGAAATCGTTGGTCTGTTGCAATCTCCTGCAAAACGCGTTATCGCTGCTTTGCTGGAAAAAGGCAAGAAAGAAGAAGCTGGCGTAGAAGCTCCGGCAGCAGAATAATTGCTTTCTCCTCTGACCGGGGCTGAGTGCTACCGGTTGAGGGCTTAAAAATTGGCTTCCAAGTCACAATATAATAATTAACAACTTTACAAACATTACATTAAAACATTATAAAATGGCAGACGTAAAAGCATTAGCTGAACAATTAGTTGGTTTAACTGTTAAGGAAGTACAGGAACTCGCTGATGTACTGAAAACTGAATATGGTATTGAACCAGCTGCTGCTGCAGTTGTAGTATCCGGTGGTGGCGACGGTGGCGCTGCTGCTGTTGAAGAAAAAACTGCTTTCAACGTTATCCTGAAATCTGCAGGCGCTAGCAAGCTGAACGTAGTTAAGGTCGTTAAAGATCTGACTGGTCTGGGTCTGAAAGAAGCCAAAGAACTGGTAGACGGTGCGCCTAAAGCTATTAAAGAAGGCGTTTCCAAAGCTGAGGCTGAAGACCTGAAGGCTAAGCTGACTGAAGCTGGTGCTGAAGTTGAAATTCAGTAATTCTTTGCTTAAGTATACATCTTTTAGAGGTCAAAAGTGCGAAAAAGGCACTTTTGGCCTTCTTCCCTTTGGGAAAGTGTCTTTTTCGGAGCGTCAAAAACAGGGAAACACTGACAGGTGACTTTGACCAGTGGAGAAGGCATAAAATAAATTGGGATAGTATTGGCAAAGAAATCTTAATTTCCCTAATTCTTACAAGTCATATAACTGCTAACTTCGAATATGTCTCTAAAAAAAGCCCAAACACACGAAAGAGTAAATTTTGGAAAGATCAAACAAGTTACTGAGACACCGGATCTGTTGGCTATCCAAATCCAATCTTTCAAGGATTTCTTCCAATTAGAAACCACACCAGACAAGCGAAACAACGAAGGCCTTTTTAAAGTATTTAAAGAGAACTTCCCGATTACAGATACCAGAAATATCTTTAATCTGGAGTTCCTCGATTATTTCGTGGATCCTCCGCGTTATACCATCGAGGAGTGTATTGAGCGTGGGCTTACTTATTCCGTACCGTTGAAAGCGAAACTCCGCCTCAGCTGTAATGATGAGGAGCATGTGGATTTCCAGACCATAGTGCAGGATGTGTTCCTCGGAAACATCCCGTATATGACTCCCAGAGGTACTTTCGTTATTAATGGTGCTGAGCGCGTAGTTGTATCCCAACTGCACCGTTCTCCTGGTGTTTTCTTTGGTCAGTCTGTACATCCAAACGGAACGAAGATCTATTCTGCAAGGGTGATCCCGTTCAAGGGCGCATGGATGGAGTTTGCAACGGACATCAACAATGTGATGTACGCTTACATCGACCGTAAGAAGAAATTCCCGGTTACCACATTGTTGCGTGCCATTGGCTATGAAACAGACAAGGATATTCTGCAGCTGTTCGGCATGGCAGATGAAGTAAAAGCAGACAAAAAGAGTCTTGAGAAATATGCCGGCAAAAAGCTGGCTGCCCGCGTTTTAAGAAGCTGGGTAGAAGACTTTGTGGATGAAGATACTGGCGAAGTGGTGAGCATCGAGCGTAACGAAATTATGCTGGAGCGTGATAGCATTCTGGATGAAGCAAACATCGAGACCATCGTTGATATGGGTCTGAAGAGCGTATTCATTCAGAAGGAAGAGGTAAGTGGTGATTTCTCCATCATCTACAATACATTAAACAAGGATACATCTAACTCTGAGCTGGAAGCCGTTCAGCACATCTACCGCCAGCTGCGCGGTGCTGATGCGCCGGATGATGAAACAGCGAGGGGGATCATCGATAAACTGTTCTTCTCCGATAAACGTTACGATCTTGGTGACGTAGGTCGTTATAAGATCAACAGAAAATTGGGTCTGTCTACTCCGTTAGACATGAAAGTGCTGACTAAGGACGACATTATTTCCATCATCAAGTACCTGGTACAACTGACCAACGCTAAAGCTGAGATCGATGATATCGATCACCTGAGCAACCGTCGTGTTCGTACCGTGGGTGAGCAGTTATATGCTCAGTTTGGTGTTGGTCTTGCACGTATGGCTCGTACCATCCGTGAAAGAATGAACGTACGCGATAACGAAGTATTTACCCCGGTAGACCTGATCAATGCAAGAACACTTTCTTCTGTGATCAACTCCTTCTTTGGTACTTCCCAGCTGTCGCAGTTCCTGGATCAGACTAATCCGCTGTCTGAGATCACGCACAAACGCCGTATTTCCGCCCTCGGACCCGGTGGTCTGAGCCGTGAAAGAGCAGGCTTCGAGGTGCGTGACGTTCACTACAGCCACTATGGCCGTCTGTGTACAATCGAAACACCGGAAGGACCAAACATCGGTCTGATCTCTACACTTTGCGTACACGCGAAAGTGAATGAGATGGGCTTCATCGAAACACCTTATCGTAAGGTAACTAACGGTAAAGTAGATACGGAGAATGTAGAGTTCCTGAGCGCTGAAGAAGAAGATTCTGTGAAGATTGCGCAGGCTAACGCTCCGCTGGATGAAAAAGGTCACTTCCTGAATGATAAAGTAAAATCCCGTGAAACCGGTGACTTCCCGATTCTCGACAGAGAAGAAGTGGAATTCATGGACGTAGCACCTAACCAGATCGTGGGTCTGAGTGCATCACTGATTCCGTTCCTGGAACATGATGATGCCAACCGTGCGCTGATGGGATCAAACATGCAACGTCAGGCGGTTCCATTGCTGAATCCTGAAGTACCTATCGTGGGTACGGGTCTGGAAGGCAAGGCTGCACGCGACTCCCGCCTGCAGATTACTGCAAACGGTAACGGTGTGATAGAATTTGTAGATGCAAATGAAATCCATGTACGTTACGAAAGAGATGAAATACAGAAGCTGGTAAGCTTTGAAGACGATCTGATGGTGTATACACTGACCAAGTTCGTTAAAACTAACCAGAGCACCTGTATCAACCTCCGTCCCTGTGTGAAGAAAGGACAGCGCGTGAAAGACGGCGACTTCCTCACAGAAGGTTACGCTACACGTGGTGGTGAACTGGCACTCGGACGCAACCTGAAAGTAGCGTTCATGCCATGGAAAGGTTACAACTTTGAGGATGCGATCGTAATTTCTGAGCGTGTTGCACGTGAAGACCTCTTTACTTCCATCCACATTGACGAATATGAACTGGAAGTTCGTGATACTAAACTGGGTGAGGAAGAACTGACCCCGGATATTCCTAACGTGAGCGAAGAGGCTACCAAAGACCTCGACCAGAACGGTATCATCCGTGTTGGTGCGCACATTAAAGAAGGTGATATCCTGATCGGTAAAATCACTCCGCGTGGTGAATCTGATCCTTCTCCTGAAGAAAAGCTCCTCAGAGCCATCTTCGGTGATAAGGCTTCCGATGCGAAAGATGCCTCTCTGAAAGCGCCCCCGTCTACAGAAGGTGTGGTGATCGATAAGAAACTGTTCAGCCGCGCGAAGAAAGATAAGAACTCCAAGACCCGTGAAAAAGCAGCGATCGAAAAACTGGAGAAAATTCACCAGAAGAATGCGGAAGACCTGCTGGAAGTGCTGATGGGCAAGCTGTTGACACTGCTGAAGGATAAAACATCCCAGGGCATTACCAACACTTACGGTGAAGTGCTGATCTCCAAAGGCTCCAAGTTCTCCCAGAAAAACCTGGCGAACATTGATTTCCAGAATGTGAACCCGCTGGGCTGGACTACCGACGAGGTTACCAACGATCAGATCAATACCCTGCTCCACAACTACAATATCAAGTACAATGAGGAGCTGGGCCGTTATAAACGTGAGAAGTTCAATATCTCTATTGGTGATGAGCTTCCTGCTGGTGTACTGAAACTGGCGAAGGTTTACCTGGCCAGCAAACGTAAGCTGAAAGTGGGTGATAAGATGGCAGGACGTCACGGTAACAAGGGTATCGTTGCCAAGATCGTGCGTGATGAAGACATGCCGTTCCTGGAAGATGGTACGCCGCTGGATATCGTACTGAACCCGCTCGGGGTACCTTCCCGTATGAACCTCGGACAGATCTACGAAACCGTATTAGGTTGGGCTGGTCTGAAACTTGGCGTACGCTTTGCGACTCCGATCTTCGATGGTGCTACTACTGAAGAAATTGCCTCTTATATCAATGAAGCTGGTTTACCAAGCTTTGGTCACGCTTACCTGTATGATGGTGAAACGGGTGACCGCTTCCACCAGAAAGCAACTGTAGGTGTTATCTATATGCTGAAACTCAGCCACATGGTGGATGACAAGATGCACGCACGTTCTATCGGGCCGTACAGTCTCATTACGCAACAGCCATTGGGTGGTAAAGCCCAGTTCGGTGGTCAGCGTTTCGGTGAGATGGAGGTATGGGCACTCGAAGCTTACGGTGCATCCAACATTCTGCAGGAACTGCTTACAATCAAATCTGATGATATCGTAGGGCGAGCCAAAGCATATGAATCGATCGTGAAAGGTGACAACATACCTAAAGCTGGTGTGCCTGAATCCTTCAACGTATTGATCCATGAATTGCGTGGTCTGGGTCTGGACCTGAAGTTTGACTAAAGCCTTCAGCTACCGGTTTCCTCTGCTGTTTGACAGCGGAAGAAGCCGGTAGCAAATCTTATTCTGGGTAAACAAATTTGCCAATGGCTAACAGCTAACGGCTAACAGCTAAAAGCTAATTACAGATGGCTATCAAAAAAGAAAATCGTCCTAAATCAAATTTTAACAGCATTACCATCAGTTTGGCTTCTCCGGATGTAATTCTGGAGCGTTCTTACGGTGAAGTGCTGAAACCTGAAACCATCAACTACCGTACTTACAAACCGGAGCGTGATGGTTTATTCTGCGAAAGAATATTCGGACCTGTAAAGGATTACGAATGCTATTGCGGAAAATATAAACGTATCCGTTATAAGGGTATTGTGTGCGACCGCTGTGGTGTTGAAGTAACGGAAAAGAAAGTGCGTCGCGAAAGAATGGGCCATATCCGTCTGGTAGTGCCTGTTGTTCATATATGGTATTTCAAATCTCTGCCTAACAAGATCGGTTATCTGCTTGGTATGTCTTCCAAGAAACTGGAAACCATCATTTACTATGAAAGGTATGTGGTGATTCAGGCAGGTATGAAACAGGAAAAAGGCATGAACTACGGTGACCTGCTCACTGAAGAAGAATACCTGGATATCCTGGATACCCTTCCGAAAGACAATCAGCTGTTACCGGATGAAGATCCTAACAAGTTTATTGCCCGGATGGGTGCAGAAGCGGTAGAAATGATGCTGGCCCGTATTGATCTGGACGGCCTTTCTTACCAGCTGCGTAACCAGGCTGCTACTGAAACTTCCCAACAGCGTAAAGCTGAGGCGCTGAAACGTCTGAGCGTTGTGGAAGCTTTCCGTGAAGCTAACGGTCGCGTTGAAAACCGTCCTGAATGGATGGTGATGCAATATATTCCTGTGGTACCTCCTGAACTGCGTCCGCTGGTTCCTTTGGATGGTGGCCGTTTTGCGTCTTCCGACCTGAACGACCTTTACCGCAGGGTGATCATTCGTAACAACCGTCTGAAACGTCTGATCGAAATTAAAGCACCTGAGGTGATCCTGCGTAACGAAAAACGTATGCTGCAGGAAGCGGTGGATTCATTGTTCGACAACTCCCGTAAATCCAATGCGGTAAAAGCGGAAGGTGGTCGTGCATTGAAATCACTGTCTGATGTACTGAAAGGTAAACAAGGTCGTTTCCGTCAGAACCTCCTCGGTAAACGTGTGGATTACTCCGGCCGTTCTGTAATCGTGGTAGGCCCTGAGCTGAAACTGCATGAGTGCGGCCTGCCTAAGGATATGGCAGCCGAACTGTTCAAACCGTTCATTATCCGTAAACTCATAGAAAGAGGTATCGTTAAAACCGTGAAATCAGCTAAAAAGCTGGTAGATCGTAAAGAAGCCGTGGTTTGGGATATCCTGGAGAACGTACTGAAAGGTCACCCGGTAATGTTAAACCGTGCTCCGACCCTGCACCGTTTGTCTATCCAGGCTTTCCAGCCAAAACTGGTGGAAGGTAAGGCGATACAATTGCACCCGCTCGTATGTTCTGCGTTCAACGCCGACTTCGATGGTGACCAGATGGCGGTTCACGTTCCACTGAGCAATGCTGCTATTCTGGAAGCCCAGCTGCTGATGTTGTCTTCCCACAACATCCTCAACCCTCAGAATGGTACGCCTATCACCCTGCCTTCACAGGACATGGTGCTCGGTCTGTACTACATCACTAAGGGTAAGAAAACTCAGGGCGATGTAGTTGTAAGAGGAGAGGGCAAAGCGTTCTACTCTGCAGAAGAAGTAATCATCGCGTTGAATGAAGACCGCATCGACCTGCATGCTCACATCCGTGTAAAAACTACTGTGAGAAATGCCAACGGTGAGCTGGAAAAGAAACTGATAGAAACTACTGTGGGCCGTGTGCTGTTCAACCAGTTTGTGCCTAAGGAAGCCGGTTATGTAAATGCCCTGCTGACTAAAAAATCGCTGCGTGAAATCATCGGCGACATTATCAAATACACAGATATTCCTAAAACTGCCAAATTCCTTGATGATATCAAGCAATTAGGTTTCCGCATGGCGTTCCGTGGTGGTCTGTCATTTAACATCAATGACCTGATCATTCCGGAAGTTAAGCAGGATATGATTGACGCTGCTGCTTCTGAGGTAGATGAAGTTTGGGATAACTATAACATGGGTCTGATCACCAACAACGAACGTTACAACCAGATCATCGATATCTGGTCACGTGTGGATACGAAGGTGACTGAAACCCTGATCCGTGAACTGGCGGCTGATAAACAGGGTTTCAACTCTGTATACATGATGCTGGATTCCGGTGCCCGTGGTTCCAAACAACAGATTAAACAGCTGGCTGGTATCAGAGGTCTGATGGCTAAGCCGCGTAAGAGTGGTTCTACCGGTTCTGAGATCATTGAAAACCCGGTATTGTCCAACTTTAAGGATGGTCTGAACGTATTGGAATACTTCATTTCTACGCACGGTGCCCGTAAAGGTCTTGCGGATACAGCGTTGAAAACAGCGGATGCGGGTTATCTGACCCGTCGTCTGGTGGACGTTGCACAGGATGTGGTGATCAACGAAGAAGATTGCGGTACACTTCGTGGTATTGCTATCTCTGCGCTGAAAGATAACGAAGAGGTGATCGAAACCCTGTACGATCGTATCCTCGGACGTACTTCCCTGCATGATGTATTTGATCCGCATTCAGATGAGCTGGTGGTAGCTGCCGGTGAAGAAATCTCTGAAGATATTGCTCATAAAATAGAGGCAAGTGCTATCGAAACTGTAGAAATCCGCTCCGTACTGACTTGCGAAAGCCGTCGTGGTGTGTGCGTGAAATGCTACGGTAAGAACCTTGCTAGCGGTTACACTGCACAGAAAGGTGATGCGGTTGGTATCATCGCTGCACAGTCGATCGGTGAGCCTGGTACACAGCTGACACTGCGTACATTCCACGTGGGTGGTGTTGCCGGTTCTACTTCCGTTGAATCCGGCCTGGCTGCTAAATTTGATGGTACTATCCAGTTCGATGGTCTGCGTACAACTACCTACGAAAACAACGAAGGTGAGAAAGTACAGGTGGTTATCGGCCGTACCGGTGAGTTGCGTATCATGGACGTGAAAAATGATCGTCTGCTGGTAACCAACAACATTCCTTACGGTTCTACCCTGCTGGTGAAAGACGGACAGAAAGTAACGAAAGGTGAAATGATCTGTACATGGGATCCGTTCAACGCCGTTATCGTGTCTGAAATTACTGGTAGCATCCGTTTCGACAGTATCGTGGAAGGTATTACCTACCGCGAAGAGGCTGACGAACAAACTGGTCACCGCGAAAAAGTGGTTATTGAAACAAAAGATAAGAACAAGATCCCGTCTATTTACGTAGAAGGTAACAAAGAGGTGAAATCTTATAACCTGCCAGTTGGTTCTCATATCGTGATCTCTGAAGGAGACAAGGTAAGGGCCGGACAGGTAATCGTTAAGATCCCGCGTGTTATCGGTAAACTGCGAGACATTACGGGTGGTCTGCCACGTGTAACCGAGCTCTTTGAAGCACGTAATCCGAGCAACCCTGCTATCGTTTCTGAAATTGATGGTGTGGTAGCATTCGGTAATATCAAACGTGGTAACCGTGAAATCATCATCGAAAGCCGCGAAAGCCAGGTGAAAAAATACCTGGTGCCGCTGACACGTCATATCCTGGTACAGGATGGTGACTTCGTGAAAGCTGGTACTCCGCTGTCTGACGGTTCTACTACTCCTGCCGATATCCTGTCTATCAAAGGACCGTTTGCCGTACAGGAATACCTGGTAAATGAAATCCAGGAAGTATACCGCCTGCAGGGTGTGAAGATCAACGATAAACACATCGAAGTGATCGTTCGCCAGATGATGCGCAAAGTGAACATCGAAGATCCGGGAGATACCCGCTTCCTCGAAGGGGATACTGAAGACAGGTTCGATTTCTTCGAAGAAAACGATATGATCTTCGACAAGAAGGTAGTAACAGAGGCAGGAGAATCTGCTAACCTGAAAGCTGGTCAGATCGTGACACTGCGTCAGGTGCGTGAAGAAAACTCTCTGCTGCGTCGTACCGATAAGAAACTGGTGGAATTCCGCGATGCGCAGCCGGCTACATCCAGCCCGCTCCTGCAGGGTATCACCAAGGCATCTCTCGGAACCCGTAGCTGGATCTCTGCAGCTTCCTTCCAGGAAACCACCAAGGTACTGTCTCAGGCTGCTATCAACGGTAAAACCGATGATATGATGGGTCTGAAGGAGAATGTGATCACAGGTCACCTGATCCCGGCTGGTACTGGTTTACGTGAGTTCGAAAACATGATCGTAGGTTCTAAAGAAGAATACGATATCCTGGCATCTTCTAAGGAAGTATTCCAGTTCGACGAAGAAGAATAGAGAAGTTACTGATATAAGAAGCGGCCTGCCATCCGGCAGGCCGTTTTTTTTGCCCTGAATTTCACTACATTTGACTCTCCTTAAACGAAACGGATTTCATGAAACAGCTGATCATTCCTGTGCTTTTACTGATGATAGTGCTGGGCGCGTGCAAAAAGAACAGCGACAGCGCAGTACCGGATACACATGGTAATTTTATGTTTGTTAATGCTGCACCAGGAAATCTGCAGTTTGATATCCTGCTGGATACGATCAATTTTGCCAGCAGTGTGAAATATGGAGATATAGTCGGGTATAAATCTTACCGGGCGCAGAAATATAATCTGATAATTAGAAAACCAGGGGATCCCCAAACAGTTTATTTCACCAAACAGGTATTTTTGCGTAATAACCGCTATTACTCTGCTTATCTCAGTGCAGATAGTGCCCTGCAGAATTATATTGTGTTAGTTACCGAAGATAACCTGACCTCTCTCGGACCGGGCACCGCTAAATTCAGGGTGCTTAATTCCAGTCAGGCTTTCCAGCCAAACCGGGCGCCGTTTGGGATGGATATAAGGTCGAATGTAAATTTAAAAAATCCGGCTGTAACAGATCCTAACAACCCGCTTTCCGGAGATACATTTCCCAGATTTTTCAGTTCGCTGTACTATCCCTCTTTAACAGATTTTATTCCCCTGTATAAAGACAGCGCTTATCAAATGATGGTAAATCCGATAGATCTCCGTACTAACGCAAACCCAACCGTACTGAAGGCATTTCCTTTTCCTGCTGCAGGTGTGAGAACCCAGGAAGGAAAGGTATATACGCTTATTACCACTGGTTATCCTTTAGATCCGGCCAGGTTCAATACAATCACGGTAACACACAACTAACAAATCGATTGTTTTTTCCTTTTTTGCTCGCTAAAAAAGGATTCAGAGGGAGATCAGCCCTCTTTTGCTGTAGCTTACTTTTCCACCAATGGTTGGAAAAGCAATAAATAACGCCCTATTTTTAGTCATAAATATTAGTAAAATGAATAAACGCAAGAAAGTATTCCTACTGGCAGGGATGGCGCTGGCGGGCGCCACGGCGGTTCAGGCACAGGAGGCGGCAGGCCTTTACCTGGATGCCTATACGGTGCCGGTTGACCAGAAAAATGCGCTGATTGGCAGGATTTTCGGAAAAAATGGCCAACCTGCGGAGGCAAAACTACTGAAAGATGCTTCCGGTTTGTTTACAGTGAGTGGCAGTGAATTGAAATTAAAAAAGAAATCGAGTGTTGGGAAAGACGGGAAAACAACGTTTCCGGTAAGCATTGCAGCCGGCAGTGATACTGCGGATTTCCTGCTGGTAAAGGACCAGTTTATTAAGAATAAGGTGATCGCCCATCGTGGTGCGTGGAAGCATCATGAAGGTAGTCAGAACAGCATCACCTCCCTGAAAGACGCCATCAGACTGGGATGTGAGGGTTCTGAATTTGATGTATGGCTTTCGTCCGATAATCAGCTGGTCATTTCCCATGATCCTGAAATCGGAGGGAAGAAGGTAGAAGAATCCACCATGGCGGATTTGCAGGCAGTACAATTGAAGAATGGAGATCATGTGCCTTCCCTGGAGGAATACATTGATGTGATCATGACACAAGGCAGCACCCGGCTGGTACTGGAGCTGAAACCTTCCGGCAAAGGGAAAGGACAATTGCTGGCTACTAAAGCGATGGCATTGGTCAGGGCAAAGAAGGCTCAGGCCTGGATGTTTTACATCAGCTTCGACTATAATATTTGCAAAAAACTGAAAGAACTGGATCCGGCAGCCAAAATTGCCTATCTCAATGGTGATAAAACACCGGAACAATTGAAGGCGGACGGTATATGGGGGCTTGATTATCATCAGCAGGTATTTAAGCAACAACCTCAGCTGATTGCAATATCCCGGCAACAGGGGATTACCACCAATGCCTGGACGGTAGATGCTCCTGAAATAATGGATGTGTTGTTAAAAGATGGGGTGGATTATATTACCACCAATGAGCCGGAAATATTGTTGGAGAAAGTCAGGCAGACCAAATGATCGTTAAAAACAGGCTAAAAAAAGCGGATGGCAATTTGAAAATCAGGTAAAAGCATTATTTTAGCCCTTCCATTTCCAAAAATGTACTAAAAGAAGCAAATTCACATGCGCATTTGTAAACAGTCGGTTACCAAATTTTTTTTAGCGGCGTCAGCAGCCGGATTATTGATGTCTTGCCAGGGAAATAAAGCTGGTAGCAATACGCCAGCGTCTTCTTCTGCCCCTGCAACAAGCAGCAATGCTCAGGCAGGTGTGGCTAATTTCAAAATTGCTTACGTAGATCTGGATTCGCTGGAAGCGCACTTTGAGTACTTTAAGGAAAAAAGGGGCATACTGGAGCAAAAACAGCAGCAAATGGATAATCAGCTGAAGGGTAAGGCCCGGGCGTTACAAGCTGAATATCAGGATCTGCAGCGTAAGGCATCCACACTTACCCAGGAACAGGGAGAAACTGCACAACGCAGTCTGATGGCTAAACAGCAGCAGCTGGAACAGGAAGCTCAGAACCTGCGTGCAGCGTATGCTGAGCAGGAGACTAAATTCAGCGAAGAGCTGCAGAAAAAGCTGGATGATTTCCTGAAGGCATTCAATGCCGACAAACGTTATGGGTTTATTTTCTCTTATCGCAGTGCCAACAGCAATATCCTGTATAAGGACCCTGCATACGATATTACCAGTGAGGTGATCAAAGGAATGAATGATAAAGGTGCTACCAAATAATCGCGCTAACCATCAGAAATTTTTTCTACCTTATAGTCCCGGTTCCAGGAGGAACCGGGATTTTTTATAAATATTCATATGGAAATCAACCAAACTAAATCATTTAAGCCTTCTTTAGGATTACTGGATTCAACCATGATTGTAGCGGGGTCTATGATCGGCTCCGGTATTTTCATTGTAACCGCAGAAATTGCCCGCAGCGTGGGTGGAGCGGGATGGATTACTGCCATGTGGGTATTGGCAGGTATCATTACATTGATTGCAGCTTTGAGTTATGGTGAATTGTCCGGGATGTTTCCGAAAGCAGGAGGTCAGTATGTATATTTGAGAGAAGCCTATAATCCGTTTATCGCCTTTTTATTTGGCTGGACTCAGTTTGGTGTGATACAAACCGGTACCATTGCAGCAGTAGCTGTTGCCTTTGCCAAATTCACTGCCTACCTGATTCCTGGCTTCAGTGAGAAAAATATCCTGTTGGATTTGCATGTTATACAGATTTCCGCAGCGCAGATAGTGGCGATTGTATCCATCTTCCTACTAACGTTTATCAATACACGGGGAGTACAACATGGTAAAATAATTCAGACAGTATTTACATTAGCGAAGATATTATCCTTGTTCGGACTGATCATTTTCGGCCTGCTCATCGGGGCAAAGCACGAGATATGGGCAGCTAACTGGGAACATGCCTGGGCGGCCACAGCGTTGAATATGAAAACAGAACCGCCAGTTACGGCATTGTCGGGTTTAGCGCTGTTTGGCGCTATTGCGGTATCTATGAAAGGGTCCTTATTTTCCAGCGACGCCTGGAATAATGTGACTTTTATTGCGGGAGAAATCAAGAACCCTGCGAAAAATATAGGTCGTTCGCTATTTCTGGGAACGCTCATCGTTACCATCATCTATGTGAGTTGTAACCTGATGTACCTGGCTGTACTGCCGCTGAATGAGATTGCATTTGCGGCCAATGACAGGGTGGGAGTGGCTGCTGCCGATAAAATTTTTGGTTCTTCCGGAGCTATTATTATTGCCGTCATGATCATGATTTCCACCTTTGGCTGTAATAATGGGCTGATCCTGTCGGGCGCCAGGATTTATTATACGATGGCGCAGGATAAACTGTTCTTCCGGCAGGCGGGGGTACTCAACCGTTTCAGCGTACCATCGAGCGGGTTATGGATTCAGTGTATATGGGCATCGTTGTTATGTCTGACAGGCAGGTACAACGACCTGCTGGCACTGGTAATTTTTGGCGTATTGATATTTTACGTGTTGACCATACTGGGGATTTTCATTTTAAGAAAGAAGCGGCCGGAATTGGAAAGGCCATATAAAGCATTCGGATACCCTGTATTTCCGATGATTTATATTGTGGTCGCATCGGCATTAGCGGCATTGTTGCTGGTATTTGAAACCAGTTATACCTTACCGGGGCTGGGAATCATATTGCTGGGGATACCATTGTATTATCTGGCAATGGCACGTCAGTCGAAGGCTGCCAATAGCTAAAACGGACAAGAAAAACGAGGATTTAGCACAAACGTTGTACAAAATTTAGTGGCCACTGCATTCCCTTTAGCAGTGGCCACATTTAATTTGCATCAAGACACACGGAAAGGATGATGTCTGAAATATGAACCCTGATTAATGTAGAAAACCCGGTATTATTGAGAATAATTCAACAAAAGGATAGTTGTCAACATCGGCGAGGAAGATCCCATAAAAGCAACATTAAATCAATAAGTTGCTTGTTTTGTGAAATTTCAACGTTTGTGATCCGAACCTGTAATTTGCGAACCCTGAGGTAGCCCATAATTACAGTGAGGACCTTTACTGAGTACCCCTCAAGAAACGTATAGCCATTAGAGTGATTGATTGTTACTGCATTTAATAAAAATCAGAAAGCTAAAATTTATCATAAAAAATATTATTGCCAACACGTGATGTGTTACAGCATCATTTTAGGGTAAAAGGACTAAGGTGGTATAACCTTGAAGGGATTTCAACCCCAAGATAACCATTAGAAGCCTTCACGATTTGCATTCTCGAACATTCACATGACAATCTTTTACAATAAGCGTATGGTATCTACCATGCGCTTTTTTGATTTTCAGGGGGTCCCGGATGGTCGTGAATGAAATATCCCGGGGATAGCTAAAACACTAAAAAGCTGGTATATTTGCGCCATGTTTACACAATTGTGCAATAAGATATTTAACCAGAGTATCGTGGCCTATCACGAGCATAACAATGTGCATCAGGCTATTTCCAATCCCTATGAAAAAAGCAGTATTGAGCACCTGCTGTTCCTGAAAAACTGGATAGATACCGTTCAATGGCATCTCGAAGATATCATCCGTGATCCTAAGATTGATCCCGTAGAAGCGTTGGGAATCAAGCGCTGGATTGATCGTTCCAATCAGGAGCGCACAGATGTAGTAGAGTATATCGACAGCTACTTCCTTGAAAAATACCGGGCGGTGGCGCCGGCAGCGGATGCCAGCATCAATACGGAAAGCCCGGCCTGGGCCATCGATCGTTTATCGATTCTGGCGCTGAAGATCTATCATATGCATGAGGAGGCCACCCGTTCAGATGCTACGCCGGAGCACCGTGCAGCATGTCAGCGTAAGCTGGATATCCTGCTGGAGCAGCAGAAAGATCTGGGCGCAGCGATAGAAGAGTTGCTGGCGGATATTGCTGCCGGTAAAAAGTATATGAAAGTATACAAGCAAATGAAGATGTATAATGATCCTTCGTTGAACCCAGTATTATACAAAACTGAAAAATAAAATTTTTCATTCTTGAGCACTACCAAAACGATACTGGTTACCCGGTTGTCGGCCATGGGAGATGTGGCTATGACCATTCCTGTGATGAAACAGGTGCTGAACGATAATCCGGAGCTGGAGATTGTTTTCGTCACCAACCGGAACTGGGGGGCGTTGTGTGAAGGCATTTCCCGACTGACTTTTTTCCCTGCCGATGTGAAAGGTGTGCATAAGGGGGTAAAGGGTTTGTACCATTTGTTCCGGGAGATAAAAAAGGCGCACCGGATCCACGCAGTGGCCGATCTGCACAATGTGCTGCGCTCCCAGATTATCCGTACTTTTTTCCGGTTGAGCGGTACTCCCGTAGTGGCGATTGATAAAGGCCGTGCTGCCAAAAAAGCGCTGACGAGGAAAGAGCATAAGGTACTTGAGCCGGTTACGACTACCATCGAGCGCTATGCGACCGTTTTCAGGGAGCTAGGATTCCGCTGTGAAATGGGCCGTGAACCTGTTTTTAGGCCTCGGTTACTGCCGGAAGCAGTAACAGCGCTGACGGGGCTGAAAACGGGCAAAAAATGGGTAGGAATGGCGCCGTTTGCTACTTACCGGGAGAAGATGTATCCCCTCGGGAAAATGGAGCAGATATTGGCAGCATTGGTGGCAGATCCGACCGTGCAGGTATTGCTGATGGGCGGAGGAAAAGAAGAAGTGGCACAGCTTAGTTTGCTGGCAGAGAAATATCCCCGGGCAATTATGCTGGCCGGGCGTTTCAGGCTGGCAGATGAAATGGCTGTTATCAGCCAGCTGGATGTAATGATTAGCATGGATTCGGCCAATATGCACCTGGCATCGTTATTTGGGGTGCCGGTGGTATCTGTATGGGGCGCTACCCATCCTTTCGCTGGTTTTATGGGCTATGGACAATCGGCTGATAATGCAGTGCAGATAGATACGCTTACCTGCAGGCCCTGTTCTGTATTTGGGAATAAGCCCTGTTTCAGAGGAGATCATGCTTGTATGGAGTGGATAAAACCAGAACAAATAAGCGAAAAAGTTAATAGAATTCTGTTGTAAGTGTTTGTGGTAGCGGGTTTAGAAGAATATTTTAAAAATATTGCAAGTTTTTTTTGCAGAAATAAAAAAAGTTATACTTTTGCCATCCCAAACAACAAGGGGTATTGCCCAATAGTATAATGGTAGTACGACAGATTTTGGTTCTGTTTGTCTAGGTTCGAATCCTGGTTGGGCAACAAAGATAAAACCCGCTCTTAGAGCGGGTTTTATCTTTTTATATACTGTCATTTGCGGCAAAAAAATGCAAACGCTAACAGTTAATCTTCTAAAACTTGTATAGCTTTTTTATCATTCCATCGCCGTCAATTCAATCCAGAACGTACTGCCATTACCTTCACTGCTTTCCGCCCAAATCCGGCCGCCATGTGCCTCTACGATCTGTTTACAGATAAATAAACCCAGTCCGAAAGATTGTTCACCAGAGGTGCCGCTGCGTCTGGCGGTTCCTGAAAGACTAAAGAGATTATTTTTTATATCATCCGGAATGCCAATGCCGTTGTCTTTTACAGCTATCCGCACCAATGATCCGCTGTTTTCCATGGATACACGGATAACCGCCCCGGCAGGACTGAATTTAATGGCATTGGTAATAAGATTACTGAACACCCGCCACATCTTTTCCCTGTCGCAGTCCACAATGGAGGGATGCAGTTCAGCAACAATCGTTTGCCCTTTTTCCCGGGCTTTTTGTTGCAACAACCCGATGCAGTATTGAATAACGGTGTGTAATTCAACGGGCTCTTTGCGAATATCGCTGGCGATATCGAGGTTCATCATTTCGCTGATAAGCGTCAACGAATGAGTGGCAGATTCCCGGATGATAGTCAATAGCTCCGAACTATCGCTATCGGTGATTGCGCCGGAATCGTGTAAAAGTTCTGACAAGGGAATGATAGCGCCAATGGGGTTACGCAGATCGTGCGCAACAATTCTCATCATTTTCGTATTGTTTTGCTGGCTTTGCTCCAGGGCGCTGAGACTCTCTTCGAGGATTTCATTTTGCCTGGAAATCGTATCGTTCATTACCTGCAGTTTTTTAGCATTGGTGTGCGCTTTTTTGGCATTATACCATACCTGCAGAATAATGCCCAGCGCAAGTGCTGAGAATAGCAGCGAAATGATGAGATAGGCGTTTTTGACTTCATCCTGTTTCTTTAATAATTTCAATTCGAAGTCTTTGGCCAGGAAGTTGAATTGCTGCTGGGTATTCAGACTGGTAAGTGGATTATTAATATTGTCCAGAGAATCTTTCATCCGAAGATAGCGGTGAAGAAAACTCAGCGCTGGCAACGACTGATTCTTTAACTCATAAAACTGCGATTGAAGGAACAACCACCGGAGTCTGGCACTGGTATTAGGAAATGAATCAAGGGAAGAGTTTAGCTTTTCGAGCCATACCTGCGCTTCACTATATCTCCTTTGACTGAGTAGCATGTCGATTAGTTTAGCGATGGTACCTTCTGCATCAGATATTTCGCTCCCTTTTTGCAGGTTAATGCTAATGCTTGTTTTATACAGATTTTCTACCTGGGATGTATCTCCGGTTTTCAAAAGAGCTTCGCTTTTATTACCATAAATAACCCCTTTAGATATCATTATATTCCTTTCCCGCCGGGGCATGCCCTTAAAAACCGGCTCGTACAGCTGAATATAACGCAATGCACTATCATAATAGAAGAGAGCACTGTCGATGCGATTGAGGTAGTAATAACACAGGCCGATATTATCCAGTTGCCCCTGTTGATAATGAAACCGGTAGAATGTGTCCTGGCGACAGGTATTCAGGTGTAGAAAAGCTTCCCGAAAATAAGTAACTGCATCAGCGTATTTTTTCTGTCGATAATACACCATGGCAATTCTTCCATCAAACTCATAGAACATGCAGGTGTCGCCGGATCTTTGAATATACTCCCGTCCCTGAAAATAGCGGTCAATCGCCTCGCTGAACTGCAACTGTTCACGAAACAAATCACCCTGGCATAGTAGTGCAAGACCATATGTTTTGGAACAGGCAGGGTTGTTTTTAAAATCAGCGAGGATATTTAAGATACTATCGATATAAATGCTTGCCATCCTGGGATCATGTTGCCCCAACCAGTAATGATCCAGTTTAAAATAATATTTTCTTGACAGGTCTAATGGGCTGGGGTTAGGAAAAGCGCTGTATGCCGAATCCAGGTGCCGGGAGGCTTCCTCATATCGATCGGATGTATAGAGGGCAGACGTACTAAAAACCGGGTCGAAATAGGCGGAATGATCCGCCATCTGTTTATGCGATTGGTTACAGGCAGTTATCAGTAAAATGCATAAGTGCAATAAAACAAGCGAATGCAGGGAACCTAATCTAAATGACTTTTTATATCCGTGTTCCGGTCTATACATAGTAGGTCACATCGGTTAAAAATTAACAGTAGAAGGGTATATGTCTAACAAAGCTAATAACAGTCGGGCTACTATCCTGACATTATGTTGCCAGTCAGATTCCCTTATTGGGTCTATAAAAAAATAAAAGCAGAGGCGTGAATAGAAATTTATAGTACCTCAGTTGCCTACTAATATAAGCAAACTGAACGATTGTTCCGAGGTTTTATATTGATTGTCTGGTTAAAATATGCCAGCGCAGGTGTAATTTTTGCCAGATAAGGAATACAGCCGGTTTTAGAAAGATTTGCAGGCTCCCGCAGCTGTAAACTATCAGGCCCGGCCACTTGTTATGCTTTATCGATTTATTTACAATGTGCATGACCCGGTATGCTGTATAGCGACACTAACAGCCGGTAGTTTTAACGAACATGCAACACCTGTCCTGTCAACAGAAAGTTCAATGGAGTGGTTTTTGAGAGATTGTCTATGAAGTCTTCCAATCCGTCATTTTTAGAAAGTACACCAGCAACAGAATATTTTTCCGCATCTGCATTATCGAATACAACCGTTACATCAAACCATCGCCTGATGACTACAGCAATATCTTTTAACGAAGCGTTTTTGAAATAGTATTTTCCTTCCATCCAGGCCAGTGTATTTCCTGCATCGAATTCGTTTATGCTAAAGCCGTTCTGGCGGCGTAAGTCGTAACATGCTTCAAATCCGGGATTGAGGAACACTTCATGGTTACCAGCATCGCTGCGGAGCGCAACTTTCCCCGAGGCCAGTGACACTTTCGGACTCCCGCTATAAGTATTCACATTAAAGGTGGTTCCCAATACGTTTACTGAAACCTTGCCCGCTCTTACAATAAAAGGACGATTCACGTCATTCCGGATAGAAAAATATGCTTCGCCACTTATCAGCACTGTTCTATTATTGTTTTTGAATGCTGCGGGGAAGCTGATTTCAGACATGGAATTCAGCCACACCGTGCTGCCGTCGGGCAGTATCAGTTTATAGTCCTTTCCGGCAGGTACATGCAGTATGTTCATGGCAGGAGAAGTATCTGCTTCTCCTGCTTTGTATTGCAGGCTGTTGCCGGATATATGAATCTGTGCATTTCCTGCATTGAGTACCGCCAGCCTATTGGTATCTGAAAGATCCATTTTATGCCCGTTTGCGAGTTGTAAGGTTACGCCCTGTGCTTTGGGTGGTGGTGGGAGTGCTACGGCTTCCTGGCGTTGTCTGATAGATAGCTGCATGAATAAAATTCCGCTGCCTGCCAGTAACAATAATCCGGCTGCAATGCTATACCATAAACGCCTGTTGCCCGGCTGCTGCTTATTTTCTTCGAAATGGTGCTTTCGTTGTTCCCATAACGAATGTTCGTCGAGCGTATGCAGATATTGTTGCGCATCTTGTATTGCAAGCTGTTGTTCGAGTTGTGTATACTGCTGCTGCAGCTCCGGATGCACTTCTATTATTTGCTGCAAGATCTGTTCATCTCCGGGAGATATACATCCGGAGAGCTTTTCCAGCATCAGCTGCTCAATATGTTGTTTATCAGATATCATGAATGGTAAACTTTAAAATGGCAGTTGCCATTTATTCTGACACTGGAAGATGCAACCTGCTGCGTAGCGTCTTAAATGCAATTTTCAAATGGGTTTTCAGGGAATTGATACTAATGCCCATATTATCTGCTACTTCATGATACTTCCGCTGCTCCATGTATACCTGGTTAAATGCCCGCTGGCGTTGCTCCGGAAATTCCCTTAGCACTTCATGTAGTTGCTGCTGCAGCTGCTTCAACTGCTCTTCCATACCAGCGCTTCTTGCTTCAGTAGAGTCCGTCAGGCAACCCTGGTCTACTGTCTCCATATATCGCTCTATCTTCCTCCGTACTCTCTGCTTTATTTTATGATAGTCGTTCACCTGATTCCGTATCGCGGCAATGAGATACGTTTTCAGACAACCCTTGATATTCAGGTATAACCGTTTTTCCCATATACTGCTAAGTACTGATTGTACAAGATCATCTGCTTCAATGGGATCGCCGGTGCCAAGGTAGGCTTTCGTCCACATCAGCCGGTAATATTTTTTAAAGATCAATTCAAAAGCATCGCCGGCGTTCCCTTTATTTAATAGCATAAGAATGACATCATCTCCCGGGTGTTCAGGCATAAAACTACTTTTTAATCTGGTTGATTAATAACGTGGATAACGTTGGTTGGGATACTTTGGTAAATATAGATAAAGATGTTTGTTTTTTAAAGTGTTATTTTGACAATTATTTATTTTTTTCTCTTCTCAACAAATATTTTTCTTTTTCCCTCAGTTTTCTTCACCCGGTTTTTATTTATGTCGTCTTTATGAAGTGCCTTATCCCTTCGGGCACCGATTCAATTGCCAGTTATAGTGCTTATCAACCAAATCAGAAAAATGAAAAAAAGAATTCCACTAGTGAATGTCGAAAGGCGGAGCTGTAGTTGTTACATAGCTATGTTCCTGATTTTCTTTCTGCATGTTACCGCGCAGGCACAAAACAATGGGCCGCTAACCGCCACCGTGAAGGGAAATAATATGACGCTGCAAAGTATACTGCTGGCCATTGAGCGGCAAACTGCCCTTACTTTCTTTTATAGTGAAGATGTGATAAAAGATGAAGTTATCAACGGCCCGGTTAATTATACGAATACCAACGTAACTACTATCCTTAGTGAAGTACTGAAGGGCCACAAACTAATCTATGAGATAAAAAAGAACGTAGTACTGATTAAGAAAGACAGCAAAGCGTCAGCTATGCCTGTAAAAACAACCGATAAGAAAACACCTGGAATTTTGCAGGAAAAGCTGATCACCGGCCGCGTGATAGCGGAAGACAGTCACACTCCATTACCCATGGCTACGGTATTGCTGAAAGGAAGCACCAACGGAACAACCGCTGATCAGAACGGTTATTTTAAAATAAAAATCACCGGCGACAATGGTGTACTCGTTGCACAGTACGTAGGGTATGTTACCCGCGAAATAGTTATTAACAACCATACAGATAACTATGAAGTATTGCTTTCCCCGAAAGATAACAGTATAAAAGATGTAGTGGTGGTGGCCTATGGTACGCAGAAAAAAACAAGTATGGTTAGTTCCATCACCACTGTTGACCCCAAGGAATTGAAAGGCCCTACCGGCAACCTTACTACAATGCTGCAGGGAAAAATAGCCGGTATTATCGGATATCAGCGAAGTGGTGAACCCGGGGCCGACAATGCCCAGTTCTTCATCAGAGGGGTAGGTACTTTTGGAGCCGGAAAAGTAGATCCTCTCATCCTGATCGATAACATAGAGTCTTCCGCTACAGATCTCGCCAGGCTGCAGCCGGATGATATTGCAGGATTTTCTGTGCTGAAAGATGCCACTGCCTCTTCTCTTTATGGCGCCAGAGGCGCCAACGGCGTGATACTGGTTACTACTAAAACAGGAATAATCGGGAAGATGCGTTTCAATTTCCGCATGGAAAATTCTACTTCTTCCAATACACGGAATTTTGCACTGGCGGACAACGTCACTTATATGAAGCTGGCCAATGAGGCCGTACTGACCCGGAATCCACTAGGGGCATTGCCTTACTCGCAGAATAAAATTGATCATACTGCCAGAGGCGATGATCCGCTGTTGTATCCAAACAATAACTGGATCAAACAACTGATCAAAGACCGGACTTCCAATCAGCGGTTTAACATTAATGCCGGCGGAGGAACAGATAAGGCGAAATACTATCTCGCGATGACCTATAACATCGATAATGGTATTCTGAAAGAAAATTCTCTCAATAACTTCAGCAACAATATCAAACTCCGCTCTTACTCCATGCTGTCGAATGTTACGCTGAGCCTTACTAAAACAACAGAAGCGCTGGTGAGCCTCAAGGGGCAATTCGATAGCTACAATGGCCCTATTGGCGGTGGAGCAGGCGTTTTCTATAATGCCATATGGAGTAATCCGGTTGCCTTTCCGGCGGTATATCCTGCCAGCCTGGCGCCCTATGCCAAACATCCGCTGTTCGGAAATGCACTGATACCAGGCGGAGGGCTTTATGTGAATCCTTATGCACAGTCGATTTCAGGATTTCAGGCTACTAATACCAGCACACTCACAGCACAGCTGAGTCTGAAGCAAAACCTTGATATGCTTACACCTGGCCTGTCGGCCAGAATGATGGCCTATACAGGGCGCTATGGCAACTTTGCGGTTTCCCGTCAATATAGCCCCTATTACTATCAGGCAGGATCCATTGATGGCAAGTTCACCGGCCTTACACTTATCAACGACGGAAATGCCGGCAGCATCGGGCCTACGCCCACAGAATATCTAACCTATTCGCCCGGTGATAAAAGCGTAAGTACAGTCACTTACGCAGAAGCTGCGGTGAACTACGCCAGAATATTCAACGAGAAACACAGCGTAGGAGCAATGCTTATTGGTACTATCAGAAATTACCTTGCCGGTAATGCTTCTACCTTACAGCTGTCGCTGCCTGCGCGTAACCAGGGCGTTTCCGGCAGGTTCACTTATGGGTATGATAACCGTTACCTGCTTGAATATAACTTTGGTTATAACGGGTCTGAGCGCTTCGCCGCCAATCACCGGTTCGGCTTCTTTCCCTCCATCGGAGGCGGCTGGATTATGTCGAACGAAAAATTCTTTCAACCGCTTACCAATGTTGTTGATCAGCTGAAGCTGAGGGTTACATACGGACTGGTAGGTAATGATCAGATAGGCAATGCATCAGATCGTTTCTTCTACCTCTCAGATGTGAATCTGAACAACGGAGCCACAGGATATTTCGGAACTAATTTTACTTATAGCCGGCCTACGGTCACCATCAATCGTTATGAGAACCGCGATATTACCTGGGAGTTGTCTAAACAAATAAATCTGGGTTTGGATCTGACGGTTTTTAAAAATCTCACGCTGATAGTAGATGCTTATCAGCAAACCCGGAGTAATATTCTGATGGTCCGAAACACCGTTCCTACATCAATGGGGTTGCAGGCTAATATTTCATCCAATGCAGGCAAGGCTTCCAGCAGGGGAGTAGACCTTGCTTTGAGTTATCGCAAAGATTTCCGCAATTCGTTGTGGATACAAGCGAGAGGAAATTTTACCTATGCAAAGAGCAAATTATTAGTCAATGAAGAGCCTAAGTATACAGGAAATAATCGTAACCTGTCGCAGGTAGGAAACTCCCTGGGGCAGCTCTATGGACTGGTTGCGGAGAAACTATTTATAGATCAGGCAGAAGTTAACAACTCGCCGGTGCAGTTTGGAAATGTGATGGCGGGAGATATTAAATACCGGGATATTAACGGTGATGGAAAAATTACGACGGCTGATTATGTACCTATAGGCTTTCCCGTTACACCGGAAATTATCTACGGATTTGCATTTTCCGTAGGTTACAAAAATTTCGACATCAGTGCTGCTATACAGGGTTCAGCCAGATCTTCCTTTATTATTAATGCTGCCAATACCACGCCGTTCTATCTGAATGGCGGCAATCAAAACGGCCTCCTACAGGTCATTGCAGACAGTCACTGGTCAGAAGATAATCGTAATTCATACGCCTTCTGGCCACGACTGAGCAATACCATCTCGGAAAATAATACCCAGTCATCTACCTGGTGGCTGCGCGATGGAGCCTTTCTTCGATTGAAGTCCGCCGAAATAGGGTACAATCTCAGCGACCGGCTGCTCAAAAGATTTCATTTGTACAATGGACGTATTTATGTAAACGGAATGAATCTGTTAACCCTCAGTGCATTTAAGCTATGGGATCCGGAAATGGGCACATCAGGATTAGGTTATCCCATACAGCGTGTTTTTAATATAGGCGTTTCCGTTGGATTTTAATTTTTAAACAAAGGGTTATTTATGAAAGCGTATAAATTCTTTTCCAATATAAAAAAAGCAGCGCTTGCAGGTGTGTGTGTTACACTGCTGGCAGGTGCCTGCAAGAAACCATACCTGGATGTAGTACCGGATAATGTGGCGACTATCGATAATGCTTTTACATCCAAAACAGAAGCAGAGAAATTTCTTTTTACCTGCTATTCCTATCTGCCATTCAGCTTCGATCCCACCTATAACGTAGGCCTGTCTGCCAGCGATGAAGTATTTGTAGTAGATCCAACAAATGCCATCAGATCCACCAATGTGTTGAGGCTGCCCTATGGCGATCAGAATACCTCCAGTCCCATTGCGAATTTCATGAATGGTACACGTGATGGTATGGCCTGCTACAAAGCCCTCCGGAATTGTAATATTTTCCTGGAGAACGTGGGCAATTTAAGTAAGATACCTGATCTGGATATAGATACCCGGGAGAGATGGATATCAGAAGTACAGTTTCTTAAAGCGTACTATCATTTTGTACTCTTTCGCGCATATGGTCCTATTCCCATAATAGATAAAAACCTGCCCATCAGCACACCAATCGAGCAAACGTATGTGAAACGAAGGCCGGTAGACAGTGTAGTGAATTATATCGCTAACCTGTTGGATGTTGCAGCCGTACATCTTCCTGTAAGCATCAACAGTGTGGCCTCAGAGCTCGGGCGTATCACGAAGCCGGCGGCATTGGCATTGAAGGCAAAATTGCTGGTAACAGCCGCCAGCCCGCTTTACAACGGAAACTCCGACTACAATGCCTTTAAAAACAAAGATGGGGAGTTGCTTTTTAACCCGGCTTACAATGCGGCTAAATGGCAGATAGCAGCGGATGCCTGCAAAGCAGCAGTAGACCTCTGCGAAGCGCAGAATATACAGCTGTATGCGTTTCCCGCGCAGCTGATACCGCTTAGTTCTGCTACTATGACGCAAATGAGTATACGTAATTCGATGAGTGAACCCTGGAACAGCGAGCTGATATGGGGTTCTACCAGTGGCATTAATTGGGCCTGTACATTTCTTCAGCGTTGCGGTGTGGGTCAGTTCGATTTTCGCAATGCCGTTGCTTCCAAAACCGGCGGACATCCGCTAATGGGCCCCACTATAAAAATGGCAAGGATGTTCTATACCAGGAACGGCGTACCGATAGATGAAGACAAAACACTCGACTTCTCCAACATTGCCTCATTGCGGGTGGCCACACATGCAGAGCGTTTTAATATCCGCGAAGGAGAAACAACCGCCCGCCTGAATTTTGACCGCGAGCCAAGGTATTACGCTGATCTTGGGTTCGACCGCGGCGTATGGTATATGGCTAACAGTCCTTCCAAGAGCGATGAAAATACCTTTTGGCTGATGGCCCGGGGTAGTGAGCTGAGTCAGTCGTCGCCCGTGCCTGTTACAGGTTTTTATATGAAGAAGGTAGTCAACTGGCATATGGACTGGAATACAGTTACCTATCCATCGTACCCTTATCCTGAAATCAGGCTGGCCGATCTTTACCTGTTGTACGCAGAAGCACTGAACGAAGTACAGGGCCCAACTGCAACCGTACTGGATTATATCAACCGCATAAGGGCAAGAGCAGGTTTGGAAACAGTAGAAAACTCCTGGTCGAATTTCGGCCGGAATCCAACGAAATACACCACTAAAGATGGTATGCGCTCCATTATTCAGCGGGAGCGGGCTATTGAGCTTTGCTTTGAGGGACATCGGTACTGGGACCTGTTGCGTTGGAAGACAGCTGCGCAGGAACTCAGCGGTAATATCACCGGTTGGGTAGTAAGTGGCCAGACGCCTGAATTGTATTACCGCGAAGTTTCTTTTCTGGCAAGGCATTTTGTGACACCCAGAGATTACCTCTGGCCCATACAGGAAGGTGATTTGCTGGTAAATCCTAACCTGGTACAGAATCCTAATTGGTAAAAAATCCCGATCGTGAAGATGTCTTTAATAATAAAAAATTCCGCAGTGAAAACATTCCAAACATATTTTACCTACCTGGCATTTTTTATAACCGGTGTGTCAGGTTGTAAGAGAGATGAATTAAATAAGGCGGTGGCAACAAATAGTAACCCGCCAGGGCCGGTGTCTGGCGTCACTGTTGTCAACCAGAACGGGAAGGCAGTACTTACCTATCAACTGCCCGACGACAAAGATGTGTCTTATGTAAAGGCTGTATATGAAACCTCTCCCGGGCAATCCAGGGAAGTAAAGGCTTCCCATTATGTTAATACATTAACGGTAGATGGATTTGGAGATACGCTGGCACATACCATTAAATTATATGCAGTCAATTCCAGTGAGAAAATATCCTCATCGGTCAACGTTACGATAAATCCGCTGACACCCGCTATAAATCTGGCTTTAAGATCACTTAATGTTACAACTACCTTTGGTGGTTTTAATCTTACTTGTAATAATCCAACACTGGAGAACCTGGCGATTATTCCGCTTGTGGATACAGCAGGAAATGGGAAATGGGTGCAAACTGTTGGTATGGAGAATGTATACAGCAATAGCCCTGTTATTACCAGTGCAGTGCGTGAACAGCCGGCTATCAGAAGGATGTATGCATTTTTAGTAAGAGACCGTTGGTTCAACTACTCTGATACCTTGTTCGTGCCGCTTACTCCCATATTTGAGAAAATGTTGCCAAAGTCGGAATGGAGCAATTATGTACTGCCTAAAGATGCTGAGATCCTGAGCAATGGCGGGCGTACAGATGTGCCTTATATCTACGATGGCGACTTCCATCCGGGCTGGCCCCGCTGCCTGTTTACGTTAGAGCAGGCAGGCAGTCCGCAAATGGTTACGCTCGACCTGGGCAAGGCGCATATTTTCAGCCGTATGCAGGTGAATCCGTATAAAGAACTCGGTAACAATTACTATGTGCGGGGTAATGTAAAGGATTTCGAGATATGGGGCGCCAATAATCCCAACGTGAACGGCAGTCTTGATGCCAGTTGGACAAAGCTGGTCACCTGCCATGTTACCAAACCTTCCGGATCGCCTTATGCTACTGAAACCACCGCAGATCAGACACTGGCGTATAATGGATGGCAGTTCGATTTTCCGGTCAGCCAGAATGCTTACCGTTATATCAGAATAAGGAGTTTATCGAACTGGCAGGGATCCTACTTTATCAACATCGCGGAGTTCACCCTTTGGGGCAATTAAAAACAGTACTTATTCAGTGACGATAATACCAGACAAATGAAACAGTATAACATATCTCTCTGCTATATATCCCTATTACTATTCATTGCAGGCGCCTGTACTAAAATGGATGCCTACCGGGATAAATACATGGCCGACGGTGCTATTGTTTACCCGGGAAAGATGGATTCCGTGGCTGCATTTTCCGGCAGGAGCAGGGTAAAGATTGCCGGGTTATTTACATCAGACCGGAAGATTACCAGCTACAAAGTATTCTGGAACAGCCGTCAGGATTCGGTAACAGTTGCCGTGAAAAGATCAGCAGGTGTGGATACTCCTTCCGTGATCATTCCGAATCTGCCCGAGGGCCTGATGAATTTTGAGATCAGAACTTATGATGCAGAGGGGCACGTATCTATTCCAGTCAACACCTCAGCTAATGTTTACGGAGATCTGTACCAGTTTTCGCTGACTAACAGAACTATATCGAATGCAGAAATGCAGTCCAATGGTTCAGCCCTGATCAGTTGGGCAGATGTAAACAAGGATGCTGGCATCGTAAATATGCAGATCAGGTATACTGATAGCGCAGGAACCCAACACGATACCCTGATTACCTCGCAGCTCTCGGGTCAGACTACCTCCTTGCCGGCTTTCCAAACCGGCACCGGCATCAGTTATCGTACCGCCTATCTGCCAAATGCCACGACAATAGATACCTTCTACACCGCATTTGAAAATCACCCGGTGAAAGCCGATGTTACCAGTTTGTATTTGAAAAATACCGGTCCTTTCAGCAGGGCCACCTACGATGGAAACAGGTGGGGGACACTGGCCGCTCCCTGGATCACCACTCCCAATGTAGTTAACCATGCTGGTTTCGGAGGATATGCTTCGGAACCCTGGCTTAATGTAGGAGGCTGTCTTGTAATGGAATCGGGATGGAGTGGAACGGCGAATATTGTCAACGGAAAAATTTATCAGACCACCACGCTTCCTGCCGGAAACTACATCTTTGAAGTTGCCTGTTATACAGAAGCGCTGGACCCTGTGTACGTTGTTGCAGCAGCAGGCAATACGCTGCCTGATATCAGCAATATTTCCACTGCACTTGGATATACGCTTTTCCCTTCCACTGTTCGAACCAATGCCACCTTGCATTTTACATTCACGCTGCCAGCGCAGCAAGTTGTATCCCTGGGCTTCCTGGCTACGATGATATCGGGGAATCAGTATTGGAGGGTAACAAAGGTAAAGCTGATGAAGAATTAAATAGCTTTGGTTGTTAGCCACCAGTCGAAATGCAGCGAAGATCACAATATTATGTGATTTTCGCTGCATTTTGCCGGAAGCTAAAAGCGTAACAAAAAACCCCTTATCTTCGATACTTCATAACCTATATAGAACTGTCTGAAATCATGGAACAACTGCTAACTGCAGATGCGCTGATAAGCCTCCTTACGCTTACCGTCCTGGAAATTGTTCTGGGCATCGATAATATTGTCTTTATATCCATCCTGGCAGGCAAGCTTCCGGATCATCAACAAAAGCGCGCCAGGCGCCTGGGATTGGGGCTGGCGATGATCGTGCGGATCTTACTGCTGCTGTCTATCAGCTGGATTATGTCGCTTACGGCGCCATTGTTCAATATCGGCGACTGGGTAGGACTGAAGCATACCGGCTGGCTTGCAAAAACAGCTATTTCCGGCCGTGATCTTATTCTGCTGACAGGTGGCCTTTTCCTGATCTATAAAAGTACTGCTGAAATACATGAAAAGCTGGAAGGAGGGGAGCATGCCAACACTAATGCAAAAAAACTCGGATTCACACAGGTGATTGTACAGATACTGTTGCTCGACATTGTTTTTTCACTGGACTCTGTTATTACTGCCGTTGGCATGGCCAATCATGTAGAAGTAATGATTGCGGCAGTGATCCTGGCAGTAGGCGTGATGATGATTGCTTCAGAGCCCATCAGCCATTTTGTGAATAAACATCCCACGGTGAAAATGCTGGCGCTTTCTTTCCTGCTCCTGATCGGCGTTTCCCTGATCGCCGAAAGTTTTGATCAGCATATTCCGAAAGGATATATCTATTTCGCTATGGCATTTTCTGTTTTCATAGAATTACTGAACCTGCGGATGAAAGCACGCTCGGAAAAACCAGTAAAACTTCATGAGCCTGAATTGCCGGAAAAAAATAAGTAATTATTCATCTGCCTGAAAAATTAATTTATAACAGTAAAGCATATACGATTATTTATGCCTGCTGCTCTCTCTTATCATTAATTTCCCCGGCAGTATTATTTCTTCCGGTATGAAATTTTTCTTCCTGATATGATTCAATAGTAACTGGCAGCTTATTTTCCCTATTTCAAAAGCTGGTTCAGCAATTGTTGATAACGACGGAGATATGATGGACGACATAGGATCGTTGGTAAAACCGATAATACCAAATTCTTTTCCTATGGCTACTTTTTTCTTTTTCAATGTTAATATAGCCCCTATTGCCTTTCGGTCGTTCACAACAAATACTGCATCTGGTTTATCATTCAGTCTCCATAATTTTTCCATGTCTTTTTCCCCGTTTTCCTGCGAAAATCCGGAATGAATGATCCATTTATGGCGTACAGGCATTTTGTATTTTTGCAGGGCGTCGAGGTACCCGTTTAGCCTGCTGTTGGTGAATGTAAGTCCTTCCGGTCCGGCGAGATGCGCTATTTTTTTATACCCATTTTTGATGAGATGTTCAGTCGCTTCAAATGCACCATTGTAATCATCCTGCATGACTTTGGATGTATTGATATCTGCTGCTACCCGGTCGAAGAATACTACCGGAATGCCATCGTCGATGATCTCCTGGAAATGATGGCAGGAGCCCGCCTGTGAGGAAACGGAAACAAGCAGGCCATCGAGGCTGTTGAAAGAAAGATTCCTGATAATATTCAATTCTCTTGCTGCGTCATCGTTGGTTACATATAGGATGATATTATAGTTGTTGCCATAGGCCACTTCCTGTATGCCGGTAAACACCGTTGAGAAATAGTAGTTCGTAATGGCAGGAAGTATTACTGCAATGTTGTGTGTGCTATGCTTTACAAGCCCGATTGCATTGAAGTTGGGCTTGTAATTCAGTTTGGCTGCCGTTTCCAGTACCAGCTGCCTGGTATCGGCACTTACATCGTAAGTATCCCTCAATGCCCTGGAAACTGTAGAAACTGAAATATTCAGGGCCCGTGCGATATCCTTTATAGTTGCATAATGTTTGCGCATTATTTTCTTCTGCTGGTTGAACCGCTTAAATATAGTGAATTCGGCAACGTTCTCGGTGAATTTTCTTCACAAAGCGGGTCGTGAATGTATATTAGGCGGTATATTAGAGGACGGGAACCGGAACCGAAAGAGTGCAGTCATCGATCAGGCAAAACCGAATTCAGATAACAGGAAAAATAACGCATATGAATACACGTAGAGATTTTTTAAAACTGGCAGGCCTTGCAGGGATGGGAGTCAGCAGTGGATCGCTGATTCCTGTTGCAGCGGCCGCGCAGGATAAGCAGGGGAAACCTCTGGATCACATACGGAGGCAGGCTGGAAGGAAGTATACACAGCAATTTAATATGAGCGGCTATGCAGCCCCTAAGATCGATACAGTACGCATCGGTTACGTGGGTATCGGCAACAGAGGCACCGCTGCCGTGGAACGTATTACCTACATTCAGGGCGTGGAAATAAAGGCACTGTGCGACATCAGGCCGGAGATGGTGGCCGCAGCGAAAAAGAAAATGGACGGAACGGGTCATAACCCCCACGAATACACGGGATCTGCTGATGCCTGGAAAAAAATGTGCGAACGAGATGATATAGACCTTATTTATATCGCTACTCCCTGGAATCTTCATACTCCTATAGCACTGTATGCCATGCAGCATGGAAAACATGTAGCTACTGAAATTCCCGCCGCCATTACGGTAGAAGAATGCTGGCAACTGGTAGAAACTTCCGAACGTACGAAGAAACATTGCGTATTGCTGGAAAACTGCTGTTACGATTTCTTTGAACTGCTGACGCTGAATATGGCCAGGCAGGGCTTTTTCGGTGAACTGGTGCATTGCGAAGGTGCTTATATCCATGATATTTTCGAAAGCCTTTTTTCGAAAGACCGGCGCTATGATCTCTGGCGCCTGAAAGAGAATGCGCACAGGAATGGCAATCTGTATCCCACACACGGATTAGGCCCCGTTTGCCAGGTGCTCGACGTTAACAGGGGAGATAGCTTGGAATACCTGGTATCTATGCAGAGTAACGACTTTATGCTGCATAGGAAAGCGGAAGAACTGGCTGCGCACGATAATTCCTATCAGCCATATACTGGCGCTCATTTCCGGGGAAACATGAATACTACTACCATCCGTACGCGAAAAGGCCGTACCATTATGTTACAACATGATGTCACTTCTCCCAGGGTGTATTCGCGACTGCACCTGGTAAGCGGTACCAAAGCCACCGCACAGAAATATCCGCTCGAACCAAGAATTGCTGTCAGTCATGAAGGATGGGTAAGCCCGGAAGAATTCAAACAACTCGAAGAGAAATACACCCCGGCCATTGTGCGCAAACTGGGAGAAATGGCGAAGCAGGTAGGCGGGCATGGAGGGATGGATTTCCTGATGGACTGGCGACTAATAGACTGCCTGCGGAATGGATTGCCGGTTGATATAGATGTATATGATGCAGCAGCCTGGAGTGTGATCGGGCCATTGAGCGAATGGTCGGTTGCCAACCGCTCTGCGCCTATCGATATTCCCGACTTTACCGGTGGTGCCTGGCAGCATAATAAGCCGGTAGACATCTCCCTGCAACATGGTGGCTCTACAGGTGTACAACAAAAAAAATTATCTACAGTGGAAAAATAAATGTCAATGAAAATAGTGCTTTCAAACACCCCGCAAATCTTAGGAACAGCAGCCGGTGTGGCAGCGGCTAAACTGATCAATGCTGCCATCCTGGAAAAAGGCTATGCCAATATTATCCTGGCTACGGGTACCAGCCAGTTCGAAACGCTGCGTCAGCTGATTGCAGAGAACGTCGACTGGGGAAAAGTAAATATGTTTCACCTCGATGAATATATTGGTCTTCCTGATACTCATCCGGCAAGTTTCCGGAAGTATCTTCGGGAGCGTTTCCTGGCAGAGGTGCCTGCGTTGAAATCAGTTTACCTGATCAACGGAGAAGCAGATCCGGCTGCGGAATGCGCGCGATTGAATGCGATCATTGAAGCGCATCCTGTTGATGTGGCGCTTGTAGGGATCGGAGAAAACGGGCACCTGGCATTTAATGATCCACCCGCCGATTTTGACACAACGAAACCGTATATTGTAGTAAAACTGGACGCAGCCTGCCGGCAGCAACAGATGAATGAAGGCTGGTTTGGCGAAGTATCGGAAGTGCCGGAACAGGCCATCAGCATGTCGGTACAGCAGATCATGCTGTCTGCACACATCATCTGTTCAGTACCCGGAGAACGCAAGGCCGAAGCTGTAAAGAACAGCCTGGAACAAGCGGTGAACAACCTGTTCCCGGCCAGTATACTGCAACGGCATGCCAGCTGTACATTTTACCTGGATGAAGCATCCGCGGCAAAGCTGCAACAGGCGCAGAAAACAGCATAGCATATGCAGGAAAGTATTAAGATTATCAATGGCCGGCTAATCACTCCCTTCCGCGTGGTGGCCCCGGGCAGCCTGCTGATCAGGGATGGGAAGATTGTAGCAGCGGGAGAAGCAACAATCACTGCGCAGGCCGACAGAACTATAGATGCCGGAGGTAACTATGTTGCACCGGGTTTTATGGACCTGCATATTCATGGCGGTGGCGGAAGCGATTTTATGGACGGTACCGTGCAGGCGTTCCATACTATAACGGAAACGCATGCACGATATGGCACTACTGCCATGGTGCCTACCACGCTGACGGCTGAAAAAGAACACCTGTTACATACGCTGGATATTTACCGGGAGGCTGTTACGAAACCTCATCAGGGAGCGGGTTTCCTGGGAATGCACCTGGAGGGTCCTTATTTCGCACTCAACCAGCGGGGCGCACAGGATCCGAGATACATCCGAAATCCTGATCCGGCGGAATACCGGCAAATACTTGATTACAGCAGCGATATCGTACGCTGGAGTGTGGCGCCGGAATTGCCGGGAGCACTGGAAATGGGGAATTACCTGAGAAGTAAAGGTATTCTGCCAGCTATTGCACATACAGATGCCGTGTATGATGATGTGGTAAAAGCATTGGATTGCGGATATACGTTGGCTACTCATTTCTATTCTGCCATGTCGGGTGTAACACGGCGGAACCTTTACCGGCATGCAGGTGTAATAGAAAGCGTATACCTGCTGGATGAAATAGATGCTGAAGTAATAGCAGATGGGGCGCATTTGCCAGCACCCTTATTGCAATTGATTTATAAGATCAAAGGGCCGGATCGTATTGCGCTGATCACGGATGCCATGCGCGCGGCAGGTATGCCTCCCGGGAAGAGTATATTAGGCCCGCTGAACGGAGGATTGGAAGTGATAGTGGAAGATGGGGTTGCCAAATTGCCTGACGGTAGCGGTTTTGCGGGGAGTGTAGCTACTGCGGACCGGCTGCTGCGTAATATGGTGAAACTGGCTGGTGTACCATTGCCGGAAGCAGTGAGAATGGCAAGTTATACACCAGCACGTATCATGGGCGTTGCGGGCCGCAAAGGCTCACTGGTAGCAGGTAAAGATGCTGATGTCGTCATTTTTGATGAAGATATTAACATACATTTCACGATAGTGGAAGGAAAAGTAGTGTACGGTTCCCGATAATGGAATAGCTTTGCGGAGCAAAACTATCGGGAATGAATTTTTATACACGGAAATGGGTAAAACCGGAAGATCTGAATGCACACGGTACTTTATTCGGGGGCAGTCTGTTGCGCTGGATTGATGAAGAAGCAGCTATTTATTCCATTATCCAGCTGGGCACCAATCGTTGTGTGACCAAATACATGTCTGAAATCAATTTTGTCAGCTCCGCGCGCCAGGGCGATATTGTGGAACTGGGCATCAAGGCTGTGCATTTCGGGCGTACATCACTGGCACTCACCTGCCAGGTGAGAAATAAGATTACGCAAAAGGTTATTCTGACAATCGACAAAATGGTATTTGTGAGCGTTGATGAGCAGGGCCGGCCTGTGCCACATGGTAAAACTGCCATAACGTACACCGACGAGCGTTTGCGGGAAGAATAGGGTTATATTTTTAGTCCACCGAACATACTGAACAGGATAATCCCCAGCACAACAGCTGTAATGAAAACATAGAGGCGGTCTTTCTCCAGCGCAAATGCAATCAGCGAAAAAAAGATTCGCAGAATAGGAGTGGCCAGCAATACCAGCACTCCCAGTTGAATGATCTCCGTGGCACTGCCGGAGGCAACACCGTCGAAAATGCCTTTGAAGGAAGTATAACCGGCTCCTTCTCCTTTGAAATGCTCATAGTCGGGCACACTGGCAGCACCTTCCTGTGCGAGATAGCATATTCCTCCCAGCAGGGCAATAGTACTAGCAGTTATAACACCTGTTCTCAATAGCCCGCCAATGAACAGCTCTATATCTCTGTCTCCCAACAATTTCTTAAATACGTTCATGGTTGTTTATTTTTAAAACTTGTGATGTAGCCCGTTATAGATCATTTCGACGGCAACAAAGGAAATGGCAAAACAGAAAATAATCCTTAGTGTTTTGGGATTCATGACAGTCAGTAATCTTGCTCCGGTAAATGCGCCGCCCAATACGCCCAATACCACCGGGAAGGCGATTCCCGGATCGATATATCCCCGCTGAAGATACACCACCGCGCTGGCAGCAGCAGTAACCCCGATCATGAAATTGCTTGTAGTAGTACTTACTTTAAAAGGAATACGCATGGCGCCATCCATTGCCAGCACTTTCAGTGCGCCGGAGCCGATTCCCAGCAGGCCGGATAACACGCCGGCCAGCAGCATGATAGAAAATCCGCCACCAATGTTTTTAAGTTTGTAACTGACTTCGCCCGCAGGTGTAGGGTAGCTGCTGTTCAGTTTTAAGGCGTAAGATAATTGGCTGCCGGTTTGCTCCGCATGTTCGTGCTTCTTACGAACCGTCATCAGCGCGGAAAATATCAGCACTACCCCAAACAATATGGCGATGGTGTTTACAGGTGTGAAAACCGCGAGTAGTGCGCCTATCACGGCGCCGGCAGTAGTACCAATTTCAAGGAACATCCCCAGGCGGATATTTGTAATCCCTTCTTTAATATAGGCCGTAGCAGCACCGGACGAATTGGCAATAGATGCCAGCAGCGCAGCTCCTATGGCGTATCTTATATCTACATGAAATATCAGGGTCAGCAATGGAATAACTACCACGCCTCCGCCCAGTCCGGTGAGTGATCCCAGCAACCCCGCCAGGTACGCGCCTCCAAGCAGTATCAGCGTAAAAATAAGTATGTTCATCTGTTGTAGATTTTAATAGTTGTTCTCCAATATATCTTCCATTACCTGCCGCGATAGTTTAGTATTACCACTTTTAATGGCCTTAAACAATTGCTCATGCAGATGATGACTGATAGCAAAATGACTAATGCTTTCTGTATCGCGCCGTGCAAAGAAATCACGGATTACCGCGGTGAAACTCTTATACAGATCCGCCAGCACCTGATTACCGGAAGCCCTTGCAACAGCCGTATGGAAGGCAATGTCCGCCTCCATACACTGTTGGTACTGCTGCCCGAGGATGGCATTTTTACGGAGTTCCAGCTGGGAATACATCTGCTGTATATCATCTTCCGTACGATTTTCGGCCGCCAGCTTTACAATCTCAAAATCCAGCATCCGCCTTACCTGGTTGATCTCCTCAAAATCAGCCCGGCGAAGACGCTGATCCAGCGATTCTGCCTGCACCGTTTCGTTGACGAAAGTGCCTGCGCCCTGCTGTACCCGCAGAATACCCGACATGGAGAGGGTTTTGATCGCCTCCCGGATGGTAGAACGCCCCACCGCATACTGTACCATCAACTCCGGCTCTGGCGGAATCTTTTGTCCGGGTTTATATTTTCCCTGGGAGATGTCTTTTTGTATCGCATTGATCACCCTATCCGATAGCTTGGAAGTTTTTTCCATAGTTGTCTGTTTATTCCATAAAGGTATGATGTTTATTTAAACATCTGATGTTTTATTTTGAAAAATAGCGGTGCTGATTTTTTTAAGATATTAGGAAAGCTCAGGAGCATATTGTAATTTATACCAGGATGATTGCCGCAGGCAGGCAACAACTATGTAAATACCCGAAGAAAGCTGACAGACCACGTTCCGGCTGACGCCACACCAATAAACCCGATGTAATTAAACAGTATTGATGTAAAGAGATAATAATATAAATATCCACATATGAAATCGATTGCAATAACGAAAGCTATCCTGTTCAATTGTATCTGTATGGCCCTTGGGGTCAGCGCTTTTGCACAAAAATCAGCGCTCACGAAATGGCCGGCCGGCAGCGACCCGGCCACCATAGGGTTATTACTGACCAGGCACTTCATTGAAACACCTCATGGTAACGTGGGTTATACAAATCCGCCTAAAACTATCATCTACCCGGAAGTATGCGCCTGGTATGGTGCGTTGCGCTTCACGGAAGCTGCTAAGCAAAAAGATTTGCAACATCAGCTTGAAATGCGTTTCCGGCCTTTATTGTATAAAGAGAATAACCTGGTGCCCAGGCCCGATCATGTGGACCATACTGTATTTGGGGTGCTGCCGTTGATATTGCATCTTCAAACACAAAATCCTGTTTACCTGGATATGGGTAAATGGTTTGCTGATGAACAATGGACCCTGCCTTCTGTCACGGATAAACCGGAATACGCTGTGCTGCAGGACAGTGGCTATACCTGGCAAACGAGGATGTGGATAGATGATATGTACATGATTACCGCGATACAGGTGCAGGCCTATAAAACCACAAAGAACGAGCAGTATCTCAACAGGGCGGCAAAAGAAATTGTAAGATACCTGAGCGCCCTGCAGCAACCCAATGGCTTGTTTTATCATGCACCGGACGTACCATTTTACTGGGGGCGTGGCAATGGCTGGGTGGCAACGGGCATGACAGAAATACTAAGGGTATTACCAGCCGGCAACCCTTATCACCACCCTATTATGGAGGCCTACAAAAAAATGATGGCTACCCTTAAAGCCCAGCAGGATGCCAGTGGCATGTGGCATCAGCTGGTGGATGATCCGCAGTCGTGGCCCGAAACTTCCGGCTCTGCCATGTTTGCCTACGCCCTCATCACAGGCGTGAAGAAGGGCTGGCTGGATGCTGCTGCTTATGGACCTGTGGCCCGCAAAGCCTGGCTGGCCCTGGGTACTTATATTAACAGTAATGGAGATGTGAGAGAGGTTTGCGAAGGCACCAATAAAAAGAATGATCATCAGTATTACCTGGATCGCAAACGGAATACCGGCGATTTGCACGGACAGGCGCCCTATCTGTGGTGCGCATTTGCGTTAACAGAACCATAAGTGGATGGTAGCGTAAATGACAAAGCCTCCAACCTTAACCTGGCTGGAGGCTTTTCTTTTTTTATTAAGGGTCTAAAAAAAGAAAGTGGGAAAACTTACAATAGACTCAAGGCCGTAAATTATGCGTTAATAAGTTCAATTTGATGGATGTAGGTTTTTCAATTTTTCCATACGCCCCTGGTTACTGTTGAACTACAATGCAAAAATATAGTGCTGTGGCGGATTTGAGGCAGTTTTGGAATCTACAAGGCTACTACACTACTACATTTTTAATATCTACAAAACATCTACAAATGTTATTTTTGCCACATGAAAAGTATCACAAGAAGGCTGGTGTTTTTATTTAGTACCCTTGTTAGCCTGTTGTTTATACAAACCTTATCTGCCCAAACAGTGCTTGATTCCTTAAAGCAGGTATTAGCTCAAACCTCGCTTACGCCTGAAGAACAGGTGTTAACAAGATTGAAACTGAGCAGGGCGTTGGTGAGTAATAATAAAAAGGAGGCGCTCGCTAATGCACAGGTGGCATTGGCCATGAGCCGGGGTATAAAGGATAGTAAGTATGCAGCGCAGGCGTATTCTTCATTGGTGTCGCTGATGTATGATAACGAAGACAGTAAGCATGTACAGTTGCAGCTGGATAGCGCCTTTATGCTGGCAGAGCAATCGGCCGATCCGTTGACCCTTGAAAACGTCTGGTACCGGAAGGGATGGCTGGAAACCCGTATTGATAAGCCGCATGAAGCGGTGAAGAGCTTCCAGCAGGCATTGAAATACGGAGAGGGGTTAGGGCCGAATACCTATGAAAGCAGTATTTACTATAATCTGTCTTCCATTTATGCCGACTGGAACGACCTGGATAACCAGGCCAGATACGCATTTGCCACGTTACAGGCAGCCCGGCAGGTGGGGGATCCTGACGATATGTGCAATGCTTACCAGGTGATAGCCGGCAGTTATGAACATCGTTTCGATGGAGATACCAGTGCCCGGCAACTGCTGGATTCCTCTTTATATTATAACCGTATAGCGATCCAGTATTATCAGCGGAATAAGGACAGGATCAGTTTTCCGAGTATACTGGGTATTGTGGCACTAAATACGGCCAACCTGTATGCGGAGTATTTTCCGCGTAATTACCGGGATTCGGCATTGCATTACCTGGATATTGCGCTGGAAATAGGGAAGGCTACCAATCAACAGTCGGTAGTGGCCAGCAGTTATGGCATGTTGAGCAGTTTTGCGATTGCAGACGGGCAATATGATAGGGCTTCTGCTTACCTCTTGTCGGGGTTAGAAATGGTGCAGCGTTCGGCATCTCCCGACAACAACCTGATGGCCCATTTTATGAGTGCTTTGTCGGAAGTGGAAGAGAGAAAGGGCAATCTGCCAGCTGCGCTGAACTACGAGCGGCAGCACAGCCGCTATTTTGCAGCGGCTTTTGATGCAGAGAAAATGTCGATTGCCAAGCGGCTGGATGCCCAGTATCAGGCGCAACAGCGGGAGCGGGAACTGGTTAGGTTGCAGGAGAAAGCAGCGTTCAACAAGAAACTGAATATTGTATATGTTATACTGATCGTTGCCTGTATACTGGCATTGGTGTTCCTTTTCCGTTCTTATCATTTTCGGTTGAAATCGACCATACAGCAGCAGGATCTGTTGGAAAAAGAGAAGAAAGATGCCGTGCTGCAGATGCGTTTGAAAGAAGAAGAAGCGAGAACGCTGGCGCTGGAGAAGCAGGAAGCGGCGCTGCAGGCTCGTTTGCAAAGCGAAGAAGCGGCACGTTTACAGGCAGAGCAGCAGCTGATGCAGGCGCAGAAAGAGCAGCTGCAGAAAGATCTGCTGGCAGGTGCGCTGCAGGTAGAGCAGAAGAACGAGCTGTTGCAGACCTTACAGGAAAAGCTGGCTGAGAAAGGAGGCGACCGGAACCTGGTTGGGCAGATCAACCGGATGATCGATCAGCATCGCCGGATGGACGAGGATTTTGAGAATTCCAAGACAGAACTGGAAAATATACATCCTGAATTTTTCAGCCGTTTGCAGGAAAAGGCGGGTAATACACTGACCCGGCTGGATCTGAAACACTGCTCTTATATATCGATGGGATTATCGACCAAAGAGATTTCCACCCGCCTGGGCGTTGCGCCGAAGAGTATACTGATGTCGCGCTACCGGATCAAACAGAAGTTGGGTCTGGGAAAAGAAGAGGGGCTGGATGCTTACCTGATGAGCATTGCCAGCTGATACAGCGAATGCAAAAATCCATTGAGACCGGTTAGCCCAATGGATTTTTGCGTTGTTGAGGTTTTTCAATCTTACTCTTTTGTGCTGTGTCAGCACGTCTGTTTATCCACGAAGGAAAACAAACTTATTTTCAAACAGTCTGCCGATCACAGGTATGGGGTGTTGCACATTGTTAATGGCATTGATAATTCCGAATATCATGAAAAGGAAGGGAAGGAACCCGGCAATGGATATTATGCCAGTGAGTGCAGCAGGCATTATTGCGATGACGATGCCAACAGCGATAGACCAGACAATACTTGCAATAACAAGCCCCAGGGCCTGTTCCAGGTGATAGTACAACAGGCTGCTTCTTTCTTCCTTGCTTTTTACATATGCTATGATCCATCCTATGATTGTGATATAAGAAATAATCGCCCATTGATTTGTTTTCATACTACTGAGGTTTTTTGAATGAAAAATTGTTTCCACAAATCTATCCACAGTAATCCGCTAATTGCAGAAATGCCCTACTACGCTGTATCTACACCTGCAAAAAATAGCCACTACAAAATGTCTACAATTATTATAATTTAATTATAATGAACTTATTATAAAGTAATTTTTTATTTAATTTTATGTAGATGTGATGGCACAATGCTTGTTGGCCAGGAGGTATGAAGAAAGCACATCTACCTACTTTATTGCGGGCGATTGGTTTGGGCATAGCAACGGGTATGCGCAGTGCAATGGGCCCGGCGTTTGTCAGTCGTTTTCTAAATCAGCATCCATCGGGGCATTTAAAGCGTTCGCCATTGAATTTTATGCAGCAGCCGGCAGCGGGCAGGTTGTTGCAAACAATGGCAGCCGGGGAACTGGTTGTTGACAAAGCTCCACAGACCGGTAATCGTATAGCCGCCGCCGGTATTACGGGGAGGGCGTTATCGGGCGCGCTGACCGGCGCTACTTTTTATCAGGCCCGGGGAGAGAAGGCCTGGAAGGGAGCATTGATTGGCGCCGGAGCTGCAGTGGCGGCGGCGTATGTGTTTTTTTATTTACGCAGAACAGCGGGTAAGAAATGGCAGGTCAGGGATGCCGCAGTAGGCGGAGTGGAAGATGCGCTGGCAGTGGCCATTGCAGCAGCCTCTGCGAAAAAGTAGTTGTTTTATTGTTGGGAAGAGTTACATTTGCATCCCGTTGAAAGAAACGTGATGCCTGATAGTATAACGGTAGTACGACAGACTCTGACTCTGTTTGTCTTGGTTCGAATCCAGGTCGGGCAACAAAAGCCGGATAAGTGCAATGCTTGTCCGGCTTTATTTTTAGAGGCCATTTATTGACCTTTTCTGATCTTTACAAAATCTTTGTATACAACTGTAAATGCTCCTGGAAGTTCATGTTTATGCTGATTGATTACAATCAAACACAGATCAGCCTTATCGTAAGGATTTAATCCCACTAATCTTAGCAATATCACGCCTTCATGTGCTTTACCTAATCGATAAACCAATTCACCGAAATCTTTATCCTGAGTGATTAACAAAGAACCTTTTTCATGGGCTATTGCTAATACTTGTTCATCACTGATTCCATGCGACTGTTCTGCAATAGAAAAGATTTCGTAACCATCTTCTCTTAGCTTCTGCACAATAGGTGCATCGACGCTTTCGTCAGCAACTAATTTCATAAAGTTGTTAATCAAATTTTTTTTAATTGGATCAATTTGCTATGAATTGTCGCACCAGCAACAACATTAGCAATGTTCGGACTTCGCGGAAGGTACGGAAAAGAGTGAAACTATAGCAGGGAATTTTTGGCAACAATGTTCCTCGGGTATCAGAAAAGCATCGCCTGTAACCTTTAAGTTGAGGTAGGCAAAGTATCTGCATTATCAGCTGGCGATGGGATAGTAGTGTGTATCTTTTAAGCTCTGGGCGGCAAAAGCCAGGGCCGCATGAATAGCCTCCTGGGTAATATGTGGATGGGCTATAAGGATATCCTGCATGGTTTCACCTTTAGATAACTTTTCCAGAATTAGCTCAACGGTAATACGTGTGCCTTTAATGACAGGTTTACCCATCATAATTCCGGGATTGATTTCTATGTATTGCAGTATGTCCATTGAATAACCCAATTATAATCTCAATTGTCGCATGTTGATATTGATAGTATCAGATTGATAAAGTTACTACAAAAATGATGAAGATTTTATGAAAAATTGCTACTGTGTTCGGTGTGTATAAAAAAGTTGATTCTTTTATTATCACTTTGATCTATATTTACTCATCCTGATTTGATATTGTATCATCCGACAGCTCTACAATATTAAGTCGAAAAAATGAGAATATAAAAAATATAAATCGAAAATTCGACTAATTCTCCTGATTTTAATATGACCCCGCTTGACAGATTAAAAGCAGCAATAGATATTTTGAAGAAGAATATGGAAGGCCTTACTAATCAATTGATTGGGAAGAGGATTAGATATGATTCACCTAATTATGTTTCAGATATTCTTGGAGGATCGAAACCAATAAGCAAACTTTTTCTGAAAAAAATGAAGGTCGAATATTCGATTAATACCGAATGGATTTTGACAGGGAAAGGAGAGATGTTTGTTCAAGATACCAGTCACGACAGCCAGGTAATGGAGACGCCAGCACTTTATGGCAAAAGACAGGGACAGGTAAGTTGGGTTGGAGTGCCGATATTTGATGTACCAGTAGTAGCTATTTTCAATCATAAGAGTTTGCCAATTGGTTACGTGACCATTCCCAGATTTCAGGACTGCGTTTTTGGAATCCAGGCATCAGGGGATGACATGTTGCCTGATATCAGTAACGGTGATTATATACTATGTAAAGAGACAAGTATAAATGAGATCATAAATGGCGGTAGTTATCTGATAGTTACCCATCAGGGAAATGAAATAGTAAGAACTGTGCGTGTTCATAAAACAAACAGTGAGTACATCTCACTCATCCCGGCAAACCAATCGAAGCCATCAGCGAGGCTTGCCAGATCAGTGATTCACAGAATATACAAGATTAAGGGAGTGATTAAAAGCTATTAAGACGGACCCTTAAATCAAACTCTAATGTTGTCGGCATTTCCGGTAATCCGCTGCCCATTATGGGCAGCGGATTTTTTATTCCGGTGGGATATCAACAAGCATTTAGCAAAGTAGCGGCCTAAATGCACAGGATATTTTTATTTCTTCTCCTCATGATACTCCTGTTCCGTATTAATAGACCAGATATTTGATTTAGTAACAATACCCGCTTCGATATTATCCACTGCTACCATGGCAGTAAGCATGGAGTGATCGGAGTTGTTATACTTGTGCATGCCATTCCTGCCCACCAGGAAGAGATTTTCGAAAGTATCGATATAATTCTTCAGCTCATCGAAACGGGCATAGGTGCCCCAATAGGCGGGGTACGTTTTTTCCATCCGGAGTACGGTAGCATCCAATACATTGGTGGGTTGGGCAAGCCCGATCTTGCATAGTTCGCTGATGGCTGTTTGTCGTATTTCATCGTCGGTGAGCTCCCAGAAATCGTCGCCTTTATTACAGAAGTATTCCATTCCTACCCAGGTAGTGTCGGGATCTTTTACCATGTAGGGACTCCAGTTGTTGAAGAGTTGGAGTCGACCTACTTTCACATCCTTCTCCTGTATATAGATCCAGGTATCTTTCAGATCGATTGGTTTGTGCTGGTCGGTTTTTTTGTCTTCGAAGCTGAGATTTTTCAATAGGATTCCGATAGTAATGAAATCGCGGTAATGTAGTCCGGCGGCGATTTCCCGTACATTGGCGGGAACGTTGGCATTCAGGTCGGCTACCAGTTCTTTGATGGGCATGGTGGAGAAGAAGTAATCACCTTCCAGCATTACGGTTTCTCCGGTGCTGCGGTCGAGTGCTTCAACGGCGGTTATCTGATTACCGGAAGTGTGGATCTTTATTACATCGTGTTGCATCAGTACTGATCCGCCTTTATTCATTACCTGGTGGGCAACTTCTTCCCATAGCTGGCCCGGGCCGTGTTTAGGGTAAAGGAACTGTTCAATCAGGCTGGTTTCTACGTTCTTTTGTTTGAGATCTTTCGGTTTCCCTGCGTCAACAGCCGATTTTACCGCATGAGCGATGGCTTTGCCGATGGAGATACCTTTGATACGTTGGGCGCCCCATTCGGCGGAAATGTTTTTGCAGGATACGCCCCATACTTTTTCTGTATAGTCTTTGAAAAACAAGTGATACAGCGTTGTTCCAAACCGGTTGACCATGAAATCCTCCAGCGTTTTTTCTTCTTTTCGGGGGAAGAGTTGGGCCCAGAGGTAGGATATCATGATGCTGATAGTAGTGGTCAGGCCAAGTTTGCGTAAGGTGTCAACAGACAACTGGATAGGGTATGTGAAAAACTTGTGGAGGAAGTATATCCTCGACAGGCGTTTCCTGACTAGCATGATGAGATCGGGATCCGGAGCTACCAGTGTATCGGTATGATTAGATTGGCGGGTGGCTTTTACTTCCCGGGTCTTTTGCTGGTAACTGATGGAAAAAACTTCGGCGGCCTCTTTATCCAGCGGCATCATGTTCATCCACCAATCCATTACGCGGTCGGATTTGGAGAAGAACCGATGCCCGCCGATATCGATCCGGTTACCTTTATAATTAACTGTTTTGGAGATGCCGCCTATGTCGTTACTTTTCTCTAATACAACCGGAACAATGTTGGTGCGCTGTAAGAGTTCATAGGCAGCGGTGAGGCCTGCCGGGCCGGCGCCGATAATGATAGCTTTCTTTTGCATGAGCGAATGAGGTTATTGAATAAATGGTTCTGAGGTAGCAACTGCAGTATTATAGGCCCCGATCAGGGCAATGGGGCGGCCATCCGCGAACGTGAAAAGGATAGTACCTGTTTGTTGGCATAGCAAAATGGTTTTACACCAGGCAATTCCACCAATGGAGTTACCTGTTTTGAGGGTATATATCAATATGGGTTAGCAGCAGATGATGAGAGCTGCCTGCACTATACAAGTATAGCTGATGTTACTGAAATGGCACAGCAGGTGCATACCAGGGCTGATGGGGAGTTCTGCTGATGTTGATCAGAATTTGTGGTGATAGTAATTAAGCGGTACTTTTTCTCCTTCGCTGATGGTCACGTATCCGTCGTTATCAGGTGTAATTGTAATGCCTTCTCCCTGTGGCTCAGGTTCGTATGGCAATTCTGTGGCGGGTTTCGACATGGCATCCTCCACACTTTCACCGGTGTTGCGATGCCAGTAATAGATGTTGTTGATGGTTTTGATGACGATATGGTGCCCGTCTTTGGAGATATTCCCGGATGTAACCCAATAGTACGGGAGTTTAATCAGTTTTTCCAGTGTAACCTTATCGCCGTTGCGGAAGAAGAGTTTACCGGCTTTATAGAGGCTGACAGCTTTTTCTCTTTTGCTGACGATGTATATCTGTTTGCTGATGGGGTCTATTAAAATGGTTTCCGCATCGCGGGGGCCATTGGGATATTTTAATGTGAGCACATCCGGGGTTACTGTCCACTGCTCCGGAGGGAGTGCGCCAGGTTCCTCAAAACGATAAATGCGTATATGCTTCCTGATCCCGGCATTGTCGCCGATGTCGGCTACATATACATAATGTTTCCCTTTTTCCGGTCCTATTCCTTCAGCAATATCTTCCCAGTCGCGGTTGCTGACATCCTTGAGCTTCACTGTGCTGATCAGCGCTGCTTTGCTGTTGAGCAGGAATACCTCCGGTTTATTACCACTGTCGTTATGCGTCCAGTAGCAACCTTTCAACGGTACGCTGGCAGCGATTCCTGAGGCTTCGGTGATTTTATCGGTATTTACATGACCCAATACCTCGGGCTTGATTTGAGCAAGGACCGGCAGCACCATAAGAGATGCGAACAGAGAGAAGATAGTAGCGCGCATGGAGGAAAGTTACGGAAAAATAGGTAATGCTGACCTGTTAGAGTAATAATCAGGATTTCGCCAGTTTTCTCAACAGTTCCTTTAGTTTCGGATCACTGGGGCGCGGTGCATTTTCATCTATCAGCCGGCCGTCGCTACCAAAGATGAGATAGCGGGGTATGCCCTGTATGCGGTATTTCCGGGCGAATGGTGATTGATAATTATTAGTTATCAGGAAGCTGTTGAGCGCAGTCATGAATGAGTAATCGCTCATTGCCCGGGACCATGCTACAGCGTCGCTATCCAGTGAGAGAAATAGGAATGCTACGCCCGTTCCTTTGAATTCCTGCTGTAATGCAGCCGAATAAGCCAGTTCTCTTTTGCATGGAGCGCACCAGCTGGCCCAGCAGTCGATGTAGACAATTTTTTGCTGACCTTTGATGACGGAATCCAGGCCGATAATTTTCTGTTGGGTGGTGAATAATTGCTGTGAAGTGGACGCGGTTTTTTCGCTTGCCAGAAATTTGTAGTTCGCTGTTATGATGTGCCGGTAGAGCGTATCAGGGCACTGCTGCAGGAACGAATCTATGTATAGCGGGTACCGTTTATCTGCCTTGTTCCGGTAACTATTCATGGTTTGATACAATACAAAATCGGCTATTTGCTGTGAACTGGTATATCGGCGGGCAGCAGAAAATTGTTTGGGTAGCGTACTTTTCTTTTGTGTATCATCATACCCGGTAAACTGGCTATTGTAGACCAGTGCACGCTGGAAGGATGATAGCGCCAGCAGGGAAGGATCATTGAACGATTGCTTGTATTGGTATATTGAATCGATATACCAGGTGGGCAGCGCAGAAGGGTCAAAACCAGGATAGTACATGGGTATCAGTCGCCGCGAAATGAACTCATATTGAATATAAGCAGTCAGCAATCTGTATCCTTCATCAGATAAATGCTGTACTTGCCGGAGACTTGCCAGTTTTTCCAGTCGTTGATTTCTCTGGTTGATGAGATAGGTGTCCAGTTCATGGCTATATTGTCCTGTTTGGGTATAGGCTGTAAGCGTTTTATCCAACATTGTACTGAAGCTGCTGGTATTCTTTTCTACATTATTCAGCGCATTACATTCAAATGCTTTTTCCTCGTCGGTGCATTGAAACACCAGGTTGCTTTCATTTTTTTGTATGCTGGCAGTGTAATGATATCCCGGGAAGAAAAGATATGGGCTATGAGTTTTATTGATATTGATGATATTGAACGGAATGGCACTGTTTACGGTAATGGTAATTACTGTATCTCCGGGAACTGCCTCGAGCAGGAGCTCTTTATACTGTACGAGGCTTAGCGGATATGAGATGTAAAGTGCACTGCCTTTTTCCAGTTTGAAAGTGATGGTAGTGGTACGGGGAGGGGCCTGCTGCGCGGAAAGGAAAACGAAAGCGATACAGCATAAAAGAATGAGTTGTTTTATCATGTTGCAGGGTCATTGTTCTGAGAACGGAAAATAGTGAAAAATATGCAGGATGAAGCCCTTCATCATTTAGGCAGGGTTAAGTGAGTTTCCCGTATTTCCACTTGCCCGCCATACGGAAGTACCGGAATAGACTTTGATAATTCTACAGCCTGCTCTATGTTTTCCGCCAGGAGAACAACATTGCTTACGACTTTAAGATTGCCTGAAAGAACTGTCTCTTTTTTTATAGCTTTTTCCGGGCCTGATACTGTATAGCTTTCCCCGGGAAAGGGAAAACTCAGAACGTATACACCTTCTGCTTTCCATTTCTCCAGCAATTGGTTCCATTGAATACCTGCTGCTTTTACCTGTTCTGGCCCATAGGATATCGGAACCCTGACCAGTAGACTAAACTGTTTCATTTTTTTACTTTTTGATTGTGTTGTGTCAATTCCTGTTTGTGCAAATGTTTGGCCACCTGTAAGCATTAGGGAAATGCCGATTGCCAGTAGTCCTGATTTCATTTGATATCATTTGTACACAAAGGTATCTCCGCCTAACTTTCAATCATTGTAAAAAATCATTGATTTACCAATATGAACCGGATTTGAAAAAAGAGGTAGGTGTCAGACCAGTAAAAATCTTAAAATCTTTGTTGAAATGTGCCTGATCATAGAAGCCGTAGTTATGCGAGATGTCAAGAAAAGATGCTGCTGTTCCCTTTTGAATGATGGTTTTCATTTTTATGATAGAAGAAAACTGTTTTGGGCTAGTGCCCGTTACCTTCCTGAATCGTTTTTCAAAAGCATCCTGGCTGATGAACAAGCTGCCCGCCAATGCTTTCATTCTGATTAGCCCATTGCTTAAATGAATTTTGTTGATGGCTTCTGCAACGAGTGCATCGGGGTGGGTATTAATTAGTTTTGAATAAAAGAACTGTTCAACAATGGCAATTCTTGATTTGCTGTCATCAGCTTCAGATAGCTGGTCTTCTAATGCTGCCATTTCTGACTGCCGGAAAAAATTATCTAGTGAAACACTTTCTTCGAATAGAGTATAAAGTGGTTGTTTGAAAAAGGCAGATATACCCGTTGCTGTAAAAAGAACAATCAGAGCGGAAGTTTCAGGGCTGTAGTTGATGAGCCTGACAGATTTTCGTAAACCTGAAAGTATAGTCATCGGCAACACAGTTTTGAGATCGTTGCTGATATAGGCAATTTGGCCCTTTAAGCGGAAAGCAATAGCAAATGATGTATCTGGCACAACCCTGTTAGTTAGTTCGCCCTGGCTTTCAATAATTTTATATCCCTTTATGAATGGCCGCAATAATTCATTTGGTATGTATTCCTTAATAGTCATTTTTGTTGTTCTGTCTGAATTTGTGGGACATATCCGGTTTGCTGCTACCGGTTTCATATTGGATGATGGACATAAGTTCAAATATATAGAAATCAGCTTGCCTTTTGACGTTCGCTATTCATTTTGCCAGGTAAAATATCAGATGCTGATTTTTTTTTGGAATTTTTTTAAGGAAAAATCGGGGCAATAAAAAAGCTGAAACCCTTTTCTAAGAAGAATTTCAGCTTTTGTTGCCTGACCTGGATTCGAACCAAGACAAACAGAGTCAGAGTCTGTCGTACTACCGTTATACTATCAGGCATCATCGAATCAGGACCGCGAAATTATAACTTTTTCACTAATTACCAAATTTTTTCTGCAAAATTATCCTGAACCAGGCTACTGAACTGAGGTTACAGTGTTGACCTTTAACTTACCGGCATACCTAACCCCTCAGATAACTATGCTATTATTACCCTCAGAATCCATTTCAATGCCTGCTGCCAGTTTTGGCGCATTTATTTTCAGGGACCACATTAACCGGTGGTTATTAACAGGCGCCATAGCAATGGCATTGGTGAAGATACTGTTGTTCAGACATTTCTTTCCATATATGGATTTTACTTCCGATACCTTTCCTTATATGCAGGCGGCATTGTTACGACTGGATTACAACATATGGCCCATCGGGTATTCCAGGTTCCTGTGGCTGTTTCACCAGGTATCGCGTTCTGAAATAATGCTGTCGGTGATCCAGTTTGCGATGCTGGAGCTGAGTTCCCTGTTTTTCTATTTCAGTGTGGTGTATATTTTCCAGGTCCGTAACTTTTTCCGTTATGGGTTTTATGTTTTCCTGCTGGTTAATCCACTATTTATATTCCTGGGTAATTACCTGATATCAGATGCGCTGTTTCTCACGCTGGGCCTGCTCTGGATAACTTTGGTGCTTTGGATGTTGTACCGGCCGGCCACTTGGATGTTGATCGTGCATGGACTGTTATTAGCTGCGGCCTTTACTGTGAGGTATAATGCCATGTTTTACCCGTTTGTGGCGCTGGTACCCATTCTGCTGAGCAGGTACAAACCCTGGCAAAAACTGCTGGCGGTTATTTTTCCATTGATGTTGATTGCTGTGTTTGTACAGTTCATGCGACAGAAATCATGGGAGCATTCCGGGGTACGTACCTTTTCTGTTTTCAGCGGATGGCAGATGATGAATAACGCGATGTATATGCTGCCACATCTGACAATGGACTCCACCACATCCCGCCCTGAATTTGCACTGCTGCAGAAAGATGTATACAAGTTTACCAGGGCTTTGCACAAAATGAGAAAGAATGTAACCCCGGTAGATGGCTCTTTTTATATGTGGGAGGCTGCGGGGCCGCAAAAACGGGCACTGCAGCGCTTTATGCAGGCCGATACAACAAAAGATACCTACACCGCCTGGGCCAGCCTGTCGGTACAATTTGCGGATTACGGAGCAGATATGATACGGAGGTATCCTTTGCAGTATGCCAGGTATTACCTGCTCGATAATGCAAAGCTGTATTTACTGCCACCACTGGAAGTACTGGGTAGTTATAACCGTCCGGTGATAAGGGGGGTGAAAGGCACGGCTGATGTACTTTTCAAGAACGGTGACAGAGAGATGCCCAGAAGCAAATATGATGATCTGCAGGCTTTCCTGATGTCGTTGTTTCCTTCGCTATTGGTGGTTTGCCACCTGGTATTCCTGGAAGAAACCATTCGCTATCTGGTAAAGAAAGGGATCCGCAAATCCAACCGCATCTTCAATATATCATTGTTATTCTGCTGGACGTTTATACTCGCCAATTTTGCGTTCAGTGTGTTGGCGGCCCCTATTGTATTGCGTTACCAGGTATTGCTGATAGTGCTGCTGACAGGCTATACGCTGCTGCTGACGGAAGTAACTGATGCTCCAGCCGATATTCCCGGAGAGAAAGATGATGAACATATGATGCTGGGTATTTGACTACCCCGATAAATTTTTTCGCTGTATCTTACCCCGCGTACAGGTAAAGCGAATCGTATGATGTCTTATGAAGAAGACAACCACATATACTGGGACCGCCTGAGAAATGGCGACAAACAGGCGTTGTTTGCCTTGTACAATAATACCTATCCGCATTTGCTGCGATTTGGGCTAAAGATCTGCGGCAACGATGAGTTGGTGAAAGACTGCATCACACAACTGTTCCTGCAGTTGTGGGCCAGGCATCATCAGCTTCCTCCCGTGACCAATGTACCCGCTTACCTGTTTACCGCCCTGAAACGACAACTCCTGGATCAACTGGCTTATCAGTCGAAAATACACGATGCCATCAATACACTGACGGAGGAGAATGAATTGTCGTATGAAGAAATAATTATCCAGGTGCAGCACGATGAAGAAGTTAAACGACGTTTACAGCTGGCCATCAGAGCACTGACACCGCGACAAATGGAGCTTGTACAGTTGAAATTCTTCGAGGGGCTAAGCTATGAACAGATCGCCGCCCAGACTTCACAAACCGTTAAAACGGCCTACAATACTATCTACGATGCCATTAAAGCATTACGGAAAATGCTTCGCTAAGCCGGTATCTGCAAAGAAAACGTGTTCGTTTCTCATCTCCCGAAAAAAAAATCAAAAAAACCTTAGGAAAAATTCGGGGAATTGCCGTCTGTATATGTAAAGGATCTACTGTTATGAATTTCCAGGATTATGATGTGCCTGATTTTGTTTGTGATGAATCATTTCAGCGATACTGTCTGGACGACAGTGAAGATGATATTGCCTTCTGGAAAAAGTGGCTGAATGAACATCCGGAGAAAAAGGCGGCTGCATTGGAGGCCAGGGGATTGATTGCCATGTTATCGGCCAGACAGGGGGGAAGGGTTTCGCAATTAAAGCACCTGGAAGATGGTATTGAGCGCTACAATTTTCTACAGGAAGCGGTGACCACCACAACATCCCGCAGCAGGTGGAAGCCCCTGAAATACGCGGCTGTACTGGGTGGAGGACTGTTGCTGGCAGGAAGTGTATGGCTGTTCAGCAGGCAACAACCGGCTAAAGATGCCCTGGTGGTGATCAATGCCGGCAACGGTCCGAGAAAAACGGTGGTGCTGCCGGATGGATCTTCGATCGTCTTACGCGAAAACAGTACTGTGCAGCTGGAGCCGGGCTTTAACAATACCAATCGTACATTAAGTCTTTCGGGAGAAGCTTTTTTTGATGTAAGCCAGCACGCCAGGCATCCATTTATTGTACATACACCTGCTTTTGATATCAAGGTACTGGGCACTGTTTTCAATGTAAGCGCCTACGGCGGAAACCAGGAAACAACGGCTGCTTTATTTAAAGGAAAAGTAGAAATAACGTTGACCGGTCAGCCCGGTCAGCGGGTAATATTACAGCCCAATCAAAAGCTGACCACACACGCTGCTGCGCCTTTTGCCGTAATGCCACTGGATGCTGATCCGGTAGATCATAAAGCAAAAGAGATCGCCTGGGTGAGAAGCCGGCTCGAGATCGAGAATGAGCCACTGGAAACCATCGCCGGGAAACTGGAAAAATGGTACGGCATTAAGGTGGTTTTTGCCGATGATACCGTGAAACAATACCGGTATTCAGGCACCTTTGAAAGTGAAACTATATTAAAGGCACTGGACGCGTTGCAATTGTCTTATCCATTTAATTATAAAATGCAGAACAACCAGATAGTAATCAGTAAATAATATTAATAAGAACATCAACCAAATAAAAAAGGGGAAGTGCTGGCACACTTCCCCCGGAATAGGTTTGCAATGTCCTGTATGATCATTAACTAAACCCAACATCAAAGGTATGTTAAAACTTGTATTCCTGGAATGGAAGGAACGGCCTGTTCCCACCGGCAAACTACTGCTGACTATGAAGTTGACACTTTTACTCTTTTTTATCTGTTTCCAGGTGCAGGCAGTTTGTCTGGCCCAGGAAACCATTACCCTGCAGTTGAAACAAGCCAGTATCCGGCAGCTGTTGAAAACACTGGAGCATCAGACGGCTTACCGTTTTGTGTTTCACGATAAAACATTACCGGAAGAAAAACGGGTGACGATCAGTGCCCGGGAATCCACGCTGGATGCGGTGCTGGTACAGGCATTTGCCGGTACCAATCTTGCTTATTCCCAGAAGGAAGACGGGCTGGTAGTGATATACGCTACGGCTGCCGGTACCGCCGTAGCTGATATGACCATCAGCGGTGTGGTGAGGGGAGCCGATAACCTGCCTCTGCCCGGGGTAACTGTCAGGGCCACAGGTACCAACAAAGGTACCCTTACCAGGGAAGATGGCAGCTGGGCCCTGGATGTACCTGATCATACAAAATCGCTGCAGTTTTCGCTGGTAGGCTATGTAACACAGCAGGTGGAAATCAATTCCCGGCATCAGATCAACATACAACTAACAGAAGATATCAAAACACTGAATGCGGTTACCATTACCGGCTATACGAATTATACGAGAGATAAATCAACTGCTTCTTCCGGAGTGGTGGGCGCCGATAAAATTTCGCAGGTGCCGATGGCATCTTTCGAACAAATACTCCAGGGCAGAGTACCCGGCATGGTAGTATCAGCAGGCTCGGGTCAGCCGGGAACGGCTGCTACTGTTACGGTCCGAGGGGTTGGTACTATCAATGGAAATGCTGCTGTATTGTATATCATGGACGGCATACCCATTGAAGCCGGCCAGTTCCAGGGAATTAACCCCGAAGATATTGCTTCCGTTACGGTGCTGAAAGATGCCTCTGCCAAAGCGCTTTATGGCTCCCGTGGTTCCAACGGTGTTATCGTCATTACCACTAAAAAAGGACAGGCCGGGAAAGTGGCTTTTGCCTACAAATCCCAGTATGGCTTTTCCAACATGACTACACCTAAATTCCAAATGATGAATGCTGAAGAACATCTTCGCTTCGAGGAAGAGATTGGGCTGGAAACCGGTGCAGATCTGGGACCGGGCTGGGACTATTCCCCAAAAAATCCTGCCAACGCCAATAAAACACCTGAAGAAAAAGCAGCAGCTGTGCATATACTCGATAGTCTGCGTAGCATGAATACCAACTGGAGAAAGAGTTTCCTGCAAACAGGTAAATTCCAGGAACAACAGTTAAGTGCCAGTGGAGGTAATGATAACGTGAGATTTTATAGCTCGGTGAATTTTTTTGATCAACAGGGCATTGCCAGGCGTTCTGAACTGAAACGCTATAGCTTTAAGAATAATCTTGATTTCAACGCCGGCCGTTTAACGGCTAATCTCAATATCGGTCTTGCATACGCTGAGTCGTCGTTTATCGAAAGGGAAGGCTCTTCCAATGGTGCCAATACCCTTGCTGCTGTGTATTATGCGTTGCCTTATGAGTATCCTTATGCCTCCGATGGCACGCTGGTGACCAGTTATAACAATGATGTATATCCGGTGCTGGATCAGCGGGAGGGCAGCAATGCCCTGGAAGCCATGCTGAATACATCCAACAGAGATAACCAGCTGAAAGGCATCATTGGTACGTCACTGAACTATACGCTGGCGAAAGGATTGATTGCTAAAACAAGACTGGGGCTCGATTTCAGGGAAACTACCACAGAGCGGTATGTAACCCCCGATTCCTACTCCGGCTACAAAGTAGCAAATGGGGGCAGGGGAAGTTTTGGAGAAGGCGTTACCCGTAACTTCACGCTGGTAAGCACTTCCGGCCTGACCTGGTCGAGAATGATAGCGGAAAAACACGATTTTGAAGTATCCGGTTATTTCGAATTTACGCGTAATACCAACCGTGCTTTTAACTACACAGGTTACGATCTGGACAGCCGGCTGCCTGCTACACCAGCTGCTATTACACCCGGATCGCCTTACAGTCCGCTGGTAGGTGGCGCGCGCACACGTAGTGCGCTGGCATCCTGGATAGGTGTTGGCCGTTATACTTTCAATGAGAAATATACAATCAATGCCAGCTATCGCCGCGATGGCGCCTCTACAGTGCCCATCAACAACCGCTGGCATGGCTTCTATTCTGTAGGCCTTGGCTGGGAAGCCAAAAAGGAAAATTTCCTGAAAGAGGTGAGCTTTGTGAATAACCTGCGCTTCAGGGCCAGCTATGGTACTTCTGCCAATCCATTCTCCAGCCTGGGACCTTTTGCGTATTTCCGTACTTTCCGGACCAACCAGTATGGTGGTAATCCGGCTATAGTACCGTTGCAGCCCGGTAACCCGGCGTACGACTGGGAATATGCCAAAGAACTCAATATCGGGTTCGACCTGGGAATCTGGAATAACCGTATCCGTATGGTAACGGATGTGTATAACAAAATCACCAATAACCTTTTCATCGATCAGCCATTGTCTATCACTTCGGGTTTCTCCAGCATGTTCCAGAATTCAGGATCCATGCGTAACAGGGGAATAGAAATGGATATACAGGGAGATGTGATCCGGAACAAAGACCTCACCTGGACGATCGGCGCCAACTTTGCCTATAACAAAAATGTGATCACCAGTTTGGGCGGCGCAGAAGAGTTCACGCAGGGCCTGTCGAAGATCGTCAGGGTAGGATTGCCTTATGGCTCACACTATGCACCTAAATGGGCAGGTGTGGATCCTGAAACCGGCGATCCTATGTACTACGACCGCCAGGGTAAGATCACGAAAGATTATAATGAAACCGCACTGAGTGTAGCTGAATTCGGTACCTACATCCCGTCATTAACAGGTGGTTTCAATACATCGCTGACCTGGAGAGGCATTTACCTGAATGCCCTGTTTACGTTTGCCGACAAGGCCATGCGTTATATGAACGAAGACTACTACAACGAGAACCCCAGCTTCGCCTCCAGCAACCAGTCGAAACGCATGTTGTACGACCGCTGGAAGAAACCCGGCAACCATGCGATACTACCGAAGTTTGATGCCGACAGGCGCTATTCTTCCAAAGACATACAGGACGCTTCGTACCTGCGGTTAAGGAATGTGAATATCGGCTACAATTTTCCGAAAGCATTTATTTCCCGGCTGAAATTTATCACTGGCATACAGGTATTTGCACAGGCGCAAAACCTTTACACATGGACCAAATGGAAAAGTTTTGATCCGGAAAATAACAGTGGCGATGGGATGTTCGATTACCCTGCAGCCCGCACCTATACCTTTGGTCTGAATGTTAATTTCTAAAACAACTGTATGATGATCTGCTATCTTAAATATACTTTCAGGTACTTCGCATGGTTGCTGCCATTGTGCTTACTGGCCTGTAACAAGCAACTGGACCTGCAGCCCACGGATAATATTATTGATCCGGAGAGAACATTCCGCAAGGTGTCGGACCTCAACGGAGGTCTGCTGGGCGCTTATTCAGGGCTCACCTATAATACTATTTATACCATATCTCTCGTAACAGATGAGTGTATGTTGCCATCTGAAAACAGCACAGGGCGCGGTGTAGCTACTTTCCGCTGGCAGATAGATCCCAGCAATACTACAGTTACCACTTCTTTTAACGAGTATTATATCGCAATAGACCGGGCCAACCGGGTAGTTGCTGCAGCCAGCCGTGTACCGGCCAAAGGCGATGAAATAGCGCAGCGGGATCAATACCGCGGCGAAGCACTGGCGTTGCGGGCATATTGCCACTTTCAGCTGCTGCAGAGTTATGCGGCTGCATATGAACCAGGAGCATTAGGGGTAGCGCTGATGGATACCTCTGTAATCAGTTTCCCGGCGCGCCGTACATTCGGTGAAGTGGTAGCAGCTATCACAAAAGATTTGCAACAGGCTAAAACACTGATCCCTGCCACCTTTGATGATAACACGCGGATCACCCGGCCGGCCATAGCAGCTATCCAGGCCAGGGTGGCACTTTACGCCAAACAATGGGATGATGCAGTTACCTATTCCACTGAGGCTATAAATGCTATGCCATTGGCTGCTGCCGGCGACTTCCCCGGCATCTGGAAAGACACGAAATCAACAGAAGTGATCTGGAAACTGAAACAGATTTCCGGTATCAATGACCCGATAGGAAATATGTATTTCTACAGGAACGTGGTATTGTACGCGCCTTCCTTTGAACTGATCAAACTGTTCGATAAAACCAACGATATACGTTATCCTGCTTACATCCAGTTCGACGACAGCAGGGGCAGCGGCAAATCGCCCTACCTGGTAAACAAGTACTACGGCGCTTCCGGTAGCCTCGGCCTGGCTGATATTAAATTGTTCCGGACGGGAGAAATGTATCTTATCCGCGCAGAAGCACTGGCGGAAAAGAATCAGATCAATGAAGGAGCCGCCGATCTCAATACACTCAGAACAGCCCGTATCAGCGGTTATGTTCCCGAGGTATTTGCCGGAAAAGATGCCCTGATAGCAGCTGTATATACAGAACGTTTTAAGGAACTGGCTTTCGAAGGGCAACGGTTGTTTGACCTGAGAAGAAGAAACCTGCCGGTGACCAGAGATCCGGAAGATGCTGTGAATGCGTTGGGTGCGGTATTGCTGAAACCGGGCAGCAAAGGTTATGTGTTCCCTATCCCGGATGCAGAAACGAAAGCAAACCGGAATATGCAACAAAACCCAGGGTACTAATTGAAAAAGAAACAAACTATGAAATTGAATCATATTATACCCGCTGTACTAACGATAACGGCTATATGTTTTTATGCCTGTAAGCAGACGAAAAAATTGCCTGTTATCCCTGGCCGCCCGGCATCCATCGGGTTTGTAGGTGATACTGCTAATGTTAGCACGCCCGTAGAAGGTGGTGTGGCGTTGATCGGTGGCGGCGGCAATGTAGATGGCGCATTTCAGTGGATGATAGCACGCAGTGGCGGCGGCGACGTGGTAGTACTTACGGCTTCCGGCAATGGCAGTTATAATCATGATATCGATTCACTCGGTAAAGTGAACTCCGTGGAAACGCTCAATATCACTACCAGGGAGCTGGCCAATAATGATACAGTGGCATATATCATACGTAATGCCGAGATGTTGTTTATAGCAGGAGGGGACCAGTCGCGCTACATGCAGCAATGGCGCGGTACCAAAGTGAACGACGCCATTAATTACCTGCTCCTCGAAAAGAGGGTGCCAGTGGGTGGTACCAGCGCGGGTTGCGCCATACTAAGCGGGTTGTATTACAGCGGAGAAGGAGGCAGCGCCGTATCAGACACCGTGTTGGCTAATCCGTACGATTCGCTGGTAAAGCTTTACCGCAACGACTTCCTGCAGGCGCCCTATCTGCAGCAGGTACTGAGCGATCAGCATTACCTGAAACGCGGCCGGGAAGGGAGGCATGTTACATTTATGAGCCGGCTGATCACAGATAACGGCATCTTTCCGCGTGGCATAGCGCCGGACGAAAAAACGGCTGTTTGTATCGATGAACAGGGAATGGCGAAAGTATTTGGTGCGAGTAAAGCCTGTTTTATATTAACAGATAGTCTGAAAAAACCTGAACTTTGTGTAGCCGGTAAACCACTTCAATGGAATTGCGGTGAGCAGGCATTGAAGGTGTATGAGATACAGGGAAGCGCGGGTGGCAGTGGCAGTTTCAGCGTAGCCGACTTTAATCCGGAAGCCGCCAGTGGAGGTAATTGGTATTGGTGGTGGGTGGAAAACGGGCAGTTGAAGAAGAAAGCAATTTGATCATTTTAATATAGATTGATATGAAAGGCAGGTTTAGCCGTTTATGGATGCTGGCGATATTGTTATGCTGCAGTACGGCAGGTATAGCCCAGCAAAAAGCATCATATGTACTGGTGATACACGGAGGAGCCGGTACCATTCTGAAGAAAAATATGAGCCCGGAAAAAGAAGCTGCCTATAAGGCATCGCTGACACGGGCGCTGGAAACAGGGTACAAAGTGTTGCAATCAGGAGGTAGCAGTCTGGATGCGGTAGAGGCCACCGTAAGGGTACTGGAAGATGATTCCTTATTCAACGCTGGGAAAGGAGCCGTTTTTACCCACGATGGCCGTAATGAACTGGATGCAGCCATTATGAACGGCAAAACGAAAGCTGCAGGAGCTGTGGCAGGTGTAACCACTATACGTAACCCGGTGAGTGCTGCCAGGGCGGTGATGGAAAAATCATCGCATGTGATGATGATAGGCCCGGGGGCGGAAAAGTTTGCGAAAGAAGCAGGTTTGGAAATAGTAGACCCATCTTATTTCAGAACGGAATCGCGCTGGAGGGATCTGCAACGCGCTATCTATGAGGATTCCCTGGCAGCGGCTAAATCCAATGCCTATACAGAGCCGGAAAAGATGGGTACCATTAATCGCGATTATAAATTCGGTACAGTAGGAGCCGTAGCATTAGACAAGCAGGGAAACCTGGCAGCAGCTACTTCCACCGGTGGTATGACCAACAAAAAATATGGCCGCGTTGGCGATTCTCCTATCATCGGTGCAGGTACTTATGCCAACAATGAAACAGCTGCTGTGTCCTGCACCGGCTGGGGCGAATACTATATCCGTAATGTAGTTGCATACGATCTTTCTGCATTGATGGAATACAAAGGCTACACGGTGCAGCAAGCCGGTAATACTGTTATCAAAAAGGTAGGTAACATGGGAGGCGATGGTGGCCTGATAGCGCTTGACAAAAAAGGCAATATGACGATGTCGTTCAACACCGAAGGAATGTATCGTGGCGCAGTGACGAAAGACGGAAAGATAGAAGTAGCGATATATAAGAATTAAGAATATAGAATGAAGAATGCCAGCGGAGATAGTAGCGAATTGTTTTTTCGCGTTTACTATCTCCGCTGGCATTCTTCATTCTATATTCTTAATTTATTCTTCAACAATCCTGCCTTTACGCAGTAACTCCCCCCATGTTTTAACGAATGCGGGAGATAGTGTTTTTTCATGTTTCGCTATAAATGCGGCATGGAATGATTGTTTCCCCTGTATTACATAGAAGAGCTGTGATTCCGGGGCTTTGCCGCCGGGGAATTCAGGTGTTTCTATTTTGAATAATGCCCACCGGCGGCCGGGGATATTTTCTTTCCCCAGTATGGTGATTTTGGCTTGCGGAGATTGTCCCGCAGCAGCGTTCGAGAAATTCTGAATAGCCAGGTTAATATCGTTGATACGTGCGTTTTCCATGGTCATTTCATGTAGTAGCATCGTCCAGTGATCAATGGTTTCACCGGGAGGAAGGTATTGCCTGGTAGACAGGTTATCCGCTTCAGAGTCCATTATTTTATTCCAGGGTTTGTTGCCCGGGAGAATGATCTTCAACCGTTCATGTTTAATAGCCTTGCCGGTTTTGAAGGTACTGCCTATCTGATGGAAGAGATCTTTGTATTGTGCAGCCATCTGTACAGGCGCTGTAGCAGTGAGTATGTATGCTTTACCATCTGCCCATGATACATACAGGCTGGCGAAAACGGTATCAGTAGCGTGTGTATTTTTGTGTACTTCATCCAGCCAGATCATACGTTTACGCTGCTGTACAATGCTCCCGGAATCCAGTATCCTGAAATAAGGATTCAGGCTGGTATAGCTCAGCAGTTTTTTAATAATGGTATCCGGATTGGCGCTCGGCTCCGCAATTACATTGATATTGAAATTACCGGTTGCTTTCTGCGTACTGTCGGCCGGCACTGCAAGCGCCATCAGCTTAATGGAAGGTTGTTTGATATTTTTTATAATACGCCATCCTGCCGGAATGCCTACGGAAAAGCGGTTAACAGAGTCGCGATACGTGACCAGCTCCTGTGCCCCGGCAACTGCAGCAAACAATAAAAGGAAACATAGAATCAGATATTTCATCGGAAGTATTTCTTCCGCAAAGAAAACATAATATTCCGTTACAGGAAGGATTTTGTGCAGAAACTATCTGTAACGGACAAGTGCATTATACCAGTACCGGTGGCACTCCTTCATATGCTACCTGAGCTATGACCGTGGCATCGTCGGGTTTCACTTTTCTGACAGAATTCACCGTCCAGTATTCCAGTTGAGCAGCTGGTAATTCGTATTGCACTATGCTACGTATATCCGTATCAGTTATATCCGGTTTTATCCACTCCTGTGCAAGGTCGTCCGGCAGCATCAGCGGCATGCGGCCTGCGTTGTCGCCACCATTGTGGATCTGCGCCATTACTGCATTGGCTTTACGGGTAAGTATGGTGAATGTTGGAATACGATCGGGTTTATCCACATCCCAGGAATTGGAGAACGCCCATAACCCGGCCATAAAGAAAACATCCTGTTGACGTGATTTGATATAATAGGGTATTTTATTTTTCAAACCAGGCACCTGCCGGTATTCGAAAAAGCCGGTGGCAGGTATCAGGCAGCGTTGATGCCGGATGGCATTCCACATCGTACCTTGTTCCAGCACTTTTTCACTGCGGGCATTCAGGTAAAGCTGGCGTTGTTTCTTCACTTTGTCTATAGTATCGAGTATTTTAGGAATAGGTCCCCAGGTATATTTCTCCAGCTGTAAGCCTTTATGGTTGGTAATTACCGGCCATTGCGGGTACGACATGCCGATCTTATGCCAGGTGGAATCGAAATGGATATCGAGGTTCCCGGCTGCCTGTAATAGAGGAATATATTTGAAGATGCTTTCAATGGTAGACGTAAAGGCGATATCGTAGCACATAGTTTAAATCAATCGTTGTCTAATTCAGATAAAGGTACTGTTATTTCTTCATCTCCATAAGTAAGCCGGAAGGTTAGTATACCATAGCGCAGAAACAATTCGGCGCCTACTTCTTCCGGGCGTTTCGGACGCCAGGAAGTTTTGCGGGAGATGTATATTCTTACGGCAGGATCCATGTAAAGGGGAGGTGTCCATTCCTGCTCTTTTAACAACGCCACATATACTTTATAACCCGTTGGCTGGGAGGCTGCAGTATATAACTTGCTGACTTCTTCCTGATGGTGTGTCTGATAAATATATTTCCGATGGTCGTATCGTATATGCGTAAAATGCTGATTGGCTTCTCCGATGTTTCTATAAGGAGTGATGAGGAACAGTTCTTTTACAGTTGGTTCGTCTGGTTCTCTGGCGGCTTCATAACTCTGGCGGACAAACAGCGTGAAACCGTCGTCCAGCAAAGCCGTTACCAGGGCTGGTGTTAATAATGCCAAAGGATTATGCATGTGTTGTTGCTCATTTACGCATGTCTACAATAACAGATACAACAACCCCCCATACCTGGAAATCAGTGTCCTCTGTGATCAGCACCGGTTTATAAAAGGTGTTTTCCGCATGTAATACCCAGTTCCGGCCGGCTTTTACCAGCCGTCTGACTACATACTCCCCGTTAAGTTCCGCTACTATAATATCGCCCGTAGAAGGCCGGAGAGACCTGTCTACCACGGCCATGCAGCCATCGGGGATGCTGGCCTCCGCCATACTATCTCCTTTAACCCTGATAACAAAGCTGCTGGCGGGATGTGGCTGAAGTACACGGGAAAGATCTATTCCCTGTTCCTGGCCATCAGTAGCCGGGGCAGGAAACCCTACCGGATTGTTAATATCAAAAAAAGGGAGGGTTAAACTCAAATCGCTCATTTTCAGTGCTTCCATATCACTATCGTTTTATAATTGCTAAATTTGTTAGCAAATTAAAACTAAAATAATTAGCTGCAAAAAGAAAGCAGAGGAGAAAGAATTTCATATTCGTTATATAAGTGCTTATATATAATCCGCTGAATATTTCCAAAAAAAACTTTGATTTATCATTTTACTTACTACCTTTGTACCCGAAAATTATGATTCGCAACACACACATACATCATCACCATCATATCTTACCACAGCGGTAGGCAGGAGATGAATTGTGTATAACATATTACATCATCAACAGGGGCTTACCGCAGAGGTGAGCCCCTTTTTTATTTTACCAGGATGAAACTGAAAATTGCAATCCAGAAATCAGGCCGTCTGCACGAAGATTCTATCAAACTGCTGAAAGAATGCGGCATCGACATCAACAACGGCGTTAACAAGCTGAAAACAGAAGCCTCTAATTTCCCGCTGGAAGTATTCTTCCTGCGTGATGATGATATTCCGCAATACATTGAAGATGGTGTAGCTGATATCGGCATTGTAGGAGAAAATGTGGTGCTGGAGAAACAAAAGCAGGTGAATATCGTTCAGAAGCTGGGCTTCGGCAAATGCCGTCTTTCCATGGCAGTGGAAAAATCAGTGGAGTATAACTCTGTGAAAGACCTTGCCGGAAAAAGGATTGCCACCAGCTATCCGGTGATTGTAGACGATTTCCTGAAACGTAATAACATACAGGCAGAGATCCACGAGATCAGCGGATCGGTGGAAATAGCACCTGGCATAGGTTTGGCAGATGCCATCTGCGACCTGGTGAGCAGTGGATCCACGCTTTTTATGAACGGGCTCAGAGAAGTGGAAACAGTTTTGAAGTCAGAAGCCGTGCTGGCAGCCTGTCATCAGCTGAAGCCGGAACAGCAGCTGTTGCTCGATAAACTTATTTTCCGCATCCAGGCGGTAAGAAAAGCCAAGAACAACAAGTATATCCTGCTCAACGCGCCGAATGATAAACTGAATGAAATCATCGGGTTGCTGCCGGGGATGAAAAGTCCGACCGTATTACCATTGGCTGAAGCAGGCTGGAGTTCTGTACACTCTGTACTGAATGAAAATGAATTCTGGGATATTATTGAAAGCCTGAAAGCTGCAGGTGCACAGGGTATCCTGGTAGTACCGATAGAAAAAATGGTGATCTGATAAAATAGGATTAAACGATGCAAACAACAAGATATCCTGATAAAAGTACCTGGGCCACGCTGCTGCAACGTCCTGTGATGGACACCTCCACGCTGGAGAAGAAAGTAAGTGATATACTGGAAGCAGTGCGTACAGGTGGCGATCAGGCCGTAAAAAGATTTACTGCCGAATTTGATAAAGTAACACTGAACGAATTACAGGTACAGCCAGCTGCATTTGCTCAGGCAGAAGCTACGCTGGATCCCGCTCTGAAAGCAGCTATCCAGCAGGCTGCTGCCAATATTACTACCTTTCACCGCTCCCAGCAGGAAAAGGTACAGATAGTGGAAACCATGCCTGGTGTGCAATGCTGGCGCAAACCGGTAGCCATACAAAAAGTGGGTTTATATATTCCCGGTGGTTCTGCTCCGTTGTTTTCTACCATTTTGATGCTGGGTATACCTGCCATGATAGCGGGTTGTAAAGAAATCGTACTATGCACGCCATCGTTGCATCCTGCTATTCTTTATACCGCACAACTCATAGGTATCGAAAAGGTATTCACCATAGGTGGTGTACAGGCTATCGGTGCAATGGCCTATGGTACGGAAACCGTACCTCAGGTATATAAAATCTTCGGTCCCGGTAACCAGTATGTTACCTGCGCCAAACAGCTGGTTAATAAAAGCGGTGTGGCCATTGATATGCCGGCCGGACCTTCCGAAGTGGCTATACTGGCTGATGACAGCTGTGTGCCGGCTTTTGTGGCGGCCGATTTATTGTCGCAGGCCGAGCATGGCCCCGACAGCCAGGTAGTACTGGTAACCACCAGCGAAAAAGTATTGGCCGACGTCAACAACGCATTGCAGGCCCAGTTGGAAAAATTGCCCCGCAAAAGCATTGCTGCAGCTGCTTTGGAGAACAGCCGCATGATCCTCGTGAAAGACATGGATACTGCCATAGACATGCTGAACGCCTATGCACCGGAACACCTGATACTGGCCTGTGCAGGCGCCGAAAACCTGGCAGACAGGGTCACTGATGCCGGCTCCGTTTTCATGGGCAACTATACCCCGGAAAGCGCCGGCGATTACGCCTCCGGTACCAATCACACCCTGCCCACGAACGGCTATGCCAGGGCTTATAGCGGCGTGTCGCTCGATAGTTTCGTAAAGAAGATTACCTTTCAGCAGATTTCTCCGGAAGGGTTGCAGCGTATCGGCGCTACTATTGAAGCCATGGCTGCAGCAGAAGGACTGGATGCACACAAGAATGCCGTCAGCGTCCGACTGCAACAACTGGATACATTCACCAAATAATTGATCAGCTATATGTTTAATCTCGATGCTCTCATAAGGGAAAATATAAAACGACTGGTACCTTATTCTACGGCCAGAGACGAATTCAAGGGGGAAGCATCTATTTTCATGGATGCGAATGAGAATAACTTCGGTTCTCCTCTGCCGGTGAACTATAACCGTTACCCGGATCCTATGCAGTGGCAATTGAAATACAAAATTGCCGATATCAAAGGCGTACCGCCACAGAATATCTTTATCGGACACGGTAGTGATGAGGCGATCGATGTATTATACCGCTCATTCGTAAGGCCTGGTGTGGATAACGTGATCCTTTGTCCGCCTACCTATGGCATGTACGAAGTAAGCGCGCATGTGAATGATGCGGTCATCCGCAAGGTAACGCTCACGGAAGAGTTTCAGCTGGATATTCCGGCACTGCAGCAGGCGATCGATGAAAATACCAAGCTGATATTTATCTGTTCTCCCAACAACCCTACAGGTAACAATATCAACAGAACAGATATTGAGCTGTTGCTGAACAACTTCAACGGGATCGTGGTGATAGATGAAGCGTATATTAACTTCTCCCGGCAAAAAACCTTTATTCAGGAACTGACAGAATATCCTAACCTCGTGGTGTTACAAACATTGTCGAAAGCCTGGGGACTGGCCGGTTTACGGATAGGGATGGCATTCGCCAGTGAAGATATCATCAATACTTTCAACAAAGTAAAGCCTCCTTACAATATCAGTCAGGCTACCAACGAGCTGGCGCTGCAGGCACTGGAAAATGTAAACCAGGTGAATGAGTGGATACGTGAAATTGTGATAGAACGAGATCTGCTTTCAGCAGGGCTGGTACAATTGCCGGAAGTATTGCACATTTACCCGAGCGATGCCAGTTTTATTCTTGTTAAAACCACCGATGCCAAAGGTATTTATAACTATCTGGTAGAACAGGGCATCGTAGTGCGCGACCGCTCTAAAGTGGAGCTTTGCCTGGGTTGCCTGCGTATCACTGTTGGCACACCTGCAGAGAACCTCCGGCTGCTGGAAGTGCTGAAATCTTTTAACCTGAAAACTGCAACAACCGTCTCTGCATGAAACGAGTACTCTTTATAGACCGCGATGGTACCCTGATCCGCGAAGTGCCGCCTACTTACCAGATCGATAGCCTGGAGAAGGTGGAGTTTTATCCGAAAGTATTTGTGAATATGGCGCGGATCGCCGCAGAGCTGGATTATGAGCTGGCGATGGTTACTAACCAGGACGGCCTGGGAACAGCTTCGTTCCCGGAAAATACTTTCTGGCCGGCACAGAATATGATCATCAAAGCATTCGAAAACGAAGGGGTGAAGTTCGATGAAGTGTTTATTGACCGCTCGTTTCCGGCTGATAATGCCCCCACCCGCAAACCGCGTACGGGCATGCTTACCAAATACCTCAACGGCGACTACGACCTGGCTAACTCCTTTGTGATAGGCGATCGTATTACCGATGTGGAACTGGCAAAGAACCTGGGCGCCAAAGCAATCTGGCTCAACGAAGGCGCCGGCCTTGGCAACACGGAAGTCAGCAATAATGCAGCAGCACTGCAACAGGTAATAGCACTGGAAACTACCGACTGGAACCGGATCTACGAATTCCTGAAACTGGGCTTACGAACAGTAACGCACGTACGAAAAACGAACGAAACAGATATCAGCATACAGCTGAACCTCGATGGAACCGGTAAGGCGGATATTCACACCGGCCTGGGATTCTTCGATCACATGCTGGATCAGATTGCCCGTCACGGTGCCATGGATCTGCAAATTAGCGCCAAAGGCGACCTGCATATCGATGAGCATCATACGATAGAAGATACCGGTATTGCCCTGGGAGAAGCCTTTGCAAAAGCACTGGCCGATAAACGGGGAATTGAAAGATATGGTTTCTGTTTGCCGATGGACGATTGCCTGGCACAGGTGGCTATCGACTTTGGTGGCCGTAACTGGCTGGTATGGGATGCTGATTTTAAAAGAGAGAAAATAGGCGAGATGCCTACCGAGATGTTCTATCATTTTTTCAAATCTTTCTCAGATGGCGCCAAAGCCAACCTGAATATCAAGGCAGAAGGTGAAAATGAACATCATAAGATAGAAGCCATTTTCAAGGCGTTTGCCAAAGCCATTAAAATGGCGGTAAAACGGAACCCGGCGCGGATGCAGCTGCCTTCTACGAAAGGGGTGCTGTAATGCTTTCAGGGTTTTTAAAAAAAAAGTTTGCATTTTTTGGAAAAATGTTCCATTTTTGCTTTCGCTATGAATAACATTATCATAAATATACATTGGTGGTGGCACGGAATCAATTCCTGATCTGTGTTACAGTGCCATGTTTCTTATCGAAATATATTTGGAAGGCTCGCTGTTACACAGCGGGCCTTCCGGCTTTTAGGGCCAGTCCATTTAAAACAAACCTTTCACCCAATACATCATGCGTACCATCCAAGTAAATACAAGATCAAAACAAATGCTGGCAGATATATTCACGCCAGTGGGTATCTATCTGCGGCTGCGCGATAAATTCCCGGGATCTATACTCCTTGAAGGCAGCGACTCCCGGGGGAGCGAGAACAGTTACTCCTATATCTGTGTGAAACCTATTGCAGGTATTGAAGTTACTTCCACCTCCAATTTTGAATTCAAGTATCCCAACCTGCCGGTGGAAAAAAAGGAACTAAAGAACAGACAACAGGTACTGGATGAATTGGGCAAGTTCCTTGGCAGCTTTTCTTTCAGCGGCAAACACCCCGTGGCAAAGGCACAGGGCCTGTTCGGATACAGCACCTTCGATTCGGTACAGTTTTTTGAAACCATCGAATTCAATAAGAAAAAGCAGAACGGTAATACTATTCCGCTGATGCGTTACCGGTATTATCAGTACGTCATCGTTATCAATCACTTTAAAGACGAGCTTTTCCTTTGTGAAAACCAGATAGAGGGCCTCGATAGCGAATTTGATCTCCTGGAATCGCTGATACGGCATAAAGATTCGCCCAGCTATCCATTTACCGCCACCGGAGACGAGAAAAGCAATTTGACGAATGAGCAGTATATGGAGATGGTGGAGAAAGGCAAACAACACTGCTTCCGGGGCGATGTTTTCCAGGTGGTACTCTCCCGGGCCTTCCAGCAATCCTTCTCCGGCGATGAATTCAATGTATACCGCGCGCTCCGCTCTATCAACCCTTCTCCTTATCTTTTCTTCTTCGATTACGGCGATTATAAATTAATGGGCTCTTCTCCTGAAGCGCAGCTGGTAATCAGTAACGGGAAAGCTACCATACATCCTATTGCAGGTACTTTCCGCCGTACGGGCGATGAGGAGCAGGATAAGATGCTGGCAGATCAACTGCTGGCAGATCCAAAGGAGAATGCGGAACATGTAATGCTGGTAGACCTTGCCCGCAATGACCTCAGCAGAAATGCAACAGAAGTACAGGTGGCTTCTTACCGCCAGGTACATTTCTATTCGCATGTGATCCACCTCGTGAGCGAAGTAACCGGTAAGGTAGATCCTGCACTGAACCCGTTTTCGCTGCTGGCGGCTACTTTCCCTGCCGGAACGCTCTCCGGAGCGCCTAAATACCGCGCCATGGAAATCATAGATCAGTATGAACCAACTGCCAGGGGCTTTTACGGAGGCTGTATCGGGATGGTAGGATTTAATGGCGATTTCAATCATGCAATTATGATCCGTTCCATACTCAGCAAGATGAATACGCTGTATTATCAGGCAGGAGCAGGCATCGTTGCCAAATCAGTAGCTGCTTCGGAACTGGACGAAGTGAACAATAAACTTAACGCATTAAAACAAGCCATTCTGCTGGCGCAAAAAATCTAGTATGAATATCCTCGTTTTTGATAACTACGACTCATTTACATATAACCTCGTTCATCTGGTGGAAAAGATCATCAACGGTAAAGTAACCGTGGTGCGTAACGATGAAATTCCCCTGGAAAAGGTGAACGATTACGATAAGATCATCCTTTCTCCGGGCCCGGGTATTCCGGAGGAAGCAGGCTTGCTGCTGCCGCTTATTAAAGAATATGCGCCGGTAAAATCCATCTTTGGCGTATGCCTTGGCCAGCAGGCTATCGGACAGGCTTTCGGCGCTTCGCTGACCAACCTGAAAGAGGTTTACCACGGCGTGGCTACCAAAGTGAATATCATCTCTGAAGAAGGCCGCCTGTTCAACAATATGCCCCGCACCATTGATGCCGGCCGCTATCATTCCTGGGTGATCAATGAGGCCACCCTGCCCGGAGAACTGACCATCACCGCTAAAGACGACGAGGGTTTCATTATGGCTGTTCAGCATAAAAAATACGATGTAAGCGGTGTTCAATTTCACCCGGAAAGTGTGCTAACCCCTCTGGGAGAGCAGATCCTGAGGAACTGGTTAAGCCTTTAATGAACACATCTGCATTAAAGTATCACTATCTGATCATCTGTAAAAAGCGATAAGCTGTATGAAAAAGATTCTTAACTATTTGTTTGAACATAAAACTTTCAGCCGGGAAGCGGCAAGGGATATTCTTTTCAGCATCTCAAAAGGCATGTACAACGAAAGCGAACTGGCTGCTTTCATGACTGTTTTCCTGATGCGTAGCATCACCATTGAAGAGCTGCTGGGCTTCCGCGATGCACTGCTCGAACTCTGTGTTCCGGTGGATGTAAACGGCCACAATGTGCTCGATATCGTAGGCACCGGAGGAGATGGAAAAAATACATTTAATATTTCTACCTTGTCGTGTTTTGTAGCGGCGGGCGCGGGCGCGCAGGTGGCCAAACATGGCAACTACGGCGTTTCTTCCGTGAGCGGTGCTTCCAATGTGATGGAACTGCTGGGGTATAAATTCAAGAACGACAGTGCCAAACTGAAAACGGAGCTCGACGAATCCGGTATCTGTTTCCTGCATGCACCGTTGTTCCACCCGGCCCTGAAGAATGTGGCCGGCATCCGCAGGCAGCTGGGCATCCGCACATTCTTTAATATGCTGGGCCCCCTGGTGAACCCTGCGCTAGCCAAACATCAGCTGATTGGCGTTTATAACCTGGAAATGGCAAGGGTATACAACTACCTGTTCCAGCAAACGGATAAACAGTTTGTAATTGTACATAGCCTCGATGGGTACGATGAAATATCACTCACCGCTGATACAAAGGTGATCACCAACAAAGGAGAACAGGACTGGACTCCTGAACAGCTGGGCAAACGGAAAGTACACCAGGAAGATATATACGGAGGCAGTACACCTGAAGAAGCAGCAAAATTATTTATGAAGATATTGAAGGGAGAAGGCACCTGGGCGCAGAACTCTGTGGTATTTGCCAATGCAGCCATGGGCCTGTACAGCCTGGGGAAATATCAATCGTACGAAGATTGCTTCTCCGCGGCGGTGGAATCACTGGAATCCGGCAAAGCACTCAACTCATTTAAAAAACTGATTGCCCTGCAATCATAGTAGCTGATCATTTATCATGAAGAACATTCTGGCAGAAATAGTTGCGCATAAACATACAGAGGTGGCTGCCCGCAAATTGCAACGCAGCGCCAGCGATCTGGAACAGTCTCCGGCTTTTTCGAGGGAAACATTATCGCTGCGCCAGTTCCTGCAACAGCCGGATAAAACCGGCATCATTGCGGAATTCAAACGCCGTTCCCCTTCTAAAGGGCTGATCAACGGCGATGTAACAGTGCAACAGGTAACTACCGCTTACACCCGGTACGGGGCTTCCGGCCTTTCCGTACTGACCGACGAAAAATACTTCGGTGGCTCGTCCGACGATCTGCAACAGGCACGCAGCTTTAACCAGATCCCCATCCTGCGCAAAGATTTCGTGATCGATGAATATCAGATCCTGGAAGCGAAAGCCATTGGGGCAGATGTAATACTGCTCATCGCCGAATGCCTGGAGGCTGCTCAGGTAGCGCATCTGGCTGCCTTTGCACATAACATCGGACTGGAGGTATTGCTGGAAGTACACAGTGAGCCGCAGCTGGAAAAAGTAACGGCGCATACCCATCTGGTAGGGGTGAATAATCGTGATCTGATTACGTTCCAGGTCGACTTTAACCGCTCCTGTGAACTGGCGCCGAAGATACCGGCCGGCAAAGTGAAGGTAGCAGAAAGTGGTATCAACGATCCTGCTGCTATCGTGAAGCTGAAAGACGCTGGTTTCCAGGGATTCCTGATTGGTGAGCATTTCATGAAACAGGAAGATCCGGCAAGGGCATTCGAGAATTTTGTACAAACATTACAGCAACTGCAACAAAAATAAATCCCATGCGTATCAAGGTTTGCGGCATTACCCGGGTAAATGATCTGAAAGGCCTCGTGGAAAACGGAGTAGACTACGCCGGCTTTATCTTTTATGAAAGATCTCCCCGCTTTGCCGGCAATAAAATCGATGCCAGGTCGGTAAGGGAAACTACGGGTATTATCAAAGTGGGTGTGTTCGTGAATGCGCCGCAGGAGCTTATTCGTCGTACGGTGGCAGACTATGCGCTGGACTATGTGCAGCTGCATGGCGATGAAACACCGGAGTTCTGCGCAGAAATAAAAACCTTCGTACCGGTTATCAAAGCATTTCGTATAGGCGCCAACGTTAATTGGCAGGAAATGCTGGCCCCCTATGTTCCCGTTACCGATTATTTCCTTTTCGATACGGCATCGGAGAAGGGCTATGGCGGTACCGGTGAGCGTTTTAACTGGGAATTACTGAATGGTTATCCATTTGATCATCCCTTTTTCCTGAGCGGTGGCATTGGTCCTGATCAGGCTGCAATGCTCCGTGAGTTGGAACTGCCGGCAATATTTGCAGTAGATGTGAACAGTAAGTTTGAAGATAAGCCCGGGGTGAAGAACCTCGGACTGGTAGAAAATTTCGTGAAACAAATTCATTCATCAATCATTAATAAATAAACGGTCATGGATATTGCAATCAATACCGGTAATTCCAGGTATCAGGTGGATAAGAATGGCTATTATGGCAGGTTTGGCGGAGCTTATATTCCGGAGATGTTGTATCCCAATGTACACGAGCTGCAATCGCGCTACATGGAGATACTCAGTGATCCGTCGTTCCAGCAGGAGTTTGAAGCGTTATTGAAGGATTATGTAGGACGGCCTTCCCCTTTATATTTTGCGACACGCCTTTCTGAAAAATACAAGGCGCAGATTTATCTCAAGCGGGAAGATCTCAATCATACCGGTGCACACAAAGTGAATAATACCATCGGTCAGATTTTGCTGGCGAAACGGTTGGGCAAACGACGCATTATTGCGGAAACCGGTGCCGGTCAGCATGGCGTGGCTACTGCCACTGTTTGCGCGTTGATGGGCATGGAATGCGTGGTGTATATGGGTAGTATCGATATAGAAAGGCAGGCGCCTAATGTGGCCCGTATGAAGATGCTGGGCGCCACGGTAGTACCGGCGCTTAGTGGAAGCCGCACGCTGAAAGATGCTACCAACGAAGCGATACGCGACTGGATCAACAATCCGGTAGATACGCATTACATCCTGGGAACTGCTGCAGGTCCGCATCCTTACCCGGATATGGTGGCCCGTTTCCAGTCGGTAATCAGCGAAGAAATCAAACAACAACTGCTGGCTAAAACCGGTAGCGAGCATCCTGATTATGTAGTAGCCTGTATTGGCGGGGGCAGCAATGCCGCCGGTGCTTTTTTCCATTACCTGGATGAAGAAGATGTGAAACTGATAGCAGTAGAAGCCGGCGGAAAAGGTGTGCACAGCGGATTTTCCGCGGCTACCACGCAGCTGGGCACACTGGGCATCATACACGCGGCCAAAACGCTGCTCATGCAAACAGACGATGGCCAGATCATAGAGCCACATTCCATTTCTGCCGGACTGGATTATCCCGGCATAGGCCCTATGCACGCACATCTCTACGAATCGGGCAGGGCGGAGTTCCTGTCGGCCACCGATGACGAAGCGCTGGCTGCCGGCTACGAACTGAGCCGGCTGGAAGGAATCATTCCTGCCATGGAATCGGCCCACGCGCTCGCGAAACTGAAAGACCTGCCGCTGAATACAGATGATGTAGTAGTGGTGTGCCTTTCAGGCCGTGGAGATAAAGATCTCAGTACCTATATCCGTCACATGGAAAAATAAATGGATTATGCAAAATCGTATTGATCAACTGTTTGCCAGAAAGCAACACGGCGTTTTAAATATATACTGCACAGCGGGTTTCCCGGAATTAAACGATACATTGCCGGTAATGACCGCATTGCAAAAACATGGCGCTGACCTGATAGAGCTGGGAATGCCATTCTCCGATCCTTTGGCCGATGGCCCTGTGATCCAGGACAGCAGCACCCGTGCGCTGAAAAATGGAATGAGCCTGCATAAATTGTTCGAGCAGTTGAAAGGGTTCCGCAACTCCATACAGGTGCCGGTGGTGCTGATGGGCTATCTGAACCCGGTGCTGACTTTCGGAATAGAAGCTTTTTGTGCTAAATGCGCTGAAGTAGGTGTAGATGGCGTGATTGTACCAGATCTTCCGATGGCAGAATATGAGCAGGAATACCGGTCTGTATTTGAGCAATATAACCTGCATCTCATTTTCCTGGTGACGCCCGAAACGAGCGATGAGCGCATACATAAAATTGACGGCCTGAGCAAAGGATTCCTGTATGCGGTATCTTCTTCCTCCACTACTGGTAAGGATAAGGATATGAAAGATCAGCAGGCTTATTTCAAACGACTGGAATCCCTGAAGCTCAAAAATCCGGTATTGATTGGATTCGGTATCAAGGATAAAGTTACTTTTGAGGCGGCTACAGCTCACGCTAACGGCGCTATTATAGGAACTGCCTTTATCAGGGCTATAGAGAACAGCCATAATATTGATGAAACGGTAAAGACGTTTATCTCAGGAATAATTCAGTAGCCATATGAAAACAGCCATTATAAAATATAACGCCGGTAATATCCGCTCAGTGCAGTTTGCATTGGAACGATTGGGCGTGAACGGCATTGTTACAGATGATCATGAGGAGATCAGGTCGGCCGACAAGGTGATATTTCCTGGTGTGGGAGAAGCCAGTACGGCTATGCAGTACCTGAAAGAGCGCAGGCTGGATCAGGTTATCCGGGAGCTGAAACAGCCGGTGCTGGGGGTTTGCCTGGGGATGCAGCTGATGTGCAAACATTCAGAAGAGAATGATACCGACTGCCTGGGGATATTCGACATACCGGTGAAACGTTTTCAATCGCCCGTGGAAAATCTGTTGAAAATACCGCAGATAGGCTGGAACAATATCTCTGGCTTACACAGTGTCATGTTTGCCCATGTGCCGGAAAATGCCTACATGTACTTTGTGCACAGCTATTATGCTGCATTGGGTGCCGATACGGTAGCGATCTCCAATTATGTGATCAATTACAGTGCGGCGCTGCAAAAGGATAATTTCTATGCCGTGCAGTTTCACCCGGAAAAATCCGCGGAAGCGGGCGCCCGCATTATTGACAACTTTTTGAAGCTTTAACATGAATATACGCCGTATCAACGCGGATGATACCCTGCAGCTGCGCCGGGATGTGCTGTATCCTAATCGTACTCTCGCTGAGATGAAAATGGATCATGACGCGGACGGACTGCATTACGGAGTATTTGATCAGGATCAGCCGGTAACTGTTGTATCCCTTTTCCCGGGGCAGGAAAGTGCCCAGTTCCGCAAACTGGCTACCGCACCGGCGGCACAGGGAAAAGGCTTTGGCAAAGCCGTGCTGGCGCATCTGGCGGATTTCTGCAGGAAACACCACATCGGTCTGCTATGGTGTAATGCACGCGATACCGCTGTGAGCTTTTACGACCAGCTGGGCTATACTCCGGTGGGAGATTTTTTTATTAAAGATGGCATTACTTTCCTGAAAATGGAATTACGTCTCGATCAACAAGATATGACTGCAAAACGTTTTGAAATAATACCAGCCATCGATATCATCGATGGTAAATGTGTAAGGCTTACCCAGGGCGATTACAGCCAGAAGAAGGTCTACAACGAGCATCCGCTGGAAGTGGCAAAGGAGTTTGAGGCAATCGGGATACGCCGCCTGCACCTGGTAGACCTGGACGGCGCTAAGAAAGGGGCCGTGGTAAACTGGAAAGTGCTGGAGCAAATCGCCGGGAAAACCGGTCTGGTGACCGATTTTGGCGGAGGAATTAAAACCGGCAAAGACCTGGACATCGTATTTGAAAGCGGCGCGGCACTGGCTACCATCGGAAGTGTGGCGGTGAAACAGCCGGAGTTATTTTTCAGCTGGGTAAAACAATACGGAGCTGATAAAATATTCCTGGGTGCCGATGTAAAGGAAGAAAAGATAGCAGTAGGCGGCTGGCTGGAAACCACCTCTCTGTCGGTATTTGATTTCCTCGAAAGTAATATTGCAGCAGGGGTGACCAATATCTTCTGTACTGATATTGCCAAAGATGGCCTGTTACAGGGCCCTTCCCTGGATTTATATAAAAAGATTACAGAACGCTTTGCAGGCATTAACTTTGTGGCCAGCGGAGGTGTCAGCAACATCAGTGATGTGGCCGCCCTGCAGGAAACAGGCTGCAGCGGAGCTATTATCGGTAAGGCTATCTATGAGGGGAACATCTCTCTGGAAGCATTAAAAAAATTCCTGTAAACGATCAGTACATGCTCACCAAACGCATTATACCATGCCTGGATATTAAAGACGGAAGAACCGTTAAAGGCATCAATTTTGAAAATATCCGTGATGCCGGCGATCCGGTGGAACTGGGCGCGCTATATGCCGCACAGGGCGCCGATGAACTGGTATTCCTCGATATCACCGCAACCAACGAACGAAGGAAAACGCTGGCAGAACTGGTTACCCAGATCGCGCGTCATGTGAACATCCCGTTTACGGTGGGTGGTGGCATTGCTTCCGTAGAAGATGTATATACGCTGTTGCAATCCGGCGCTGATAAAATCTCCGTAAATACTTCTGCCTTCAGGGACCCTTCACTGGTAAACCGGCTGGCACTGGAATTCGGCAGCCAATGCATAGTGCTGGCGATCGATACCCGTTTCGAAGAAGGCGACTGGTACGTATACCTGAACGGAGGCCGTGTGAAAACAGATAAGAAAGCATTCGACTGGGCGAAGGAAGCGGTAGACCGTGGTGCGGGAGAAATTCTGCTCACCTCCATGAACAACGACGGTACTAAAAAAGGCTTTGCGCTGGATATCACCGGCCAGCTGTCGCAGCACCTGAATGTACCGGTGATCGCTTCCGGGGGCGCAGGTACCATGGAGCATTTCGTGGATGTTTTCGAAAATGCGCAGGCAGATGCAGCCCTGGCGGCCAGCATCTTCCACTATAAGGAAATAGAAATACCGGCACTTAAAACCTTTCTCTACAACAGAGGGGTGAATGTAAGATTTTAGAGTTACCCGAAATAAGCTAACATGCAAATAGATTTTCAAAAGTCGCCCGATGGCCTGGTTCCGGCAATTATACAGGATTCCGTTACCAACAAAGTGCTGATGCTCGGTTATATGAACCGGGAATCGCTCGACAAAACCATGGAAGAAGGGAAAGTGACTTTTTTCAGCCGTTCAAAGCAACGTCTGTGGACAAAAGGCGAGGAAAGCGGCAATTTCCTTTTCGTAAAAGACCTCCGGGTAGATTGCGACCAGGATACGCTGCTCATCAAGGTAAGTCCTGTTGGACCGGTATGCCATACCGGTGCAGATACCTGCTGGGATGAGCAAAACCAAAGCAATGATTTCCTGAATGCCCTGGAAAATATTATCACCGACCGGAAGAATAATCCTTCCGACAAGTCTTATACTGCCAGCCTGTTTGCCCGTGGCATCAATAAGATCGCGCAGAAAGTAGGAGAGGAAGCAGTAGAAGTAGTGATTGAAGCCAAAGACAACAACGATGAGCTTTTCCTCAATGAATCGGCGGATTTGCTGTTTCATTATCTGATTCTGCTGCAGGCTAAGGGCTTTCAGCTGTCAGATGTTATTACCGTGTTAAAACAACGCCACAAGTAATGCGATAAATGCCGGCCGGTGACGGGTGCCTGTTTTGTTTTTATTTATTAATTCCTGATTATTAACCGATAGCGACCGGAAAAAATCAGGCCTGTTCGAAGTACCTGTTCCGGTCACCGGCCGGTCAAACTCCCTTATCCTTATTCCATCTCCCGGTACAAAATCTCTTCGTATATTACACCCCGCTAACTAATTAAAATTAATTGTAATGAAATATGTTTTCCTGCTTGCCACAGCTGCATTAATGGCTGTGGGTGTGAACGCCCAGCAGGTATCGGGCATTGTGAAAGGGGGCAATGGTAAAACCATTTATCTTTTTGACGACCAGGATAATAATCCGGATGATTCAGTAGTGATAAAGAACGAGCAGTTCAGTTTTCGGGTGAAAAGCGGGAAGGAACCGTCGGTTTACGCGTTGATTATGAAAGATGTGAACTATCCTATGCTGTTCGTTACCGGAGGCAATGAGCCCATTCACTTTGCCACTTCAGTGGCCACTTATCCCATTGCAGCCACTGTAAAGGGGAATGACAATACGCAGGCCATGCAGCAATATCAGAAAGCATTTGAGCCGCTTATCAAAAGGGCTCAGGAGCTGAATACAGAAGCCAGGGGAATCAATCCGGAAGATGAGCCGGCAAAAACAGCTTTCCGCAAGAAAGCCGACGTATTCAGCAGTGATGTGGTGAATACCGGAAAAGCGTTTATCAAATCGCACCCCCGGAATATTGCCAGCATCTGGCTGTTAATGAACGAGCTGCGTAGCAGATTGGAGCCGGAAGAATTCCAGCAGTTGTTTACATCTCTCGATAAGCCTATACAGGAAAGCCAGTATGGTAAGTCGGTAACGGCCTATATCAGGAGCCTGAAAGCGAATGGCGTTAATGTACCTGCGGATGATTTTTCCCAGGAAGATGTAAAAGGGCAACCGGTAAAATTATCTTCATTCCGTGGAAAATATGTGCTGGTCGACTTCTGGGCCAGCTGGTGCGGTCCCTGCCGCCAGGAAAACCCGAATGTGGTAAAAGCGTATAACAAATATAAAGGCAAGAATTTCACCATCCTCGGTGTATCCCTGGACGATAACCGCGATCGCTGGATGCGTGCTATCAGTCAGGACGGTCTTACCTGGATCCAGGTATCCGACCTGAGAGGCTGGGGCAACGAAGTGGCCGTTCAGTACGGTATACAGTCCATCCCATCCAACTTCCTCGTGGATCCGGATGGTAAGATCATCGCCCGGAACCTGCGGGGCGAAGAGCTGGAAGCAAAGCTGGAACAGTTGTTGAAATAGCCGCTTATCAAAATCAGGTTGACGAAAAGCAACCGATTTCACAAATTTGTTATTCGTAAAACCAAAAACCAATGAAGAGAACATTTGCGGGTATATTCCTCCTTGTGCCAGCAGTATTATTTGCCCAGGAAAAGAAGAGTGCGGCAGGTAAGCCTTATACCATACAGGGAACTATCACACAGCAGCATAATCCTGCTACTGTTTATCTCAGAATGCGCAAGGGTGGCGAAAACTTTGCAGATACCGCTCAGGTAAAAGATGGTAAATTCACTTTTAACGGAACATTGGAAGAACCAGGACTGGCAAGTCTGATGCTGGTGCAGAAAGGCGCTGAAAAGCCTGTTTCCATGGGGCGTGATATGCTGGCCATCTTCCTCGATAAGGGCAATATTTCCATCAATACTACTGATTCTATCAGCAAGGCCACTGTAGCGGGTTCTGGAGCAAATGATGATTATAAGAAGCTGAACGAGCAGCTGAAAGATGTGAATGAAAAAGGTGCCGACTTGCAAAAACGCTACCGGGAGCTTTCCAAAAACAAAGATGAGGAAGGCCTGAAGAAGCTGGAAACAGAATATGATGCGCTGGATGCGGAAGAAAAGAAGATCGAACAGGACTTCTTCCTGAAAAATACAAATTCACCGATCGCAATGTTCCTGTTGAACCAGATCGCCGGTTATGATATCAAACCTGCCGACGTTACACCGCTTTACAAAAAACTGGGCAAAGATGCCCGTCGTTCCCCATCCGGTAAGGAGTTCGCAAAAAGACTGGAATCGGCCCGTAAAACAGCCATAGGCCAGCCTGCGCTGGAATTCTCGCAAAACGACGCAGCCGGTAAGAGCATCAGCTTATCTTCATTCCGCGGAAAATACGTATTGGTCGATTTCTGGGCCAGCTGGTGTGGTCCCTGCCGTGCAGAGAACCCTAACGTGGTAAAAGCTTACGATAAATTCAAATCCAAAGGCTTCGAAATACTGGGTGTTTCTCTCGACGATAAGAAGGAAAAATGGGTGGCAGCTGTTGAAGCGGATAAACTCACCTGGACACATGTTTCCGATCTGAAAGGCTGGAAAAATGCAGCTGCCGATTTATACGGCGTAAGAGCCATTCCCCAGAATGTACTCGTAGATCCCAAAGGAAGGATTGTTGCCAGGAACCTGAGAGGTGAAGAGCTGGAATCGAAACTGACGGAAATACTGAAATAACTATTAGCCTTTAGCTTTTAGTCTTTAGCAAAATGCAGCGAAGATCACATGATATTTGATCATGTGATCTTCGCTGCATTTTGCTAACAGGTATTGATACAACAGTGCGGGGTGGGGAAGAAGCAACCGTAGGCAGAATTACGAATTACGGATTAGTGAGAAGACCTTAGTAAATAACACTATTTGCTAAGGTCTTTGTATTAATTTTTAAGTTTTAAAAAATAAATTTGGATATCTACGAAATATTCGTAGTTTTACGAAAAGATCGTAAATTACCTCATTATGGAAAAGCTGACCCTGCAGGAAGAAACTGCTATGCAAGCTATCTGGAAAGCGGGAAAGGGTTTTGTGAAAGATTTCCTGGAAGTACACATTGCACCCGCTCCGCCTTATACGACGCTGGCTTCCACTATTAAGAACCTGGAAAAAAAAGGGTTTGTGGAAAGTCGTAAGATTGGTAACGTATATGAATATACGCCGCTGATTGAAGAAGAAGCATATAAACGGAAGTTCATGAGCGGATTTGTGAAGAACTATTTTGAGAACTCCTATAAAGAACTGGTATCTTTTTTTGCGAAAGAAAAGAAAATCAGTCCTGATGAACTGAAAGAGATCATTAAGATGATCGAAAAAGGTAAACAGTAAAATTCCGGTTATGGTACCTGCTATTTTAATCTACCTGTTAAAAGCGAACATCGCGCTCACGCTGTTTTATCTGGCGTACCGCTTTGGTTTGCGCAGGTTAACCTTTTATACTTTAAACAGGTTGTTTCTGCTTGTCGGGATTGCATTTTCCTCCCTGTTTCCGCTGATTCCCATTAACGCTTTTGTAGCGCGGCATGAAATGGCGGGAACCGTGATGACTTACGTGCCGGATTTATCCAGTTGGGAGGCGCCGGCGCCTGAATTTACGGTGTGGACGGTGCTGGTATATATTTTCTGGACGGGGGTATCGGTAATGGCTATACGTTTTTTAATACAGTTGTTATCGTTATGGAGGCTGCACCGGAAGTCGGTTCCCGGGCAAATCCATCAGACGCCGGTGAAGCTGCTGAAAACTGAGCTGAGTCCGTTTTCGTTCTTCCGTAATATTTATATCAATCCGTCGTTGCATTTGCCCGAAGAGTTGCGGGCTATCCTGTGGCATGAAGCGGTACATGTGATACAATGGCACAGTGTTGATGTGATATTAGGTGAGATCAACAATATTTTCTATTGGTTTAATCCTGGTGCATGGCTGATGAAAACTGCCATCCGCGAGAACCTGGAGTTTATAACAGACAGGTATCTGTTAACGCAGGGAGTGGATAAAACCGCTTATCAATACAATCTGATCAAAGTTAGTGGGATCCCATATGCGACGGCCATCGCAAACAATTTCAATTTCTCACATCTAAAAAACAGGATCATCATGATGAACAGTAAAAAGTCATCAGGCTATCAGCTGGTGCGTTATCTTGTTCTCGGAGCACTGGCAGGCGGACTGGTGCTGACGCTGAACTACACCAGGGCATCGGTGGTGTTGAAAGCCGCCGTTGTAACAAAAGATTCTCTGCCCAATGAAAAAGAGAGCAGTGCACAATTAGCGCCTCCCGTTGTTGACGTGCTGACGTTTACTCAGGACAAAGCGGCTAAGAAAAATCAGCAAACACGGCATGCCGTGAAGATACACGATGGCGCAAACCCGGTATACGTGATCGATGGTGTACTGGCCAGTAAGGAGGCAATGGAGCATTACCAGGGAAAAGACCAGATCGATCAGATCAATGTCGTGAAAAATCCTTCTCCTGATCAGCTGATAGAGTATGGCAAACAGGCGAATAACGGTATCATCTTCGTGAGGTTAAAGCACAGGGGGCCCGAGCCGATAACCGTAGTTGGCATGCGAGCCGGCAAACCCGTTACCATGACTGGTACCACAACGATCAGCGGCAACACCGGCAGCATTGTATCAGGCGGATCTTCCACCCTGTTCGGTGGCGATGCCACGACGAAAATCCCTGATGATGTACTGGTAATAGTTGACGGCGCTGTGTCTTCCATGAATGAATTGAGTAGTATCCCGAAAGAAAATCTGGTAGCGATAAACGTGCTGAAAGATGAATCTGCAAGGGCTATCTATGGTGAACGTGGCAGGAATGGGGTGATACTTGTTACTACCAAAGCAGGAAAAAGCTCCATTAAAGAAGCCAGATCAGCTTCCGACAGTAGTAACGTTATAACTATCAAAACCCGGTAAAACTGACTTTTACCAACATACAGAAAGCCACGGTCCGCCACCGTGGCCTTTTTGTTTTACAGAACATTATCCGGATGTGACTGTTTATAATAGAAAGACGATTAGCCCGTTATTCTGTAATAAGGGGATGTTTCCCCGGTAAGTTAAAAATAGTCAGTATGCCAAACCTTATTCCTCCGGTGAATGTACTGGATCATATCTGGGGGAGCTCAGATGCAACGATAGAAGTAGTTGAATATGGCGATTTTCAATGCCCTTATTGCCAGGAGGCCTTTTTTATTGTGAAGAAATTATGGGAACGTTTTCAGGGGCAGCTGCGATTTGTGTTCCGGAATTTTCCTATGTCGGAAACACATGAATATGCAATGGATGCTGCATTGGCAGCTGAATCTGCCGGGAGGCAACATAAGTTCTGGGAGATGTATGAGGCGCTCTTCAGCCGCCAGGCAGATCTGAATGAAGAACTGATTCTGAAACTGGCGGCCGACCTAACACTGGATTTGCGGCAATTTTCTGAAGATATGGAAGATCCGCGGCTACTCAGCAGGGTGGAAGCCGATTTTGAAAGTGGTGTCCGGAGTGGCGTAAATAGTACGCCCGCTTTTTATCTGAACGGAAACCGTTACAACGGCGACTTCCACGTACTGGCTACCATACTGGAGCCCTGAAGCCGGGTTATTCAGCATTTTTCACGCACCTGAATCCCAGGTTCGCCAAGCCCGATTCCGGAGTGCTTTTCATTCGGGCTGAAACGCGGTATCCACGGCAATATTCATCGCTGCACATAAATGAGCCTCCCCTGATGACCCGCTTGGCCTGACCCGGATCGTCCGGATCAAAACCCGCTTCAGGACCGGCAGGATTCTTAGCTCCTTTTTCCTGGGTTTTATAGTAGTTGGCATCGTACCAGTCGTTGCACCACTCCCATACGTTCCCCGACATATCATACAGCTTATATCCGTTCGGTGCGTAGGACTTTACCGGTGCCAGTCCATAATACCCATCGGTTTGGGTATTGCGGTAAGGGAAATTGCCGTTCCAGGTATTGGCTTTGGGCTTACCCACAGTAAGTGGTTCATTGCCCCATGGATACATTTGGCCGGAAAGGCCGCCACGGGCTGCGTATTCCCATTCAGCTTCCGTAGGAAGGCGTTTACCCGCCCACTTGGCGTAAGCCTGGGCATCGAGCCAGGAAACCTGCGTTACGGGCTCATTATCTTTGTTGTTGATATCAGTGCCAGGCCCGCCGGGATGCTTCCAGGAAGCGCCCTTCACGAAAGTCCACCACTGACCGATATCATTGAGCGGCACTGCATGATCCGGCGGCGTGAATACCAGCGCTCCGGGAGCTGTCATTTCAGCGAGTTGGGAACTATCGGGCTGAGGTGCACCCGGCGCCAGACTGGCCAGCAATTCTTCCTTGCTAACCGGTTTTTCAGCAGTGGTTACATAGCCGGTAGCCGCTACAAACTCCGCGAATTCACGGTTGGTCACCTCATGTTCGTCCATCCAGAAACTGTGAATCTCTACCAGGTGCTTAGGGTATTCATCCACTACCCCGGTGCTGTCGTCCGCGCCCATAAAGAAACTTCCTGCAGGGATCAGCACCATTTTATTCAATGTATCTTTTCGGGCTGCCGCTGTTTGCCCCGACTGGCCACCGGCACAGCTGCAAAACAGGGCAAGGCCCAGCACAATATTTATCCTGGTCATCTTTTGTTCAACTGATTTATTGACACTAAAAATAGTATTTAAATCCGTCTGTTGCCCCCGTGGCTTAACAATTATATAATCAATTGTCAGCAAAAAGTGTTGTAAACTGCAGTTTAATTACGGGAGGTATATACACCCGGTTTTTTACAGGTATCGCATATGCAACAAACTGCCGTACCCTTTACCCGCAGGGATTTTGGCGATGATTTCCTATGGGGCGTGACCATTTCCGCTTTTCAGAACGAAGGTGCTTTCGATAAAGATGGCCGGGGGCCCTCCATCTGGGATACTTTTTCCGGCCGCAAAGGAAAGATCAAAGACAAAAGCCATGCACAGGTGGCAACTGATTTTTACCATCGTTATACACAAGATATACTACTGGCCAAATTGCTGGGTTTTTCGGTATTCCGGTTTTCCCTGTCGTGGTCCCGAATCATACCCAAAGGCACCGGTGCCGTGAACCGGGCCGGACTTGATTTTTACCACCGGGTAATTGATGCATGCCTGGAGCTGGGGCTGGAGCCCTATGTTACGCTGTATCACTGGGATCTGCCTCAGGCCCTGGAACATAAAGGGGGCTGGAGCCACAGGGGGGTGGTATTTGCTTTCGAAGAGTATGTGCGGCTATGTACCCGGGAATTCGGCAACAAGGTGAAAAACTGGATCGTTCTGAACGAGCCCTTTGGATTCACAGCGCTGGGATATATGCTGGGTGTGCATGCTCCCGGCAAGTTTGGGCTGTCGTGGTTTTTGCCAGCCGTTCATCATGCAGTACTGGCGCAGGCCGAAGCCGGCCGGGTGATCCGGGAAGAAGTACCGGGCGCTAGTATAGGTACTGCATTGTCCTGTTCTCAGATCATTCCCTATACCAATAATGAAGCGGATCTTCAAGCCGCACGCCGGGCGGATGCCCTGTTCAACCGCCTGTTCCTCGAACCTGCACTTGGCATGGGATATCCGACAGATGGATTTCCCCTGCTAAAACGCATCGAACGCAGGTATGCACTCTGGAGGGACTGGGACCGCCTGGCTTTTAATTTTGATTTCATTGGTGTACAAAATTATTTTCCGCTGGTAGTGAAGTATAATACCTTTATGCCCATCGTGAAGATATCCGAAGTGAAAGCCCGATACAGGAACGTTCCACTGACGGGGTTGGGCTGGGAAATAAATGGCAACGGATTATATGAAATGCTGAAACAATTTTCCTCCTATAAAGGCGTGAAAAAACTGATCGTTACAGAAGGCGGCGCCGCTTTTCCTGATATGCCCAATGAAGACGGCCGGGTGGAAGACATTTCCCGGATCAGCTATTTCCAGGAATACCTCTCTGCCGTGCTGAAAGCCCGTCAGGAAGGCATTCCTGTTGATGGTTATTTCGCCTGGACCCTTACCGACAACTTCGAATGGGCCGAAGGCTACCGCGCCCGTTTTGGCCTCGTTTACGTGAACTTCGAAACCCAGCAGCGCATTATTAAAGACTCCGGCTACTGGTTCAGAGAAATCCTGAACAGCCACTAGCCGTTACTGATTTAACCGTTTGAAGAACCAGATATCTCTCAGGCTGAAATTGAATACGGCGTTTATGTATGTTTCTTTAACAAGACCAGGTCCATTTTTACCACGCTGGCCTGCTTCCAGACCCAGGTAATATCGCAGCTGGCCGCTCTTGCTGGGAAGAGATACACCCAGGGTACCGGAGATATCCGTGATCTGTGTGGAGCTCACTACCAGCGGTGTCTGGTTATAACTGAACCCTGCCTGAAGTACTGCACCTTCGTAGGCCTGATTACCATACTGCCGTTTCAATACATACTCGATGCCGGTAGAGTAACGTTGCCCGTCCTGGTAGGCGTAAGTAGCACCGTTTTCATTGAGGCTGTTCCATAACTGGTGCCGGTAGTCGGCTACCCAGGTAAAGGTACCGTTGGTAAGACTCACACCCGCACCATATTCTGCAGGGAGTGTAAACCACGACGGATCCATATCTTTACTGAAGAGGGTGACGCCGTTTTGATCTGAGACAGTCAGCTTTTCCTGCAGTTTCATTTTCGTTTCAAACCGGTAAGTAGCGCCCAGTCCGATCTGCCAGTCTTTGCTGATCTTCCCGGCATATTGCGCACCCACGGTGAAGTTGGGCTTGAATCCGTATTTATTGTGCTGGGTTTGAGTAGAGTCGGAGCCTACATATTGCGTGATGTTCTGTGGCCCGAAGAGAAACGCGGTAGATACACCTGCCGAGAAGTTCTTATTCAGTTGAAATCCGTTGGAAATATACGCCCGGTTAAAACCTCCGGAGCCGGTAGTAGTGGCAGTTACAGGGGTATTGCTACCATTGATGTATTTGTCGTTCAATAGCTTGTAGTCGATTGTGCTGAATGGTGTAATACCGGCACTGATGCCCCAGAATTTGGCTGCTTTGAAACCAATGGCCAGTCGTTTGAAATTAATATCACCGGCATTCTGGGAAATACTATTGCCATTGTAGGTAATAGTCTGCGCCTTTATCGACACATCGAACATAAAGTTCTGGGTTGGCAGTGCACCGTAGGAGGCCGGGTTGAGTTCATTCAGGTATCCGCCGTGATGACGGGCGATACCGGTACTTCCCAGGCCGAAATTGCGGGTGTAATCCCTTGATTCGAGGTCGCCTATACCGAAGGCAGAGTAGATAGAATTAAGGCCATGCTGGGCCTTTGCTGCAGCGCTGCATAACAGAAAAACGATCAAACCGCTATATATCTTTATTCGCATGAGTATCCTTTATTTATACAACAGGTAGTACAACTGTATTTTAAGCCGGCTGTTCTGATTCCGCTGGTCGCCTATGACGAGCCTGTCGAGCGTTGTGCGTGCATCTGTTGCGCTGGGTGTCAGCAGTAATCCGCGCGTGGTAAGCGTGGTGGCTGTCTGTTGTTTAATGACGTAGTTGGTGATGTCGAAAATGTAATACGTATTGTCATTGAACTGGTTGTCCAGCTTCAATTGACCGTAGGTAAGGGTATCGGTCACGTTGTTGAGCTGATCTACTTCACAGAGTGCTACCCGGGGAGGCAGCCGGTCCTGCACGTAGCTACCGTTAACGGGTTTGACCGACAGGTATACTTTCATGATCTTAAAGAACTGTCCGAGGTAAATGAGATTGGTGATATAAGGAATATCCATTCGTGTAGCCGCTCCCGTTATAGGTTGTGCGAAGCCCTGGTTATTTACGCTTTGTGAGCTGAGTTCCTTTACTGTGCCGGTAAGCGGTGCTATCGGTGTGCCTGTACGATTGGCTGTTACCTGGTTGAACTGCAGGTTAGGCGCCTGCATTTTAAAATCTACATACCTGACAGTGGTAATCACTTCGTTAATGTGATAATACAATCGTATATACAGGCTCGAATCATTAGCCGCAAACGCCGATACCAGCTGGCTGTTAGCTCCTGCTCTTACATTAAGCCCTTTGAAAAACTCAAGGAAAGTGGCGTTGGTGGTGATATCCGGACTTTTATCCCGCAGCATATTGAACAGTTGGGTACCCAATTGATCCGACATATGTGCGGTGATGGTTTTATCCACATTAGGCCGTATGATCCCTGTGAAACTGCCTATGGGCGTGCTTTCTGTAGAGAAACTGCTGTTGTTGTACAGGTAGTAGAAATTTTTTGCTGTTTGTATGGTGGAAGTAACCCTGTATACATTCAGGTTTTGTACGGTCATAGAGTCGCCGGATACATATCCGTTAGGGCGCATCACCAGCACCATAGAATCGTATTGTGAACCGTTGAGCGGAATATCTATTGAGGCAGGTTGTGATATCTGGAAGAAAGACTGAACAGTTGATGTACCAAAAATAGGATCCACTCTTTTACCGGCGAGTAATACACCAGATCCTGAAGTAGGCATGGAATCCTGTTGTACAGTTTTCATCTGCACTGTCAGTGTATCTGTGAGAAGATAATCAGTGGGCTGGTTATTGTCTACAATATTATTATAGGTAAACCCGGTTTTCTGGCACGACGAAATGATAGCGGCCAGCAGCAACACCGGGAGCACTTTATAGCACCTCCTGGCAGCACTCCTGGAAAATAGATGATACATATTGTTCATGGTGCGCAATTTTAGACAGGTTGCCTGTTTTCAGTTCCTTTAATATGCCAATAGCCAAAATTCATCGATGAATAACTGAATCACTCCTTTATGCTGCCGGTGGTGCAGGAATAAGGGTTCAGGCCGAAAGAAACCTTTTGGTAGATGAAATAACGGTATCCGTCCTGTAAAATCAGGTGAATAGCTATTTCCTGTTTGCCGGAATGCTCCGGCGGATAATTTTGGCAGCAGTAAAAGAACATGCTAATGCGATATTTAAAAGGTTATAGTTTATTATTAATGGCTTCCCTGGCGGCCTGTTCGAAAAGTTCAAACACTACCACGTTGTTGGGGAACTGGATTAAGCGCTCTGAATTTGAGGGGGTGGCCAGAACTGCCGCTGCTTCTTTCGTTATTAATGATAAAGCATATGTAGGAACCGGGTATGATGGGCTTAACAGGTTACAGGATTTCTGGATGTACGATGTAGATCAGAATCAGTGGACACAGAAAGCCGCATTCAAAGGTCCGGCCCGCAGTAACGCTGTTGGTATGGCTGTCTCAGGTATGGGATATGTTGGAACCGGATACGATGGTATCAACAAAATGAATGACTTTTATCAATACGATCCTAACGCCAATGCATGGACGCCGAAGGCGCCTTTCGCCGGATCCGGCCGTTATGGCGCGGTAGCTTTCGGATTGAAGGACAGAGGATATATCAGTACCGGATACGATGGCAACTGGCTGAAAGATAACTGGGAATACAACCCTGCTACCGACAGCTGGACGCAGGCACAGAGTATCACCAGCGGTAAGAGAACAGATGCTTCCGTTTTTGTGATCAACAATAAGGCATATGTTTGCATGGGTACTGCCAACTCCAGTGCAGTTACGGATTTCTACGTATTCGACGGAGATACCAAACAGTGGAGCCCGCTCAATGCCATCGCCAATGTAAGTGATCAGAGCTTCGATGATCTGTACAACTTTGCAGGTAGCGGCGCTGCTGCTTTTGCCATGAGAGGTAAGGGCTATATTGTTGCCGGTATTAAAGGTACCTATTCCGCTGCCACCTGGGAGTATACGCCGGAAACTGACCGCTGGGTACAGAAAACCGACTTTGAAGGTGCGCCCCGTACAGGTGCTACCGGTTTCACTGTTAAAGACCGTGGCTTCGTTACACTGGGCATGGGCTCCAGCACGCCTTTCGACGATTTAAGAGAATTTGATCCTACAGCTGAGTATAACAAAAATGACTAAGCGCAATATTATTATCAGTGGTGCCGTATTGGTGGCATTGGGTTTCGGTGCCTGCTGGCTGCTCCCGAAGATCCAGGCTGCTAAAAAAGGATCGGACATGCTCGCTGTTGCAGTGGTGCCCTTCCAGATACGTGACGGATGGGGGTATAAAGTCGTTGTCGACGGCCATACTTACATCTACCAGGATGTTATTCCTGACATACCCGGCAACAAGGTATTCCGCACCCGGGAAAATGCTTTGCGCGTAGGAAACGTAGTCATGCAGAAGCTCACACATCATAAGATTCCATCCATTTCGCAACAGGAGATGGTGGATATGCAGATTGCAGAAGCTGAATAGAAAGAATTAAGAATACGGAATGAAGAAACAGCGTGTCTGTTTCTTCATTCCGTATTCTTAATTTTAATCTGATTTTAATTCTTCCGGGAATTTTAACAATCCCTTATACCCGACTTAACAAAGTTTAACACAAGTCTTACCCTATCTAACGTAAGTTTATCGCATCAAATAATACGATGCAATTTAAACGGATCATCAGAAGTCGTCCCTTCCTCATTTCCCTGCACATCCTTGGATGGGCGTGTTTTCTCTTTTTTCCTTTTTTTATTTATCGTATCCAGATACTTCATACCGGTTTTTTTATCAAAGAGCTGATAGATAACCTGTTTCTTATTGGCATCTTTTACCTGAATATCTATGTGCTCATTCCCCGTTATTTTAACAGGAAGAAGATTGTTTTATATTTCTGCAGTGTATTGGTGCTAATCGTTTTTGTTACGGCGCAACAAGCTGCTATTAATTATTATTTCTTCAAAAATTATGGACATCGTCCGCCGCTGATGATGGCCATGCGAACCGATAAAAGATTTTATAATTCAGATGTAACACAAAACCGCTTTCCTCCGTTTCACGGACAGCGTTTTTACAGGGAAACAGTACCTGCGGAAGCTATACGGATAAGAGAGGGAAAACTGGTGGATGACACGACCCAGGTCATTGCAGCCAAAAGGGCCGTCCCAATGATGCCAATACTGGACGCTGAAGGCCCTACGCTGCTCGAATACCTGCTTTTCCCGGACGTATTGCGCAGATCTGGTTTCTTCGCCCTGTTGATGCTCTTCATGAGCGGGTTTATCAAAATAGCGCTGGAATGGTTCAAGAGTGAGAAACAAAGAGAAGAACTGACCGTAGAGCGGTTAAATGCGGAATTGAAATTTTTAAAATCGCAAATTAATCCTCACTTCCTTTTTAACTGTCTAAACACCATTTACTCGCTGGCGCATAAACAATCGGTGCAAACGGAACATGCTATCCTGAAGCTATCAACCATCATGCGATACATGATCTATGAGTCGAACGAAGACAAAGTGCCGCTGTCACATGAACTAAAATATTTACAAGACTATATAGAGATACAAAAGCTCCGGCTGCCGAAGGATATTGAAATCAACTGCAATTTAAGCGGAGATGCGGACCGGCTCATGATTGAGCCGATGTTGCTGGTACCATTCGTGGAGAATGCTTTCAAACACGGTATCAGCTACGCGGAAGAATCTTTTATTGACATCAACATTACTACAACTGAAGATATGATCAGATTAACCGTCAGGAACAGTCACTTTAAGGAACGGGTTGCGGAAAGAGGAGGCATTGGTTTGGAAAATGTATTAAAACGCCTGAACCTGCTTTACGAAAACGAACACGAAATCCGGATAAGAGAAACGGAAGCCGAATTTATTGTAGATCTTAAAATCAAGCTGAAAAAATGATGAGGTGTATTGCTGTGGATGACGAGCCGCTGGCATTGGAAGTCATGGAAGACTATATCCGAAAGGTGCCTTTCCTGACGCTGGCCGGCAAATTCGAAAACGCGGCTACAGCGCTGCGTTTTATCCAGGATGAACCGGTAGACCTGGTATTCCTGGACATCAAAATGCCCGATATCACGGGTATCCAATTCCTTAAATCGCTGAAATACCCGCCTATGGTGATCTTTACTACAGCCTACGGGGAATACGCATTGGATGGGTTTAACCTCGATGTAGTAGATTACCTGCTGAAGCCGGTACCATTCGAACGTTTCCTCAAAGCTACTGCCAAAGCCAGTGAAACATGGACGGCCAGCCAGCAAAAAGCCCTGGGAAACACCAATACGATTGTACCCATGGAAGCTACCTGGGTGAATGATTACATCTTCATAAAAACAGAGTACAAGATCATCAAAATCAATCTGGAAGATATTCTTTTCATTGAAGCACTGAAAGACTATACGAAAATTTATACTCATAACCTGCCAGTACTTACCCTGCGCAGCCTCAAATCATTTGAAACCCGGTTGCCTGCCGATAAATTCATCCGCGTGCACCGCTCTTACCTGGTTTCCCTCAATAAGATCAACTCCGTAGAAAAGAATACCGTGATGATCGCTAATCAGTCGATTCCCATCTCCGACGGGTACCGCGACAGGTTTTATGATGTGATTAACAGGTATTCCTGATAAGGGAAGGGAATTACCAGCCCATAACAAATACAGTGAAGATTATATTATAATTAGCAAGATATAATTTTCGCTGTATTTGCTATGGGCCACAGGCTAATGGCTGTTTCATCTTTTTTTCCGAACTTCGCTGTCTTTTACAACCACCATTAATTATTCCTTTATCAAAAACCACCGACATTGGAAAGAATTTACTTTGACAATGCAGCTACCACCTCACTGGACCCGGCAGTACTAGAGGCAATGCTGCCTTTTATGACGGAAAAGTTCGGAAACCCATCCTCTATCTATTCTTACGGACGGGAGTCCAGACTGGGCATAGAAAACGCCCGTAAATCAGTAGCGAAGATTCTGAATGCACATCCGGGAGAGATCTTCTTTACCTCAGGCGGTACAGAAAGCAGCAACACAGCTATCAATGCTGCTATCAACGACCTGGGTTGCAGGCACATTATTTCTTCCCCTATTGAGCATCATGCTACCCTGCACACCGTGGAGCATTTGCATCATCATCATGGCGTTGGGCTTTCTTTTGTAAGAATTTTACCTTCCGGCCATGTCGATATGGATCACCTGCGCGAACTGTTGCAGCAATCCACTGAAAAATGCCTGGTTACCCTCATGCATGCCAACAATGAGATCGGTAACCTGCTGGATCTCTATGCTGTAGGCAACCTTTGCAAGGAATTTGATGCCATCTTCCACTCCGATACTGTACAAACAGTAGGGCACTATCCGTTCGACCTCCGCAATACCCCGGTACATTTCATTACCGGCGCCGGACATAAGTTTCACGGGCCTAAAGGCGTAGGTATCTTATATATTAACGAAAATGTTAAAATAACTCCTTACATACAGGGAGGAAGCCAGGAAAGGAACATGCGTGCCGGTACGGAAAATCTGTACGGTATCATCGGATTTGCCAAAGCCCTGGAAATTGCCACTGCGGCTCATGAAGAGCATAGTGCTCATATCAACGGTGTTCGTATGTACATGGCAGAACAGCTGCAGCAGCATATCCCGGGAGTTGCTTTCAACGGCGACCTCTATGGAAAAAGTCTGTATACCGTGTTGAACGTGGCTTTCCCTAAATCTGAAAAGAGTGAAATGATCCTCTTTAACATGGATATCAACGGTATCTGTGCTTCTGGTGGCAGTGCGTGTACTTCCGGCGCGAATGCCGGTTCCCACGTTATCCGCGCCATCAACAGTAACCCAAACCAGATCGCTGTACGCTTTTCCTTCAGCAAGCATAATACGAAGGAAGAAGTGGATAAGGTGATTGTAAAGTTGAAAGAGCTGATTTGAGATAATTAAACTTTAATCAATAGAAAAAAGGCCTTAGCGGATAATCATCGCTAAGGCCTTTTTTCTATTGATTAAAGTTTAATTATCTCGATATCGCTTCTTTTATATCCGCCATAATGCGTTTCGCGATATTATCCGCGGTAGTTTCATTCTGGCTTTCAGCGTAGATACGGATAATAGGTTCGGTGTTGGAAGTACGGAGATGTACCCAATCCTTGTCGAATTCTATTTTCAGACCGTCTTCTGTGTTAATCGGCTGGTTTTTATATTTCAGCTTGATTTTTTCGAAGATGGTTTTTACGTCCACACCTTTATCCAGCTCTATTTTGTTTTTGGAGATAAAGTAATCAGGATAGCTGTTGCGCAGGGCTTTGATGCTTTTCTTGCTGCGGGCCAGGTGGCTGAGGAAGAGGCCGATACCAATCAGGGCATCACGACCATAATGAAGATCGGGCACAATGATACCGCCATTACCTTCTCCTCCGATTACTGCCTGGGTATCTTTCATTTTCTTTACCACATTCACTTCTCCAACAGCAGAAGGATGGTATTCGCCACCATGTTTCAGGGTCACATCTTTCAGTGCCTGTGTAGATGACATATTGGAAACCGTATTTCCTTTTTTGCAGCTCAATACGTAGTCAGCTACTGCTACAAGGGTATATTCTTCACCAAACATGCCGCCATCTTCGCAAACGAAGCACAAACGGTCTACATCCGGATCTACAGCAATACCCATATCTGCATTGGATTTGTTTACCTCGTTAGACAAAGCAGTAAGGTTTTCCGGCAGCGGTTCAGGATTATGACTGAATTTACCGGTTACTTCTCCGAACAGCACTTCTACTTCTTCCACCCCGAGCGCTTTCAGCAGGGGCGGTACAAACAGCGCACCGGTGGAGTTGACCGCATCTACTACAATTTTGAAGTTACGTTCTTTAATAGCGGCTACATCTACCAGGGGATAGTTAACCACCAGGTCGATATGCTTCTGCAGATAAGAATCATCCTGCGTGTAAGTGCCGAGCTTGTTTACATCAACAAAGCTGAAATCTTCACGGGCAGCGATATCCAGCAGCTGGGCGCCGTCTTCTCCGGAAATGAATTCACCTTTGCTGTTGAGCAGTTTCAGCGCATTCCACTCTCTTGGGTTATGGCTGGCAGTGAGGATAATCCCTCCTGCTGCATTTTCCATAGTAACCGCCAGTTCTACGGTGGGGGTGGTAGACAATCCCAGGTCTACTACATCAATGCCCAATGCATTCAATGTAGATACAACCAGGTTTTTTACCATTTCACCGGAGATACGGCCATCGCGGCCGATCACTACTTTACGGTTGTCAGTTTGCTGGCTCAGCCAGGTTCCGTATGCCGCTGTGAATTTTACCACATCTAATGGAGAAAGTCCCTCGCCGGGCTTACCGCCTATGGTTCCGCGTATACCGGAAATCGATTTGATCAGTGCCACAAGAATCTGTTTTTAAAGGAAGGCAAATATAAAAAAATCCATTTCAGAATTCCTAATTATGAAAAGATGACGGAAGGTACACTGTTATCCCGTCTATTTTTCAATTTTCCGCAGCCACTTTTCCCTATATTTGCAGCTACGCTTTTCAAAAAACAGCTATACGTTACATGCAATACTCGTGGAAGAATATACCCCGGTATATTCGTTATGTGTTTGTTCAAACGCTTTACCTCTTCCTGTTAATGGCGATGTTCAGGGTTATTTTTTTCCTGTTCTTCTTCAAAACCACCATTACAGATCACACGGCGATAGCAAAAGCGTGGAACCTGGGGCTCCGGTTCGATCTCAGACTCTCCCTGTACCTGATGATACCCGTACTGATAACCGCCCTCATCACACGTAACAACTTCTTTACCATAAAAGCGCTCCGCAAAGCTAATTTCATCTACTTCTTCCTGGTTTACTTACTACTCATCCTCCTTTATATATTGGATCTCGGGCATTACGATTACCTGGGCATGCGCCTCGATCCTTCCATTATGCGTTTCCTCGCTAAAGGCGAGCGGGCCGATAATGCCCGCATGGTTTGGCAGAGCTATCCTGTGGTAAGAGGCGTGTTGGGGATTTTTGTGGCGATGTTCCTGCTGTACCGCCTGCAGAAAGCTACCTGGAAGAAATTTGCCGCTCAATCTGTTGTATACCTGCGCAACTGGCCTTATACCGGCTATGTGATTGGGATGGTATTGCTCTTTGGTGCCGGCTGTTACGGAAACGTAGCCTATTTCCCGCTGCGCTGGAGCCAGGCGATGTTCACCCGGGATAATGGCGTTACCAGTCTTGGCCTGAACCCGATCCTGTATTTTATTTCCAACTTTTCTGTGAAAGGCGATACCTACGATTTGCCTGCCACTAAAAAATACTATCCCACTATTGCATCTTACTTAAAAACCGATACCCTCGACACGGAAAAACTCAGCTACGAACGCACGGTTGCGGGCGACAGCTCAAAGCCCCGGCTCAATGTGGTACTGGTAATGCTGGAATCGACAGGTGCTGCGGTTACTTCCATGTACGGAAACCCGATGCAGGCCACTCCTCATATGAAGCGCGTGGCTGACAGCGGGATCCTGTTCAGGAACTTTTATGTGCCGGCCATCAGTACTGCTAAAACTGTTTTCGGAGTGCATACCGGCCTGCCTGATATCACATCCGTGAAAACAGCCAGCCGTCATCCTAAAATGCTGGATCAGCGGATTGTAATGGACCAGTTCAAGGGATACGATAAACTATACCTGCTGGGCGGAAATACAAACTGGGCCAATATCCGCGCGGTATTCACCAATAATGTGGAAGGCATCCGCATCTTTGAGGAAGGAATGTATAAATCGCCTAAGGCAGATGTATGGGGCATCTCAGATTATGACCTTATCACAGAAGCCAGCGGCATTTTTAAGGAAGATAATGATAAGAAACAGCCTTTCGTGGCCTTCCTCCAGCTGGCAGATAATCACCCGCCTTACACTACTACCAGTGGCGCGGGCGATTTTAAAAAGCTGACAGAAAAAGACCTGGACATGAATGCTTTCAAAAAGTCCGGTTTTGTATCCGTTGATCAGTTTAATGCCCTGCGGTATGAAGACTATAACGTAGGTCATCTCATAGATATGGCCCGCAAGGATGGCTATCTTGATAACACCATTTTTGTATTTTTCGGGGATCATAACTGTATACTGAATCCCTATAGCTTTATGCCGCTGCCGGAATACGAACTGGCAACAGGAGGGGTGCATGTTACCGCTTTCATGTACAGCCCGAAACACCTGGCGCCACAGCAGATCACTACGCCGGCCAGCCTGCTGGATGTATATCCGACGGTAGCCGGGATGGTAGGCATGCCGTATAAAAACTATACCCTGGGGGTAAACCTGTTCGATACTGCAAGGGGGAACAACAGGTATGTGTTTGTCAATTACCTGCGTAACCAGATGCCTTACATCAGTGTGCTGGGAGATCAGTACCTGTATGAAATAAACATGACTACACATGCCACTGCTTTGTATGATCTGAAGGCCGATCCACAGAAAAATATCCAGGCGCAATTACCGGATACAGCAAGAAGTCTTGATAATTTAACACATGGTTTTTACGAAAGTACCCGATACTTGCTGTTCAATAATAAAAAGGTATCGGGGAAATAGGTACTGAGCAGAGGAAAAACAGATTTTGTATTTTATTTATATGGAAGTAGATAAATCCTGGTTTAAAGATTGGTTCAATTCGCCTTATTACCATCTGTTATATGATAACAGGGACGAAAGGGAAGCGGCAGCATTTATTGACAAATTGCTCGCCTACCTGCGTCCTGCGCCCGATGCCAATGTGCTGGATGTAGCCTGTGGCAGGGGGCGTCATGCAAAGTACCTGGCGGATAAGGGCTTTTATGTGACTGGGATAGATCTTTCCATTGAAAGCATCAACATTGCTAAAAAGCTGGAAAACGAGCACCTGAGCTTCTTTCAGCATGATATGCGTTTGCCCTTCCGGGTAAATTATTTCGATATAGTAGTTAATTTTTTCACCAGCTTCGGATATTTCGATACGCAGCGGGATAACGATAATGCCCTGCGTACCCTTCGGAATGCCCTGAAACCGGGCGGAAAGCTGGTATTGGATTATCTGAACAGCGGCTACGTAGCCAGCCACCTGGTATATGATGAGGTGAAAGAGAAAGACGGAGTAGTGTTTGATATACACCGGAAACTGGAAGCTGCGAAGTTCATTAAGCAGATTAATGTACTGGATAAGGAACGGATGTTGCGGGCTACCTATACAGAACGTGTGAATGCCTTTACCAGAACGGATTTTGAGGCCATGTTTGCCCGGCAGGGCCTTGAAATAACGGAAATATTCGGTGACTATCACTTTAACAGCTATGATGAACAACGCTCACCACGCCAGATCATCATCGCCACAAAATTATAGCCATGCTTGAGTCTATCTTGCGCGAAGACCTCAGATTATTTTTTCATATTAATGGCCAGTGGCATAACGGTGTGCTGGATGTAATCCTGCCATTTGTGCGGGAGCCGTTTGTATGGGCGCCCTTGTACCTTTTCCTGGCGTTGTTTGTGACGATCAATTACGGATGGAAAGGTTTTTTCTGGATCCTGTTCTTCCTGTTATGTTTTGCCGTGGCGGACCAGAGCAGTTTATTCTTGAAAGGTGCCTTTGCGAGGGTGAGGCCATGCCGCGACCCGGTGGTATCGCACTATGCCAGAGTATTGGTAGCATATTGCCCGATGAGCGGTAGTTTTACCTCTAATCATGCGGCCAATCACTTCGCCCTGGGGACTTTTTGTTTTATTACCCTGAAATCAGCGTTTCAACGGTATACCTGGTTATTTTTTGCATGGGCTGCCGTGATAGCTTATGCACAGGTGTATGTTGGTGTGCATTACCCGCTCGATGTGCTGGGTGGTGCTATATTGGGCACATTTATCGGGCTGCTCAGCGGTAGCTTCTTTCAGCGCCGCATAAGGCTGGAGGCCGAACAAACATCATGAACTGGAATTATCTGATACTGATATTGGCTGCAACCGTTGCCGGTGGGGTGATACCCATGACGGTAAAGCGGGTCAACGCTAACTTCTCCATTTATCTCCTGGCATTTACGGGAGCTTTTCTTTTCGGGGTGATTATCATGCACCTGCTGCCGGAAGTGTACCATGAGCTGGGGCACGAGGCAGGCGTGTACATCGTGCTGGGCTTTTTCCTGCAGGTATTCCTGCAGCAGCTGTCGCACGGCATGGAACACGGGCATACGCATTTGCCCCAGGAACAGCATCACCACCATATTGCCGTTATGCCACTGTTGCTGGGCCTGTCTATTCATGCATTCATGGAAGGGCTGCCTCTGGGCTTCCGGTACGACGATCAATCGGCTTTGCCATCACTGATGGCCGGTGTGGCTGCGCACAAAATCCCCGAGGCATTGACACTGATGACGGTCATGATACATGCCCATAAAACTAAAGCGGCACTGTGGCGGATACTCATCGCTTTCGCGCTGGTAACGCCGCTGGCGGCAGTATTGGCCGGCTGGCTGGGTAGCCGTTTCGAAACGGTGCAACATTACCTGGTGTATGTAGTGGCGCTGGTAGTAGGTGCATTTCTGCATATTTCCACCACCATTTTCTATGAAAGCGGTACCAAACACCATGAACTGAGCAGGAAAAAAGTGCTGGCAATTGCCCTGGGACTGGTTTTGGCTTTTCTTACCCTGATATTTGAATAATTTTTTATTTTTAGGCTCATATATGGAAGTCGTCATTATCCTCATCCTCATATTATTGAATGGCCTGTTCTCGATGTCGGAAGTAGCATTGGCCTCAGCCAGGAAGATCCGATTGGAAAATCTGGCCAATAAAGGGGATGAAAAAGCAAAGACAGCATTAAAACTGGCCACAAATCCGGACACCTTTCTTTCTACTGTCCAAATAGGGATTACCCTTATCGGCATCTTAACGGGTATATATGCAGGTGATAACATCAAAGTGGATGTAATGACCTGGCTTAATAATTTTCCTTCGATACAGCCCTACAGCAGTATATTATCGACCGTGATCATTGTAGTAGTGATCACTTTTTTTTCACTGGTACTGGGCGAACTGGTGCCCAAACGCATTGGTACTGCCTATCCGGAATATATTGCCAAAATAATGGCTACGCCTATGAGCGTGCTTTCCTGGCTTACCTATCCGTTTATATGGCTGCTGAGTATATCCACAGCGGCATTGGTAAAATTGCTCAACCTGCGTACTGATGAGCCTCATGTAACAGAAGAGGAGATCAAAGCCATCATTAATGAAGGCACTACATCCGGAGCGATAGAAGAAACCGAACAGGAGATTATTGAAAGGGTGTTTCACCTGGGCGACCGTAATATTACCTCCCTGATGACTTACCGGAATGATATTACCTGGCTGGATATCAACGAGGCGCCGGAGGAATACCTGCAAAAGATCCATGAGAGCCTTCATTCTGTTTACCCGGTATGCGACGGGCAGATCGACAGTATCCGCGGGTTGGTAACGATCAAGGATCTGTATTCAGTAGTAGGTAAAGCCGCTCCCCTGGCAGATATTATTCGCAAACCGCTGTTTGTTCCGGAAAATAATACGGCCTACCAGGTGCTGGAGAAATTCAAGGAAACCCACCTGCATGCGGCATTTATAGTAGATGAATATGGTACATTTCTGGGTATGATCACCCTGAACGATATATTGGAGGCGATTGTAGGCGATATGCCGGAAACCGCCGAAAATGACGATTATGAAATGGTGCAACGGGAAGATGGTACCTGGCTGGTAGATGCACAGATCCCCTTTTACGATTTTCTGGAGGAGTTTGATAAGGAAGACTGGATGACGGAGTTTGAGCAGGATTTTGATACCCTGGCAGGGTTTATTCTGCATCATCTCGAGCATATCCCGCAAACAGGTGAAAAGTTTACCTGGCGCGGTTTTACATTTGAGATAGTAGACATGGATGCACATCGGTTGGATAAAATACTGGTCACACCACCACCGCCGGCTACGGAAGAGTAGAAGATTGTCCCCAAATGAAAACAGTAGAAACCGCATGCGTAGTTACCCGGAATTACACCGGAGAAGAGGTGATTTATTTGGAGAAATCCAGCTTTATGCTAATTTTGAGCACTTTTTTACATAAACAAATAATTTAATTTAAGATAAAATGGTTGCAATAGGAAGTAAGGCACTGTCCCTGGAAGAAGTGTACAGGGTGATTTTGGGCGGAGAAACGCTGGCCTTAGACCCCGCAGCAATGCAGCAGGTGGAAGCAAGCTATCAGTTTCTTAAAACATTTTCGGCCAAAAAGCTGATCTATGGTATCAACACGGGTTTCGGCCCGATGGCCCAGTATCGTATCAGCGACGAAGATACCTTCCAGCTGCAGTACAACCTGATCCGCAGCCACAGCTCCGGAGCTGGCAACTGTATGTCGCCATTGCATACCAAAGCTTTGATGCTGGCCCGTTTGAGTAGCTTTATGCAGGCTCATTCCGGCATACACCCGGAAGTAGTGGAACTGCTGAGAGACCTGATCAATAAAAACGTATATCCCTGCATATTTGAACATGGAGGGGTAGGTGCCAGCGGCGACCTTGTACAGCTGGCCCATCTGGCCCTGGTGCTGATTGGCGAAGGGGAAGTATGGTACGAAGGTAAGTATCAGCCAACTGCAGAAATTTTCGCAAAGCTGCAGCTGAAGCCCATCGGCATTCATGTAAGGGAAGGCCTGGCCATCATCAACGGCACCTCCGCCATGACAGGAGTGGGACTGGTGAACCTGATTGAAGCAAAGAAATTGCTGGGCTGGTCGGTAGTCATGTCGGCCATGATCAACGAAATTGTAGAAGCCTTCGACGATCATCTGTCTGCCGAACTTAATGCCGTAAAAAAACATACCGGTCAGCAACAGATTGCTGCCAGCATGAGGAATGTACTCAGGGGCAGTAAGATGGTACGCCATCGCCCTGATCACCTGTATAAAGAACTGGAAGAAGAGATTTTTAAAGATAAAGTACAGGAATATTATTCACTCCGCTGCGTACCCCAGATACTGGGCCCTGTGTACGATACGCTGATGCAGGCAGAAAAGCTGGTGGTACAGGAGCTGAATTCCGTAAGTGATAACCCGGTGGTAGACCATACACTGGAAAATGTTTTCCACGGTGGTAACTTCCACGGGGATTATGTTTCACTGGAGATGGACAAAATCAAGATTGCCATCACCAAACTGTCGATGCTCTCAGAGCGCCAGCTGAACTACCTGCTCAATGAAAAGCTGAACCACAAGTTCCCGCCGTTTATGAACCTGGGCAAACTTGGCTTCAATTTTGGAATGCAGGGCGTGCAGTTTACAGCTACATCAACAGTGGCGGAAAACCAGACCTTATCGTTCCCGATGTACGTACACAGCATCCCGAATAACAACGATAACCAGGATATAGTGAGCATGGGATGCAATGCTGCTATCATGACAAGCAAAGTTATAGAGAATACTTTCCAGGTATTGACTATTCAGCTGATGACTATGTTGCAGGCAGTGGACTATCTGAATTGCCAGGACCGGTTGGCAGCCTTCTCCCATAAAGTATACACGGAAGTGCGGGCAATTTTTCCTAAATTTATCGACGACAGTCCACGCTATAAAGATCTTCAGCAAATTAAAGAGTACCTGGTTAAGAACGTACCCGTCCAGTTCTGATAAAGTGCCGGGGAATACCATAATTCTTAATAAGTAATTTGTAATTCAATGAAGTGTGCATTAGTAACAGGCGGGTCCAGAGGAATCGGAAAGGCAGTGTGCATAAGGATGGCAGAAGCAGGCTATCATGTGCTGATCAATTATAAAGGCAATGAAACAGCCGCACAGGAAACCCTGGAAGCCGTGAAGGCCAAAGGCAGTACAGGAGAGCTGTTGCCTTTCAACGTTGGCGATGGGGAAGAAGTACAACGCGTACTGGGCGGATGGTTAGAGCAGCATAAAGAAGAGCATCAGATAGAAGTGCTGGTGAATAATGCAGGTATCAGGGAAGATTCCCTGATGTTCTGGATGACGGATGCACAGTGGGGAAATGTATTGAACATCAGTTTGAACGGTTTTTATAATGTTACCAAACAGGTATTGAACAGCATGTTATTAAAGCGCTACGGGCGCATCATCAACATGGTGTCGCTGTCTGGTATCAAGGGCCTTCCGGGGCAAACCAACTATTCCGCGGCCAAGGCCGGGGTTATTGGTGCTACCAAGGCGCTGGCGCAGGAAGTAGCGAAGCGTGGCGTGACAGTGAATGCCATCGCACCGGGATTTATCAGAACGGATATGACAGCAGAGCTGAATGAAAAAGAACTGGCGGCACAGGTTCCCATGAACCGTTTTGGCACCCCTGAAGAAGTTGCTGATGCCGTAGCATTCCTGGCTTCAAAATCAGCAGGCTACATCACCGGAGAGGTGCTGAATATCAATGGAGGGCTGCATACGTAGCTAAAGACTAAAGGCTAAAGACTAAAGACTATGAATCGAGTTGTGATCACCGGAATGGGCATTTATTCCTGCATTGGAAAGGATATGCAGGAAGTGAAGGATTCATTGTACCAGGGTAAATCAGGGATTGTGCTGGACCCGGAAAGAAAGGCATTTGGATATCGTTCCGGTTTAACAGGATATATTGAAAGACCTGAGCTGAAAGGCTTACTCGATCGCCGTTCCAGGCTGATGATGCCTGAGCAGGCGGAATTTGCCTATATGGCAACCCGGGAAGCACTCGCACAGGCAGGGATTACGCAGGAGTATATAGATTCTACTCCGATAGGGCTGCTGTATGGCAATGATAGCTGTGCCAGGCCCACAGTAGAGGCGAATGATATCATGCGGGCCAAGAAAGACACAATGCTGGTGGGTTCCGGGTCTGTATTCCAGACCATGAACTCTACCGTTAATATGAACCTGGCTACTATTTTCAAGCTGAGAGGCGTGAATTTCACCGTCAGCGCAGCTTGTGCCAGTGGTTCTCATGCAATAGGGCTGGGTTATATGTTCATCCGGAGCGGTATGCAGGATGCGGTGATCTGTGGTGGCGCGCAGGAAGTGAATGTATACGCCATGGGAAATTTTGATGCCATTGCTGCCTTTTCAGTCAGGGAAAATGATCCAACCCGGGCTTCCCGTCCGTTCGATCGCGACCGCGACGGCCTGGTGCCCAGTGGTGGGGCGGCTACCGTGATCCTGGAAAGCCTGGAATCTGCTCAACGCAGAGGAGCAAACATCCTCGGCGAAGTATTGGGCTACGGTTTTTCTTCCAATGGCGCTCATATTTCCAATCCAACGGTGGAAGGCCCTGTGAGGTCCCTCCAGATTGCATTGCAGGATGCGGGTTTGCAGCCCGGCGATATCGAATACATTAACGCCCATGCTACTTCTACAGCGGCCGGCGATGCCAGTGAAGCAAAGGCTATTCACGAAGTGTTTGGCGCTACCAGGCCTTATGTCAGCTCCACTAAGTCTATGACCGGCCACGAATGCTGGATGGCCGGAGCCAGCGAAATCGTCTATTCCATGCTAATGATGCAAAACGGCTTCATTGCCCCCAATATCAATCTGGATAACCCCGATGATGATGCAGCCAGATTAAATATCGTTAGCAGCACAATTAATAAAAATTTTAATATATTTTTGTCCAACTCTTTTGGCTTTGGAGGAACAAATTCATCTCTGATTGTAAGGGGATGGAATGGAAAATAAATATGCTTAACTTTGGCGCCAGATATTAGGACATACAGATAGCCGAATAGAGCTGATGGGAAAAACCAAATTTTATCAAAAGACCTATATCTGATTTCACACTATATGGATATTAGAGAAATTATAACTGTTACGAATAAGTTTCTGGTAGAGGAGTTTGAAGCAAACCCCGAAACAATTAAACCTGAAGCAAATATGAAATCCACGCTGGATCTGGATAGCCTGGATTATATCGACATGGTAGTGGTAATAGAAGATAACTTCGGATTCAAAGTAAATCCGGAAGATTTTCAGTCTATCAGCACCTTCCAGGATTTCTACAACTATGTAGCCACCCGTGTACAACAAAAAGAGCTGGTATAATGCCATCCTGGCAAGGAAAGTCCAAAGGAAATAAGTTAGGGTACAGTTGTTTTGTTTTCCTGCTTAAACATGGAGGCGTTGCACCTGCCTATCTTTTGTTGAGATTTGTTGCTTTTTACTACTTTGTTTTTTCCTGGAGTTCCTCAAAGCCCATCTATAGCTATTTGCGTAAAAAAGCTGGCTATGGCTCGTGGCGGGCCCTGATAAACCTATATCGCAACTATTATATTTTCGGGCAAACACTGATAGACAAGATAGTGGTAATGGCAGGCCTTGCCAATAAATTTTCATTTGAATTTGAGGGTGAACATTATCTGAGGGAGATGGTAGCCGGCGGCAAAGGCGGCATTCTGCTGAGCGCTCATCTGGGTAACTGGGAAGTAGCGGGGCATCTTTTTACCCGTCTGCAGGCCCGGATTAACATAGTGATGTTCGATGGGGAACACCAGCGTATCAAAGACTACCTCTCAGACGTTACCGGTGGCCGGAATATGAATATCATTGTCATCCGTGATGATCTGTCGCATATTTATGCCATTAATGAAGCGTTGAATAACAAAGAATTGGTATGTATGCATGCCGATCGCTTTCTGCCAGGTAACAAAACGATATCTGCCTCGTTCTTAGGCCAGGAAGCCCGTTTCCCGGTAGGCCCGTTCCTGCTGGCGGCCACGTTCCGGGTGCCGGTGTCGATGGTATTTGCTTTTAAGGAATCTTCCACCCACTACCATTTTTACGCAAGCGAGCCGCACCAGTACCACGGGCGCCGTAACCAGGGGGTGGAAAATGCCCTGAATGATTTTGTGGCGCAAATAACAGAAAAAGTACGTCGTTATCCGGTGCAATGGTTCAATTATTACGATTTTTGGGAATAAACCGTGTTTATACTGTTAATAATTTCGTATAATTCTATTTATTTCGTGTTTCACATTTAATAATAACTTGCACTGATGTTTATTCATACTGATGATATTACCGCGTATATCCCGCAACGTACACCCATTGTGATGATTAGCGGCATCCTGGCGGTGGATGGCCCGGTAACCCGTACCGGTTTGCATATTGCTCAGGATAATGTTTTTGTGGAAGATGGCGTACTCACCGCTCCCGGCCTGATGGAGAATATCGCTCAAACTGCCGCTGCCCGCATCGGTTATATCGCCAAACAAGAGAATGCCCCTGTGCCACTCGGATTCATAGGCGCCGTGAAAGACCTTGAAATACTGGAACTCCCACCTGCCGGACAAATGATCGAAACCATTATTGAGATAGGAGGAGAAGTATTTAACGCCACTATGGTAACCGGAAAAGTAATGTATGATGGCCGCGTGATGGCACAGTGTGAGATGAAAATTTTCACCAACCCCCAATTATAGTCTATGAACTGTAGAAAATTAATCATGCTTTCGGTGGTATTACTGGGCCTGTTCCCCGTATTTACCAACGCACAGAAACTTAAAGGTTTCCTGGACAACAAAGACGAATCCTTTACCTGGCTGGGTGTGGACTTTACCCAGGCCCGCCTGATCGGAGACGCTGGTGCCAACGCGCAGGATGTGGTAGCCCGGCAGTTTACAGGGATTAATCAGGTAGTAGTGAATGAACCTAAGAAATACGATATTCCGGGTGCATTTCACCACGACAAATTCACCTCCGACCTGAGTCTGGTGAACAAACGCAATGAAGCCGTAAATCCGGAATCATTGAAGTCTGAAAGTACGGGCGACTTCGAACGCCTCAAACCGGAGGACCTTAATAAGCTGGTAAAATCGTACGATTTTTCCGGAAAACACGGAATCGGAGTGTTATTTGTAATGGATGGCATGAATAAATCAGATAAGCGTGCCTCCATGTATGTAACCATCATCGACATGGACAAGAAAAATGTATTGATGGCAGAACGCTATTCCGGCAAGGCCCAGGGATTTTCCTGGCGCAACTACTGGGCTTATACCATCTACAAAGTATTGGGCGATGTAGAAGATGATTACAAGAAACTGACGGCAAAATATGCCACCGCTCAGGATCCGGAAGAAGAAAAAACAGCTGCTGCGGAACCTCATAAAGAAAAAGCCGCCGCTACCAAAGAAACTAAAAAAACAAAGAAGAAAGGATAATCATGACGCTGACCGCAAGCACGAACATACTGATAAGATTTAATGAAGCAGATCCATTGGGAATAGTATGGCACGGGCATTATGTGCGGTATTTTGAGGATGGAAGGGAAGCTTTCGGAGAAAAATACGGGCTACGTTACCTGGATATTTTCGCCCAGGGATATACCGTGCCCGTTGTGAATGTACAATGTGACTACAAACGCTCGTTGCGTTATGGCGACAGAGTAGTGGTTGAAACAAGGTACGTGGACGATCTGGCCGCCAAAATTAAATTTGAATACATACTGACCAATCCGGCTACCGGAGAAGTTGTGGCAAAGGGCTCTTCCATACAGGTATTTTTGGATAAGGAAACCACTTCCCTGCAACTGGTGGCTCCGGCTTTTTTTAACGAGTGGAAAAAGAAGCACGGACTGGTATAATCTGGGTAATATGCGACAGGTGTTTGTAGTAGCAGATAATATTGTGGGGCCTTTGGGCAGTACTACCCGGGAAAATTTTGACCAGGTTTTACAAGGCAACAGTGGCATCAGGCAGCATGAAAATGCTGCCTGGGCCGCTGCTCCTTTTTGTGGGGCTATGATGGCTCCGGAGCAGTTGGATGATCTCAGCGCTGCATTTAACGGAAAAGAATATACGAAATTTGAAAAGCTGCTCATAGCGTCCATACGGGAAGCATTGCAGCAAACCAGCATTTCACTGACCGGCGAACGTACCGGCCTGATTATTTCCACTACCAAAGGAAATATTGAATTGCTGGAGCAGTCGGAGGGCACCACTCTTCCGCTGGCAGATATGCTGCTGCATACCACCGCCAGGAAAATAGCGGCTTATTTCGGGGCTGTGAATCAGCCCATCGTAGTCAGCAGTGCCTGTATTTCAGGGCTGGTGGCTATTTTGACCGGGAAACGGCTCATTGAATCAGGCCGCTACGATCATGTGGTGGTGGCTGGCGCAGATGTGCTGACCCGTTTCGTGTTGTCCGGTTTTCAATCGTTCCAGGCCGTGAGCCCTCTTCCCTGCAAGCCGTTCGACGTCCATCGTTCGGGCGTTACGTTGGGAGAAGGTGCCGCAACAGTGATCCTCAGCCGGGAACGAGGCAACGCAGTATTTTCGTTGGGCGGCGGTGCTATCAGCAACGACGCCAATCATATTTCGGGCCCGTCGCGCACCGGGAAGGAACTGGCTGCTGCTATGCAGCTGGCACTGGAGGGTAGCGGACTAAGCCCGGAAAACATTGGGTTTGTATCGGCCCACGGCACAGCTACGCTCTACAATGATGAAATGGAAGCCAAGGCATTGCATCATGCAGGCCTGGCCAGCATTCCTGTGAACAGCCTGAAAGGATATTACGGCCACACACTGGGCGCTGCGGGCATTATAGAAGCCATCATCAGTATGGAGGCCGCTAAAGCCGGCGTGGTACTACCCACAAAAGGATTTGAAACTCCCGGTGTAAGTATGCCGGTAAATGTTCATAATACGCTGCTGCACCAACCATCTCCTCACTTCCTGAAAACAGTATCAGGTTTTGGCGGATGCAATGCAGCCATGGTATTCAGTATTAACCAGCCGTCGGTAGCTGACATTTAACGCTTTGCGTTAAGAGCAGACTGCAGACCGCTACATTTTTTATTCCTCGTGTTCAATAAAGAAACTAAAACAGCACTCGAAGCAAAAGAAGCTGCATTACGTCTGGCATTTGCACCTATTGCCTTTCAGGCCACCAGGGCCCTGCGTGATATGGGAATTCTGACAGCGGTAAGTAACAGCCGCTCAGCCGGTATCACCATCGAAGAAATAATGGAACAGACCAAATTGTCGCGCTACGCAGTGAGAGTGTTGCTGGAGGCAGGTTTGGGAATGGAGCTGATTATCGTTAACGACAAAAGGTATACCCTCACCAAAACCGGTTACTTTATTTTACACGACCAGTTGACCCGCATCAATATGGATTTCTCGCAAGACATCTGCTACAAGGGTATGTTACACCTGCAGGAAAGTCTGCAGGAAGGCAAGCCGGCAGGGCTGCGGGAGCTGGGCCCCTGGGATACAATCTATCCGGGCCTTTCGCTGCTGCCCCCGGAAGTGGGCAAAAGCTGGTTCGACTTCGATCACTACTACTCCGACCTCGCTACTCCCCAGGCATTGGATATTGTTTTTGAAAATAAGCCCAAACGCCTGCTCGATATCGGTGGTAACACCGGAAAGTGGGCACTGGCCTGCACCGCAAAAGATCCTGAAGTAGAAGTGACCATTTTTGATCTGCCAGGTCAGGCAGGAATTGCACAACAGAAAATAAAAGACGCCGGTGTGGAAAACCGGGTACATTTCCATATAGCCAACATCCTTCACGAAGAAGTGCCTTTCCCGAAAGGCTTCGATGCCATCTGGATGAGCCAGTTCCTCGACTGCTTCTCTGAAGCGGAAATTGTATCCATACTGAAACGCTGTCGTGAAGCACTCAACGAAAACGGCACTATTTACATCCTGGAGCCTTTCTGGAACCGGCAGCAGTTTAAATCAGCCGCCTTCTGCCTGCAGCAGACTTCCCTGTATTTTACTGCTATGGCCAATGGTAACAGCCAGATGTATCATACCGACGATTTCTTCCAATGTATAGAAGACGCAGGTTTATCTGTGGTGGAAGAGAACAATCAGATGGGGATTAATTATACCCTGTTAAAGTGCAAGAGAAAAACTAACTAATCCATAAATACCCAAAAAATCGATCACTTATGAAAACTGAGCAAGTTGATGTGTTGGTAATAGGTGCAGGGCCAGCGGGAACGGTAGCGGCTTCTCTCATTCACCAGGCCGGATACAAAGTGAAAATAGTGGAAAAACAACAATTTCCCCGCTTTGTAATCGGCGAAAGCCTCTTGCCCCGCAGCATGGAAGCATTGCAGGAAGCAGGCTTTATTGATGCCATCAAAGCAAAAGGTTTTCAGCAGAAATATGGCGCCAAGTTCGTAAAGGGCGATGCCCTCTGCGATTTTACCTTTCAGGAACAATATACTCCCGGCTGGACCTGGACCTGGCAGGTAACCCGCGCTGATTTCGACAAAACCCTGGCCGATACCGTAGAAAGCATGGGAGTACCGGTTGCCTACGAAACAACGGTAACGAATATACGATTCAACGGATCTGATTCTGTTACCACAGTGGTCGATAAAGACGGTCAGGAATCAGAGATCGCTGCCCGCTTCATCGTGGATGGCAGTGGTTATGGCAGGGTGATACCCAGGTTGTTCAACCTGGAAAAAAATTCCAATCTTCAGCCCCGTAAGGCGCTGTTTGCCCATACAGTGGATGTACGCCGCTCCATGGCGGACGAACCTAACCGTATCACCGCAGTGGTGCATAAAAAAGGCGTATGGATCTGGATCATTCCCTTTGCTACCGGGGTCACCTCCCTGGGCTTTGTGGGGGATCCGGAGTTTTTTGAACAATATCCCGGCACGGATGAAGAGAAATATCGCGCTTTACTGGAAGCAGAACCCTATACCAGGGAGCGTTTCCGGGATGTGGAGCTGGTATTTGAGCCGAGGATACTGCAATCCTGGTCAGCTACTACCGATAAGTTCTATGGCGAAGGATTTGTACTCACCGGCAATGTAACAGAATTTCTGGACCCGATTTTCTCTTCTGGCGTAACTTTGGCCTGCGTGTCTTCACAAACGGCCGCTAAATTGGTAATCAGGAAGCTGAAAGGGGAAGAAGTGGATTGGGAAAAAGAATATATGGAACCAACCATGCAGGGCGTGAATACTTTCCGCTCATATGTAATGGCCTGGTATGAAGGAACTTTAGATACTATTTTCTTCAGCAAAGATGCAGATCCCCTGATCAAAGGTCAGATCTGTTCCGTATTGGCAGGCTATGTGTGGGACATGAGTAATCCTTTTGTGAAAAATCATGATACCGCGTTAAAGCGTCTGGCCAGAACGATAGAATTAACGGATAAATTAAAAAGTAACTCAGCCATTGAATAGCGGAACGGCATATATCACGGGTAGTTGTGTTATCAGGCATAATAAGGTGTACGTAAATGGCAGCTTGTTATGGGAAGCGGATCAGCAACTGGACATATCCGATTTTCTCAGGGCAGGATACGACCGGTTTTCGGGGCAGTATCCTAAATTTCATAAAATGGATCCGCTCAGCAGGCTGGGCTGGCTGGCCGCAGAAGTATTGCTGAAAGATACAACAGTACCGCTTTTGCCGGCAGAGCAGGTAGGAATAGTACTTTCCAACCGCAGCAGCAGCCTGGATACGGATGTGCGCTATTTCGCCAGCGTAAAGGAAATTGCAAGCCCTGCACTGTTCGTATACACATTGCCGAATATTGTAATGGGTGAAATATCTATCCGGCACGGCTTTAAAGGAGAGAACACTTTTTTTGTGTCGGATAGGTTTGATACGGTGCTGATGAGCAGTTACCCGGCGCAGTTACTGAACGTAACTCCTTTGCAGGCATGTATCTGCGGATGGGTGGAAGTAATGGAACAATCGTACGAGGCGGTATTATTCCTCGTGGAAAATAAACAGCATCCCGGGGCGCAGTCCTTATCAGAGGCTGCTCTCAGAGATTTATATCAACAAAATAATAGTTAATAACTTTAATTGAATGACAGTGGAAAAGTTGATGGCGGATCTGAAAGCGCAGATCATAGAACAATTGAACCTGCAGGAAATAACACCGGAAAATATCGGCAATGATCAGCCATTATTTTCTAAAGAAGGGCTCGGGCTCGATTCTATCGATGCGCTGGAACTCATCGTATTGCTGCAACAGCATTATAGCATCCGCATAGCCAATCCAGAGGAAGGGCCTAAAATCTTTCATTCCGTGCGTACCATGGCAGAATACATCACTGCCAGCAAAACTGTGAATGCATGAGCGAAAAGGTGTGGATAGCAGGAGGTGGGGTGATCAGTGGAATAGGACTGAACCTGCAGGAGTGTATGCAGTCGTTCCGGGACATGAAGCCCGGCATGACCGGTATGCAGCACCTGTCTTCTGTTCATCGTAATACCTTTCCGGTGGCAGAAGTAAAGGCCGATAACAACACGCTGGCTGATATGGCCCGGATGCCGGAAAATATCAGCAGAACGGCATTGCTCAGTATGATTGCTGCCCGCGAAGCGTGGCAGGCCAGCGGTTTGGGCGATATTTCCCGTTACCGCGTAGGACTTGTTTCCGGCAACACCGTTGGTGGGATGGATAAAACGGAAGACTTCTTCGCCGCCTACCTGGCTAATGCCGGGGGAGGGCGCCTGCATCAGCTGATACACCACGAATGTGGCAGTATCACAGAGCTGGTAGCCGATATGCTCGGCGTCAGGCATCATATATCCACCATCAGCACTGCCTGCTCGTCGGGCGCCAATGCGCTGATGTATGGAGCACGCCTGATCCGCAATAATATCGTTGATGTGGTCATTGCCGGCGGCACCGACTCGCTCACCCGATTTACCCTCAATGGTTTTAATACCCTCATGATCCTGGATCAGCAGCCCTGCCGCCCGTTCGACGAAACCCGCACCGGCCTCAATCTGGGAGAAGGCGCCGGTTACGTGATACTGGTATCAGACAGCCTGGCTGCAAGCCTGCAGCCCTGGTGCCGCCTCAGCGGATTCGCCAATGCCAACGATGCATATCATCAGACGGCTTCCTCGCCCGACGGCAACGGTAACTACCTGGCCATGAAAGGTGCACTGGACATGAGCGGTTTGCAACCACAGCAGATTGGTTACATCAACCTGCATGGCACCGGAACACAAAATAACGATGTATCTGAAGGCATTGCCATTAACCGGATATTTGCACCGCATTTTCCGCCGATGAGCTCCACCAAATCTTTTACAGGACATACCCTGGGAGCCAGCGGTGGTATTGAAGCGGTATTCTCGGCCTGGGCGCTGAAAGAAGGAATTATTTACCCGAATGCGCGCTTTCAGCAGCCCATGAAGGAACTGCCTTTCACGCCGGTGGAAACTTATTCTGAAGGCCATGATCTGCAGCATGTACTGTCTAATTCATTCGGATTTGGTGGTAACTGCTCCAGTCTTGTTTTTTCAAGCTATTAGCTAAAACTGAACGAAGCTATGTTTACTGTCTATATAAACGGAACTGGTTGTATATCCCCGCAGAACTCTGCGCAGGGCGGGCCTTTGCTGGCAGCGCTCCGGGAATACGAACAGGTGAGGCTGGCAACGGTAGACCCGGATTACAAACAATGGATCGATATTAAGCAGATCCGCCGGATGAGCCGCGTGGTGAAAATGGGCGTAGGTGCAGCTTACCTGAGCCTGGAAGCTGCCGGCATCACCCGCCCCGATGCCATTATCACCGGCACCGCCTACGGCTGCCTCGATGACACCGGTGTTTTCCTGACCAAGATGGTGAATCAGCAGGAAGAAATGCTGACGCCTACAGCGTTTATACAAAGCACACACAATACCGTGGCTGGCCAGATCGCGTTGATGCTGGGCTGCAACGGATATAACAATACATTCGTACATCGCGGTTTTTCTTTTGAAAATGCCCTGCTGGACGCCACCATGATACTGAAAGAAAGCAATGCAGGTAATATCCTCGTTGGCGGACTGGATGAAATTACAAATCACCGCCACCAGCTCTTATCCCGGTTCGGCATCTATAAAAAAGCCCCGGTGAAAACAATGGAGTTGTTGAAAAGCCCCGACAGAGGCACGATTGCCGGCGAAGGTGCCGCGTTTTTTACACTCGGCGTTACGAAAGGTCCGGGTACAGTAGCTGCACTCAGCGGGGTTAGCACACTATACAAGCCATTGTGGGAAGGAGAAGTGATAGGACATATCATGAAATTCCTGGAAGACAATAACTGTACGCCTGCGGATATCGACCTGCTGGTAACCGGCAGGAACGGTGATATTGATCAGGATGAAATATACGAAGAGATTGCCGATGCCCTGTTCCCGGAAACGGCGGAAGCCAGCTTTAAGCATCTCTGTGGTGAATATCCTACAGCTGCGGCATTTGGCGTGTGGATGGCCAATGCCATTATGGAGGAACAACAGGTACCGGAAGCAGCCCGGTTCTATGGCAGAACGCCGGAAAAAATACAAAAAGTGTTAATCTATAATCATCATCAGGGTACTCATCATACCCTGGTATTGCTGACTGCATGCTGAACAACAAGATCGTAAATATCATTGCCGTATCCTGCCTGCTGTTATTATTAGCAGCCGATAAGATACTGGCATGGAATATTTCTTTCTGGTTGTATGGCCTGCCGCTGCTGATCTTTCTGCCCTTTACCATCCATGGCGCTATTAATATCAACTCCGGTTTTTTTGTCAAAGCCTTATGCGAAGCAGATACCGAAGAAAAAGTAGTGGCGCTTTCGTTCGATGATGGCCCGTTGCCGGAATATACGCCGGCAGTGCTGGACATTCTGAAACAGGCACAGGTGCCTGCCGCTTTTTTTTGTATAGGGAAAAATATCACCGGCAATGAGTCCTTACTGAAACGGATATACGAAGAAGGACATGTGATAGGCAACCATACCTATTCGCATCATTTCTGGTTTGATATGAAATTATCCGGAAGCATGCTGCACGATATGCAGCAGATGGATACGCTCACGGTTGATACTACCGGGCTGCAGCCACGGCTTTTCCGGCCGCCATATGGAGTTACGAACCCCAACCTGGCCCGGGCCATCAAAAGAGGACATTACCTGCCCGTGGGCTGGAGTATACGTTCGCTGGATACCGTGGCAAAGAATGAGCAGGAGCTGTTGCAACGTGTACTGACTCAGCTGAAACCTGGTGCGGTGATTCTCCTGCACGATACCTGTGCAGTCACCGCAGCGGTATTGCCGGAAATGATCAAACACATCCGGGAGCAGGGCTACCGTTTGGAAAGAATTGATAAAATGTTAAATGTGCGTGCATATGTGTAAATGGATTTTAGTTTTGATGGGTGTTATATTAAGCCTTCAAATACAGGCACAGACCGGCTTTAAGCCGGTAGCCGACCTGACGCCGCTGAAGCAGCAATTTGCAAAAGCTGCACAGCAAACACAAAGCATCCAGTGCGATTTCGTACAGGAAAAGAACCTGAGCATGCTTTCCGATAAGATTGTATCTAAAGGTAAGTTCTGGTTTAAGAAAGACAGTAAGGTTCGTATGGAGTACCTGCAGCCTTCCTATTACCTGCTGGTGATCAACGGAAAAGATATCCGTATTAAGGATGCCAAAAAGGAAAACAAGGTATCTGGGAAAAGTAATAAACTGTTTGAACAAATCAATAAGATCACTGTAGACTGTGTGAGAGGAACAGTACTGGATAATTCCGATTTCACCACCAAAGCTTCCGAAAATCAACAGTATTACCGCCTGGAGCTGGAACCGGTGAATAAGGTAATGAAAGAGTATTTCAAAACAATCGTGCTGCTGGTAGACAAGCAGGATTACTCCGTATCAAAAATCACTATGGCGGAATTATCCGGCGACGATACCACCATCAGCTTTTTACATAAACAATTGAATTCAAATATCCCCGATGCGGTATTTTCTGCTAAGTAGCATTTGCTGCATTGTTTTACTGGTGACGGGATGCCGCTCGGTGTACAAAGGGCTGCGGCCTTCCGGAGGTGATGTGAATTGTATCCGTCAGTTCAGCCCCCGGTTCAGCGCTACGCTCTATAGTACACAGGTGGATATACTGAAACATCATCTGAGTGGCCTGCTGTTTTTTAAGCAGATGCCCGACAGCAGCACACGTGTGGTGTTTGCAAATGAGATGGGATTTAAGTTCTTTGATTTTGAATTCGACCGTGAGGGACATTTTACCAAGCATTTTATCCTGAAGAAGATGGATAAGAAAGCGGTAGTGAAAACATTGGAGCAGGACTTTGCACTGGTGCTGTTGAGGCCGGATCTGCAACAGGCACATATAGCTACGGATGCCCGTTACCGTTATATAGTAGTGCCTACCGGAAAAGGCAATAACTATTATATTACAGATACGGCCTGTACCGAACTGGTAAGAATTGAGAAATCGTCGCAGCGGCGGCCGGCCGTGACAGTATGGCTACAGCATTATACGAGTGGCGTGCCTGATACGATCAATATCCGTCACGAACATTTCAAATTCAATATCTCTCTACAGAAAGTAGAAAAATAATTAGGGATCAATCATTATAATCATAAAATCAGCTGCATTATGTTGGCAGGAAATTTTTATACGGTAACAGCACAAACACAGGAACCAGGACAGATAACGGCTACCATTGAACTGAATGCCAGCCACCCGATATTTCAGGGGCATTTTCCGGAGCAGCCTGTTGTGCCTGGTGTATGTATGATGCAAACCATTACAGAAGTACTGGCAGACGCTGTACAGCGGAAAGTGGCTATGAAGAAAGCCAGCCAGATGAAATTCCTGAATATGATAGATCCTGGTAAACAGCCGCTGGTGGATGTGATCGTTAACTATAAGCAGGAGGAAGCAGGATGGAAAGTGAATGCCACACTGAAACGCGACGATAAAACATTTATGAAGTTCCAGGGTATTTTTATTTAAGTGATACAACAATCAATACATAACAACGCCTTCGAGCAGCATCGGGTAGCAGTGCTGATCCCAACGTACAACAATGCAGGTACGTTGAGGCAGGTATTGACTGACGCGCTGACTTATACTGCGCATGTAATTGTGGTGAATGATGGTGCTACCGATAGTACCGGCACTATACTGGAGCAATTTCCGGGTATACAGCTGGTATCGTATAGCCCTAACCGTGGGAAAGGGATTGCGCTCAGGCGTGGCTTTGCTTATGCCCTCGAAAAAGGATACGATTATGTGATTACGATGGATGCAGACGGACAGCATTTTGCATCGGATCTTCCGGGTATGTTGCAACAGATTGCTGAAAAACCCGGTGCGCTTATCATCGGCGCCCGTAATCTCCATCAGGAAAACATGCCTGGCAAAAATACCTTCGCCAACAAGTTTTCCAATTTCTGGTTCTATGTAAATACCGGCCTGAAAGGCCCCGATACCCAATCGGGGTACCGGGTGTATCCCATCAGTCTGATGCGTAATATGCGCTTCTTCTGCTCCAAGTATGAGTTTGAAGTGGAGGTGATTGTTCGCAGTGCATGGAAAGGCATCCAGGTCGATTGGGCGCCGGTAAAGGTATATTATCCGCCGGCAGAGGAAAGGGTGTCGCATTTTCGCCCTGGCCGCGATTTTACCCGCATCAGCGTACTGAATACGGTACTGGTGCTGGTAACGTTCCTGTATATCAAACCCCGGGACCTGATCCGTTATCTCCTGAAAAAAGAGAACTGGAAGAAGATGTGGAGAGAAGAGGTATTGAGATCAGATGAATCCAATTTTATGAAAGCTGCTTCCATAGGCTTCGGCATATTCATGGGAATTGTGCCTATATGGGGTTTTCAGCTGCTGGTAGCGATTCTCGTATCTATCCGGCTGAAATTAAATAAGGCATTGGTATTGTTATCTGCCCACATCAGTACGCCACCTGTTACGCCGCTGGTCATTTTCGCCAGCTTTATGACCGGAAAGGTTTGGATGGGGCAAACCGCCAGAGATCTTATATTTTCGAATGGTATCAGCTTCGATACCATACGCGATAATCTGGTGCAATATGCATTAGGCGCCATCACGCTTGCGATAGGAGCAGGTATAATTGCATGGCTGCTAAGCTGGGGCCTGCTTACAATTTTCAGAAAAAAAGGAACTACGAATAACCGAAGGAGACCAACCATCGTTAACTCGTAATTCGTAATTTTTAATTCGTAATTAAAAAATGGTTTCTGTATATAACTTCTTCGAACGGCACAAAATTCTGCTATGGCTTTGCACCATCGTCTGCTTCTTTGCAGCCGGATATTTTGCCTGGCAGATAAAGTTTGAAGAAGATATAACCAAGATACTTCCGCAGGATAAAAAACTGGACAAACTGCAACAGGTTTTCCAGGATTCCCGCTTTGCAGACAAGTTGATTGTTACCATCTCCCAAAAAGATACCACACAAGCTGCACAACCCGATAGTTTAACGGCTTATGCCGCTGCACTGACCAGTCAGGCGGGCGAACAGCTGAAACCTTATATCCGGGAAATTCAGGCACAGGCCGGCGATACAATGATCATGGGCCTGATGCAGGTGATACAGCAACACCTGCCCGTTTTCCTGGAAGAAAGCGATTATAGTAAAATAGACAGCCTGCTGGAAAAAGATAAACTTCAGCAGCAATTGCAATACGACTATAATACACTTATTTCCCCGGCAGGCCTGGTGCTGAAGAAAATGATACAGGCAGACCCCGTGGGCATTTCCTGGATCGGTGTGAAAAAATTGCAACACCTGCAGTATGACGACCAGTTTGAGTTATATGATAACTACGTCATCACAAAAGACCACCGGCATGTGATGATCTTCATCACGCCTGCAAACCCTCCCGGTGCAACAAAGATCAATTCCCAGTTCCTGAAAGGGCTGGATAATATAAAAGACACCCTGGATAAACAACATCCGTTTGTGGCCGCTTCTTACTTTGGCGGCACGGCGGTGTCGGCCGGAAATGCCAGCCAGTTAAGGCAGGATACGATGCTGACACAAAGCATCACGATTGTGTTGCTGGTGGTACTGATAGCCTGGTTTTTCAGGAAGAAGCGTTCGCCGGTGCTGGTGATGCTGCCCGTGATTTTCGGCGGCATTTTCTCACTGGCATGCATATACGCTATTAAGGGCCATATTTCTGTCATGGCCATGGGCGCCGGTGCAGTGGTATTGGGAATTGCTGTCAACTACTCGCTGCATGTGTTCAATCACTACAGGCATTCGCAGGATATCCGCGAGGTAATCCGCGACCTGACAACGCCTATGACACTGGGCAGCTTTACTACCATCGGAGGTTTTTTATGCCTGCAGTTTGTGCCATCGCCCATGTTGCGTGATGTAGGCTTGTTTGCTGCGTTAAGCCTGGTAGGAGCTGCGTTGTTTTCGCTGGTGTTTTTGCCGCATTGGATAGTGATAGGAAAGACACCACACGAAGTACATCATCATGAAGATAACTGGCTCGACAAGCTATCTGCGCTCCGTCCTGAACGAAATAAATACCTGGTAGGTGCCATTTTCCTGCTGACTATCGTATTTTTCTACACTGCCCGCAACGTATCGTTCGAGAGCGATATGATGCGTATGAACTTTATGACGCCGCAATTAAAGGCGGCGGAAACTCAACTAAATGCGGTAAATACCTATATCGCCCAATCGGTATACGTTGTGTCCGACGGACATAACCTGGAATCAGCTTTGGAAAACGGCGAAAAATTGATGCCGGAAGTACACCGCCTGCAGGAGCAGGGAATTGTAAAGAAGTATGCCGGCGTACAGTCGTTACTGTTATCTGATAAAGAACAACAGGCACGCATCGATCGCTGGAACCGTTACTGGACGGCCGAAAAGAAGCAGCAATTATTACAGTACCTGCATCAGGAAGGAAGTAAGCTGGGCTTCAGCGCCACCGCATTCGATACATTCAATGCACTACTGAACAAAAACTTTGAACAGCTTACCCCGGATGCCCTGAAAGTATTACGTAGTGGTAACCTCGGTGATTTTATCATACACAAGAATGGCAATACTTCAGTAGTAACCCTGTTGAAGGTAGACCCTGCGCATAAGCAGGAAGTGTATAAAGCGCTGGAAAACGTGCCCGGCACCACTGTGCTCGATAAGCAGTACGCTGCTAACCGGCTGGTAGAAGTGATCAATGAAGAGTTCAATAACATCGCCTGGATGACCTCGTTGCTGGTATTCTTCTCGCTGTTGATCTCCTATGGCCGCATAGAACTGGCACTGATCACCTTTGTGCCAATGGCGCTTAGCTGGGTGTGGATTCTGGGGATCATGGGTGTGTTCGGTATTAAGTTCAACATCGTTAATATCATCCTCTCTACTTTCATTTTTGGTTTGGGTGATGATTACAGCATCTTCATGATGGATGGACTGCTACAGGAGTATAAAACAGGGAAGAAAACGTTGTCGTCTTTCAAATCTTCCATATTCCTCTCTGCTATTACAACCGTGCTGGGACTGGGGGTATTGATATTTGCCAAACATCCCTCCCTGAAATCCATCGCGCTGATTTCCATTATAGGCATCGGCTGCGTAGTGGTTATCTCACAGGTGATGATTCCTTTCCTCTTCAACTGGCTTATCACCAATCGTGTAAAGAAAGGATATGCTCCATGGACGCTGAAGGGCTGGACATTATCAGTGTTTTCATTTTCCTATTTTACATTCGGATGCCTGCTTATGACTGTGATCGGCTTCCTGCTGATCCGCATAAATCCTTTCGATAAAGAGAAAGGTAAGCTGTTGTATCATCGCATCCTTTCAGCGTATACCCGTAGTGTATTGTATATTATGGGGAATGTGAAAAAGCGTATTATCAATCCCGATAATGAACAACTGAAAACACCGGTAGTCATCATCAGCAATCATCAGTCGTTCCTGGATATCCTGGTATCAACCATGTTGCATCCGAAAGTGATTCTGCTGACAAACCAGTGGGTATGGCGTTCTCCGGTATTTGGAGCTGTGGTACGGCTGGCGGATTATTACCCGGTGGCCGATGGGGCAGAAGGCGCTATCGACAAGCTAAGGAAAAGGGTAGAAGAAGGATATTCCATTGTCGTATATCCCGAAGGTACCCGCTCTCCTGATCCGGTTATCAAGCGCTTTCACAAAGGAGCTTTTTATATAGCGGAGCAGCTGCGATTGGATATATTGCCACTGGTCATTCACGGTACTGCCTATACGATGACTAAAGGCGATTTCCTGTTGAAAGATGGTACAGTAACGGTTAAATATCTGCCACGTATTTCGCAGGATGATCTTTCCTGGGGAGATAACTATAGCGCACGTACGAAAACTGTCAGCCGATATTTTAAGCAGCAGTATGAGTTGTTGAGAGATGAAATTGAAGTGCCGGCATATTTCAGGGAACAGTTGAAGTATAATTTCATTTATAAAGGCCCGGTATTGGAGTGGTATATGCGTGTGAAAACAAAGATGGAGAACAACTACCTGTTGTTCCACAACTTGTTGCCTAAAGAAGGACGCATACTGGATATTGGCTGCGGCTATGGGTTTATGGATTATATGCTGGCCTGGACTGCGCCCGGCAGAGAGATTACGGGCATTGATTACGATGAGGATAAAATAACTACAGCAGCCCGTTGCTTTAAAAAGCCGGAGCAGCTGCAGTTTATTCATGGAGATATTGCTGCCACTCCTTTCGAACAATATGATGCATTTATATTGAGTGATGTATTACATTATCTGTCGGCCGACGAGCAGGAAACATTGCTCCAGCAATGTATTGCGCGGCTTACCACGGATGGTATGATTATAATACGTGATGGCGACAGCGACAAACAAAAAAGGCACGAAGGCACGAAGTTTACGGAGTTTATGTCCACGAAGGTTATTGGGTTTAATAAAACGAAGCAGCAACTGTCGTTTTTCTCAGCATCACATGTACGTAACCTGGTCAGCAAATACGGTGCGGTAGCGGAAGAAATTGATAACACCCGCTATACGTCGAATGTAATATTTGTGATTAAAAAACTTCCCCAAAAAAATTATGCGCAACTATGATGTTATCATTATAGGCAGCGGTCTCGGTGGCCTCGTATGTGGCGCGATACTCAGTCAGAATGGCTATCGCGTATGCATATACGAAAAAAACCGCCAGACAGGCGGCTGCCTGCAAACCTACTCCCGCAGCAAGGTGATCTTCGACTCCGGCGTACACTACATCGGCGGCCTTGCTGAGGGCGAAAACCTGTACAAAGTATTCAAATACCTGGGCATTTATGATCAGCTAAAGCTGAAACGCATGGATATGGATGGTTTCGACCATATCGGCTTTACCGGCGACGATAAAGTATACCGGATTGCACAGGGAGAAGAGAATTTCATTCGCACCCTGCTGGAAGACTTCCCCGAAGAAGAAGTGGCGCTTAGAACTTATTGCAGCAAGATCCGGGAGATATGCAGCAAGTTTCCCCTGTACAATCTTCGCACGGGCGACTATGAAGAAAAACGCCAGGTGCTGCATCTGAACACCGCTGATTATTTGCAAAGCATCACAGATAATCCTAAGCTGCAACAGGTATTAGCCGGCAATAACCTGCTCTACGCCGGCATAGCCGGCAAAACCCCCTTATACGTACACGCCCTGATCGTGAACAGCTATATGCAAAGTGCCTGGAAATGCGTGAACGGCGGCTCTCAGATCGGCAAGCACCTTTGCCGGAAGATTCGTGAACACGGTGGTACTATTATCAGAAACACTGCCGTGACGGCTATACAGGGCGAAGGTGATAAAGTGGATCATATCGTATTGCAGGATGGTTCCATAGCCCGGGCTAAGTATTACATTTCCAACCTGCATCCGGCACAAACCATGGCCATCACTCACAGCGACATGCTCAGAGGCGCCTACCGGAGCAGAATGCAAAACCTCCATAATTCAACAGGTGCCTTCGTACTGAATGTAGCGCTGAAACCCGGCACATTTCCGTATCTCAATTACAACTATTATCACCACGCTACAGACAATGCCTGGGAGGGGATTGCATACAGGGAGGATAACTGGCCGCAGACATACGCCATTTACGTATCGGCCACTACGCATAGCGATACCTGGGCCGACAGTCTTTCCGTGATGACCTATATGAATTATGAAGAGCTGGCCCCCTGGCAGCATACCTTCAATACTGTATTGCAGGCCGATAGCCGGGGCGCCGATTATGAGGCGTTCAAGGAACGGAAGGCTAATCAGCTGATTGATGCCGTGGAGATGCAGTTTCCTGGCTTCCGTAACTGTATACACTCGTACAATGTGGCTACGCCACTGTCGTACCGCGATTATATCGGTACTGCGGATGGCAGTATGTACGGCATCCGGAAAGACAGCGCCGATCCGCTCCGTACCATGGTTTCTGCCCGGACTAAGTTATCCAATTTGTATCTTACAGGCCAAAACCTGAACTTGCATGGTATTCTGGGGGTGACCATCAGCAGTGTGATCACTTCGGCAGAATTACTGGGAATGGAGTTCCTGGTAAATGAAATTAATCAGTCAATTCATACATAAGTGAAAAAGAAGAAACGCAGCGGCTGGAGAAGATTTGGACGCGTACTTTTATACATTATCGGCAGTTTTTTACTGTTGTTCGTGGCACTGGCGATATACCTGGTGGTGGTCAGCAAAATGCCACCCCCGAAGATTGCCGATCAGCGGGCATTACAGCTGCAGCGAACACAGCTGGATAGTACCTGTTACACCCTGGGCAATAACTGGTTCCGCAAAAGCAACAGTGGCCTGTATGAAATGTATGTGGAAGGGGCGCCCTTTGAAAGAGGAGTGGTGATCGGGAAACTTTCGGGTGAACTGATTCGCCGGCAGGAAGATGTTTTCGTGGCGCAATTCAGTAAAATGGTGCCCTCTAAAGCTTACCTGCATTTTCTCAAGTATTTCATTGGCTGGTTCAATCGCGATCTGAGCAGTCATGTGCCGGAAGAGTTCAAAGAAGAAATATACGGGGAATCTTTTTCTGCATCTCCCAACTACGATTATATCGGCACTAACTATGCAAGACTGATGAACTACCACGCTGCGCACGATATCGGTCATGCATTGCAGGGAATGATGCTGGTAGGATGCACTTCTTTTGGTACCTGGAATGACCAGTCGGCTGATAGTAACCTGATCATTGGCCGTAACTTCGATTTCTACATGGGCGATGCTTTTGCGGAAGAAAAGCTGGTAGCGTTTTACCGTCCGCAGCAAGGCCACAATTTCATGTTTGTGACCTGGGGCGGATTCACCGGCGTAGTATCCGGTATGAACGATAAAGGGCTAACGGTGACTATCAACGCTGCCAAAACAAGCGTGCCCACAGGCGCTGCCACGCCGGTTTCGCTGGTGGCAAGAGAAATACTGCAGTGTGCACAGAACATACAGGAGGCATGGAGCATCGCTCAGAAACGGAAGATGTTTGTATCAGAATCGTTCCTGATCGGATCGGCAGAAGATAACAAGGCAGTACTCATCCAGAAAACACCGGAAGGCATGGATATATACAGCTCAGGTAAAAACTTTATCACCTGTACGAATCACTTCCAGGGTGATAGTCTTGGTAACCTGGCTTCCAACAAACTGCAGATGAAAGAAAGTGCCTCCGAATACCGCTATGAACGGCTTCGGGAGCTCATGACGGAAAACGGACCTAATACAGTGCAGAAAACGGTTAACATACTCCGCGACCGTGGCGGCCTGCATAACGCTAATATAGGTCTGGGCAATGAAAAGGCCATCAACCAGCTGATCGCACATCACTCCATCGTGTTTGAACCAAAGAAAGGCCTGGTTTGGGTATCCACAGCGCCGTGGCAGCTGGGGCAATTTGTGGCCTACGACCTGAATAAAATCTTTAGTATGCACGGCCTGCAAGCCGATCGTGAAGTATATGACAGTGCGCTCAATATTCCGGCGGACAGTTTCCTGTTATCGAAAGATTACATTGCCTTCAATACTTATCGTCAACTGAGGGATGCACTGAAAGAAGGAAAGCAGGTGGATATTAAAACGCTGATTGCCGCTAATCCGGAGTACTATCATACTTATGTGCTTGCAGGAGATTATGCATATAAACAGAAAGCATTCGCGGTAGCGAAACAATACTATGAAACAGCCCTGACTAAAGTGATTGCTACGAAAGGAGAAGAAGATCATATCCGGAAACAGCTGGCGCTTTGTAATAAGCAGTTGACAGCATCTAAATAAAACCTGATTATGTTACTTGGTATCGGAACAGACATCGTGGAAGTACCTCGCATCGCCGCCAAGCTGGCGAAGGGAGAGAGCTTCCGCAACCTGGTGTTTACGCCTTACGAAATAGCGTATTGTGAGAAACAAACGAATCCGGCGGAAAGCTATGCAGCCCGCTTCGCGGCCAAAGAAGCCCTGCTGAAGGCATTCGGCACCGGCTGGGGAAACGGCGGTATTAATTTCGATGAAATTGAAATACGCAATGATGCTAACGGCAAACCAGAACTGTTCCTGATAGGCAACGGCGCTAATAAGTATATTGAGTTAGGGATTCAACGTATATTGGTGTCTTTGTCGCACGAAAAAAGTGCTGCCGTAGCGATGGTGATAATAGAAGGAAATCAAGTATAAAGAATTACGAATTAGAAATTACGAATTACGAATTCCCTGAGCTTCAGATATTCCTGATGATAAGATATTCGCTTCTGCCGTAATTCGTAATTCGTAATTCGTAATTTTTTAAATTGTATCATTCATGTACATTCCCGATATCGAACTCCAGCCAAAAACCGCCATCCGGGCTTACCAGGAAAAAGAAGTAATGCGCCTGCTGGGGTACCTGAGAGAGTTTTCACCTTTCTACAGGTCGTGGTTCAAAAAGCATGGTATTGATGCCGATAAAGTTCGCTCTCTTGACGAATTTTCGTTGATTCCACCGGTGACAAAGGAAGAACTGCAGGAGCATAACTGGGAATTTCTGTGCGTGGATAAGAGCAAGATTGCAGAATACACGACCACATCGGGTACACTGGGAAGGCCCGTCATCATTGCATTAACGGAGAAAGATCTGCAGCGGCTAAGCTACAATGAATATATTTCCTTCTGTTGCGCCGACGGATCCGATAGCGACATCTTCCAGCTCATGCTTACACTCGATCGTCAGTTTATGGCTGGTATGGCATACTACAATGGGATACGTAAGCTGGGCGCAGGTGTGCTGCGCGTAGGCCCGGGAGTGCCGAGCATGCAATGGGAAAACATACAACGCATACAACCTACTACTATAGTGGGAGTGCCTTCTTTCATCGTTAAACTGATCGCCTACGCCCGCGAGCATCATATCGACATTAACCGTACAGCTGTGAAAAAGGCAGTATGCATCGGGGAAAATATCCGTAACACTGATTTTTCACTGAATGTATTGGGGAAGAAGATCACGGAACAATGGAATATCAGGCTGTACTCTACTTATGCTTCCACCGAAATGCAAACCGCTTTCACGGAATGCAGGGCCGGAAAAGGAGGGCATCATCATCCGGAGCTGTTATATGTAGAGTTGCTCGATGAAAATAATCAACCGGTGAAACCCGGTGAAGAAGGAGAGGTAACCATCACTACCTTAGGAGTGGAAGGCATGCCACTGTTGCGTTATAAAACCGGTGATATCTGCCAGTATCATCAGGAAGTGTGCAGCTGCGGACGACATACGCTTCGCCTGTCTCCCGTAATAGGCCGCAAAAAACAAATGATCAAGTATAAAGGAACCACCCTATACCCGCCCGCACTATTCGATCTGCTGAACGATATGGAAGATGTAAAGGAATTTGTGGTAGAGGTATATTCCAACGAACTGGGTACCGATGAAATCCTGTTGCACCTCTGGCCGAAGGAAGAGTCAGAAGAAATGGACCGTAAGATAAAATCTTATCTGCAGGCGAAATTGCGTGTTATTCCGCAGGTGCGCTACACCACCCAGCAGGATATCATGCGGATGCAGTTCCCGGAGAACAGCCGTAAACCGGTGAAATTCGTCGATAACAGGAATTAAGCAGCTAGAAATCCAGTACAGCCAGCTCTTTCGGATTATCGAGTTTTGTACTTTTCCTCACACCGCCAACAAGTACGTGTATCATATTGATCTGCGTCGGATGCCTTTCATATAGCAGGTTGTCTTTTATCTGCACCTTTTGGGGCACAGGCACATTTTCAGCTTCGAGGAAACTCCATACCGCATCTTCTTCAACCTTGTATCCGATGAAATGCAGTGGAACTGCCTTACCATCCATGGTGATAACCAGGTGTTGAGAAAGATAGGCGGCTATATAGCCCTCTACCTGCTTGCGGTTAGCAGGACGGGTAATATCGAAAGAGGTCTTGTTTTGCGCCTTCAGCGTGTTTTCCAGGTCGTCTGCAAAAATGCGGCAACTGACCTGCAGCTCTTTTTTACCGGCGTCATGCGCAATTTCAGTAACACTGGCATAGAACGGATGTACTGCAGCCATACATAATATCATCCACCATTTACATAATAATACCCCCACTGGACTAAATATTTTTAGAAAATTTAATTTTCATGATTATACTTACCAAAATTATAGAAAAGTAGGGCATGGATGCATTGTATTTTCAGTTAGGGTGGCAACATATCATAAACTGGGAGGGTTACGACCATATTCTTTTTGTGATCGCCTTAAGTGCTATTTACCTGTTGCGCGACTGGAGAAAGGTATTGGTACTGGTGACGGCGTTCACCGTTGGCCATTCTATCACACTGGCTTTGAGCGTATTGAATATTATCAGAATACCTGCATCCCTGGTGGAATTCCTGATACCGGTAACGATTTGTGTAACCGCTATCTCCAATATACTGAGAAGAGGAGACGACCCGCAACACCTGCAGCTGAACTATTTTTATGCACTTTTTTTTGGACTGATACACGGACTTGGCTTCTCCAATTACCTGAAAAGTTTGCTCGGCAACCAGGCAAACATTGTAAAACCACTCCTGGGATTTAATCTGGGGCTGGAATTTGGCCAGATCCTGATTGTAATGTGCATTCTGCTCGTATCTTCGCTGATCGTGAAATTAGGCGAAGTAAAGCGCGGCGACTGGAATATGTTCCTCTCGTCCGCTACCTTCGGAATCGCATTTTTAATGGTGATACAAGGCGTCAGAGCGCTTTTTATATAATACTGTTTATGAGAAAACAACTTTACCTCACCGGGGTATTGTGCTGTGGCCTGTTATCGATGCAGGCACAAAACAATCCTGGTTCCAACCATGGCAATCGCTTTGAACAATTGGGCACCATGTTACAAACGCCCAATATGTACCGCTCAGCATCGGGCGCACCCGGCCCTAAATACTGGCAGCAGCGCGCTGACTATGAGATCGACGCACAGCTCGATGATGAAAAACAGCGGCTGACAGGTGCTGAAACCATCACGTATTTCAACAATTCGCCCGATCCGCTTACTTATCTCTGGCTGCAGCTCGATGAAAACGAACATGCTGCCACCAGCGATAACCGGAGCTTTAATGAAAGCCGTATATCCGACAAAATGACGATGGCTGCGTTGAAAGATATCCTGCCGCCGGGAAAAGATCTCGGGGTGAATATTGTTAAGCTGACAGATGGAGATGGAAAAACATTGCCCTATACGATCAACCAAACGATGATGCGTATCGATCTGCCTAAGCCATTGATGCCGGGAGAGAAGATCCGCTTCAAAGTGAACTGGTGGTACAATATCTCCGATCGTATGACAGTGGGCGGTCGCGGTGGATATGAATACTTCCCGGACGATAAGAACTACCTGTATACCATCACGCAATGGTATCCCAGGCTGGCAGTATACTCCGATTTCCAGGGCTGGCAGAACAAGCAATTTACGGGCCGTGGCGAATTTGCGCTCACCTTCGGCAACTTCAAAGTGCGTATGACCGTACCTGCTGATCATACCGTAGGTGCTACCGGCGAATGCCAGAACTATAAGGAAATGCTTTCTCCGGCACAATATCAACGCTGGCAACAAGCGCAGAACAGCAGGGAACCGGTGGAAGTGGTAACCCTGAATGAGGCCCGCAAAGCCATGCAGGATCATGTTGGGAAAACCAAAACCTGGGTATACGAAGCGCAGAACGTCCGCGATTTTGCCTGGGTATCTTCCCGCCGTATTGTATGGGACGCCATGACCACTAATGTAGAAGGCAATAAGGTAATGGCCATGTCGTACTACGGGCCGGAAGCCTATCCGCTCTATCGCCGCTACTCTACCAAAGTAGTTGCCCATACACTGAAATCATATTCCAGACATACCATTCCTTATCCTTATCCGGTGGCTATTTCCGTGGAAGCGGCCAACGGTATGGAATACCCGATGATCTGTTTCAACTACGGCCGCGCGGATAAAGACGGCACCTATTCAGAAGCGGTGAAGAATGGTATGATCGGGGTGATCACACACGAAGTAGGGCATAACTTCTTTCCGATGATCGTGAATTCCGACGAAAGGCAGTGGACATGGATGGATGAAGGACTGAATACTTTTTGCCAGTTTATGGCAGAGCAGGAGTGGGATAGTAATTTCCCTTCGGGTCGTGGTCCTGCACATAAGATTGTGGATTATATGAAGATGCCAAAAGATCAGCTGGAGCCCATTATGACGAACTCCGAGAATATTGTGCAGTTTGGCCCCAATGCCTATGCAAAGCCGGCTACAGCGCTCAATATACTTCGCGAAACGGTGATGGGACGTGAGCTGTTCGATTTCGCATTCCGTGAATATGCACGTCGCTGGGCATTCAAACATCCGACGCCTGCTGATTTCTTCCGTACTATGGAAGATGCTTCTGCAGTAGACCTGGATTGGTTCTGGCGTGGCTGGTTCTTTGGAATAGAGCCGGTGGATATTTCTATCGACAGCGTGAAATGGTACAGAATGCAGGGCAATCCGCAGGAAACAGCCAACACTGCCCGGGATGCCTATGAGAAAAATATGGACCATATTGCCCGTCAGCGGAATAAAGCAGCAGGTGTGAAATTTGCGGTGGATCAGGATACAAGCCTGCAGGACTTCTACAGCAAGTGGAACCGCTTCGCAGTGAGCGAAGAAGACAAGGATAGCTGGAACCAGTTTTACAATAGCCTGAGTAAAGAAGAAAAAGCACTTTACGATAGTAAGAAGAACTTCTACGAAGTAAGCTTCTCCAATAAAGGCGGACTGGTGATGCCGCTGATAATAGAATGGACTTATGCAGATGGCAGTAAGGAAACGGACCGTATCTCTGCTTATATCTGGCGCAAGAATGAGAACCAGGTAACAAAAGTATTCGCGAAAGATAAGCAGGTGGTATCTATAAAACTGGATCCATTGCGGGAAACAGCGGATATCGACGAAAGCAATAACAGCTGGCCCCGCGAGCCGGCTCCTTCCCGCTTCGATCTGTTTAAAGCGTCTGGTACTACCCGGGGAGCTTCCTCCGGCGATAACCCGATGAAGAAAGCAAATCATAAATAAAACGAACTATTTTATATTTTGTGACGGCTATCCACTGGATAGCCGTTTTTCATTCGCTTAAAATCCGGAGTTATGAAATTACTGGCCCGTTTACTATTCCTCTTATGTCTGGCACAGGTCGCAAAAGCCGCTGATGTGGATACTGTCAGCATCTATAGCGATAAAATGCACCGTTCCTACAAATGCGTAGTGATTACTCCTGCCTCCTGCAAAACAGCTACCACCCGTTTCCCGTCGGTATACCTGCTGCAGGGGTATAGCGGCAACTATGCCAACTGGATTCAAAGAGTGCCCTGGCTCAGGAACGTGGCCGATAGTTTTCAACTTATCCTTGTCTGCCCCGATCCTGATTATTCCAGCTGGTATTTCGACAGCCCCATCGATAGCAGTATGCGTTTTGAAACATACATCTCCAAAGAAATTCCTGCCTGGATCGATCAGCATTACCCAACCCTGGCGGAACCCCGTTTCCGGGCTGTCACAGGCCTTAGCATGGGAGGGCACGGAGCCCTGTTCCTCGGCATCCGCCACCAGGATGTATTTGGCGCTGCTGGTAGCATGAGCGGCGGCGTGGATATCCGCCCTTTTCCGAAAAACTGGGACATAGCAAAACGACTCGGAGAAGCCGGGAAAGATGGCGTTAACTGGAACGACTATACGGTCATCAATCAGACCAACAAGCTGAAACCGGGCGGCAGCATGCCACTGATCATCGATTGTGGTATCAAAGATTTTTTCATTGATGTAAACCGGAACCTGCACAAGAAACTACTGGAAGAAGGTATAGATCACGACTACATTGAACGGCCCGGCCAGCACGACTGGAAGTATTGGAGCAATTCGATAAAATACCAGCTGTTATTCTTTCATGAGGTATTCATGCGAAACGGCCAGCTAATTAAGAATTAAGAATGTGGAATTAAGAATAAAGGGCGAAGATCAAAGCGGATAATAACAATGCAATCCGCTTTGATCTTCGCCCTTTATTCTTAATTCCACATTCCCTGTTCTTAATTAAATACGCCGGTCCTCAACAGGACCGGCTTAATTTATGCACGCGATTCAAAATAAGTACCTAAGTTTCATGGAGTGGGAACGTCCCACCAGAGCCGGGTACCTCCGTTATCGAGGCCGCCGAGCAGTTGAATAGCTTTCTCCACTTCAGCTTTGTTGGCTGTATATTCAGTGGATGGGAACGGAATTCTTCTTATCTGTATTTTAGTATCAATCGTGTTGTTGCTGTAGTTATTCACTACAGGGAACAACCTGGGATAGCCGGTACGGCGAAATTCGCTCCACGCTTCCTGTCCTTCCGGAAACATAGCAATCCATTTCTGGGTAATGATACGTTCCAGTTTTTCCTGGAAGCTTCCTGCTTCATTCCACTGAATAGTAAGCTTGCCTAATGCCGGCGAATTATTATCGGCGTTCTGAGGATCTACGTAGTCAATGGGCTTGCTGGTGTTGTCGGTGATGTAGTTGGTGATGGAAGCGGCATCTACATCCCACTGTCCGAGAGAAAGCGACATACCTTTTTCATACAGCGACTGTGCACTTCCACCTGCATTATTCCAACCTCTCAGCGCTGCTTCAGCACGGAGGAAGTATACTTCAGAAGATACCATCAGCTGGATAGGGGTATTGTTGCGGATTGTTTTGGTTTCTGCTACGGCTGGTATGGAGTAACCGGAGTAAGCAGGCTTGGGTTTCACCAACGCGCCTATACGAATACCTTTGTAGGTGCCTGGATAAGCAACGGCGTGGTCGAAATACCTGGAGATTCTCGGATCTTTATAACCCACCAGATAAGATTCCATCGACGCATTCATGGCATTGTCTGTCCATGCAGTAAGAATGGTGTACAGCGGATGTTTCAACCCAAAGCCGGATACCGTAAAGTTATCCTTGTTGGTTTCCATTAATCCGCCATTCGTAGGGTCCAATGCTTTTTCCCCTTCTGTGCGGGCCCAGTTCTGATCTACTTTTGAAATACGTACCGCAAGGCGCAGACGCAGGGAGTTCGCCAGCTTGATCCATTCTTTATAATCACCTCCGTACGCCATATCAAATTTTGCAAACCGTGAAACACCCGGATTAGCTGCTATATACGTTGTAAGTATATTCCTGGCGGTATCCAGTTCTTTGAAAAAACGTGCGTATACATCGGATTGCTTATCGTAAGAAGAAGAGGTGCCACCACTACCAAAGCTGCTGTATGGGATAGGACCATAGATATCTGTTACCCGGTGCATGGCTTCTACTTTAAGAATCAGCGCAATGGCCCAGAATTCCGGCGCCAGCCGGTCGGCCCCCCTGCGCTTTACCTCCCCGATAGGCGCCATCACGTTGTTATACGCGAGGTTAAACGCCGGGGCATTCCATCCATCTACCAGGCTGTAAGTCATGTTATTCAGGTTGCCACGGAAGTTATTTGGTGGCATCATATAACCGGAATATACATCGCCCATAAGGTTCTGCTGTAACTGGAAATCGCCGGTGGTATTATTAAAGTTGAAGTAAATGGACGACTGGATCTGTGGAAAGAAGCCACCGATGAAGTTGAAATCCGGTTTAAGGGCATCTTCACTTAATCCGGTATTGTCTGTATTATAACTCTCGAAATTTTTTGTACAGGAACTGATACCCAGCACGCCAGCCACTAAGGCCACAGCGGTAAGCGATGTATAGAATTTGAATCTGATCTTTTTCATCTGCTTTGATTTAAAGTTTAACATCATTAAAATCCAACATTCAGGTTAAAGCCAAAGCTGCGGGTAGCCGGCATACTGAATACATCCACTCCGGAAAGACCATTACCTGTTGACATAGACAGTTCAGGATCGAACGGTGCTTTCTTAGAGATATACCAGAGGTTTCTGCCTACCAGCGTGAAACGCAGGCTCTTTACAAAACCGTGGCCGAGTGCGCGGGAAGGAACGGCATAACCGAGAGATACCTCGCGCAGACGCACTACTGTTGCATCATAGAGATATTCACCGCTCACACCATCACGTCCGCCCAGTACGCCGTACCAGGTAGCAGCGTCTACTTTGGTAACCGGCTCTTTAGTTCCTTCTTTCACGCCATTGATTGTTACACCACCTGCTTTACGGGCATCTCCGGTTTCTGCAGATACGCCGTATTTATCCATTACTGCCTGCGTTAATGACATTACTTTACCGCCGAATTTTCCGTCTACAAGGAAGCTCAGGTTAAAGTCTTTGTAGGAAAGGTTGTTGCTCCATCCACCCTGCCATTTCGGATTAGGATTACCCGCAAAAACGTTGTCGGAAGTCACCTGTGGTTTTCCGTCAGCGCCAATAATAATACGGCCACTTTCGTCACGGATCAGTGATTTGGCGTAGATGTCGCCGTAAGAACCACCCTTGGCGAGGATAGAGGCATATGTGTTGGAGCTGGGCTGAGTGAGTACAAACTGGTCAATGTTCGGCGCCAGTTCTATGATCTCATTCTTGTTATGAGAATAGTTCACAGAAGTATTCCACTTGAAGTTCCTCGTTTTGATAACGTTGTAACCTAACAATATTTCAATACCTGAGTTCTGGATATTACCTGCGTTAATGAAACGGAAGGCATAACCTGTTCCTGGTGGTACGGCAATACGGAAGTACTGATTGGTAGTGTTGGTTTTATAATAAGTGAAGTCGAAGTTCAGCCTGTCTTGCAGGAAACGCCATTCTGTACCGATTTCCAGCGATTTTGTTTTTTCCGGTTTCAGATCATTGAAAGGCTTCTGGTTGTTGAATTCGAAAGTACCTCCCACTGCACCGAGCTTGTTTATCGGATTGGTTACATAAATAGGCACCGCGTTACCTACTACTGCATAGGAACCACGAAGTTTCGCGTAGCTGATCGGCTCCGGCAGATTGAAGAGCTGATGCAACATCAGCGACAAACCTGCAGAAGGGTAGAAGTAGCTGCCGTTAGGAGTGAATGCCAGTCTGGACGACCAGTCGTTCCGGCCGGAGAGGTCCAGGAAAATCAAATCCTTGTACGACAGGTTCACGTTTCCGAATACGGCCTGCAACTGTGAGTGGTTTTCCGGTACTGTCTGAATCAGGCTACCAGGCGTCATATTCTGCAGCGTGAAGAAATTAGCTACATAGAGGTCGCCGTTATAAGAGTCGGCGCTGATACCTTTGGTACGGGTATCGTTGATGCTGGTACCTACCAGTGCATTCAGCTTGAAGTTATTGAAATTCTTATTTACGTTTACGATCAAATCGCCGTAGAACTGAGTAGTGGTGAGGTTACTCATGAGGTAACGTCCGTTCGGACCAGCCAGTACGCCGTTTGTTCCTGCATACATCTGTGCATCGTAAGTATCGGCAGTATGATCCATATTGCCCCTTGCCTGTACATATAACCAGTCGTTGATATCATACTTGGCGGTAATGCTACCCAGCGTGCGGTTACGTTTAGCCTGGCTGGGGTTCTTGTTAACGATCCACCAGGGGTTCTGTTGTACGTCTTCATTGAAAGGCCAGTTCTGCAGATCCAGCTGGCGTACGTCATTGAACAGGGTATATTTGTTTTTATACTGCAGCAAATCGCCACCTCTTGGGAAGAGATATAAACCTGTCAGCGGGTTGAAGTACAAACCACTAACAGGGCCATTGTCCAGCGATTGCGTGATGATGTTCACGTTACCATCCAGCGTCAGTTTATCATTCAGGAACTTAGCGGTTTCTCTGAAGGTAAAGTTATTACGCTGTAGTTTATTGCCGGGCATTACACCATTTGCATTGGTGTTGGCGTAGGAGAAAAATGTTTGCGCTTTATCAGTACCACCGGAGAAATTAATGGAGTTGATCCATGTATTGCCGGTTTTGAAAAAGTCGTTCACATAATTGGGTGCATTGGTGATATCCTTACCCCAGCTGGTAGTGGCGCCGGCATCTGACGCGCCATAAGAGTTCTGGAATTTAGGAGAATAGGCAATTTTATCCAGGGTGATACCACTGGAAAATTCCACTTTGGCATTGCCGGCTTTCCCTTTTTTAGTGGTGATAAGAATCACACCGTTTGCTGCCTGGCTACCATACAGGGCGGAAGCAGAAGCCCCTTTCAATACAGAAATGCTTTCTATATCATCAGGGTTGAGACTGGAAATACCATCGCCACCATCGCGGCCAGGACTGAAGTTACTGGTACCGTCACCACCCCAGGTACTGTTGGGCTGCTGAGTGGTATAGTTGGTCATCGGAATACCATCTATAACATATAAAGGCTGGTTGGAGCTTTGTGCAGATTTGTTACCGCGAAGGATCACTTTTACAGATCCGCCAACGCCGGAAGTACTGCGGTTAATAGTGATACCCGCTGCTTTACCTGAGATAGAGTTCATCAGGTTCGCATCTTTGGCGGTAGTCAGCTCCTCATTGCCTATACGCTGTGTGGAATAGGTAAGGGATTTGGCAGCTTTTTTAACACCGAGTGCGGTAACAACCAGTTCATTCAATCCCTTTACGTTCTCGCCCAGTGTTACATTTAAGGTAGGACTGCTAAGTACTGATACTTCTTTGCTTTCAAATCCGAGAGAGCTGAAAATGAGTACATCGCCGGCTTTTGCGCTCAGCTTGTATTCTCCGGCGGTGTTGGTTTGCGTTCCTTTGGTGGTTCCTTTTAATTGTACGGATACACCTGGTAAAGGACTGCCTTTAGCGTCTTTTACAATACCGCTGATTTCTCTTTCCTGGAAAATGCTACGGAATGAAGATGCGGGCAACCAGTTATAGCCCGCTGCCTTCACATATGCGCTGTCTGCTAATATGGAAGTGAGGGCCAGACCCGTCATAGCACACACTTTCATAAGGCGTAGGTTTTTTTTCATACTTGCCTTTTTATTTGGTTAATAAATGGGATTTATATTGTTGATTGAAACTGATCATTATCTTAAAAAATAGATAGCTGTTAGCATGATCTGCATCATACTTTACGCTGTGATGATATGTTTTGTTGCTGTCAGATACCGGCTTTCAGGGGCGTGCAAAGCCTCATCGCTGATCGCAATGTGTGAACCGGGTTTGTCAAAAGCAGTATTTGTTTATTTGTTTTTCTTACATGAAATGTTGTTTTTTATAACGTTCCCTGTTACAGGCAGCATAGTAAAACCGCGCTATTGATCGCGCCTCAGTGAAGTAGTCGTACGGAGATGTGTTTGGTACTATCGGAGTTTTAAAAAAAGTTTAATTTTTTTTTCGACGATTATCTAAGATCCCACCATAATGGTGTTCCTCCGTTATCCGGGCCTTTTAGTGTGGTAATAGCACGATTCACTGCCTCAGGATTCGTCATATTCTCTATCTGAGGCATAGGCAGGCGGCGAATGAATTTTTCTGTAGAGATAGTGTTGTTACTGTTGTTAATAACTACCGGGAATAATTTAGGATATCCTGTACGCCTGAATTCACTCCAGGCTTCCTGCCCTTCAGGGAACATGGCAATCCATTTCTGTGTGATAATACGTTCCAGCTTCTGTTCCAGTGTGGCATTATCATTCCATTTAATGGTAATCGTGCTCAGGTGCGAACTGCCGGCAGGAACATTGTTAACCGGGTTTTGCGGGTCGATATATGGCCGGGCTGTGCTGGAACCGTTGTTAGTATAGTCGTCTACGTTAGTAATGGCATATTGGGAGAAGGAGGTGGCAATGCCGGTGTTATAATCAGCGGCTGCATCGCCGGCATTTTTCCATCCGTAGAGGGCTGCCTCTGCTTTGAGGAACCAGGCTTCGGCCGCCGTCATGAACTGTATCCGGCTGTCGAATTTCACCAGTTGTGAAAACCAGCTGTATTCTTCTTTGGTTGATATTTGTATCCCGTTGCGGATACCCCGGTATACATTAGGCCCTTCATCTGTAGGTACAAAATAATGCGGAAGACGGGGATCCCTGTAACCCGTGAGTATCGATTCCATAGGTGCACTCATCCGCAGGTCTGCCCAGGTATAGCACATAATATTCAGCGGATGCGTCACCGGTGAAATGTTGACGGCGAAATTGTCCTGGGGCGTTGTCAACAACCCTAATGGGTGGCTCAACGCGGCTTCTCCTTCTTCTTTCGCTTTTTTCGGATCCACCCCGGAGATCCTGACGGCAAGGCGCAGCCGCAAGGTATTGGCAAACTTCACCCATTGGGTATAATCGCCTTTATACACCAGATCGAAATTGGTGAAGCGTTGTGGCAGCTTCTGATTGATGTAAAGGGTAAGCGTATCTATCGCTTCACTCAGATCCTTAAAGAATGCATAATAGGCTGTTTGTTGCGAATCATAATCAATACCCATTTGTGAATTCAGATCTCCATAATGGGTATAAATAATGGGGCCGTAGATATCGCTGATCCTATGCATGGCTTCTACCTTAATGATCTGCGCCCAGGCGTAGAAATCGGGGTAGTGATCTTTAGATTTTTTTTGTGCAAAGTCGCAACTTTTCATCACCAGTGGATAGGTAACTACCCAGGGTTTATTATTCCAATAGTAAAGCAGACCATAATTCGTGTTATTCACATTTCCTTCAAAAGGGGTAGGCGCCATCATATAGCCGGAGAAGATATCCGCATTCAGGTTCTGTTGCAACTGGGCGGTGGGCGGATCGTTATAGATCAGCAGGTTCAGCTGGGCCTGCGACAATGGTTCACCCATCAGGCGGTAATCTGCCTTTAATTCTTCTTCATCAAAATCATAAGGGTTTTTATTAATCTCATCGAATCGTTTGGTGCATGAACTTGCCAGCATAATGGCTGCCATCGCCCATAACGAATGTTGTTTCCAGCTTTTCATGGGTAAATTTTTTAAAGTCCCAATCTCAGGTTAAGCCCCATACTCCTGATGGGCGGCATTCCGAATACATCTACACCCTGCAGGCCATTGCCGGTGCCCATCGATACTTCCGGATCAAATGGTGCATGCAGTTCAAAGAAGAAAAGATTCCGGCCTATCAGCCCCACCCGCATGTTCCGTATCCATTTCCATTTCAACGGAATGCGGTAGCTGAGCGTCAGCTCCCGTAGGCGGATATTCGTGGCATCATACATATACATCTCACCGATACCAGCCCTGCTGCCTATAGTGGTGTAATATTTCTGTGCATCAACTTTTCCGCTAAACAGGGTACCATCGCCGTTGATGGCATTGAGCTTTACACCACCATTGTCGCGCGCTCCCGCACTTTCTTCACTTACGCCATACCAGTCCAATACCGCCTGGCTTACACTCATGACCTTTCCGCCAAAGCGGCCATCTATCAAAAAACTCAACGTGAAGTTCTTATAATCGATACTATTGTTCCAGCCTAATGTAAAATTGGGATTGGGATTGCCCACCCGCTTGAATGCATTGCGTGTCAGTGGTTTCCCTGCTCCGTCGATTATATATTGTCCCTTGTCGTTCTGTACCAGTTCCTTGTTGGAGTAGATATCCCCCCAGGAACCGCCTTCCATGATGAAGGATCCGAACATATTTACACCGAAATCCGTCAGCACAAACATATTCGTGCTGTCTGATGAACCAATAACCTTAGTGTTGGAAAGAGATATCACCTTGTTTTTATTCGTGGCAAAGTTGATGCTACTGGTCCATGAAATAGCTTTATTGCGTATAGGCGTTAATGTTAGTACTGCTTCCCAGCCCTGGTTTTGAATATTTCCCATATTCAGGTAATAGGTAGAAAACCCGCTGCCCATGGGAGCCGGTATTTCCATGTATTGCCGGTAGTTATTGTTTTTGTAGAAGGTAATATCGGCATAGATCCTCTCTTTCAGGAAGCGTGCTTCCAGTCCTGCTTCAAGAGAACGGTTGTCTTCGGGCGACAAAGTCATACCCGGATAAATAGTCTTCTGATTCAGCACTACTCTTGAAACGCCTGCGATAGTCTGGAACGTAAAGGCTGAGGGCAGGGAAGAGTAGGGGGCAATGTCGTTCCCTACTTTGGCATAAGAGAGCCGTGAACGCAGGAAATCGATACCACCGGGCATCTTGAACATCTCGCTCCACACGGCGCTCAATCCGGCGGAGTAATAAAAGTACCCCCGTTTCAGAATAGGCGTAAAGGCAAAGGTACTCGACCAGTCGTTGCGGCCGGTGAGGTCGAGGAACAGAAAATTTTTGAATCCTATTTGTGTATTGCCAAATATAGCCTGCAGCTGTTTTTGTTCTACGCTGTGCTGTGCATCCAGCGAAGTAGGGAGGATATTGGATACGGAGAATTTATTCGGATAAGCCAGTCCCGGATTGGCATTGGGATTGGATCCGTTGAAATTACGTTCATGCGCTTTGATATCCGATATACTGACGCCAATGTTGCCGGCCAGATGCAGCCATTTATTTACTTTCCCGCTGGCATTGATCATCATATCCGCATACAACTGTGTATTGAACTCTTTCTCCAGCGTATACCGGCCATTCTGTGTAGCCAGCACGATTTGTGTGCCAGCGTAGGCTTCCAGTTCGTATTGATCCAGCGATTTATCGAAATTGCCCCTGCCTTTCAGCGACAACCATTTATTCAGTTGCCAGGTAAGGGAAAAAGTAGCCAGCCCGCGATACCTGGAATCCAGGCGGAGATTACGTTGTAGCGCCCACATAGGATTCTGCTGATCATCCTGGCCTATCCATTTTTTATCGGCCCGGATGTTCCACCAGTTTTGAAGATAAAGGTCACGGGTAGTGTCGTAGTATTCAAAGTTGTTCTTGTAATAATCGAAGTCCAGTCCGCGGGGGAATGTATAAAGGCCGGAGATGGGACTGTAGTACAGCCCTGACGAGAGCCGGTTCACGGTGCTTTGCGCCGTGAATGAAACGTTAGCATCCATCACCAGTTTATCATTCAGCAGCTTCAGCGTTTCCCGGAAATTCACAACGTGCCGGTCGAACCGGCTGCTGGGCAGAATGCCTTTATTGGTAGTATTCGCATAGGAAAAATAGCTCTGGGCTGTTTCGGTACCACCGCTGAAAGCAATGGTGTTTGTCCAGGTAGAGCCGGTGTTATAAAATAATTTTACATGATCGGGTGCATGAATCGGGCCGCCCCAGCTGGTCAGCGATCCGGGTTGCGGTGTCCCGATCCTGTCGGGCCCCGGCGGGGCTGTCTGCGCATACCGGTATTGCAGCTTAGGCAGCAGGGAAGGGGATTCCAGGGTGAAGTCGGACGATACGTCTATTTTACTCCTTCCCGGCCGGCCTTTCTTGGTAGTAATAAGGATCACGCCGTTGGCAGCCTGGCTGCCATATAATGCCGCAGCAGAAGCGCCTTTCATGATGCTGATGTTTTCGATATCGTCCGGATTGATATTGGAGATACCATCACCTCCATCCCTGCCGCCGGCGCCGATGATGTTATGCGACTGTCCCCACACGTCTACCGGCTGGGATGGGCTATAGTTAGCATAGGGTACTCCGTCAACGATGTACAATGGCTGATTTTCGCGGGTCGATTTGTTGCCGCGCAGTATCACCCTCACAGACCCGCCGATACCGGAAGCGCTGCGGGTAACAGTCAGCCCTGCACTTTTTCCGCTCAGGCTGTTCATCACGTTAGCATCTTTCACCTGTTGTAAATCACCGCCATCTATCTGCTGGGCAGCATAAGGCAGTTCCTTTGCATTCTTCTGTATGCCCAGTGCGGTTACAATCAGTTCATTCAGGGCTTTTACATTTTCCTGCAGCTGCATGTTGATCTCATCTTCCGTATTCACAGTTACTTCGCGGGTAATAAAGCCAACAGAACTGAATACCAGCAGATCTCCCGTGCTGGCTTTCAGGGTGAAGCCAGCATCAGCGTCGGACTGGGTGCCTTTATTGGTATGTTTAATCTGGATGGTAACTCCTGGAAGCGGCGTGCCTTTCGTATCGCGTACTGTTCCCCTGATTTCTCGCTCCAGAGATACATGATTTAGCAGGTCTACAGTGGGTGCGGAGCCTGAATCGCTTGCTGTGCCTACAATGATTTTGTTATTGATGCGGGTAAACTTTAATCCGGTCTGAACTGACATTAACGCGAGCACTTCATCGATGGGTGTTTTGGTGCAATTTAACGTTACCTTCTTCTTCAGGTTAAGATCAGTTTTGTCGTAATGAAAATTTAGCCCTGTCTTTACCGAAATTTCGGTCATTACATCTTCCAGGTTTTTGTTTTTTACCTGGATGGTGACAACTATTGCCGTCGGGTCAGGCGTTTGCGTTAATGCACTAGCCGTAGTGTTCAAGCTCCCCGCCAACAGTAGCGTCAGCATCAACCCCATGGATACAAACCATTTCATGGGAGATGGCCTTACCCTCATATGGACTAGTTTTTATTTTGCAGATAAACGGTATCGTTTTTAATGGTATAATTAAGAGATTTGGCCAGGCATATAATATCCATAACGTCTTTCAGGCCTTCATTTTTAAAGGAGCCGTTGTAATTCCATTCTTTTTTATCACTTTGGTTGATCACGGTTACGCTGTAGCGGTTTTCTATACCGGTCACCAGTTCATTATAGGGTGCGTCTTTGAATATAAGATAGCCTTGTTTCCAGCCGGTGATATCATCAGCTTTATTGAAATTGGTTTTGACAATGCTTAATGAAACGCGGTCGTAGCTGATCTGCTCTTTGGGGAGCAGTATCACGGAAGTATTTTCTTTGCCGGGATTCACCTGGTCAACCTTTACTTTTCCGCTTACGAGGGCTACTACCACTTTATGTTCGCTGGAATAGGCCCTGATGTTGAAAGACGTACCCAGCGCGGTAGTAGAGAGCTCACCGGTGTTTACCACGAAGTGTCTTACCGGGTCAGCTGCCACAGTGAAAAATGCTTCTCCTTCTTCCAGTGAAACCGTGCGACTACTGTCGCCGAAGTGAACCGGATAACGCACTTTACTGGCGGCGTTCAGATCTATGGTACTGCCGTCTTCCAGCGCGATACTTTCTTTTTTACCTCTTGATGTGGATATCTCAATGTATCCGTCCCGGATGACCCGGCCAACATGTCCGCTGGCAGCCAGGGAGGGTGCTTTATCCTGGTGTTGCATGGCCAGCCTGCTGGCCCAGAACATCCCGGTGGCGAGTAGCACTAATACGGCGGCTGCCGCGATATAGCGGTAGCGCCGGCGTAACAGCCGCACTTTAGGTGCAGGTGTTAATTCCAGCTGTTCATTCAGCTGTTGTTTGATACGATCCAGGTCTTTGTCGACCGCCCGGTCATCTATGTAGGTGGACTGTTGACGATTAATATTTTCAAACCACTGTTCTACAATAGCTGCTTCCTCCGGTGAGCAATTTCCCTGATTGTACCGCTCCAGCAATATTTTGATCTGTTCTATGTCCACCTTTGGGCTTTTTATAATTTCATAAGTCGTGTTAATATGGAAAAGGTACTATTGTACGCTTAATTTTTTTTATGCCAGGATCAGCCAGCAGGAGACCAGGAATAATATGATGAAATCTGTACGCGCGTAGCCTGCCCGCAGGATCTTCAATGCTTTGGTGATCTGGTTTTTGACGGTTTGCTGGGAGAGCCCGAGATGCGTGGATATCTGTTCCACAGAAAGGTTTTCAACGCGGCTGAGCATGAAGATTTCTTTCATGCGTTCCGGCAGTTGATTGATAGCCTCAAATATCTCCTGGGTGCGGGCTTTATTATCCACCGTATCCGCCAGTGAATGAGGCTGTGCATCGAAATGCTCGATCAGCTGCTGCAGATATTTGCGATAGGTGGTATTTTTCCGGTAAATATCAATGATTTTATGACGGGCAGCCTGGTAGAGATATGCTTTCAGCGACTCCCTGAGCACCAGGGAATGGCGCTTTTCCCACAAAGAAATGAAAAGCTCCTGCAGCACATCTTTGCTGATCTCTGCCGCATCCAGTTTATGCTGTATAAATAAATACAACGGTTTACTGTAGCGGTCGTAGATAGCATTGAAGGCAGCACTGTCGTCGCTTTTGAGCAGCGTGGCTAACTGGTTATCGGAGTAACTGCTGTACATCTAATGACAGTAGTAATTTTTCGTTTTGGTTGATATTGATTATTACTGGCATTGAATGTAAGAAGAAAAATCTGATAAATTGATATTTGCTTATTTAGTTTTTAAAATAACTAAATAACCAGATGATAAAATAATTATATTTTTATCATGCTTCTTTCAGGCGTAGCTCATTCTTATACTCCTTAGGTGTTTTACCCACAATTTCCTTGAAGAACCGGTTGAAGTTCGACAGGTTTTTGAATCCGCAGGAATAGGCAATTTCCGCGATGGACCAGTCTTCCTCTGTCAGCCGTTTGCAGGCATGACCGATACGTACTTCGTTCAGGAATTGTACAAAGGATTTTTTGGTGCGGTTTTTAAAGAAGCGGCAGAACGACTGTGGCGACAGGTTGGTGATGCTGGCAACATCCTGCAGGGATATTTCTTTCGGGAAGTTGTTCATCACATATTTGAACACTTCATCGATCTTATGGTTGTCTTTTACATTATAGGCATGCGAATATCCTGTACTGGCGAGGTAGTAGCAATCGCGGGTTTCAGAGAGTGTCTTCAGGATATTGAGCAGGGAAATGATCCTGTCGAGCCCTTCTTTTCTGGGCAGGGCCAGGATTTCCGGTTTCAGCAGTTCATGTGTAGCGCCGGTGATTTTCATGCCCCGCTGCGCGCGATGGAATAATTCCGTCAATGCTTTTGTTTCAGGCAGGCCGTAGAATTTTTCCCCGAAGATATCTTTAGGAAAATAGATAACTACTGAGCGGGCTTTCAGCTGGTCGTCGCCCTTGTAGTATTCTTCTTCATTATACCATACATGTGGTATATGAGGTCCCAGAAACACCATATCGCCTTCTTCAAAGCTTTCAATGCTGTCGCCCACAATTCTCTTCCCGTGGCTTTCCGTTACATATACCAGCTCACACTCCGGGTGGAAATGAAAAGGAGTATTGAAATAAGGATCACTTCTTTCAATAATAGTGATCTGGTTATCGGCAAAAGCCCCCACTTTAATAAGGATGGGTTTCATTCATGTATTAATTTAAGCTACTATGTTACTGTGACTGTCCTATACTTTATTACCATAGCCAAATTCCCCTTTCCGGGAAACTCTATGCTGGCAGGTTAGCAGTATTGGGATTGTCCTATGATTGTTGCCAAGTTATTAAAAATTGGGTAAAAAAATATCATTTTACCTAAAATATCTATTTTATATGACAACAGAGAAGCGGATCCTGCCGGAAGACTTTAAAAGCGGGTTTGGAATAATAAGGGTAACAGTGTAATTTCCAATTTACATTTTGTAAATTACCAGTCGCTAAATCGATGTAGCATTTTCTATGAAAGGAATCTCCATTAAAGATATTGCAAAACAGGCCGGTGTATCTCCTACAACGGTTTCGTTTGTGCTAAACGGGAAAGCAAAAGAGAAGAGGATCAGTGAACAGGTAAGCAAAAAGATACAAAAAATTGCAGCGAAGCTGAAGTACAAGCCCAATCAGCTTGCACGGGGGTTACGCACCGGTAAAACTAAAACGATCGGATTGATCGTGGAGGATATTGCCAACAACTTCTTTGCGACGCTGGCCAGGGTCGTGGAAGACGAAGCAGATAAATATGGTTACAAGGTGCTGTACGGCAGTACGGAAGATAACACCGAGAAAGCCAGGGGGCTGCTGGAAGTATTGAAATACCGGCAGGTAGATGGTTATATTATCACTCCCACTAAAAACCTGGACAAGGAAATAGAACTGCTGCAGGAAGCCGCGAAGCCCCTGGTGCTGATGGACCGGTATTTTCCGCATCTGAAAAGTCATTACGTGGTGCTGAATAACTTCAAAGGTGCTTATGATGCTACCACCCACCTTATTAAACAGGGTTATAAGAAGATAGCCATTGTTACACTGGCCTCCGATCAGACGCAAATGAAAGATCGTCTTGATGGCTATGCTGCAGCATTGAAAGAACATAAGCTGTCGTTCTCCAAATCCATGGTAAAACGACTGCCATTTGATCTCGATCGTGAGAGCTATAATGAAGAGATAAAAAAATTCCTCACTTCCATCAAAGGACTGGACGCTGTATTCTTCGCCACCAACTACCTCGGTATCTCCGGCATTGAATGCATCCGCTCCCTCGGTTGGGCTATAGGTAAAGAGATTGGTCTTGTTGGTTTCGATGACCATGATCTTTTCCGTTTGCATAGTCCTTCTATCACCTGTGTATCGCAGCCCATCGCAGAAATAGGAAAACAAATCGTGGAGCTGTTAATGAAAGAACTGAATCATCCTTCAGACACACAGCAGAAAATTATTTTGCCGCCGGTGCTTGTGGAGAGAGAATCCACGAAGAGAATTAAGAATATGGAATAAAGAATTAAGAAACAGCGGGAAGCCCTTAGCGAGTGACTATGTTATTATCACTCGCTAAGGGCTTCCCGCTGTTTCTTAATTCTTTATTCCATATTCTTAATTCTTTCTTCTTAGTTTCTAATACGATTTTATCTTTCTTAACAAACGGTTAACCTTAATTAAAAAAAATGTTAAATCTTTTTGCGCTTTTTCATTTTTATAACTAAGTTTGACATCGTAATTGACAAACTGAACCCGAAAAATGTGGTGAATGAATAGTGTGATTGAAGGTCGGGTCTTTTTTATGTCCTGTAGCTAAAACGTTTTACTAGAGGTATAATGTCAGTGTAACAATTATTGCCAATTGGAGTAATTCCATATTGAAAAAAAATTACGGCGGAAACCAAGTGCTTATCATCAGGACTCCTGTGCAATGCAGTGAGCCGAGGTAGACGGGCCCTCCGTGTCTTTTGCTTATGTGTCTGATTCACTTGTTATAATTCACTAAACCAAAAGGAAGCTATGCGAAGATTACTTCTTCTCACCACGTTGCTTTTCTTATGCTGTAATATCGCTGCATGGGCGCAGGGTAAGAAAGCTATTACGGGAACCGTTAAGGATACGCACGGGACACCATTACCCGGCGTAACCGTAAAAGAGAAAAACGCCTCCAACGGTGCTACTACCGGACCGGATGGAGCTTTTAAGATGCAGGTAGCCCCAGGTGCTACCCTCGTTTTTTCCTACATAGGATTCATCAACCAGGAAGTGACTGTTAATGAGCAGTCCGCGTTCAACATTATTTTAAAAGAAGACAACAAAAACCTGAACGAAGTGGTGGTAACCGCCATGGGTATCAAGAGAGAAGCCAAGGCGTTGGGATATGCTGTTAGTACAGTGAGCTCCAAAGAGATCACCGAAAGCGGAAGTACCAACTTTGCCTCAGCATTGTACGGTAAAGCTGCCGGTGTGAAAATCGTATCAGCCCCGGGTGGTGCTGCCAGCGGCGTTTCTGTGCAGGTGAGAGGTGTTTCTTCCGTTGGTTTAAATACACAACCATTATACGTTGTGGATGGTGTGCCGCTGAGAAACTTCAATGATCCTACCACCAACCGTTTCGGTACCAGTGGCGGAAGAATTGAAGGAAACGGTGCGCTGGATATTAACCCGGAAGATATTGAAACACTGACTGTTCTCAAGGGGGCCAGCGCATCTGCGCTGTATGGCTCTGAAGCAAACAATGGTGTGATCGTTATCACCACCAAAAAAGGAACAAAAGGCCGTGGTTTAAATGTGGATGTGAATTATGTGTACAACCAGGAAAGACTGGCTGCTACACCGGATTATCAAAACGAATACGGCCCGGGTTATGATCCTGCCACCAACCTGTCTATAGGTGCAGATGCAGATGGCTGGCTTAAAGACCCCGACGGCGCTATGCATCCCTATTACAGAGCTTATGGTCAGTTTGGTCCTAAGTTCGATGGCCGCGACGTGAAATACTGGGATGGTACTACACGTAAATACGTAGCACAGAAAAATAACTATAAAGACTTCTTCCAGACAGGCCACAACTCTGCTGCTAACGTTGCTATTTCCAACGCCAGCGACAAAGGTAGTTTCCGCTTTTCTTACAATCGTGTAGACTATAAGAGCATCATGCCCGGAAGTAGCCTCTATAAGAATAACTTCAACTTCAACGGTACATTAAATCTGAGCCAGCGTGTAAGTGTAGATGTTGTTTCTACTTACAACAATAATTTCGTTCACAACCGCGCCAATGTAATGAGCAACATATTCGGTTCATACGATGGGTTCTTCAGCCGCTTCGATGACATGAATACGTTCTTCAATAAATATCAGACCAGAGACGGATATAAGTTCATTGATGCAAACAATAGCCAATATCTCCAGGATGAGAAAATGACTTACCGTTTCAGGGCTACCAATGTGATGGATTATCTGTGGAATAACCTGCGTAACAACTATGATGAAACGCAGAACCGTTTCATCAACAGCGTTACACTGAATGTAGGCATCCTCGATAATCTGCGCTTCAGAGGCCGGCTGGGTGGCGACTTCACCAATGTGACTACTTCGGATCAGCAGCATAATACCAAACCGGTGGCTTATGGCTACACTGGTCAGTATGCACTGAATACCCGTAATAACAACTCTTTCTACGGAGATGCTTTGTTGATTTATACTCCTAAAATTTCAAAGGATTTTGATCTGTCTGTTACAGGCGGTTATACAGCCCGTAAACAGACCTATAAAAATCAGTATACACAAACGAAAGGCGGTCTGATAGATGAAAACTGGTTCAGCTTATTAAACTCTGCAGATCCTATTTATGCTACAGGCGTTCGCGCAGAACAGATTGACGTAGCAGGATTCGGTATGTTGAACCTGAGCTATAAAGGATTCCTGTTCCTGGAAGGAACCGGCCGTTATGAATCTACTTCTACATTACCGGTGAAGAACAATAAATATTTCTATCCTTCTGTAAACGCCGGCTTCCTGCTCTCTGAAGTAGCAAAACTGCCTTCCTTTATAGATTATGCGAAGTTCAGGGCATCTTACGGTCTTGTGGGTAATCACCCCACTATGTATCAGTCCAACGTCGCCTATAATCCATATATCGTTACGATCAGCAAAAACAACGTGCCTTACCAGCAGAGCAATCCCAGCGCATTCGGTAATGAAGAGCTGAGATCTGAAAAGAAAAGGGAAGTAGAGTTCGGATTTGAAGCACGACTCCTGAAAAACAGACTGGGTGTAGACTTTAGCTACTACAATAACAAAATAATAAACCAGATCCTGACAATGAGTACACCTGCTTCTTCTGGTGCTACCTCTCAGCTGATGAACGCTGGTGATCTGACAAACTTTGGTTATGAAGCTGCTATCAACGCTACGCCGGTCACTACTAAAAATTTCCACTGGAATACCCGCTTTAACTTTGCTGTTAACAGAAACAAACTTTCTGCTTTAAGAGACGGCCAAACCACCCTGACTATGCCTGCATACGATGGTGGCTACCTGCTGATCAGATCTAATGTTGGTGATCCACTGGGTAACATCTATGTACACCCGGCTAATAAGGATGCGAATGGTAACAAGATCGTAAACCAGGATGGTATTTATACTGCCAATACCGGTGCTTATGAATATGCTGGTAACATCATGCCTAAAGTAGTGGGTGGTTTCTCTAACTCGCTCACTTATAAAGCCTTTACACTCGACTTTACCCTGGATTATCGCTTAGGTGGTAACCTGGTATCTATTCCTTACTACTATCAGCTCGGTGCCGGTATGTTTAAGAGCACTCTCCAATACAGAGATGCTGCTCATGGTGGTATTGCTTATGATCCGATTGATTACGCCGGTGGAAATCTGGTGGCCAATCCCAATGGTTCTAAACATGATGGTTTAATCCTGCCTGGTGTAACAGAAGACGGTAAAAAGAATGAGAAAGTAATTCCTGCTTCCGTGTACTATAGAAACAACTACGATTGGGAAACCAATGGTTTATATGAGAAAGCAGTATTTAAAAACAGCTATATCAAGGTGCGTGAGGTAACACTCACTTATAACATGCCTAAAAGCATTGTTGAAAAATTGCACTTCCAGGGTCTGCAGTTTTCATTGATCGGCAGAAACCTGTTCTACATCTGGAAAACCCTGCCTAAAGGCCTGGATCCGGAAATGGCAGTAGGTTCTTACTGGCTGGATCAGGGAGTTGATGGTGGTACCGTTGGACCAACAAGAAGTTTGGGTGCCAGCATTCGTGCCCGTTTCTAAGAGGATATCAATTTGTAAAACGAACTTAACAGATTAAAATGAAACGCTTCTTAATAAATACTTCACTGCTCGTCTTACTGGTAGCTGGCTTCAGCGCCTGTAAGAAACAAATTGCAGACGCCTACCCGAATCCGGAGTTAGCACCTGCCGGATCCATGAGCAAATTGCTCAGCGGTATGTTTATAAACAAACGCATGCGCCCTTCTTACTGGGATTATGCAACATTTATATTGCCAACAACAGCAGCTTTTTCGCAAACAACTGCTATGTCACCATCCAATAAAATGTACATCCCTTCTTTGAGTTATACAGAGAACCGCTGGGTAGACTTTTATGATGGTGCTAAAAGTGACGACAATGATCTGAACTATGTAGGTCCCGGTATCATGGCTAACTACAGGGAAATGGAATTAACCTTCGGTAAATTGTCTGCACAACAACAGGCACAGCAGGTAATTTTCCTGAATTGTGCGAAAGTGGTGCTGTACGACCAGGCTGCACAGATGGTGGATCTCTGGGGAGATATTCCTTTTAGCCAGGCAGGTTCCCTGAACACAGCTGACCGTACTGTTAAGCCAGCTGCTTTTGATGATGCCGCAGCGCTTTATGATACATTAATCACTGGCCTGGACCAGCTGAATAGCTATTTTGCAACAGCACAGGTATCTGTTGAAGCTGAGGCCAGCCTCAAAAAGGCTGATATCATGCTGGGCGGCGATCTGATGGCCTGGAGACGCTATACCAACTCTCTGCGCCTGCGTTTATTAATGCATACCTCTTATGTGAAAGAAGGAACTGCTAAAGCTGCCGTTACTGCTATGCTCGCAGATCCTGCAAAATATCCGCTGATCACCGATAACGACCAGAATGCGCTGATTAAAATGAGCCCCACTACTCTGAAGAGCGATATCCAGAGCGCATTGACCGGTAGTCCTTATGCTCCTGCATTCCTCCTCGATACCGTAATGGCTGCAAATAAAGATCCCCGTGTGGATGTATATTGGGATCCGGGCAAGAAATATGGCATGAAAGGTTTTCCTTCCAATGGAACTGCTGTTAACTACGACAGCCTGGGTTATGCTACCTACGATACCGCTACCTTCTTCAACAACTATAATGTTCCCGGTGTAATATTCACTGCATCTGAAGTAAGCTTCCTGAAAGCTGAAGCTGGCGAAAGATGGGGAGTCGGTTCTCCGCAGGCTGATTATGAGAATGGCATTTCTCAATCTGTTAAATTCTATTATTCCATCAACCAATCTGCGGTATTCAGCAGTGGCACCTGGCCTATTCTGCCTACGCCATCTGCTACTGTAATCAGTAATTTCGTGGCTCAGCCGGGTGTTGCCTACAGTGGTACTACCCAGCAGAAACTGGTGAAAATCTGGACACAGAAATGGGTGAACTTCTTCATCCTGCAGGCTGGTGAAGCATGGACAGAAGTAAGACGTACCGGCTATCCGGCGTTACCTTTTGCAATGGCACCTGCTTCTGGTGCAACCCAGCCTCCGCAACGTCTGTTATATCCTTCTACAGAGCAGATTTATAACCCGGACAACTACGCTAAGGTCGCTGCAAAAGACAAAGCTAACGTGAAAATATTCTGGGACGTAAGATAATACACCTTCATCCTTCAATACAAAACCGGCCGTTACTACCAGTAACGGCCGGTTCGTTTTATATAGCCTCGCTAAAAGCAAATAGTATTATCCAATCATATTCTTTATCTCGCTCAGCTTCAGCAACGCTTCTACTGGTGTCAGCCTGTTAATATCCACATGTTCCAGCTTTTCCCGGATCTGGCGGAAGGTATCACTATGCGCATCAAAAATATTCAATTGTAACTGCTGCGACGGCGTACTGATCTGCTTTACATTCTTCTGTAACGGCGCCTCAATATGCTTTTCCTCGAGATGCGCGAGTACATCATTGGCCCGGTTGATCAGCTCCGGTGGCATACCCGCCATGCGCGCTACGTGTATACCAAAACTATGGCGGCTGCCACCCGACGCCAGTTTGCGCAGGAATATGATCTTATTGCCCGATTCCATATTGGTGATATGGAAGTTCTTCACGCGGCTATGCTTGTTCTCCAGTTCATTCAGCTCGTGATAGTGCGTGGCAAATAAGGTTTTCGGCCGATGCTCGGTCATATCATGGAGATATTCCACAATACTCCACGCAATGGAAATACCATCGTAAGTACTGGTACCCCTGCCTATTTCATCCAGTATTACCAGGCTGCGGGAAGTGACGTTATTGATGATGCTGGCAGTTTCATTCATCTCTACCATGAATGTGGATTCGCCGCCGCTCAGGTTATCCGATGCACCTACCCGGGTGAAGATTTTGTCTGTCAGCCCTATTTCCGCACTGCTGGCTGGTACAAAGCTGCCCATGTGCGCCATCAGGGTAATGAGCGCTGTCTGACGCAGCAACGCCGATTTACCGCTCATATTGGGTCCGGTAAGTATGATGATCTGTTGTTGATCTTTATCCAGCTGAAGATCATTGGCCACATAGCTTTCTCCGGGCGGCAATCCGCGTTCTATAACCGGATGCCGGCCTTCTTTGATGACCAGCTCAAAGCCCTCGTTGATATGCGGGCGGCGGTATTTGTATTGTACGGCATTGTGCGCAAAACAAAGCAGGCAGTCGAGCCGCGCAAATACCTGCGCATCTTCCTGCACCGGGCGTATATAGCCCTGCATGGCCTGTACCAGTTCTTCAAATAGCCTGGTTTCCAGTGCCTGTATTTTATCTTCTGCTCCAACAATTTTTTCTTCGTATTCCTTCAGCTCCGGAGTGATATAACGCTCGGCATTGGCGAGCGTTTGTTTCCTGATCCAGGCTTCCGGTACTTTATTTTTATGCGTATTGGTTACTTCCAGGTAATAGCCGAAAACGTTGTTGAAGGCGATCTTCAGAGAAGGTATACCGGTTGCTTCCGATTCCTTTTGTTGAATCTGCAGCAGATAGTCCTTGCCTTTGGTGGCAATATTGCGCAGGTCGTCCAGCTCAGCATTCACCCCTTCTTTGATAACGCCGCCTTTGTTCACCTGTACCGGAGGATTGTCTGTTACTTCGTTCAGAATACGCTCCAGCAGTGGCTGGCAGGGATCGAGTTTTTCGTTTAGCCGTGACAGGTAGCTGTTGCTGCTGCCGGTCAGCAGTTCCTGCACTGCCTGCACCTGTTGCAGGGAACGGGCCAGCTGCATCACTTCCCGGGGATTGATTTTCCGCAGAGGTATCTTTGACACGAGGCGCTCGAGGTCGCCCGTTTGCTTCAGGTGATGAGTCAGCGTTTTGGCAGGATCCGTTTCTCTGATGAAATGCTCTACGGTATCCAGTCGCTCGTTGATGGCCTTCATATCCCGCAGAGGGAATACCAGCCAGCGTTTCAACAGGCGGGCGCCCATCGGTGTCACCGTATTGTCCAGCACCTTCAGGAGCGTATGCCCGTTTTCCACACTGCTGTTCAACAGCTCCAGGTTACGCACGGTGAACCGGTCCATCCAGAGGAAATCTTCCTGGTTGATCCGCTGCATACGCGTGATATGCTGCAGGTGCGGATGTTCCGTATCCTTCAGGTAATGAAGAGTAGCACCGGCCGCTATAATGGCTGCGGGCAGGCCTTCTATGCCGAAACCCTTCAGGGAATGGGTCTGGAAATGCCTGAGCAGTGTTTCTTCCGCATAGGTGGTGGTAAAAATCCACTCATCCATGTTATAGGTATAGAACCTCGTTCCAAAAGTAGCCTTGAAGTTTTTCTGCTGCTGTTTGGCGAACAATACTTCAGCCGGGCGGAAACTCTGCAGGAGTTTATCCACATATTCTGTACTGCCTTCGGCTATAAAGAATTCACCTGTAGAGATGTCCAGAAAAGATACCCCGGTAACATCGCCACCGAAATGAACGGCTGCAAGAAAATTGTTGCTGGAATTCTCCAGCAGTTTATCATTGATCGCTACTCCGGGAGTCACCATCTCAGTAACGCCGCGTTTTACGATTCCTTTTACCATTTTCGGATCTTCCAGCTGGTCGCATACGGCTACCCGGTGCCCCGCCTTTACCAGTTTGTGGAGGTAAGTATCCAGTGCGTGGTGAGGAAAACCGGCCAGATCTACATAGGAAGCGGCTCCGTTGGCCCTTTTGGTTAACACAATGCCCAGTACCCGGGCTGCAATGACAGCATCCTCATTAAATGTTTCATAAAAATCGCCTACACGGAACAACAGTACGGCATCAGGGTATTTTTCCTTGATGGCTTTATGCTGTTGCATAAGCGGGGTTTCTTCTGATTTACTTTTTGCCATGGCGCAAATATATAAAACTCATCCCATCCTATTATCTTTGCGGGTGATGAGAAAATTAAGCATGGATGAACTGGGCCGCAAAACCGCGGAAGAGTTCAAAGCGGCCGATAAAACGCCGCTGGTACTGGTGCTGGACAATGTACGCAGCATGCACAACGTGGGATCTGTATTCCGTACTGCCGACGCCTTTCTGCTGCAGGGGATTATGCTCTGTGGCTACACCCCGGTGCCCCCTCACCGCGATATCAACAAAACTGCCCTGGGCGCCACCGAAACGGTAGAGTGGAAGTATGCAGAAACCACGCTGAGCGCAGTACAGGAGCTGAAAGCCGCTGGTTACCTGGTGATGGCTGTAGAACAGGCGGTGAACAGCCAGATGCTGAATAAATTTATTCCCCCGGCCGGCCAGCCCCTCGCCCTGGTTTTCGGGAATGAGGTAAGCGGCGTGGATGCCGGCGTAATGAAAATAGTGGATGGCTGTATCGAAATTCCACAACTCGGAATGAAACACTCCCTGAATATCTCCGTTAGCACCGGCATAGTGGTCTGGGAGATTTTTAACAAGCTGCGTTAGCTGCTGTTCATGATTTCTTTCTATTTTCAACGCTTTGCGGTATTTTTGCATATAATTCAATGCTGGCAGTCAGCAGTTAAAAGCTAATAGCTATGTCTACATCTACAGTTGGGCGGTATCTTTCACTGGTAAAGTTCAGTCATACCATTTTTGCCATGCCGTTTGCACTCACGGGCTTTTTTATGGCTACCACCATCGGTGGTGGTAGTTTCAGCTGGAGTACGTTTGGACTCGTGGTATTGTGTATGGTGTTTGCACGTAGTGCTGCCATGGCTTTCAACCGCTGGCTGGATGTGGATATCGATAAATTGAATCCCCGCACCGCGAAAAGGGAGATCCCCGCAGGGATCATTTCCCGCCGCAATGCCATGGTATTTATTATTATCAACGTGACACTTTTCTTTGCTGCCACCTGGTTTATCAACCGTATCTGCTTTTACCTGTCGCCGGTAGCATTGGTGGTGGTGCTGGGGTATAGCTATACGAAACGCTTTACTGCCCTGTGCCACATGGTGCTTGGCATTGGCTTATCGCTGGCGCCGATCGGCGCTTATCTGGCGGTAACCGGCCAGTTTGCACTGCTGCCATTACTCCTGTCTGTGCTGGTGCTTTGCTGGGTATCTGGTTTCGATATCATCTATTCCCTGCAGGATGAAGAGTTCGACAAATCGCAGCAACTGAATTCCATCCCCGCCTGGCTGGGATTGTCCGGTGCGCTGCGGTTCTCTGAATTTTTACATGTAGTGGCTGCTGCACTGGTGGTAACGATTGGGCTGCTGGGGCATTTCCACTGGGTATACTGGATTGGTGCGGCTGTTTTTACCGGTATGCTGATCTCTCAGCACCTGCTGGTAAAAACCGACAATCTGAGCAGGATAGATATTATGTTTATGACTACCAACGGTATTGCAAGCGTGGTATTTGCTGTTTTTGTGATTGCAGATATGCTTATTTTCTCATCCCTCTGAATGAACCTCTGATATTAATGATATGGCCCGAATAATGGCAATAGATTATGGAAAAAAAAGGACCGGCCTGGCTGTGACAGACCCGCTGCAGCTGATTGCCAGTGGTCTTACTACTGTTGCCACACATGATCTTGTCCCTTTTCTGAAGAAATATTTCGCCACCGAACCAGTGGAAAAAATCCTCATAGGAGAACCCAGGAATCTTGATGGAAATGCTACCGATGCTACCGCTCTTGTAACAGAATGTATCCGGATACTCGGGAAGAACTTCCCTACTATACCCGTGGTAAAGGTAGATGAACGGTTTACTTCTAAAATGGCATTCCGGTCAATGATCGATAGCGGCCTCAAAAAGAAAGACCGTCAGAATAAAGCGCTGGTAGATGAAATTAGCGCTACCATCATCTTACAGGAATATCTGCAAAATAAAATATAAATAAAAAAGGGTATAAAGTAGGCCGGGAAGGGCAGTCTACGCAGTGGAAAAACCCTGAAATTGCCTATCTTTGCGGATCAAACAAGTATTAGAACATGATTTTGCCAATAGTAGCTTACGGGCATCCGGTATTGAGAAAAGTAGCCGAAGATATCACTGCTGATTATCCCAACCTGAAGGAACTGATCGCCAATATGTGGGAAACAATGTATGCTTCCAACGGTGTTGGTATTGCTGCTCCGCAGGTAAATAAATCCATTCGTCTTTTTGTGGTCGACAGTCAACAGATCATCCAGAACCTGGAAGAAGACGAGAAAGATGAATATCCGGGAGATGACGGCGTAAAGGAAGTGTTTATCAACGCGCATGTTGTGGAAACCGGCGGAGAAGAGTGGGCCTACAATGAAGGTTGCCTGAGCATCCCTAAAGTTCGTGAAGATGTTGACCGTGCAGAAACCGTTACGCTGAGCTATGTGGATAAAAATTTTACACCACATGTAAAAACTTTTATAGGTGTAACTGCAAGGGTGATACTCCATGAATATGACCATATTGATGGTGTTTTATTCATTGATCACCTGAAGCCCCTCAAACGCCGGATGCTGAAAAGCAAGCTGGAAGATATCACCAAAGGTAAAATCAGGGTGGATTACAAGATGATGTTCCCTAAATAGGAAATAATTTTGTAATGTAAATAAAACCTGTTATTTTGGTATCATAAAGTATAACATCCATATCCTCAAACTTGGGCGCAACCTTAACATACACTGAAGTTGAATTAATTCAGGGCCTTATGGCCAGGGATGAAAAGATATTCACATATTTGTATGATCACTACTCGCCCGCATTGTATGGAGTGGCCCTTAAAGTCATAGGCGAAGAAACAGCAGCAGGTGATGTACTGCAGGAAGTATTTGTAAAGATCTGGCGGAATATCGACAGATATGATGCTTCAAAAGGCCGTTTATTTACCTGGATGCTGAATATCACAAGAAACACAGCGATAGATAGTCTCCGTTCCAAGAACCATAAGCTCGACCAACGCTTACAGGACGTTAACAGTGTGGCATTAATGTATGAACCGCAACTCGCAGTTCACTTGTCAGTAGATCATCTTGGCCTCAGCAAAGTAATTGAGCGCCTTCAAAAAGACCAGCGCATAATCATTGATATGGCTTACTTCAAAGGGCATACACAGGAAGAAATTGCCAAAGCGCTGGAAATACCGCTGGGAACAGTGAAAACCCGTATGCGTAATGCCATTATTCAATTGAGAACACTATTAAAACAGCTGTAACTATTAGAATCAGTGGATGTACAACGATACATATCATCCGGTATCCTAGAAAGCTATGTGTTCGGCATGTTGCCGGATGCTGAAAGGAATGAAGTGGAAATCGCCATATCACAATATCCTGATATCAAAGCTGCGCTGAATTCGCTGCAACAGGATAAAGAACACTTTATTCAATTATATGCTGTAGCTCCTCCCCTGAATATCAAGAACAGGTTAATGGATATTATCCACCAGGAAAACACTGAGGATGGGAAAAACCTGTTGCCGGAAGAACTGCGCGCACCTCAAAGTGCCCGCATTCATGCACTGAATGGTAAAAAAAAAATTCTGAAACGACCGCGCCGGTAGCAATGCCCCTGATGATGGCGCCGGTAAAATCTCAGGAAAAATTCTGGAAGTACCTCACTGCAATGATGCTGCTACTATTGATAGGAAGTATCGTACTGAATTTCTTTCTCTTTCAGCAATCCACAAATTATAAAAGTCAATACGAAACGCTGCGTGCTGCCAAAGAAAAGCAGGCAACGGAAAAGATACCACCACCTGCTGCCACTTCCACTCCTCCCAAAGGTGTGGATCCGCTCAGCGATCCTGCATTTAAATGGACTTCCATTCAGGGCTATGGCGCTTATCAGGGTAGCGAATTAGCCATAGGATGGAACGAAAGTACCCGGGAAGTTTACCTTCAGGCGAAAGTAATGCCGGAACCTCCTGCCGGAAAACAGTTTCAGCTGTGGGCAATCGTGAACAAAAAACTGGTGAATGCCGGCATATTCAATACCGGTGCTGCCAATGCACAACAACTGCAGCAAATGAAGGCGGTAGCTTCTGCACAGGGTTTTGCCATCACCCTGGAAAAACAGGGAGGAAGCGCTGAACCTTCTATGAACCAGGTGTGTATGTCCGCCAAAATCAACCGGTAATTACAGCCAAATCCTCCATGCTGTTAGTTATCCTGCTCCACAAAAAATATGTTGCAACGATCGGTTCGCTGTTCTTCTTTAGCAGCGCCGGCTTTTTGCTTTTGGCTGATAGCTTACCGCTTTTTCCTTAAATTGCACCCATGTCATATGTTTGGAAAAGTATAGCCGGAGCCGTAGTTTGCTGCCTGCTTCCCTATTTTCAGCTTGCTGCTCAGGATACTGCCCACTACAGGGGAATGACGGTTAACCTGGATGAAGTAATTGTACAGGCAAAGCGTGTAGGCTTCGACGTTAATAGTTTCATAAAAAGAGTGGAAGAGGACACCACTTTTTACCGCGCTTTCAAAAATCTTCATGTGGTTGGTTTTGATGCCATTAACGACATCCGTGTACTCGGAAAGAATGGCGATGTACGCGCTTCTCTCTTCAATCAGACCCATCAGGAAGTAAAAGGCAAATGCCTGACCATGCAGGTTGCCAACGAAAAAGTAACAGGCGATTTCTACACCCGCAAAGGAAACTACAACTACTATACGGCCGAATTATATGCTCATCTCTTTTTTACCAAAGGTGTTGTTTGCCTCGATGGCAATGGGGAACCACCGGAGCAGGGCGGCGGAAGCCTTGCCAGGCACAAGGCCCAGCTGAAGCAACTGGTGTTTAATCCCGGTAAACCCATCCGCGGCGTACCTATCGTTGGTCAGAAAGTAGCCATCTTCAATTATGAAGTGATGAGATTCTACGATTTTTCTATCTCTGCGGAAAATTATGTAGACGGCACCCCCTGCTACGTGTTCACCGCCCGGGCCAAGCCTAACCTGAATCGTATCGACAGGGCAGATGTGGTGATAGATGAACTGGTTACCTGGTTTAACAAAGACAATTTCGAGATAGTGGGTCGTAAGTATGCACTGTCTTATAAAACGATGCTGTTTGATTTTAATGTGAAGATGAATGTGCAGATGACACGCTTCAATGGATTGCTGATACCGGCCCTGGTGACGTACAACGGTACCTGGAATATTCCGTTCAGGAAAAGAGAAACAGCTGTTTTTGTTGCGAAGTTCCTGAACTTCACCGGAGCACAGTGATGGCTGCTGATGTCTAATTCACCAGTGTAATGGTTCCGGTTTTATGCACCGGCAATTTTGTATTCACTTCTTTATAATCCACAATCCACACATAGGTGGCTACAGCTGCCAGTGTGCCATTAACATTCCCCGTCCATCCTACCTGTGGATCCGTAGTATAGAAAATACGCTCTCCCCAGCGGTTGTATATGCTCAGGGTATAATCGTATATGGGACACCGGTAGATGGGCCTGAAATAATCGTTACGCCCGTCGCCGTTCGGCGAGAAGGCCGTCGGGAAATAAAGCTGGCAGGCACAATCATGATAACCAACTTTTACGGAATCCACCGTTTTACCACAACTGTTATACGCTACAATAGCGTAAATCCCCGGCTGCGTTACCGTATACATCGGCGTACTGGTACTGTCCTGCCACTTATAAACCCCGCCTGCAGCGCCAGTGGGTTTCAGCAGGTATACCTCATTTTTGCATAACAGGGTATCTGGTCCAAGATTCACCCGCAATGTATCTTCAAAGCTGACAGCAATACTATCGGACGATTCGCAACGCCCGATCTGCGCATGTACAGAATAGCGTCCCGGCTTCGTCACATAATAAGTAGCCTGGTCCGATCCATCCTGCCAGAGATATTTTCCATTGCCGAAATCTGCGCTGAGCACCAGGAAGCTGCCTTTGCAGATAGTAGTATCATTTCCCAGGTGCAGCTTTTTCAGATGGTTGTAGTTGATAAAAATAGTATCCAGCACACTGCAGATATGATTGATCTCTACCAGCGCCCACAGATGGGTGGTGTAGTTAATAGTAACGGCAGGGGTTGTGGCGCCTGTGCTCCATTCCCATTTGGTGGCTTGCGGAACATCAGGCGCTATACGAATGGATTCTCCGGGGCAAAGCAGGGTATCCGGTCCTAACGAAAAGGGGTAGGGAGGCCCGGTAAAAGTAATGGTTACCTGGGCCGACATAGTGGGGCATCCCTTAGGATACACATCTACCCGGTAAGTACCGGAAGTAGTCACTTCCTGTGTGGGGGCCGTATTTCCGGTATTCCAGCGGTAGGTGCAGTTTTGTGCGGTAGCGTCCAGCATAATACTTTCCCCGGTACACAACACCAGATCCTTACCCAGGTTGATCTTCGGGATAGGAGTGTAAAACACATTCACTGAATCCGGATGCGGACATCCGTTGATCGTCACTTTATAGGTTCCGGAGGTATCTACGGTGATGCTGTTGCCCGTTGCGCCTTTGCCATTCTGCCACAGATAAGTGGCGCCGGGAATAGCAGGTGCAGTCAATATCATAGTGGCGCCCTGGCACAGCGTAGTATCCTGTGGCCCCAGGCGGAATGTCACCGGGGATACAATGGTGAGCGACTGCACCGTTGTATCCGGCTTACCTCCCCGCCATGCTATCAGCGTATCCTGGTAAGTACCGGTAGCATTATAAATGTGAAATGCAGGAAGGCTCTGCGAGGAATCTTTATTCCCCGATGGCGGATCTCCAAAATACCATTTCACCGAATCAATGCCGGCTGCATTATTGATCCGGAACCACGATGTGTCATTTGCACAGGTGGAAGATACAGAGAAGGGAGTTTGCTGCGCCTGCGCCTGTAGGGAAATAAGACAGCCTACCAGCAGAACCGGTAATAGATATAAGATGCGAAAATAGCCAGAGTGCTGGTATCTCATTCAATTGACAAGGGTAGTTCCTGCTAAGATAAATCAAAACATATAAAATATTTGTAATAAAATTGTGAATTATTCTACATTCGGTCTCGCTGCCACATATCTCCGCCACTTTTCCAGTACGGTCACAAAGTCATTCGGCAGGGCGCTTTCAAAGTAGAGTTGTTCCCGGGTACGCGGGTGTACGAAACCCAGCTGCTGCGCGTGGAGCGCATGACGGGGCATGATCTCGAAGCAGTTATCGATGAATTGTTTGTATTTGGTATAAATGGTGCCTTTTACAATCCGGCTGCCACCGTAGGTTTCATCGTTGAAGAGGGAATGTCCGATATGCTGCATGTGCACACGTATCTGGTGCGTACGGCCGGTTTCCAGCCTGCATTCTATCAGGGATACATAGTTAAACTTCTCCAGCACCCGGTAATGCGTAATTGCTTCCTTGCCATATTCGCCGTCGGGGTAAGCATCCATGATCTTACGCAGGCGCTGATGACGGCCTACGTGAGCCACCACTGTGCCTTCATCTTCTTCAAAATCACCCCATACCAGCGCTATATACCGGCGATGCACCGTGTGGTTGGAGAATTGTTTGGCCAGGTCGTTCATGGCCTTATCGGACTTGGCGATCACCAGCAAACCACTGGTGTTCTTGTCGATACGGTGTGCCAGACCAAAACGCGGCAGCTCCGGCTCGGTTGCCTGGGTCTTATCGCCCAGGTACCACGATAATCCGTTTACGAGGGTACCATCGCGATTACCGCAGCCAGGGTGTACTACCAGCCCGGCGGGTTTGTCTATCACCATCACGTCATCGTCTTCATACACAATATTGAGCGGCAGTTCCTGCGGTATAATCTCCGTACTTTCCGGGCTTTTATTGGAGAACACAACAATCCGGTCCAACGGCCGGATTTTGTAGTTGGATTTAACGGGCTTGTCGTTTACCAATACCAGCTCGCCATCAAGGGCCTGCTGTATTTTATTGCGGGTGGCGCCTTCTATACGATTAGTGAGAAATTTATCAATACGCAACGGCTCCTGGCCCTTATCTACCACCATATTGATCTTTTCATAAAGCTCCTCACTGGCATCGCCATTTTCCAGCTCATCTTCCAGTTCCAGCAATTCTTCAGACATTCAGTTTATTTTTTTGCAAAGGTAGCGAAGATTTAGGCAAAGACACAGTCGGCCCATTACTTCCTCCGGCAAACGGATACTGTGAAAAACCCTAACTTTGCTGGCTAATATGGAAAATGTGAAACAACAGATCGTAGTAAAAGACCTCGGATTAATAGATTTCCAGGCTGCCTGGGATTACCAGGAGCAGTTGTTAAGGGATAATGTACAACTGAAGCAGCGGCGTGCTGCTGCAGATCCATCCAGTCCCCCTACTACCAACTACCTGCTTTTTTGTGAACACCCGCCGGTATATACATTAGGCAAAAGCGGGCATATAGAAAACCTGCTGATATCGCAGGAAGAGCTACAGGAACAGGGAATCGGATTTGTACCAACCAACCGCGGAGGGGATATCACTTTTCATGGCCCCGGACAGGTGGTAGGTTATCCTATTCTGGATCTGGAGAATTTTTTTACTGATCTGGGTAAATATCTCCGGTTTCTGGAAGAAATGGTGATCCGCACACTGGCAGAATATGGTATAACGGGCGACAGGTCCAAAGGCGAAACCGGTGTATGGCTGGATCCGCATGATAAGCAAAAGGCCCGTAAAATATGTGCAATGGGTATACGCTGCAGCCGCTGGGTGACTATGCACGGCTTTGCGGTGAATGTAAATACTCCGATGAATTATTTTGATGGCATCGTTCCCTGTGGAATTATCAATAAAAAAGTAACCTCTCTGGAGAGTGAATTGGGCCGTCGGGTAGATACGGAAGAAGTGAAAGCAAAGCTGCTGAAACACTTCAACGACCTTTTCAACACCAGTGAACAATAACCTTACAACAGGTTACATCCGGTAGTTCAGCGGAATGAACAGGCTCCATTTCTCTTTCAGTTTCCCGTCTTCGAAGAGCTCAAAATTGAACCAGCCTGCATGCAGGAAGATCGCTTTTTCAAGGATCAGCGAAGGCTGGCCTATTTTTTCTATATCGAAAAGGAAAGTGCCGTTGGGCTCATAGAACTTGACGGAATAATGCTTCTGTACTGCATCCGGTAGTTTGATATTGATGTTACCATCTGCAGTAGTATAGATGTAATTAGACGGATGCCAGGAAACTCTTTCCGGCTCCTTGTTTTCCTGCTCTTTTCCTCTCAGGCCTTTGGCTGCGTCGCGAATGTCGGCAAACTCCAGTTTATGATCGGCGCGGAAGGTGCTGTCGGTAACAGCCAGCACTGTTTTACTGTAAAAGAACCTGCCGTTATTCAACAGAATAAAAAGACGGTAATAGTTGGAACCGGGCAACGGCTTGTTATCAAGATAGCCATTTCTCGTTTGTGACGCCGTACTGGCATAGCCAATGGTATTGAAGTTCAGCACGCTGTCGAGTGAGCGCTGAACACCGATCTCCTTTACCTGGGTAAACCCGGATATCCAGTTCAGTTCTATTTTACCGGTTTTGATAACGGCTGAAAAGTCCGGTAATACCGGAGGCGTATATTCCTGTTCTTGTGCTTTTCCCGCAACAGTGCTTAATATAATTATTCCGATAACAAAGGTTATTCGAAGTGCTTGCTTCATACTGATTATTCCGTGAACGCTTAAAGTTGGCAAAAATACACTACCGTTCAAATATAAAGAACAGTTTTTAAAAGCTTAAAACGCCGGGGGGCAGGGAAAGATTGCCCTGAAGTCCGCCGGTATGTATCAGCAGCACCCGGCTGCCTGCCGGGAAACGCCCTTGTCGGCTCAATTCCCGGAATGCCATCATGAGTTTGCCCGTATAGACGACGTCGGTAGGTATCCCGGTTTCTTCATAAAAATTATTGATAAAATCTATAAGTATGGGGGGGATTTTAGCGTACCCTCCCAGGTGGTGATCATATAAAAGTTCCCACGATGGCAACGGCTTGTCGTGCAGCAGGGCTTTCACGGCCGGTTCCAGGTATTGGGCGCCCTTGAGTACCGGTATGCCCATGATATGCTGCTGTACCCCCGCGCTGTTGATAAGTCCGGCCAGCGTGGTGCCGGTGCCCACTGCGCAAAGGATATGGGTAAAATAATGGGTAGGGTGAACAGACAGTATATCTTCGCAACCCCTGGCGCCGGCGCTGTTATGGCCTCCCTCCGGTACAACTAAAAAATCGGGATACTGTTGCTGCCAGTATATTTCCCGGTCGGGCTGCCGGTAGGCCTCGCGGGAAATGTGGATAAGTTCCATGCCGCAGCCGGCAGCTGCTGCCAGTGTATGATTGGCACTGACCGGTGCTTCGCCACGGATCATGCCAATGGAACGGAGCCCCTGGGAGGCACAGGCGGCTGCGGTGGCCGCGATGTGGTTGGAGTAAGCGCCTCCGAAGGTAAGTATGCCCTGCCTGCCGGCGCTCCCGGCGGCCAATAGGTTATATTGCAGTTTGAACCATTTATTGCCCGATACCACGGTGTGAAGCTTGTCTAAACGCAACATGGCTGCCTGGATATCTTCCGGCAGCCATGTTGTATGTATTGATTCCAATGTGATATGATCGTAACTGAACATCCGGCAAAGTTACCTATTCATTTGTCAGGAACCCGCCTTTCCCTCTGTAGAGCTTAACAGGGCCGTCGAGCTTCAGTTTCAGAACGGTGATGTATTTGTCCAGCACATTTTCCGGTACGTCTATGAATACCAGTCCTGGCACCGGGCTCCAGGAAATCTTACCCACGATTTTATGATTAAGCGGGCTGTTGCTGCCAAGTGCAGTGATGCTCAGGATCCTGTTCGACAGGCCCTTGATCATTACCTGGCCGCTGGTTTTGGCCGGCAGGAACAGGAAGAGCGTGCCGGAGTCTTTGGAAAGCGTGGTAGGACCATAGAAATGCCCTTGCGGTATACCACCGATGGTATTGAAGATGGCTTCGCCGTTACGTTGGTTCCAGCCGCCCAGTTCTTTCAATACATGTACTTCTTCCTCAGGGATGGTACCATCTGCCCTGGGACCTATGTCGAGCAGCAGATTGCCGCCGTTGCTAACGGCATCGGCAAAGATGCTGATGATTTCGAAGGGTGTTTTCCAGTTGGTATCCTGTGGCTGCCAGCCCCAGTTGTTGTTGATGGTCATGCAAAGTTCCCACCAGTGGTAATGAGGACGGGTAACCGGGAAATTCTGTTCCGGGGTGTCATAGTCGCCATATCCCTGCAAACGCCCGTTGATAATGGTGTTGGGGTTATGGGTGGTGAGCATATTCCGCATTTTAAGAGCTTCCCATTCCTCGGCGGAGTGTTCCCAGTCGCCGTCAAACCACCAGAGGTCAGGGTTGAATTTGGTCATCACCTCTTCCATCTGCCCTTCATAAAATTTTAGGAACTTCTTCCATCTCTCAGGCTGGGCCTTGATCTCGTAGCGGTTACTATCTTTCAGAAACTGCGGATAATCAGGATAGCTCCAGTCGATCAGCGAAAAATAGGCACCACATTTGATACTATCGCGCCGCAGTGCAGCATACAGTGGGGTGAGTACATCCCTTTTAGCCGGAGTACTGTTAGCAACATCCAGCTTACTGTATTTGCTGTCCCACAAAGCCACACCATCGTGGTGTTTGGTAGTCATCACCGCATAGCGGGCGCCGGATGCTTTGATCAGATCGGCCCATGCCTGCGGGTCGTAATTGCTTGCAGTAAAGCCTTTCAGCTGCTGCATGTAATCGGGGTAAGAGATTTTTTTGTTGTGGAAAGACCAGGACTCATCAACTCCCTTTACTGAATAAATGCCCCAATGGATGAAGATGCCCAGCTTAGCATCGGCAAACCATTGCATTTTTTCTTTAATGTCTGCAGGATTCGTTTTCTGCTGTGCCACTGATGTAAAAACCTGTGCGACAAAAGCTCCCAGCACTAATAATCTCTTCATTGTTCCGTTTAATTAATCTTTAAAATATGTGTTATTCACAAAAAGAAAGTGTGAAAATAGTTTTATTAGGTTAAATTTAGCGCCGATATTTTCGGATAAACACTTGAAAAATATAAAACCAGTATAAGACAATGCAACCGACTTTATTGATCTTGGCGGCCGGTATGGCCAGTCGTTACGGCAGTTTGAAGCAAATCCAGCAATTTGGCCCCAGCGGTGAAACTATCATCGATTACTCTATTTATGACGCTATCAGCGCCGGTTTTGGAAAAATTGTGTTCATCATTCGCGAGAGCTTTTCAGCAGAATTCAGAGAAATCTTTGATGCCAAGCTGAAAGGACGTGTAGAGGTGGATTATGTATATCAGGAGATGGATGCGTTTGTAGGCGGACATGCAATTCCGGCCGACAGAACCAAACCCTGGGGAACAGCGCATGCGATCCTTTGCGCTAAGAATGCCATTAATGAACCATTTGCAGTGATTAATGCAGACGATTTCTATGGCACCGATTCATTCGTTAAAATGGCCGGCTTCCTCAAAAATGACTGTAAATCCGATGTATACAGCGTTGTAGGCTACGAGTTGGGCAAAACCATCAGCGAACATGGTTCTGTTTCCCGCGGCGTTTGCGCTGTAGATGCAGGTAATCTGACTGCTATTAACGAAAGAACCAAGATCTATAAAGAAGATGGTCAGATCGTTTATGAAGATGCTGATGGCAGCAAACACCCGCTGGCCGCAGATACACCAGTGTCTATGAACTTCTGGGGTTTCCATCCCAGCGTGTTTGAACTGAGCCAGGGCCTGTTCAATGAGTTCCTGGATAAAAACATCAGCAATCCTAAATCTGAATTCTTTATTCCTATCGTTGCGGACGAATTCATCCGCCGGGATAAAGGTCAGGTGAAAGTACTGCCTACCAGCGCTCAATGGTTCGGCGTTACTTACAAAGAAGATGCACCCGGAGTGCAGGCCAGTCTGTCGGCGCTGGTTAAGAATGGAGAATATCCAGACAATTTATGGAAATAAAGCCCAACACAAAGATCCTTCAGGCTTTCGGACTTGAGCCTGAAGGATTAAATGTCCGAAGATTTGGATCAGGACACATCAACAACACTTTTCTGTTGGAGAAAAAGCAGGACGGCAGCAGGTACGTTTTACAGAAAATCAATGTAAACGTATTTAAGGAACCAGGAATAATTGCCGCCAATCAAAGAATGGCAGCCGATTACCTGGCAGTTCATCATCCCGGCTATCTGTTTATTACGCCGATCCCCACGGTTAACGGGGAAGAGCTCTTTGTAATTGACAATGAATACTGGAGAATGATCCCTTTTATTGCGGACTCCGTAACGGTAGATCAGGCCGACAACCCAAAGCAGGCGTATGAAGCAGCCAGGCAATTTGGCCGCCTCGCCAGTTACCTTTCGGGTATTGACCTGAAGCCGTTTAAAGCTTCCATTCCCAACTTTCACAACCTTACCCTGCGCTACAGCGCCTTCCAGGAGGCCATCCGTACCGCAAGAGAAGAAAGGAAAGCCGAAGCAGAAGAGTTGATCAGTGAGTTCCTCCGCTATTCAGACATCGCAGTGACGTATGAGCAACTGAAAACAAATCCTGCATTCAGGGACCATCTCATGCACCACGATACCAAAATCAATAACGTATTGCTGAACAAGGATACTTATGAAGGTATTTGTGTGTGCGACCTCGATACCCTGATGCCCGGAAAAATTATCTCAGACCTCGGCGATATGGTGCGCACTTATGTTTGCCCCGTATCTGAAGAAGAAAGAGATTTCAGCCTGATCGTTATCCGCGATGAATACTTCGAAGCCCTTATGCAGGGCTATCTCACAGAGGTAGGAAGTATGCTGACAACAGTGGAAAAGGAACAGCTGTTCTTCGCCGGAAAGTTCATGATCTACATGCAGGGAATACGATTCCTGACCGATTATCTGAACGGGGATGTGTATTACCCAATCAAGTATCCGACACACAATTACGAACGTGCAAAGAATCAGTTGATCCTGTTGCAACGATTGATGGAAAAAGAAACCATTCTGCAGGGAATTATCGACAAATGCCTCCACGTTAGCGTAACAAGTGAACAGTAAAATGAAATCATTTTTTTAGAACGTGAACAACAAATGAAATGAAATCATTTAAACCCGGTGCTCTCTGCACCGGGTTTTTTTATGTTTTTTATTATAATTATTTTTAATAACTATAGAGAGATGACCACACAATGGCCATATGAATTACCAGTCAATTACAGGTTTGTTTAGATATTCAGCATCTATTGACTTCTTTTTTTGAATATTTTCAAAAAGTAGTAATGTGATTGATTTTTTACGAAAAATTTGAAAGGATATTGTTTTTTATTTTTTTGACAAATACTTTTGTAGAAACACAAGAAAAAACAACGCACCTCCATGTGGGTAAATAAAGACAATATAAAACTTAATCACATCGTACCTCAGCTCAACTGGGCTATCACGAAGGTCGTGATTATCGTCGTTGTCATTATTAGCCACCAGTATGGAGGATAGGTGAACGTGCATATAATCACAAAGATATAACGCCTTCCTCCGCAAAGAGGAAGGCTTTTTTTTGGACTGTATATTCCTGGTATAATTTCTAATTTTATGTATAGCTATTACAACGACAACACCATTATCTACGTAAACGGTGAGTACACCAAAGCAAATACAGCGACTACCGACCTGTATGGCCAATCTCTCCACTACGGTTATGCAGTATTTGAAGGCATCCGTGCATACAAAACAGCCAATGGAGAAGTAAAAATCTTTAAAGCAAAAGAACACTTCGACCGTCTGAAGCGCTCCTGCGAATTGATTCACATCCCGTACAAATTCAACAACGACGAACTGATCGCCGCCTGTTACAAAGTACTCGAAATGAACAATATGGAAGAGGCGTATATCAGACCGCTGGTTTTCTGTCCGCCTAACATGACGCTGAAAGCCGCTCAGGAAGCTCACATCCTGATATGCGCATGGGAATGGGGAGCGTACTTAGGCGAAAAGCTGCTGCGGGTAATGACTTCCTCCTACGAGCGACCAAATCCCAAAGCCTTTAAGATAGAATCCAAATCGGCCGGTCTTTATGTAAACTCAATACTGGCCTCACAGGAAGCAAAAGAAAAAGGCTACGATGAAGCACTTCTCCTGGATATAAATGGTTATGTTGCGGAAGGCCCAGGTGCTAATATCTTCTTTGAAAAAGACGGCAAAATCTTCACTCCCCCTCCCGGAAACATCCTCCCAGGCATCACCCGAGCCACTGTTATTGAACTCTGCCAGGAACTCAACATCCCACTGGAAGAAAAATTATTCACCATCGCTGAACTGAAAGAAGCTGAATCAGCCTTCTTCTGCGGTACCGCTGCTGAAGTAATCGGCATGGAATCCCTCGATGGTCAGTCTTTCAGCAAACCATGGGCACAGTCACTCGGTAAAGTACTGCAACAGGCCTACAAAGCCAGGGTGCTCGAAAAAACTTTCCAGCGCGAAGCGCAGCTGGCATAATGAACTGTAACTAAGGCATAAAGCAAAAAGCCATCGGAGAAACGCCTTTTGCAGCTACCAGGGAATCATATCCCCTGTAAAAGGTGCACCTACCATTCAATCGCTTTTTGCTTTTGCTTTTTATCACCGTTTCCGGCCCTTGAAGGTCGTAAATCGAAAAAGTGAAAGTCCTCGCCTGTAAAGGGTTTTAAAGCTCAATAGGCGATTTTGAATACCGGTAAATCAGAAATTGTTGGTTTGAATATGATGGCACCGCCGGGTAATTTGTGCATGAATTTTAAAATGGGGTTACTATAATCACCAATTATCCAGGTAATAACTTATAGCGATGGAATTAAATAAATATAGCAAGACGATCACACAAGACCCTACTCAACCGGCCGCTCAGGCCCAGTTGTACGGCATTGGTTTAACAGAGGAAGATCTGAAAAAAGCACAGGTCGGCATCGTCAGCATGGGTTACGATGGTAATACCTGCAACATGCATCTGAATGATCTGGCACAGGAAGTCAAAAAAGGCGTCTGGGCTAATGATCTCGTCGGACTCATTTTTCACACTATCGGCGTCAGCGATGGTATGAGCAATGGTACGCCCGGCATGCGCTACTCTCTCGTTAGCCGTGATCTGATTGCTGATTCCATTGAAACTGTGGCCGGCGCGCAATACTATGATGCGCTGATTACCGTTCCTGGCTGCGATAAGAACATGCCCGGCTCCCTGATGGCAATGGGCCGCCTCAACCGCCCCTCCATCATGGTGTATGGTGGTACTATCGCTCCGGGCAAATACAAAGGCCAGGATCTCAATATCATCTCTGCTTTCGAAGCTTTGGGTCAGAAAATGGCCGGTAAGCTGGATGAAGGCGACTTCAAAGGCATCGTGCAAAACTCCTGCCCCGGCGCTGGCGCCTGCGGCGGTATGTATACGGCCAATACCATGTCGTCTGCCATCGAAGCACTCGGTATGAGCCTGCCCTACAGCTCATCCAACCCCGCACTGAGTAAGGAGAAAAAAGAGGAATGTATTACCGCTGGTCAGTATATCCGCCTCCTGCTCGAAAAAGATATTAAACCCCGCGATATCATGACGAAAGATGCGTTCGAAAACGCATTGACCATCATCATGGCGCTGGGTGGCAGTACCAATGCTGTACTGCATTTCATAGCCATCGCTAAATCAGTGGGCATCGACCTGAAACAGGATGATTTCCAGCGTGTCAGCGACAAAGTACCGCTGATAGCCGATCTGAAGCCGAGCGGCAAATATCTCATGGAAGATCTGCACAACATCGGTGGCGTTCCGCTGGTGATGAAATATCTCCTGAAAAAAGGATTCCTCCACGGTCATTGCTTAACCGTTACCGGTAAAACACTGGCCGAAAACCTGGAGAATGTACCGGAACTCGATTTCTCCACACAGGATATCATCGTGCCGCTGGAAAAACCGCTGAAATCTACCGCGCATATACAGATCCTCTACGGTAACCTCGCTACAGAAGGCTCCGTTGCCAAGATCACTGGTAAGGAAGGCGAACGATTCAAAGGCCCTGCACGTGTATTCGATGGCGAAACAGAACTGATCGCCGGTATCACTTCCGGTAAAGTGAAACAGGGCGACGTGGTGGTGATCCGTCACGTAGGCCCGAAAGGTGCACCCGGTATGCCGGAAATGCTGAAACCAACCAGCGCTATCATGGGTGTGGGTCTTGGTAAAAGCGTGGCACTGATCACTGACGGCCGCTTCTCCGGTGGTACCCACGGCTTTGTGGTCGGACATATCACGCCCGAAGCCTTTGAAGGCGGAAATATTGCCCTCGTAAAAGACGACGATATCATAGAAATAGACGCAACAAAAAATTTCATCAATGTGGAACTGAGTGAAGAAGAACTGGCAGCACGCAGAGCACAGTGGAAACAGCCCGCATTGAACGTTACCAATGGAATCTTATTTAAGTACGCAAAACTTGTTAAAAATGCAGCAGAAGGATGTGTTACTGATGAAGCCTGAGATCGCAGACAAGCAATTAAATGTTAAACCGGTTATTACAGGCTCTGAAGCCGTGATCCGCTCCCTCATTGAAGAAGGAGTAGACACCATCTTCGGTTATCCGGGTGGGGCCATCATGCCTATTTACGATGCCCTCTATGATTTTCAGGATCAGGTACATCATATTCTCGTCCGGCATGAACAAGGCGCTACTCACGCTGCCCAGGGATATGCACGCAGCTCCGGCAGGGTAGGCGTAGCTTTTGCTACTTCCGGACCCGGAGCTACCAACCTCGTAACAGGTCTGGCAGATGCTTACATGGACAGCACGCCCATGGTTTGCATCACCGGTCAGGTGGCTGCAGGCCTCCTCGGTACCGACGCCTTCCAGGAAACAGACGTGATCGGTATCACCATGCCCATCACCAAATGGAATATACAGGTAACCCGCCAGGAAGATATCCCCGGCGCTATCGCCAAAGCTTTTTATATCGCACGCAGCGGCCGCCCCGGACCAGTATTGGTAGATATTACCAAGAATGCCCAGGCAGGTACATTTGAATATGAATACAAGAAATGTGAATTCATACGCAGCTATCGCCCTGTACCGGAATTGAATAACGACGCAGTAGCCGCAGCGGCTGCACTGATCAACAACGCCAAAAAACCATTCATCTTCTGTGGGCACGGCGTATTGTTGGCCGGCGCTGAAAAAGAACTGATTGCACTGGCCGAAAAAGCACAGATTCCTATCGGCTCTACACTCCTCGGCCTTTCTGCTGTTCCCGTGGATCACCCAATGTACATAGGTCTCCTGGGAATGCATGGTAACTATGCACCCAATGTGCTCTCCAGTGACGCCGATGTGGTAATAGCCGTAGGTATGCGCTTCGATGACCGTGTAACCGGCGACGTAGGATCTTTTATTTCCAATGCAAAAGTTATTCACATCGAAATTGATGCAGCGGAAATCAATAAAATCATCAAAGCTGATGTTGCCATCCATGCCGACGCAAAAGCTGCACTGGAAGCATTGATCCCGCAGGTAAATGCGGCGGATCACAGCACATGGAGAGAAGAATTCCACGCCGCTGACAAAAAAGAATACGATAAAGTACAACATAAAGAACTGTATCCGGAGAGCGGAGAACTGAAGATGGCCGAAGTGATACGTCGCATCTCCGAAAAAACAAAAGGAGAAGCGGTACTCGTAACCGATGTTGGCCAGCACCAGATGGTAGCTTCCCGCTATTATCGCTTCAAAAATCCGAATACCAATATCACTTCCGGTGGTATGGGTACAATGGGTTTCTCACTGCCAGCCGCTATGGGCGCTAAAACAGGCACTCCGGAAAAAGAAGTGGTAGCCATCATCGGTGATGGTTGCTTCCAGATGACTTTACAGGAACTGGGCACTATCTATCAGTCGCAGATCGGCGTGAAAATAGTGATCCTCAACAATAATTTCCTGGGAATGGTACGTCAATGGCAACAGCTGTTTTTCGATAAACGCTATTCTTCTACCGAAATGGTCAACCCCGACTTTGTACAGATCGCTAAAGGATTTTTCATCCCCGGCAAAAAAGTAACCGCCAGGGAAGATATCTCCGCAGCAATCGACGAAATGCTGGCGCACAAGGGAGCTTATCTGCTGGAAGTTGTAGTGGAGAAGGAAGATAACGTATTCCCAATGGTGCCTACAGGTACTCCGGTTTCCAATTGCAGACTGGAGTAGCAGAAGAAGGAACCACATTGATCATTTTGTAATTCACAACAGGTATATGCAAAAAGAATATACAGTAACGGTATATACGGAAGACCGTATAGGGATCACCAACCGTATCACCATTATATTTACCCGGAGGGGCATCAACATCACCAGTCTGACAACGGCGGAGACGGAGATCCCCGGCGTGTATAAATTCATCATAACGGTGATGTCTACACGTGAAAAACTGGAAAAGATAGTCGGACAGATCGAACGGCTGATCGAAATCCACCGTGCTTTTGTACATGATGAGGAAGATGTTGTATACCAGGAACTGGCTTTATATAAAATCTCTACCAGGTCTTTACATACCGGCGATATAGAGCGACTGATCCGCGAAAACAACGCGCGTATCCTCACCATCACCGCCGATTATTTTGTGATAGAGAAAACAGGCCACCAGCAGGAGCTGACAGATTTTATCAAGAAACTGGAACCATACGGACTGATCGAATATTCGAAGAGTGGAAGAGTAGCCATCGTGAAATGGAGCCGTCGTTTCCATGATCATCTGAAAGAACTGGACCAGCAGGAAGCAGAGATCCTGAAACAAAAAGCAAGCGCATAAATGAAACGCTGCCCTGAAAAGCAGTAACATAAAGATTTAATCATTATTCATTCAAATCACACCTCAGCTAAAAGCTCCAAAGCGATTAGCTAACAGCTAAAAAAAATCAATACATGGCAACCATCAATTTTGGAGGGGTACTCGAAGAAGTAGTAACCAGAGAAGAATTCCCTATGGAAAAAGCAAGGGAAGTGCTGAAGAACGAAGTGATTGCAGTGATCGGTTATGGGGTACAAGGCCCCGGCCAGGCACTGAACCTGAAAGACAATGGCTTTAATGTTATTGTTGGTCAACGTAAAAATTCCAAAACCTGGGATAAAGCAGTAGCTGATGGCTGGGTTCCTGGTGAAACGTTGTTCGAAATCGAAGAAGCAGCACAGAAAGGTACTATTATCCAGTTCCTGCTGTCTGATGCTGGCCAGATCACCCTGTGGCCTACTTTAAAGCAATTCCTGACTCCTGGTAAAGCACTGTACTTCTCCCATGGATTTGGTATTACTTACAAAGAGCAAACAGGTATCATTCCTCCGGCCGATGTTGACGTGATCCTCGTGGCTCCAAAAGGTTCCGGTACTTCTCTGCGCCGCCTGTTCCTGGCTGGTCAGGGCCTGAACTCCAGCTACGCTATCTTCCAGGATGCTACCGGCCGCGCTAAAGAACGCGTTGTAGCACTGGGTATCGGCGTAGGCTCCGGTTACCTGTTCGAAACAGATTTCAGAAAAGAAGTATTCTCTGACCTCACCGGCGAACGCGGTTCTCTGATGGGTTGTATCCAGGGTATCTTCGCTGCTCAATACGAAACACTGCGCAGAAATGGTCACTCTCCTTCTGAAGCGTTCAACGAAACAGTAGAAGAACTGACCCAGTCACTCATGCCACTCGTAGCTGAAAACGGTATGGACTGGATGTATGCTAACTGCTCTACTACTGCTCAGCGCGGTGCGCTCGACTGGTGGAAGAAATTCAAAGACGCTACCCAGCCGGTATTCGACGAACTGTACGCCAGCGTTGCTGCTGGTAAAGAAGCTGCTCGTTCTATCGCATCTAACAGTACAGCCGACTATCGTGAGAAACTGAACGAAGAACTGAAAGAACTGCGCGAAAGCGAAATGTGGCAGGCAGGTGCAGCTGTACGTAAGCTGCGTCCCAACGCTTAATCATTAAAATAATAGTGACGGATGGCAAATCATTTTCGAATTCCTCAAATTATTGGCGCCGGTATTTAGTAGTACCAGGAAGTATTTCCTTTTCTCTGCTAAATACCAGGGTCAGTAATTTCGGGAATCCGGAAATGATTTGCCATTCGTCTTTTAAATACGTTTTATGTCTGAAGTGAAGAGTAGCGTCAATTCTCTTAATATCCTCGATGCGGCCGTGAAACTGAAGCCAGTGATCACCCGCACGCCCCTGATGTATAATGCCAACCTTTCCCGGCGTTATAACTGTGATGTATATCTGAAAAGAGAGGATATGCAGATCGTGCGCTCCTACAAGTTGCGTGGCGCTTACAACCTGATCAGCAGCCTGCCGGCGGAGTTATTGTCGAAGGGTGTTACCTGCGCCAGCGCCGGTAACCACGCACAGGGCTTTGCCTACGCCTGCAAGGCCATGAATATAAAAGGTGTGGTGTTCATGCCCGTGATCACACCTAAACAAAAAGTTAACCAGGTGAATATGTTCGGTGGTGATAATATCGAGATCCGCCTCATCGGCGATACCTTCGATGATTGCTCCGCTGAGGCACAGCGCTTCACCAAAGCCAATGGCATGACCTTTATCCCGCCTTTCGATAATCCCAAGATCATAGAAGGACAAGGTACCGTAGCAGTGGAAATTTTGGAAGACCAGACCGGCATCGATTATCTCTTTGTACCGGTAGGAGGTGGAGGCCTGGCAGCTGGCCTCGGTACTTACTTTAAAACATATAGTCCGGGTACACGCATCATCGGCGTGGAGCCCGAAGGCGCTCCTTCCATGCTCCGGGCCCTCGAAAACGGCGGCCCCGTTACGCTCAACGAAATCGAACGTTTCGTAGACGGCGCAGCCGTGAAAAGAGTAGGCACCCTCAATTATGAAATCTGCAAAGAAGTACTGCACCAAATGCAGCTGGTACCGGAAGGCAAAGTATGCTCCACCATATTACGCCTGTACAACGAAGACGCTATCGTAGCAGAACCTGCCGGCGCCCTCTCCATCGCAGCCCTCGATAGTTTCGCAGAAGAAATCAAAGGGAAAAAAGTAGTGTGTGTGCTCAGCGGCAGCAACAACGATATCGATCGTATGCAGGAAATCAAGGAACGTTCCCTCCTTTACGAAGGCCTGAAACATTATTTCATCGTGCGTTTCGCCCAACGCCCCGGCGCCCTGAAGGAATTTGTAAACCACATCCTCGGCCCCGATGATGATATCACCCGCTTCGAATATATTCAGAAACACAACAAAGAAATTGGGCCCGCCCTCGTTGGCGTAGAACTGAAGAACAGAGAAGATTACAACAAACTGATCGCTAATTTCAGGAAATCCAACTTCCAATATACGGAGCTGAATAAAGACGACAGCCTGTTCGGGTATCTGGTATAGGAATTAAAAATAGAGAATTAGGGCGAAGACCATAGCAAATAATATCAATTGCTAAGGTCTTCGCCCTAATTCTTAATTCTATATTCTCCATTCTTAATTCCTAAAAACTCTTCTTCACATCTATCACAAACCTATACTTCACATTTCCCTTCATCATCCGCTCATAAGCGGTATTAATATCCTTCACATTAATCACTTCTACATCACTGGTGATGTTATGCTCCGCACAGTAATCCAGCATTTCCTGCGTTTCGCGGATGCCACCTATCAGAGATCCGGCAATACTTCTACGCCCCATGATCAGGTTGAAGGCTGGAACAGCAGAGGGCTCCGGAGGCACACCAAGACAAATCATCACACCATTCAGGGTGAGTAAGCTCAGGTAGGTATTGTAATCATGTGGAGCCGAAATTGTATTCAGGATAAAGTCGAATTTGTTCTGCAACCCCTTCAGCTGCGCTTTATCATTGGTCAGCGCAAAATGATGTGCACCCAGCTTTTTCGCATCTGCTTCCTTGGAAGGAGAGGTACTCAGCATGGTCACTTCCGCGCCCATAGAGGCTGCCAGCTTTACGGCCATATGACCCAGCCCGCCAAGTCCGACTACGCCCACTTTGTGGTCTTTGCCCACATTCCAGTGACGCAGCGGGGAATAGGTGGTAATACCGGCACATAATAATGGTGCTACACCTTCCAGCGGCAATTTATCGGATACTTTCAGCGTATATTTTTCATCCACTACAATAGCAGTAGAATAGCCTCCGTAGGTAAGCGTTTTACGATCCATTTCGTAACCGTTGTAGGTGCTGGCTCCTCCGGTTACACAATATTGCTCTTCTCCGGATTTGCAGGGATCGCACTCCCGGCACGAATCTACGAAACAGCCGATGCCAGCCAGGTCTCCCACCTTGAACCGGGTTACATGCGCACCGGTTTTAACAATGCGGCCAACAATTTCGTGGCCCGGTACCATCGGGTAAATAGAATTTCCCCACTCATTCCTAACCTGGTGTATATCGGAGTGGCAAACTCCACAATAGAGGATTTCAATTTGTACGTCGTGCGGACCAGGTTCCCGGCGCTCAAAATTCCACGGACCCAGCGGCGATTGGGCGTCTTGAACTGCATAAGCTTTGGTAGCAATCATAGTTTGACAGTTTTAGGCACCGAATCTACGTAATTTGATGTATTCATCGCGTAATGAGCAGGTTAACTCCTTGTTTTAGGTTTTTTTGATAACTTTTGGGCCGGTTGTTATCTTCCTGATCCGTTTAACAAACATATAAACCAGGCAAACATGCTTAGCTACTGGGAAAAACAAAGCCTCTTACAATACGATTATATCATCATAGGAAGTGGGATCGTTGGCCTCTCCGCCGCCATCAGCCTGAAAGACAAGGTGCCGGCAGCCCGCGTTCTCGTGCTCGAACGTGAAATACTACCTACTGGCGCCAGCACTAAAAATGCCGGCTTTGCCTGCATCGGCAGCCTCACCGAAATCCTGGCCGATCTGCAAACCATGCCGCACGAAACCGTTCTGCACCTCGTAAGCCTTCGCCTTGCCGGGTTACAGCTACTGCGCCGCCGCCTGGGCGATCGCATCATGGGCTACGAAGAAAATGGAAGCTTCGAATTGATCAGCGCCGCGGAAGAATGGGCATTGCCCCGGCTGGAGGAAGTAAATCACCTCCTCAGCCCTTTGTTCAACGGCCAGCCCGCCTTTTCCAGAGCCGATGGAAAGCTCCCCGGTTTCGGTTTCGCAACGCAACAAATAAAGTCGCTCATCAGGAACAATTTTGAAGGCGAACTACATACCGGCAAAATGATGCGCGCCCTCATCGACACCGCTATCTCCGCAGGCGTGGAAATCAAAACCGGCTGCCCTGTTAAGGATCTGCACGATTTTCACACAGGCGTTGGCGTTACTGTGACCAATCACACCCTGCAGGAAGAGATGGAATTCCGCGCCCGCAAAGTCCTGGTCTGCACCAATGCCTTTACCCGTGCACTGATCCCGGAGGAAACAATCAATCCGGGCAGAGGACAGGTACTGATTACCGAACCCATAAGCCATCTGCCCTTTAAGGGCATCTTCCATATGAATGAAGGCTATTATTATTTCCGCGAATTGGAGGGCAGGATATTGCTGGGCGGCGGCCGGCAGCTCGACTTTGAAGGGGAAACCACTACCAGCTTCGGTTTTAGCAGCCATATACAACAGGAACTGGAACACCTGCTGCATACCGTGATACTCCCGGGCCGCGAGGTAACCATAGCTGACCGGTGGACGGGTATCATGGCCTTCGGCCCCGATAAACAACCCCTGGTTAAAATGCACTCGCCTAACGTCGTACTGGGCGTGCGTATGGGCGGCATGGGCGTAGCCATCGGATCAATGATCGGCGACCAGATTGCAGACATGGCATTAACGTGAAAAACAATTTACCGCTCGCTTTTCCGTTTTTTTTTATATTTATTTTTATTTCCACGTAATGCACTCCGTTAGCTGTTCAGGTTTCATAAAATGCCAACATCTCCCGGCTGCTTACTGTAGAGGTCCGGCGACCCGCGGAAAGACTTTTTACATAAAATAAATTTTAGTAAGCGTATTTTTTACATTTATTATGTATATTGATCCGCCAAATTTTTTATAACCACGTTTGAACGTTATGCAAACAAAATCCTTACACACCTTCGACTACCTGGTGTTCCTGGTATATTTTTTAATAGTGGCCGGGTATGGTTACTATATCTACCGGAAAAAGAAGAAAACAACTACCGATTCGAAAGACTTTTTCCTGGCAGAAGGCTCCCTTACCTGGTGGGCGATAGGCGCTTCGCTGATCGCTTCCAATATCTCCGCTGAACAGTTTATCGGGATGTCGGGGAACGGGTTTAATATAGGTCTGGCCATTTCCACCTACGAATGGATGGCCGCCGCCACACTCATAGTGGTGGCTGTGTTCTTCCTGCCCATCTACCTGAAGAACAAGATCTATACGATGCCACAGTTCCTGGAGCGAAGGTATAACCAAACGGTAAGTACCATCATGGCCGTGTTCTGGCTGCTGCTGTATGTAGTAGTGAATCTGACTTCCATCCTTTACCTGGGCGCCCTCGCGGTGTCTACCATCTCCGGTATTAACTTCTACGCCTGTATGGTGGCCCTGGCATTCTTTGCCATCCTCATCACATTGGGAGGTATGAAGGTAATTGGTTATACAGATGTGATACAGGTATTTTTCCTCATCCTCGGCGGTCTGGCTACTACTTACCTCGCATTGCAGCTGGTGTCCGCTCATTTTGGTGAAACAGGCGTTCTGAAAGGATTCTCGCTGATGACGCAGCATGCCAGTGAGCATTTCCATATGATTCTTCATAAAGACAATCCCAAGTATCTCGACCTGCCAGGGCTTAGTGTACTGATAGGCGGTATGTGGATCGTTAACCTGAACTACTGGGGCTGTAACCAGTATATCACACAGCGCGCCCTGGGCGCTGATCTGAAAACTGCGCGCAGCGGCCTGCTGTTTGCCGGTTTCCTGAAGCTGCTCATGCCGGTAATTGTGGTGTTGCCCGGTATTGCTGCATACGTGCTGTATTCCCAGAATCATGGCGATTTCGTGCAGTCGATGACGAAAGGTGGTTCCCTGAATGCGGATAACGCGTATCCGGTATTGCTCAACCTTCTGCCGATAGGACTGAAAGGCCTGGCTTTCGCAGCACTTACAGCTGCGGTGGTGGCTTCTCTGGCAGGTAAAGCCAATAGTATCTCCACTATTTTTTCACTGGATATTTATAAGAAGATATATAACAAAGATGCCGACGAGAAAAAGATCGTTGGAGTAGGTCGTATGGTGGTAATCGTAACCATGGTGATCGCTATTGTGATCTCCAACTTCCTCGGCATCGACAAAAAAGGCGGCTTCCAGTTCATACAGGAGTATACTGGTTTCGTATCGCCTGGTGTGTTTGCCATGTTTGCTCTGGGCTTCTTCTGGAAAAGAACTACTTCCAAAGCAGCCATGTTTGCGATGATTGGCGGTCTGGCGCTTTCCTTCCTGCTGAAGTTCATGCCGGGTTGGGTAAACCTGGAGCCCCTGCATGCGGTGGGCCTCTCTGCGCTGAACCCCGATAGCGGCCTGTGGGAAATGGCCTTCATCGACCGTATGGGCTTCGTATTCCTGGTTTGCGTAATCGGCATGATCATCATCACCCTGTCCGATAAAAGCAGTGCCAACAATCCGAAAGGCCTGGCCGTCGATGCCAGTATGTTCAAACCCAATCTGGGCTTTACTGTTGGCGCATTGCTGATCGTGGGTATCCTGATTGCCCTCTATACCGTATTCTGGTAATAAAAAACATTTTATATTTTCACGCCGGATATTCTGGGGCAGCAATGCCACCGAATATCCGGTCTTGTTTAATCAGATTAGTAATATTCACACGTTATGTATTTTATTGGCTACGATATTGGATCCTCATCCGTCAAAGCAGCCCTGCTGAACGCAGACACCGGTGTTTGCGCTGCTACAGCGATCTCCCCCGAAAAAGAGATGGCTATTGAAACACCTCGTCCTGATTGGGCCGAACAGCAACCGGAAAACTGGTGGCAGGAAGTGATCAACGCCACCCGCATATTACTGCAGAAATTTCCGGTTAGTCCGGAACAGGTGAATGGCATTGGCATTGCCTACCAGATGCATGGACTGGTTTGTGTAGATAAACAGCAACAGGTATTGCGCCCTGCTATTATCTGGTGCGACAGCCGCGCTGTAGGCATCGGCAACACCGCTTTCAAATCCCTGGGCGAAGAATACAGCCTCTCGCATCTTCTGAATTCGCCTGGTAACTTCACCGCCTCAAAGCTGCGCTGGGTGCAGGAGAATGAACCGCATATCTACGAACAGATTCACAAAGTGATGCTCCCCGGCGATTTCATCGCCATGAAGCTGACCGGCGAAGCATGTACCACTATTTCCGGGCTTTCTGAAGGAACCTTCTGGGATTTTCAGGCAGCGGCAATATCCCGGGAACTACTGAATTACTATAAAATAGATGAAAACCTGCTGTCGGCAGTGGTGCCCACTTTCGGCCAGCAGGGCCAGCTCACTTCCGCCGCTGCAGCGGCGTTGAAACTGCGCCCGGGCATTCCGGTTACCTACCGTGCCGGCGATCAGCCCAACAACGCCTTTTCACTGAATGTACTGCAGCCGGGAGAAGCAGCCACTACTGCGGGGACCTCCGGCGTGGTGTATGCCGTGCACGATAAAAACAGCTTCGACAAACAAAGCCGCGTCAATACATTCGTACACGTGAATAACGATCAGGCACATACGAGAAATGGCGTGCTGATGTGCCTGAACGGCACCGGTATTGCCAACAGCTGGCTGAAGAACTTTGCTGGCGACGTCAGCTACCCTGAAATGAACAGCCTGGCGCAACAGGCAGCTATCGGTGCAGATAACCTGCAGGTGTTTCCATTCGGGAACGGCGCTGAGCGTGTACTGGGCAATAAACAAACAGGCGCCACGCTTTCCGGCCTCGATTTCAACCGGCATAACCGCACTCACGTGATGCGTGCAGTGCAGGAAGGGATCGTATTCGGGCTCAATTACGGCCTCGATATCATGGCAGGAATGGATCTGAATATTCACCGGGTAAGAGCCGGACATGCCAATATGTTCCTCAGCCCGCTCTTCAGAGAAGCTTTTGCCAACACCGCCAATGTAGTGATAGAATTATACAATACCGATGGGGCCCAGGGCGCCGCCAGGGGTGCTGCCGCCGGCGCCGGCTACCTCAGCGGGGCCGATGTTTTCCGCGGTATGGAATGCCTGTCGGTAATAGAACCGGATCCCGCGCTGCAACCGCAATACCGGGAAGCGTATCAGCATTGGCTCAGCAAATTGCGTACATTGATGCAATAATATATTTCATTCGCATTTTAGAAAACCACACCAGTTATGAGTATTACATTAGGAAACATGGAGTATTTTAAAGGGATTGGCAAAATACAGTTTGAAGGCCCCCAATCGGATAACCCGCTTGCGTATAAATGGTACGATGAAAACCGCATCATCGCAGGTAAACCGATGAAAGACCTTTTCCGTTTTGCCGTATCCTACTGGCATACCTTCTGTGGCACCGGCGGAGATCCTTTCGGTCCTGGTACCAGGAAGTTCCCCTGGCTGACAGCCCCCGATGCCGTTCAGAGTGCTAAAGACAAGATGGACGCTGCGTTTGAGTTCATTACCAAAATGGGCCTTCCATACTACTGCTTCCATGATGTGGACCTGGTAGATGAAGGCGCCAACGTAGCTGAATACGAAAGCCGCATGCAGCAGATCGTAGCCTATGCAAAACAGAAGCAGCAGGCGAGTGGAGTAAAGCTGCTGTGGGGCACTGCAAATGTGTTCAGCAATCCGCGTTATATGAACGGAGCTGCTACCAACCCCGACTTTGCGGTACTGGCTTATGCCGGCGCTCAGGTGAAAAATTCACTGGATGCCACCATTGCGCTGGGTGGCGAAAACTATGTATTCTGGGGCGGCCGCGAAGGCTACATGACATTGCTGAATACCAATATGAAGCGCGAACAGGAACACTTGGCCCGCTTCCTCACTATGGCCCGCGATTATGCACGTGGTAAAGGCTTTAAAGGCACGTTCTTTATCGAGCCCAAGCCCTGCGAACCTACCAAACACCAGTACGATTACGATGCCGCTACCGTAATAGGTTTCCTTCGTCACTACGGACTGGACAAAGATTTTAAACTGAACCTGGAAGTCAACCACGCTACCCTCGCCGGGCACACCTTCCAGCATGAGCTGCAGGTGGCTGCCGACGCAGGTATGCTGGGCAGCATCGACGCTAACCGCGGAGATGCCCAAAACGGATGGGATACCGACCAGTTCCCCACCAATCTCAACGATCTGATAGAAAGTATGCTCATCATACTCGAAGTGGGCGGCTTCGCCGGAGGTGGCGTTAACTTCGATGCCAAAACACGCCGTAACTCCACTGATCTGGAAGATATCTTCCATGCTCACATCGGTGGTATCGACACCTTCGCCAGAGCAGCTATCGTGGCTGAAAAAGTGCTGACATCTTCTCCCTATAAAAAATTCCGCCACGATCGCTACGTGTCTTTCGACAGTGGCAAGGGACAGGAATTCGAAGCCGGCAAACTAACGTTGGAAGACCTCCGTAATTTCGCCGCCGCAAACGGAGAACCCGCCCTCATCAGCGGCAAACAGGAGTGGCTGGAGAATCTGATCAATGCCAACATTTAATATTTCAGGGATCTTGTTAGCAGAATTATCTGTTAACAAGATCCCAAAATGTTTTATATTTTCTCCCAAATTATTGAACAATGAAATTTGGTATCCATTCTTTTAAAGAAGCAGGATTTGATATCGTAGCACTACAGGACCTGGAAACCGGTACACAGGTGGAGATCATACCTGCATTTGGTGCGTTACTCCATGCTTTTAAGGTGAAACAAAACGGGGAAACCCTCAATCTGATCGACAGTTATAAAGATCTGTCTGATCTGGAATCCAATCTGCGCAGCAGCTTCAAAAGTGTGAAGCTGAGCCCGTACGCCTGCCGTATGAAAGATGGAAAATACACCTGGGAAGGAAAATCCTATAGTATCCAGAAAACACTGGCGCCCGGAAATGCGATTCACGGCCTCCTGTACGATGTGCCATTTACGGTAACTGCGCAACAGGCCAACGATCAGGAAGCATCTGTTACCCTTTCCCATCTTTTTAAACAAACAGATGATGCAGGGTATCCATTCGCTTATGAGTGTGTGGCCACTTTCTCGCTGTTGCCGGGCAATGAGCTGAAGATCAGCACCACATTGGTAAACCAGAGCAACAGCACCATTCCTGTAATGGACGGATGGCACCCTTACTTCAGCACCGGTACACCCGTGGATGAGCTGGAGCTGAAATTTGCCTCCAAAGAAATAGTTGAGTTCGATGAAAAATTACTGCCAACCGGTAAAGTGTTGCCTTATACAAACTTCGTAACTGGTAAGAACCTGGCGGGAGTGGAGCTGGATAACTCTTTTGTATTGGATCAGCAACAACAACAACCGCAGGCTTCCATCTTTGATCCGAAGAAAAATATCCGGATTGCATTCTACCCGGAAAACAGCTATCCGATTCTTCAGATCTATATTCCGCCTCATCGCACCAGCATCGCTGTGGAAAACCTCAGCGGGGCTCCCGATGCCTTCAACAATGGCCTGGGACTGGTAAAACTGGCTGCCGGAGAAAGTAAAACATTCAGTACCCGCTATAAAATTACTTTGTAGCCGTATCGGGTTATTAAACAGCAATCCTTTCGCACCATGCGGAAGGATTTTTGCGTTAATACGGTAGCATTTCCTTTAATTTGTACCTTACTTGCAGTATAAACAATGTTTATACTAATCTGTTTGAAAAAACAAGGAAAGGAATCAGCAGTTTAAACTACCATTCATTATATGAAGGCTCTTATACGTTTTATAGCACTGGGCTGTATTTTCAGTATGGCATTTGGTTCCCTGGCACAGGCACAGGTAATAGTTACCGGTATGATCTCCGATAGTAACAACCTGGTGCTTCCCTATGCCACCATCAATAATACCACTAACGGGAAAAAATCGCTGTCGGATCAGGGCGGTTTCTACAGGATATCCGCCTCCCGGGGAGATCATATCATATTTTCTTTCGTAGGATATAGATCAGATACTATCACCGTTACCCAGACTACCGGTACCCAAACTACTAACATAATACTGGAAGCGGCCGGCAAGTTCCTGAAAGGAGTGGAGATCACTTCTCAGTATTCGCCCTACCAGATCGATTCTATCGAACGCCGCAATCAATACGGTTATCTGCTTGATTTGCCGAATAAGCCGCTCGCCGGAGGCAATACTCCTCAGGGCGCTGGCATCGTATTCAGTCCCATCACCCGTTTTTCAAAAAAAGAGCGTCAGAAACGCCAGTTCAAGGAAAATTATGTAAAGATGGAGCAGGAGAAGTTCATTGATTCCCGTTTTACGCCGCTGCTGGTAAGCAGAGTAACCGGCCTCAAAGGCGATGCACTCCAACTCTTTATGCGCGATAATTACCCGGATTACAATACCATGCGTTCCCTCGCCAACAACGATCTGATCTACTGGATCACCGACAAATACAAGGCGTGGAAGCAAAACGGCCACTAGCACATATTATATTAAAAAGAAAAGGATGGAACATTAGTTCCATCCTTTTCTTTTTACAAACTTTTTTACTTATATCAACTATCTGCAAACACTCATCAGTTATACACTTTCACCATATACACAAACTCTTCCAGTTTCTTGATCTGGTCAACCCGATTCAGACCATCGAGATGGCTTTTATGGGCTGGTTCTTTTTTGATCTGTTTATCTTTCGGCATTTCATCCAGCAGATGTCTGAGGTGGGCAGATTTCACCGCAAAGGCAATACCATCTGAAGTAGTCTGCTTGCCGGTTACTATACCCACAATATCCCCTTTACTATCTAGCAGCGGGGCACCGCTGTTGCCCGGATTTACAGGTATAGATACCTGGTAGGCGGTAGTATCACCATTGAAGCCGGTTTTGGCACTGATATATCCTTTGCCGTAAACGATTTCATCGCGGGGATATCCCATTGTGAAAACTTCTTCACCCAGCTTCACACTCTGTGGTTTAAGTGCGTAGGGAAGCGGCTGGCCTTTAAAGGTAGAATCAGCCACCTTTAATACCGCCAGGTCGCTGGAAATATCTTCAAATATGCTGACAGCTTTGAAGGCTTCTCCTTTATTATTTTGTACATAGACAGAATCCGCACCGGCTACTACATGATAGTTGGTCACAATATAACCGTTGCCGGATACTGCGAAGCCTGTTCCTCCATAAGTGCCCGGATTGGTCGGAGCTTTCTTCTTGCTGTTGATATCATTGATGAGCGCATTCTGGGAACGCTGAATGTTGTTCAGCACCCGTCTTACGTCTTCATACTGTGCAGTGGATTTATTCCTCGCTACATTTTGTATGATCGCAATAGTTGACAGGGAAGTCACTAAAGCGATGCAGGCCGCAGCTGCCAGGTTGGTGATGGTACGGCGACGGATAGTAAGCCTTTTCGCGGCCATATTTTCTTCCACTGCCTGTTTACGCAGCACCGGCATATCCAGTTGCTGGTGAATATGATCCAGCTTTGCCTGAAGTGCCTTCCGGTTTCCAAAGTTATCCAGGTGTTGGAGAAAAGCCTGATGCTCTTCTACTTGCTTGTTTATCAATGGATTATTACGGCGTAAATCATCGAAAGCAGTTTTCTCCTGTTCGTTCATTTCTCCTTCCAGGTAACGCTCAATATCACGTATTAACATCATATCTTCTTTCATGGCTGGCTCTCTGCTTAAAGTGGTGATTTGTACTGATCAAAAAATAACTTCTTCAAACGCATCAGACACTTGTACTTCTGGTTCTTGGCATTCTCTGCATTGGTGTAGCCAAACTTTTCAGCTATTTCCTGCATGGATTTCTTATGCAGGTAATAATCTTCCAGTATTGTCTGGCAGGGTTGACCAATGTTCTTCATCGCTCCTTCCATCACCCTGAACTCCTGGTCCCGCGCCTCATGCTCGGCTAACTCCTCAGATGCAGGAACAACTTCTTCCAGTTCAGGTGTTAAGGCATATAGTCCGTAGGTACGCTGTACTTTTTTCAGCCATAAATGGCGGCAAACAGAATAAAGAAAAGTTTTCAGCCGGCTGCTTAAAGTAAAATCATCTTTCTGTACCTTTTCATATAAGACTATAATAGCCTCCTGGAAAATGTCTTTGGCGTCATCTTCAGACCCGTTGTGCTGCAGGATCATCCTCAATACCACCGGAAAATTCTCTGAATAGATGATTTCCAATGATTTATCGTCTCCCTTTGCCAGTCCCAGCAGTAATTCCCTATCTCTTGTTATGTCTTGATTTTGCTTCACTCTTAATACGGTTATAAGGCATTTGGTAACCCAAAGTACCGAAAAAAAAATTTTTTAAAAGTTTGGGTTACCTTTTTGGTGACCCCGGTATAAAGGTTAAATCATTCAAAAAACAACTTAAACTAATTGTATCATGAAGAACGTAATCAAAATTGGTTTCTTAGCACTGTCTTTCGGTATTTTCGCTGTAGCTTGCGGCGGTGGCGCTAAAACTGAAAACGCTGGTGATTCTACTGCAACTGCTGCTGGCGCTGCTATCGATTCAGCTGCTAAAGCTGCTACTAGCGCTGCTACTACTGCAGTTGACTCTGTTGCTGCTGCTGCTAAAGGCGCTGTTGATTCAGCTGCTAAGAAAATCGACTCAGTTGCTGCTCACAAATAATTTTAAGAGCTTTTATAAAATAGCCGTTCCGGTAACCCGGAACGGTTTTTTTTTGCCCCGTCCGGTATAATTACGCCTGTTTTTTGAAATTATTTTAAGAAACTATAGTTGTTGTTGAAAAAAAAATATTTTTTCGGCAACCCACTTGGATATTTAAAATCGTGCCGTATTTTTGTTCTATCGTCAAAAACAATAACTAAGTACATGATTAAGCAAACCACCTTTGGCTTTTTTAGCTTTTATTATTTCTGGTACCAGGAATAGGGAGGTCGTTTGTAAAAAATAAAAGAGACTACAAAAAGGCCTTCCGAAACCGGAAGGCCTTTTTAATATCAATATCTTAACTAAGTATATGTTACAACCAGTGTCAAATAATTATTTCTTTTATTACTTCTCTTACTTCTTTTATGCGAAGAAGCAGGGGACTCGTTTGCAATAATATACTTACAAATAAAAGTACTACGCAAAGGGTCCCGCAGACGGGGCCCTTTCTGTTTTTAACAGCTAGTTGCTACAGCAACTATAAATAAATAAAATCAATCAGATACACATGAAAATCGCCATTCAGGGGTTTGAAGGATCTTTCCACCAGGTAGCCGCACAGGGATATTTCGGTAAACAAACCGAAGTAGAATGCTGCGCATCCTTCGCAGAGCTGGTTAAAAAGGTGAAACAACAACCCGATGTGGACGCAGGTATTATGGCCATAGAGAACTCCATCGCCGGCAGCATCTTACCTAACTACACCCTTATCAAAAATTCCGGCCTGCATATCACCGGAGAGCTCTACCTCCAGATCAATCAACACCTGATGGTATTACCAGGGCAAACACTCGAAGATATCCGCGAAGTACATTCCCATCCGATGGCACTGCTCCAATGCATGGATTTCCTCGAGAAATACCCGCATATCAAGCTGGTAGAAACGGAAGATACCGCCCTCAGCGCTAAACATGTGAGACAAAAAAAGCTGAAAAGTACAGCTGCTATCGCCGGTAAGCTCGCTGCTGAAATATTTGAGCTCGATATCATCGCTCCTAATATCCATACCGTAAAAAATAATTATACCCGCTTCCTGGCTGTTTCGCGCACGCCCGTGGCTGCTCCCGAAGATGCTAACAAAGCTTCGGTTTATTTTCAAACCAGCCATGACAGAGGTTGCCTGGCTAAAGTGCTGACTAAAATCGCCGATGCCGGTATAAATCTCTCTAAACTACAGTCTTTTCCCATCCCAGCGAAAGAATGGAATTATTACTTCCACGCTGATATGGAATTTGACAACACCGCGCACTTTGAAAAAGCGCTCGCGAAAATTGAACCGCTGACAGAACACCTGAAAGTGCTGGGTATTTATAAAAAAGGAAAAACACATTAATCAGTTTTATGCAGATACAGGTCGCTAAAAGATTGCAAGGCACGGAAGAATACTATTTCTCCAAAAAGCTCCGGGAAATCGATGAAATGAACCAAACCGGTACCAGGGTGATTAATCTGGGCATCGGTAGCCCCGACTTGCCTCCGCATCCGGATGTAGTGGACGCACTGAAGGAAAATGCTTCCCTGCCTAATACCCACGCTTACCAGGGATATAAGGGTATCCCGGCACTGCGCAAAGCAATGGCCGATTGGTACCAGCGCTACTACCAGGTAACCCTTAACCCGGATACCGAGGTGCTGCCGCTGATTGGCTCCAAGGAAGGGATTATGCACATCTGCATGACCTACCTGCAGGAGGGGGATGAAGCGTTAATCCCGAATCCGGGATATCCCACCTATCGCTCCGCTGTAAACCTGAGCGGCGCCACTGTTGTGGATTACGACCTGAAGGAAGAAAACAGCTGGCTGCCAGACCTGGAGGCTCTCAGCAAGAAAGATCTCAGCAAAGTAAAGCTGATGTGGGTAAACTACCCGCATATGCCTACCGGCGCTAAGTTGAACAGGGAGTTTGTTGTGAAGCTGATCGCTTTCGCCAAAGCACATAATATACTGATCTGCCACGATAACCCGTATAGCTTCATCCTGAATGAACAACCGGAAAGCCTGTTGCAGTTCGAAGGAGCAAAAGACGTGGTGCTGGAGCTGAACTCACTCAGTAAGTCGTCTAACATGGCTGGCTGGCGTATCGGGATGCTGGTGGGTAAAGCCAGCTGGATCGGCGAAGTGCTGCGTTTCAAAAGCAACATGGACTCAGGCATGTTCCAGCCTATGCAAATGGCCGCAGTAAAAGCACTGGGCCTGGGCAAAGAATGGTACAACGATCTGAATAAAATTTACCGTGCCCGCAGGGAAAAAGTATTTCAGTTACTGGACCTGCTGCACTGCACATATGATAAAAACCAGGTGGGCATGTTCGTTTGGGCGAAGATCCCCGCCACCGCTGAAAATGGTTATACGCTCACAGATGAAATCCTGCAGAAGGCCCGGGTATTCATTACTCCCGGCGGTATCTTCGGCAGTAACGGTAACGGCTATATCAGGGTAAGCCTTTGCCAGGATGAAAAAGTTTTCCAGGAAGCGATAGATCGTATCAAAACCAACGTAAAATGATTGTTACAATATTAGGAACAGGATTAATAGGCGGTTCGCTGGCTATTACGCTGAAAGAAAAAGGCGTAGCATCGCGGATCATAGGGGTCGACCAGAATCAGGAACACCTGCAACGTGCCCTGGAACTAAATATCATTGATGAAGCAGCTTCTCTCGATGATGCCATGCTTCGCGCTGATCTGGTCATCCTGGCCATCCCTGTTGATGCTTTGCTGAAAGCACTGCCCGGAATCATGGATAAAGTCCGCCCCGGTCAGGTGATTATGGATGTAGGCTCCACCAAAGAAAAAATACTGCAACTCGTTGCCGGTCATCCCAACAGAGGTCGCTTTGTGGCTGCCCATCCGATGGCCGGCACCGAGTATTCCGGTCCCGATGCCGCTGTACGCAACCTCTTCGCCAATAAAACCATGGTGCTTTGTGATGTGAAAAACAGCGATGATGACGCCCTGGAAGTAGTAGAAAACATGGTAGACCAGCTGCAGATGCGCACCGTATATATGAACGGTGAGGAACATGACCTGCATACCGCCTATGTTTCTCATATCTCTCACATCACGTCTTTTGCACTGGCACTAACGGTGCTCAAGAAAGAAAAAGAATCCGGCCGCATCTTCGAACTGGCCAGTGGTGGTTTTGAATCCACCGTACGACTGGCAAAGAGCTCTCCGGATATGTGGGTGCCCATCTTCAAGCATAACCGCAACAATGTACTGGATGTGCTCGACGAACATATCAGTCAGTTACAGCAGATGAAATCACTGCTGGAAACGGAAGACTACGACACATTTTACAAACTGATTCAAAAGTCAAATAAGATCAAAAAAATACTGAAATAATTAATTCTGATAATCTCCTTAACTTTCAATACTATGGTACAGACAATGGAACAAATATTATCCAAAACCAAATTCTCCGATCCGTCTTCCGACAAAAAGCCGTTGATCATTTCCGGTCCCTGCAGCGCAGAAACTGAAGAGCAGGTACTGGCCACCGCACTCGCCCTGCAGAAAACCGGTAAAGTAGATGTATTACGCGCCGGTATCTGGAAACCACGTACCCGCCCCGGTTCCTTCGAAGGTATCGGTACTAAGGGGCTGGCATGGCTGCAGAAAGCCCGCGAACTCACCGGCCTGCCTTTAGCAGTGGAAGTAGCTACTGCCAAACAAGTGGAAGATGCATTACATTTTGGTGTGGATATTCTTTGGGTAGGAGCCCGTACTACCGTGAATCCTTTCTCCGTACAGGAAGTAGCGGATGCACTCAGAGGGGTGGATACTACTGTATTGATCAAGAACCCTATCAATCCCGATCTGGAACTGTGGCTTGGTGCTGTTGAAAGGATCCAGAAAGCCGGTGTTAACAAACTCGGACTTATTCACCGCGGTTTCTCTAGCTATGGTAATACGCAATACCGCAATGCGCCTATGTGGCACCTCGCGATTGAACTGAAACGCCGTATGCCGGAACTGCCGATGATCTGCGATCCCAGCCATATCTCCGGTCGCCGCGATATTCTGCAGGAGGTTTCCCAGGAAGCGATCGACCTCGATTACGATGGTCTGATGGTAGAAACTCACGTAGATCCGGACAACGCATGGAGCGATGCCAAACAACAGATTACACCGGAGAAATTCGCTGAACTGCTCGATGGTATCCAGTGGAGAAGAGAACATACTGATAAGAAAGATTTCAACTCTGCACTCGAAAAACTCCGCGCTCAGATCAACCAGGTGGATGATGAGATCATGCTGCTGCTCGGCAATCGTATGAAAATTGCTGAGAAGATCGGTGTGTTCAAAAAAGAAAACAATATCACCATTCTGCAAACTAACCGCTGGAATGAGATCCTCGACCGCGCGATTGCAAAAGGTGAAAAACTGGGCCTGACCAAAGAATTCATCCTGAAATATTTTGACGCGGTACACCTGGAATCCATCAACCGCCAGAACAGAGTGATGAACGAACAGTAATCAGCTACAAATATTATAATCAATAATCATCAGCTTTTAGCCGTTAGTAACTGTATGCAGGTGCTAAAGGCTAAAAGCTAAAGGATAAACCCTTTCTTCATGTCCGTAAAACAAGTCCACAGGTTTCAACAAACGGAAACCACGTATTTTCTCGGTGAAAGTCTGCAGCAATTGGGTAACCATGTCGACCGCCACCGGGCTGTACTGGTGATAGATGAAAATGTGGAACGCTTTCATGGTCATCACCTGCACGAATGGAAAAAAATTGTGGTGCCAGCCGGAGAAGAGGTGAAGAATATGGCAACGGTGGAAAAGATCATCGACGGGCTCATTGGTTTTGAAGCAGATCGTAAAACTACCCTTGTAGGTATCGGGGGCGGTATGATGACCGACGTAGCCGGGTTCGCCGCCAGTATATACATGCGCGGTATTCCTTTTGGCTTTGTACCTACTACATTGCTGGCTCAGGTAGATGCTTCTATTGGTGGCAAAAATGGGATCAGTCATGGCAGGCAGAAAAACCTGCTGGGAATTATCCGTCAGCCGCAGTTCATTCTTTTCGATTATTCCCTGCCCCTGACAATGCCGGCAGAAGAATGGCATAACGGATTTGCAGAGATCATTAAATATGCCTGCATCATGGATGCGGAATTATTTGATTATCTGGAAGAACATAAGGAAAGGGCGTTGGCACGCGATGTAGCCGTGCTGGAATATCTGGTGGAGAAATCTGTTGCAGCCAAAACCCAAGTAGTACTGGAAGATGAGCTGGAAAACGGCCCCCGTCGCTGGCTCAACTTTGGCCATACGCTGGGGCATGCAGTGGAAAAACTGGAACATATTGCACATGGTAAAGCAGTGGCTATAGGAATGGTGGCAGCAACCCGCTTTTCCGAAAAACTGATGGACCTGCCGAACAGCAGCACCATCCGGCTGATTCGCCTGCTTACCGACTATCAGCTTCCCGTAGCTTTTACATCCGATAAAGATGCGGTGTTTGATATCTTCAAACTGGATAAAAAAAGAGAGAAGGATGTCATTCATTTTGTATTGCTGGAAGAGATAGGAAAGGCCACCACTATGCCTATTCCAATTGCAGAGCTGAAGCTGTTACTGCAGGAATTATAAATCTTTTTAATTAACTAAAGGCAGACGAAATATATATGCAAGTTACTGTATCACCAGCTACCATTAAAGGCTCTGTTACGGCCAATCCTTCCAAAAGCGCCATGCAACGCGCTGTGGCAGCGGCTTTGCTGGCTAAGGGAAAAACGATTATCCGTAATCCGGGCCTTAGCAACGACTGCCTGGCCGCTCTGGAAGTAGCTGAAAACCTCGGCGCAAAGATCAAAAGGGAACACGATTTCTTTGAGATTACCAGCAATGGTGTGCACCCTTTCTACGATGAGATCAACTGCGGTGAATCAGGCCTGGGCATTCGTATGTTCACGCCCATCGCAGCATTATCGTCACTGCCTATTACGATTGAAGGGCACGGCAGCTTAACTACCCGCCCGATGGATTTTTTTGAACAGGTACTGCCACAACTGGATGTAAAATGTACTACCAACGGCGGCAAGCTTCCCCTGCATATACAGGGACCGCTGCAGCCTAAAGATATTACCATCGACGGATCGCTGAGCTCCCAGTTTCTCACCGGGCTGCTCATGGCTTATGGGGCTGCTGCTGAAAATGTGACTATCACCGTAAAAGACCTGAAAAGCAAACCTTACATTGCGCTGACCCTTCAGCTGATGGCGCACTTCGGAGTACGGGTGGAAGAAAAGAATTTCGAAACATTTCACTTCGGACCGCAACAGGCTTACAAGTCATGCGATTACACGGTGGAAGGCGACTGGAGTGGCGCCGCATTTTTGCTGGTAGCAGCTGCAGTAGCTGGTAAAGCGGAAGTACAGCATCTGAATACTTCTTCTGCACAGTCGGATAAAGCCATCCTGGAAGCCCTGGAGAAAGCAGGTACCCAGATGATGTCGGGCGTGTTCACCGTGAATATCGTAAAAGGTGACCTGAAAGCTTTTGAATTTGATGCTACTGATTGCCCTGATCTGTTTCCTCCGCTGGTAGCGCTGGCTGCTAACTGTAACGGTACTACGAAAATAAAAGGAGTGAGCCGCCTGGCGCATAAGGAGAGCGACCGTGGGCTGACCCTGCAACAGGAATTCGGAAAAATGGGTATCAGCATCGATCTCGAAGGCGATCTGATGCTCGTGCATGGAGGTACCGGTATCAAAGGCGCACAGGTGCATTCTCATAACGATCACCGTATTGCGATGGCCTGCGCTGTTGCTGCATTAACGGCCGATGGCCCTGTAGTGATTGATAATGCAGAAGCTATCAATAAATCCTATCCGGAGTTTTATGACCACCTGGAATTGCTGGGCGCTCATGTAGCCGTTAACGTATAGCCGTTGACGTCTTACCGGCATCAGCTTTTTATCATTTTAAATCATCAGTGTGTGAACAGTTTTGGCAGATTATTCAGGGTAAATGTTTTTGGAGAATCGCATGGCGCCAGTGTTGGCGTGAATATAGACGGGGTACCGGCTGGTATTCCTTTGAAGCAGGAAGATTTCCTGGCCGATCTGGAGCGCCGCAAGGGCGGTGCCAGGGGCACCACTCCCCGCAAGGAAGAAGACCTTCCTTTTATCAAATCAGGTGTTTTCAATGATTACACCACCGGAGCTCCGTTGACGATTCTTTTCGAGAATAATAATACACGCAGTACCGATTATGAAAAGCTGCGTGAATTTCCCCGTCCGGGACATGCTGATTTCGTAGCTACCGAAAAATTCGGCGGCTTTGAAGATTATCGTGGCGGCGGGCATTTCAGCGGCAGGCTTACCCTGAACCTGGTAGCTGCCGGGGTGATCGCCAAAAAGATATTGGGAGAAAGCATCCAGGTGAATGCCGTCATTAAGGAAGTAGGCGGTAACCCCGATCCGGAAGCAGGACTGGAAGCAGCTATTGCTGCAAAAGATTCTGTGGGAGGTATCGTGGAATGCGTGGTAGACGGATTGCCTATTGGTTTGGGTGAACCTTTCTTCGATTCACTGGAATCATCGCTGGCACATGCCGTATTCGCGATCCCGGCGGTAAAAGGTATTGAATTTGGCGCCGGCTTTGCTGCCGCTAAAATGAAAGGCCTGGAACATAATGATCCCATTATCGATAAAACCGGGAAAACGGCTACCAATAACGCAGGTGGCGTAGTTGGCGGTATCACCAACGGCAACCCGCTGGTATTCCGTATTGCTGTGAAACCTACGTCCAGTACGCCTAAAGAACAACAAACACTCAATATCAAAACCGGAGAAGTGGAGACCTTCAGTGTGAAAGGTCGCCACGACCTCTGTATTGCGCTCCGCGTACCGGTAGTACTGGAAGCCGTAACAGCTATGGTACTGGCCGATTTTGTGCTGCTGGAACAACGCAGACCGCGGGTGTTTAAGCAGTAGTAAAGAATTAGGAATTACGAATTACGAAATAGAGCGAAGACCTTAGCGAATAATTATCAATTGCTAAGGTCTTCGCTCTATTTCGTAATTCGTAATTCTTTATTGCTCTATTGCCAGCAGCTCAACATCAAATATCAATGCTGCACCCGGACCAATCTTCGGGCCTGCGCCACGGTCGCCGTAAGCCAGCTCCGACGGAATGAACAGGCGCCATTTAGAGCCTACCGGCATGAGTTGCAGGGCTTCTGTCCATCCTTTGATTACACCGCTTACCGGGAAAGAAATAGGCTGTCCTCTATCCACAGAACTATCGAATACAGTACCATCGATCAGTGTGCCGTGGTAATGTGTTTTCACTTTATCATTGGCGGTAGGCTTAGGACCATTACCTTCTTTCAGGATCTGGTATTGTAAGCCATCAGGCAGGGTTACTACGCCCGGCTTGGTTTTGTTTTCAGCCAGGAACTTCAGTCCTGCTTCACGGTTCTTTGCTGTTTTCTCTGCTTTCAGCTGTTGCAGGTAATTGCTTATGCTCATATCAATTTGTTCTTTTGATAGTATTTGTGGCTGATTTTTCAGCGTTTCCTGTATCGCCTTCGCCAGTACGGCTGTGTTAACATTTTCCAGTCCCTGTGCCTTCAGATTTTCTGCAATGCTAACCCCTATACCATAGCTTACCGAGTCGATCCGGGTTTTTAATACCGGCGCCTTCACGGCGGCTTTGGCTACTGGTTTCTTAGGTGTAGGTTTGGTTTGGCTGAAGCCTTGTGTACACAGGCATCCCAGCGCTCCTATAAACAGGTATTTCTTGTACATAAATGAAGTCAGGGTTTTTAATGTAGGTTGCAAGTTAATCAATTAAGTATTTCCGAGGACAGGGCTTTTCCAACCAGGGTGAACAATCTGACATAATACTTGTTCCTCACTTAGCGTTAATTTGCGTGCTATGAAGATGTATAGCTGGTTAATGTTATATTCTCAATGCTTAATTCTCAACAACAGGTAGCAACACATTAGACGGATGCGCTGCATCATGATAAATCTTTATTGTTGCCTTCTTAAAATCTTTGTCAGTGGCTTTATAGATGTCCATGAATTGCTGGGGATTACGATCTGCCAGCGGGAACCAGCTGCTCTGGATCTGTATCATCATCTTATGCCCCTTCTGGAAGGTATGGGCCACATCAGGCATGGTAAATTTCACTTTTGAGGGCTGGTTCGGAACAAAAGCTACTGGTTTTTCGAAGCTGTTGCGGAATTTGCCTCTCATGATTTCTCCACGTACCAGCATCTGGTAACCGCCCATGGGATAAGTGGAGGTAGGTATCCGGCGATGCTCGCTGCTGGCATCCTCTTCGTATTTGAAGTCATCCGGAAAAACATCTATCACCTTTACAACGAAGTCGGCATCGGTGGTACTGGTGCTGGCTACCAGTTCTGCAATTACGGGGCCGGCCAGTGTGACGTCTTTGTCAAGTACTTCACTTTCGAATACGGCAACGTCTGGTCTGCGGGAGGCGAAACGCTGATCATCGGTCATGTAGTTGATCGTGCGGTTAAAGTGTACATCTTCGGTGTACGGTACTGGTTTGGAAGGATCGCTTACATATTCGCTGAAACTGTTGGAAACAGTGGGTTTGCTGAAAGAGAGCTTACCGTTTTCCTGCAGGTATACCGGCTTTTCCGACATGCCTGCCGGAGGCCATTTCGGGAATTGTTTCCATTTATTTTCTCCGGTAAAAAAGATAGTGGCTTCCGCAATATCAGGGGACTGCCCTTTACCTTTCAGGTAATAATTGAAGAAAGGAATTTCGATGTTTTTGGAATAATATTCCGCCGTATTGCTGCCAAAACGCACATTACCCAGGTGAGTACCATCGTTAGATGACCACTGACCGTGGTACCAGGGGCCCATTACGATACGGTTATTAGTGGAGGGGCTTTTCTCCTCAATTGCTTTATACGTATTCCATGCACCGAAGCAGTCTTCTGCATCAAACACGCCGCCTACTTCCAGCATAGCGGGTTTCACATTCGTGAGGAAGTTGCGCACATTGCGTGCCTGCCACCAGTTGTCGTAAGTAGGATGCTCATACATTTCTTTCCAGAAAGCCACGCTATCGCCGATTAGTTTGGCGAAGTTGGGTAGAGCGCCGGTTTCCAGGTAGAATTTATAAATATCGTGTGTATAATAATCGAATCCTTTAGGGCCTTGCGTAGTGGGTCCGGGATGCGGATGATCGAACCCGGTGTAGAAAGAGAAGGCATCTGAAATAAAGAAAGCGCCATTGTGATGGAAATCATCGCCGATGAACCAGTCGGTCACCGGAGCCTGCGGGCTCACTGCTTTCAGCGCCGGATGGCTGCTGAGTGCTCCCATAGTGGAGTAAAAGCCGGGATAGGAAATACCAAAGATGCCTACATTACCATTGTTGCCAGGCAGGTTTTTTACCAGCCAGTCGATAGTATCGTAAGTATCGCTGGCTTCATCAATATCATTTTTTCCTTTCTTGTTCGGGTTGAAAGGCCTTACGTTTACAAACTTACCTTCACTCATCCAGGTACCGCGAACGTCCTGGATTACCATGATATAACCTTCTTTCAGGTATTCCTTGTAGTGATTTTTGTACAGCGGACGAAACGCCTCTGTACCATAGGGAGAAGCAGAATAAGGAGTACGGGTCATCAATATCGGATGTTTCTCCGACTGATCTTTAGGAAGATAGATAGAAGTGAACAGCCGGACACCGTCGCGCATCGTGATATACACTTCTTTCTTGGTGTAGTTTTGATACATCCAGAGCGAATCCTGGTTAATTGCTTTACATGCAGCGGGGAATAAAAATGCCACGGTGCAGGCCAGCAGCAGCCATTTTCTCATAAACAGTTTTTTTGATTTGATAGCAACTAAAGTAGTGAAAAATTGAAACAGGTGTTATCGAAATAATGAACGCGATTACTTGCCAAGCTTTTCTCTTTCTTTTTTAGGAAGACTAGCCACTACAAGATCGTAGGATTTCCGGATCCATTCCATGATTAACCTGTTGGAAATACCGGCATGCAGATCCACTGTATTCCAGTGTTTTTTATTCATATGATAGCCGGGTGTAACGCCCTCATAGCGTTCACGGAGCTCAATGGCTTCATCCGGATCTGATTTCAGGTTGATGCTACTGAATTCAGTGATCCCGCCAAGGGCAAACACTTTACCACGTACTTTATAAACGAGGATTTCGTCTCCAAAAGGAAATTCTTCGGTAACTCCGGGCAGCGCAATACAATATTCCTGAAATTGAGCGAGGGTCATAGCAGATGATTTACCTGCAAAAATCAGCATTTATCGGCAGAATTAAGAAATAAAGCAAAAACCTCAGCAAAGGTGCTATCCATCGCTAAGGTCTTCGCTTTATTTCTTAATGCTATATTCCCTGTTCTTAATGCTTATCAGGGTTTCTTAGCCAGTGAAAAGTAATATATAGAAACGTCCTTTGCGGTAGCGGCTTTCGATAATTGTATCACATTGCTGCCAGCGAGAGGTGTGCTTGTTATGGTAGCAGAAAGTTCTCCGGCAGGTGTATCCGTTATTTTAACAGCGTTGTTGGCGCTCATCAGCCACGGACCGTATGCATCCATCATTTCATATGCCAGCAGCGGATTTTTGATGAGGTATGGCGCCAGCGGATTGATTAACTGCCCATATTCCAACGTAGCTTTTGCGTCATTTTCTATGGTAGGACCTAAACCTGTATAAAAATCGTGCTGATGGAAGCCGGTGACATTATTGCCTGTGTAAGTGAATTCCAGGTAGTACAAATATTTACTATCGTTGCGTCTTACGGTATCCTCATAACCTATCCTGGCCATCATACCTGAACCATTAACTTTCAGTGTAAGCGTATCTTTACGGGTATTGACACCTGAATTGTCGAAACCTTGTTTGTACAGGATAGCTTTATCACTTTGCCATACGAGCGAATCTATAGTGGAACCCGACTTGGTAGAGGTGGATTTTCCCAACACTACCCGGCCGTTGTTGTCATAAGTGTACAATGTTTTTATCTTCTCTCCGTTGTCAACGAAGGCCCAGGTTTCTGTGATCTGGTTATTCACATAAACAAAACTGTCGGCCATCTGGCCGTCTACTGCAATACTTTTTACAATGTAGGCATCATTTGAAGGTGTTGGGTCAGTGCTTTTGTCAGAACCACAGGCAGCAAAAACAAAGCATGCAATACCCGCAGGCATCAGCCAGCTTTTCTTGATAGGTAACATAAGGTTGTTTTAAATTAAAGATTCAGTGTTGAGGTTTTATTTGGTCAATATTTGTAACAGTTAATAACAGTACAGAATGCTTTCTGTATTCGGGCGGCAAGATATATACAATTTATTTTATTCCTGTAAATCTTTTGATCTTAGTAAGTTGGGAATGATGTTATTATATTTTACTGATACTGATGATCACACGGGAATAACGTGCATAGGTGACTTCCACCAGTTGTCCGGCTTCAAAATCCTGCAGTGCTCCCTGCATCCAGTAAAACAGCCGCCTTTTATTATCTTCCAGTAACAACATAATGTGGGTCTGTGTATTATTTTTCTCCAGGTATAAAGCTTCCATCGGAGCCTGTAAGGTGCCCTTCTGCAAGGCTGCCAGATCCTTTTTTATAGCCCAATAGCGTATATCCGTTGCCTTTAGATACAGGAAGATAAGTACCGCAACAAGTCCTAACAACCACAACCAGTACCATGGATTTTTGAAAGACAACAACAACTCATCGATATCATCCAGTACTTCAACACTGTAAAGATACGCCTGTGGTACCAGACCGGCTGCCAGCAATAATCCCAGCCCTGTCAGCCCTGACCTGATCAGCTGCCGCCGGTGTGCTTTCAGGGCGTCCTGTAGCATGTGATATTCGTTTGTTCTGATAAAGGTGTAATCAGACATGGTTGTCTTATCAGTTTTTCAAATGGCTAATATATATTAAAATATTTAATTAGTTTAATGTTGTATGTGTTTAAGTCGTTTAATTGCTGAAGTGAGTTGGAAATAGTTTTCTAATTTGCAGCCTTCCTTGTTTGTGATACAACCCCGGTTACAACTAAAATAAGAAACGTGAAAAGGATTTTTTTATTAGTAGCGGTATGGTTATTTGCAGGCAGTAGTTATGCACAGGATACCACCCAGTTAACCGTAGAAGGACGAAAGAACAGTGCTTCCCAGCAGTCGAAGCCTTACCTGATCATGATTTCGATCGATGGTTTCAGGTACGATTATGCAGAGAAATATAACGCTGTAAATCTGCTTCGCCTTTCCGGAGAAGGAGTGCGGGCCACCGCAATGCAGCCTTCGTTTCCATCCCTGACCTTTCCCAATCACTATTCCATTGTTACCGGCATGTATCCTGCCCGTCACGGAATTGTGGATAACCATTTCTACGACCGTAAGCTGGATTCCATTTACAAGGTAGGCAACCGTGAAACGGTGGAGGATGGTTCCTGGTACAATGGTATTCCATTGTGGGTATTGGCAGAAAAACAACAGATGCTAAGCGCCAGCTATTTCTGGGTAGGCTCTGAGAGCGCCATACAGAATATCAGACCCACTTATTATTTCAGGTATCAGGAAAAAACAGGTATAGATCAGCGTATTCAGCAGGTGGTCAACTGGCTCAGCCTTCCTGCAGAGCAGCGCCCGCACCTGATCACTTTTTATTTCCCGGAAGTAGATCATATGGGGCATGCCTATGGTCCGGAGTCGGATAGTGTGCGTAAAGCTGTTCAGTTGGTAGATGAGAGTATAGGTAAAATGGTGGCAGCTGTGAATAAACTCCGGTTGCCGGTAGATTTCATCATAGTGTCTGATCATGGTATGCTGAAGGCAGATACGGAAAACGTACTCACCCTGCCGGATGTACCGGAGCTGAAGCCACTAAAAATACTGACTGGTAGCGAACGTGTAATGTTATACGGGAACAATGAACAGGATATCAAAACCGCTTATGATTATCTGAAACAGCATCAGCAACATTATACTGCTATGATGAAAAAGGATATGCCGGAAAGATGGCATTATGGGCAGGAAGATATTTATAACCGTATTGGCGACATCTACCTGCTGGCAGAGCCTAATTATATTTTCAGCATGGGAAAACGAAGAAATCCGGGACACCACGGATACGATAACAACCTGACAGAGATGAACGCCATTTTCATGGCCTGGGGCCCTGATTTCAAACAACACCTTCGTATTCCAACCTTTGAAAACGTACATGTATATCCGTTAGTAGCCCGGATACTTGGCCTGGACATAACTCAGCCCATCGACGGAAATGTTGATGTACTTGGAGGAACATTAAAGAGCCTTTAGCTGATAGTCTTTAGAAAAAATGCAGCGAAGACCAACATCATGTGATCTTCGCTGCATTTTTTTCTAAAGACTAAAGGCTTTTTATTATACCGCCGCTTCTTCGTACGAACTCACCGGCTCGCAGGTGCAAATCAGGTTTCTGTCGCCGAATGTATTGTTGATACGGCTTACAGAAGGCCAGAATTTATTCAGCTTCACATATTCCAGCGGGAATGCTGCCTGCTGACGGGTGTATGGACGGGTCCATTCGTCGGCAGTGATGAGGAGCTGTGTATGCGGTGCATTTTTCAATACGTTGTTCTGTTTATCAGCTTTGCCTTCCTCTATAGCACGGATCTCTTCGCGGATTGCCAGCAGGGCATCGCAGAAGCGATCCAGTTCTCCCTTATCCTCGCTTTCTGTAGGTTCAATCATGATAGTACCCGGAACAGGGAAGCTCATGGTGGGAGCGTGGAAACCATAGTCCATCAGACGTTTGGCCACATCTTCCGCTTCAATACCGGCAGTTGCTTTAAACGGACGCAGATCTACGATGAACTCGTGAGCACAGGTGCCGTTTACACCGGTGTAAAGGATGTCGAAAGCTTGTGCCAGTCTTGCTTTCATGTAGTTGGCATTCAGGATTGCAAATTCAGATGCCTGTTTCAGGCCTTTGAATCCAAGCATACGGATATAGGCGTATGATATCAGGAGTATGCTGGCCGATCCGAATGGTGCTGCTGATACAGCGTTAGCATGTTTACCATCATTCAGTGTAACATGGCCTGGCAGGAATGGAGCGAGGTGTTTTGCTACGCAGATAGGGCCCATGCCGGGTCCGCCACCGCCGTGAGGTATTGCAAAGGTTTTGTGGAGGTTCAGGTGGCATACGTCTGCGCCGATCAGGCCGGGAGCAGTTAAGCCTACCTGGGCGTTCATATTGGCGCCATCCATATATACCTGTCCGCCGTGTTCGTGGATAATAGCGCAAATGTCTTTTACGCTTTCTTCATAAACACCATAGGTGGAAGGATAGGTGATCATGATACCTGCCAGGTCATTGCTGTATGTAGCAGCTTTGGCCTTGAGGTCTTCTACATCAATATATCCATTCTCGAGGGCTTTCACCACTACTACTTTAAATCCGGCCATTACTGCGGAAGCAGGGTTGGTACCGTGTGCGCTGATAGGGATCAGCATTACATTGCGGTGGCCTTCATTTCTGCTCTTATGGTATTCGCGGATCACCAGCAGACCTGCATATTCGCCCTGGGCGCCACTGTTAGGCTGCAGGCTGCACGCATCGAAGCCGGTAATCTTGCTGAGGTATTCGCTTAGTTCGGTAGTCATCTGTAAATAACCTCCTGCCTGATTCTTGGGTGCGAAAGGATGCATTTTGCTCCAGTGCGCCCAGCTCAGGGGGATCATTTCGGTTGCCGCATTCAGTTTCATGGTGCAGGAGCCGAGAGAGATCATGGAAGTATTCAGGGAAAGATCTTTATTTTCCAACAGCTTCAGATAACGCATCATCAGTGATTCGCTATGATAGCTGTTGAACACCGGGTGCAGCATGTAAGGGGAAGTACGCTGCAGATCGGCGGGAATGCCGGTAATACCTGCTGAAATGGCAACGGCATCAGTAGTGCCGGCTCCGAAGATGTGCAGGATATTGTTTATATCAGCGATAGTAGCTGTTTCATCGAGGGAAATACCTACGTTTCCATTTGCATAGTAACGGAAGTTGATGCCAGCCGCTTCTGCTGCATCTTTCACATCTTTATCAACACCAGTTACCACGATGGTGTCGAAGAAATGGTTAGCCGCAAGTTTCAGGCCTTTGGCTTTCAGTTTCTCCGCCAGGGTGTTGGTGAGCAATGCGATGCGGGTAGCAATGTTTTTCAGCCCCTGTGGTCCGTGATATACGGCATACATAGCAGCCATATTCGCCAGCAGGGCTTGTGCTGTACAGATATTGGAAGTAGCTTTCTCACGTTTGATGTGCTGCTCGCGGGTTTGCAGCGCCATACGCAGCGCACGGTGACCTTGTGCATCGACGCTCACACCGATGATACGGCCAGGGATGGCACGTTTGAAATCATCTTTTACAGCGAAGAAGGCTGCGTGCGGTCCACCAAAGCCAAGCGGAACACCAAAACGCTGGGCAGAACCAAAGGCAGCATCAGCACCAATTTCACCCGGAGGCGTCAACAGTGTTAGCGCCAACAGGTCAGTTGCTACACCTGCAAAAGCACCAACAGCATGCACTTTATCAATGAAAGCACGGTAGTCGGCAGCAGCGCCCAGATCATCCGGGTATTGTACCAACGCACCGAAATACGACTCATCGAAGGTGGCTGTACGGTAATCACCGGTTACTACTTCGATGTGCAGCGGTGTGGCACGGGTGTATATTACATCCAGTGTTTGCGGATAAGTATTGTTGTCTACAAAGAATTTACCCCTTGTAATATGATCATGATCCTTGTTGAGGGCATTGAAGAACATGGTCATCGCTTCAGCTGCCGCTGTTGCTTCATCCAGCAGGGAAGCATTCGCAATGGGCAGCGCAGTGAGATCTGCTACCATTGTCTGGAAATTCAACAAACTTTCCAGACGGCCCTGGGAGATCTCCGCCTGATACGGCGTATACTGCGTATACCATCCCGGGTTCTCAAAAACATTACGCAGTATTACGCTGGGCGTAATAGTGTCGAAATAACCCTGACCAATGTAGTTCCTGTATACTTTGTTTTTCAGTGAAACTTCCTTCAGGTGGCGGAGATAATCGCTCTCACTCATCGCTGCAGGAACAGCCAGCGGCTGTTGCATACGGATAGCGCCCGGAACTGTTTTACTGATCAGCTGATCCAGGTCGGAAACACCTACAGTTTCCAGCATCTGTTTGGTCTCTCCTTCATTCGGCCCAATGTGACGGTGCACGAATTCATTCTGTTGAACATCAAAAAGATTCATGATATAAGCAGGTAATTTGAAATAGAATGCGCAAAGCTATGCAGATTTTTAGCAACAGCCAAACAAGGGGCCCCTGCCGGGGTAATACGGTGATAAATACTACTTTATTTTAAAGCTCATGTGTCATAATTTTGTCCATTCACTATTTACCTATCTTTGCTGCAATGAGCAAGATTTTAGAAGACTGGGAACAAAAGGCCCGGGAGAAACAGAAAGTAAATAAACAGTATCTCGATAAGCTACAAACCCGTCGCGGGAAAGGTGTCGAAAAACTGTTGCCGGACCTGCATGAAGAAGCATTCAGTAAAATTGATTGCCTTCAATGCGGCAACTGCTGTAAAACAATCAGCCCACGCTTCAAAGCTCCTGATATCAGGCGTATATCCAAGTATCTCGGAATGAAGGAAGGGGAGTTTATTGAGAAATATCTCCGGATCGATAGCGATGAAGACTATGTGGTGAAGTTTTCTCCATGCCCGTTCCTGAGTGCTGATAACTATTGCAGCATCTATGACGCCCGCCCGGGTGATTGTGAAAACTATCCTTACACCGACAGCTATGATTTTTTTAAACGTCCTAAGATCACGTACGAAAATAGTACGGTTTGCCCGGCCGTTTATTATGTATTGGAACGATTGAAAGAGAAATTCAGCCTGTAGTGGCTACTCTTTTAAATTCAGGTTCCGCATGGCGGGGGAAATGATGTAGGTAGTAACCACCACGCCCAGCGTTACAAAGCCACCAAATACAACGGAAGGTACAAGTCCGATAGCCCTTGCCATAAAGCCGCTTTCAAAGGCGCCGAGTTCGTTGGATGATCCTACGAACATGGAGCTTACAGAAGCTACCCGCCCACGCATATCGTCGGGCGTTTTCAGTTGCAGGATGGTTTGTCTGATAATCACGCTTACGCCGTCCAGTGATCCGCTGAATAACAACAGGAGCATGGAAAGATAGAAGTTTTTGGAGATACCGAAGAAGATGATGGTCAGGCCAAACCCAAATACAGCCGCCAGCAGCTTGAGCCCTGGTTTATTGGCCAACGGCCTGTGCGCCAGTATGAACATGGTAACGAGGGCGCCGATGGCAGGAGCAGAGCGAAGTAATCCATATCCCAGAGAACCTACATGCAGCACATCTTTTGCATAAGCCGGCAACATGGCCACTGCTCCTCCGAACAATACCGCAAACATATCCAGCGCCATCGCATTGAGTACCACCCTGGTTTTCCAGACGAAGCGCATCCCCTGGGTCAGTCCGTCGAAAAAGCTTTCCCCTTTGGGCTTATAGTAAATAGGCTTGGGCTTAATTTTTATCAGGCTGTATAACGGTGCCAGGAAAACTATCACCACCAACAGCATCGACCAGTGTACGCCGAACCAGTGTATGAACAGGCCACCAAGCGCCGGCCCCAGTACGCCGCCTATCTGCCAGGCTGAACTGCTCCAGGTAGAAGCGTTAGCGTATAACTCACGGGGTACGAGCAGGGATAGCAATGTGAACGTAGAGGGGCTGGTAAAGGCCCGAACAGTGCCTCCGAAGAAAACCAGCATGTAGATCAGGTTCAACACCCATTGCCTGGGAAGCCCGGCTACTGCCTGGTCCCATGTTAACAGAAACAACCCCAAACCGATAATAATATACGATATGACACATTTGAGCAGGATCCCGCGCTTCTCCAGCTTGTCGACCAGGTGACCGGCAAAAGGTGCCAGGGTCACTGCAGGTATTACTTCCGATAAACCAATCAATCCCAGCGAAAAAGGATCTTTGGAGATTTCATATACTTTCCATTCAATAATAGCAAACTGCATTGCCAGTGCAAACACCAGCGCAAAGCGGATAACAAGGTAATAATTGAATTCTGGAAAGCGTAACGAGGCGTATGGGTCAGGTTTTGAAGCCGAAGTGTCCAATCTGATGAATTTTGGGTAAATGTACAAAAAACGGGAAAGCACTATATTTATTCTGTATTAATTCCAGCGAGCTATGAAACCATTTCTGTTCAGCTGCCTGTTTCTGCCGGCAATACTGATCCATACTGCCTGCGCCCACAGCAGGCCTAATGAAAATAATGAGCCGCCTCAACGCAGGGTGAAGCTGCAACTGGTGACCGACGGGTTTATATCGCCTGTAAATATGGCTGTTCCCGGGGATGGTTCCGAGAGACTATTTTTTTGTCAGAAAGAAGGAAAAGTATGGATCGTTAAGCAAAACAGGCTGCTCCCAACGCCTTTCCTGGATGTCAGCGCAGACCTGGTGAATATCAATCCCGGTTACGACGAAAGGGGACTGCTTGGCATGGCCTTCCATCCGGAGTTTATACGTAACCGAAAGTTTTATGTGTACTATAGCGCAAAAAAAGCCAAACCTGGTTTCGACCATACCAGCAGAATACTGGAATTTACCGCCTCGGCATCTAATCCGGATGTGGCAGATCAAGCCTCCGGCAGGGTAGTGATGGAGATCGACGAGCCGGAATCGAATCATAACGGTGGTCAGCTGCAGTTCGGACCGGACGGATATCTTTATGTAGGCCTCGGAGATGGTGGCGGTGGGGGCGACAAGCACGGGGCCGCCGGCAATGGCCAGAACCTGGGTACCTTGCTGGGCAAGATATTAAGAATAAATGTTAATGGTACACCCTATACGATACCACCCGATAATCCGTTCGTTAACCGGCCGGGTGCACGGCCTGAAATATGGGCCTATGGCCTGCGGAACCCCTGGCGCTTCTCATTCGACCGTCAAAGCCGGATGTTGTTTGCAGGCGATGTAGGACAGAACAGGTATGAGGAAGTAGATATCATTACGCGGGGTGGTAACTATGGCTGGCGGATCATGGAGGGAAACCATGAATATAATGTACCGCCGGGTGCCGACCGTTCAACGCTCATTGCACCAATCGACGAATATAGCCACGATGTGGGGATCAGCGTCACCGGTGGCTATGTGTACCGGGGAAAAGCCATCCCGGCGCTGCAGGGCGCTTATGTGTTCGGGGACTACAATGGTAAAGCCTTTGTGCTGACCGTCAGCGGCCGGAAGTGGGAGCGCGCTGATCTGGAGCTGCTGGGCCGCCCGAAGGAGGGGATACAGATACTCAGCTGGGGCGAGGATGAGAACGGAGAGCTGTACATGCTAACCAGCAGTTCCGGCAGCAATGGTTTTAAAGGGGCCATATACAAACTGGTAAAGGAGTAGCCCGGGGGAACGTTATAATCCCGCCTGGCAGCGGTTTTTCAGCCGTATATATGACTCCGTGCCCGTTTGGCCCAATTTTTTGTTAAAAGGAAATAAATTCCGTAGCCGACGGATGATTTTATTTTATATTTGGTTTGACAACATTTAAGTTCAATTGAGATACATATGAGACTGAAAGTGATTATACCGGTAGTGCTGCTTAGCATTTCCGCAGGTGTGTTGGCTTTTAATAAGCTGGGGCATAACGAAGATCCTCCCGGACGTTATGAAGTGATCATGAACCTGGTGGGGCAGATGCTGAAAGAAGGACATTACCAGCCGAAGCCGATAGACGACAAATTTTCTATTGAAGTTTTTAATAAATACCTGCGTAGCCTGGATACGGAAAAGAAATTTTTCCTGAAAACGGATGTGGAAAAGTTGCAACCTTTATCGCTGCATATTGACGATGAGCTGAAAGGGGCTCCCATCGATTGTTTCCGCAGCGTCAATGCCCTGATCAAGCAAAGAGTCGCTGAAGCCGCTGTCATCTACCCGGAAATCCTCTCCAAACCTTTCGATTTCACGACAGATGAAAAGGTGACACTGGATCCGGATAAGGTCGACTATCCCGCAGATGAAAATGCCCGTAAGGAAGCATGGCGCAAGGTGCTGAAATACCGCACCCTGGAAAAACTGACCGACCTGATGGAGCTGAGGGATAAAGACAAGGAAAAAAAGAACGATACCATTAAGATCAAAACAGATACAGAACTGGAAGCGGAAGCCCGTTTAAAAGTTAAACAGCTGTACGACCGTTATTTCGAACGCCTCAAAACAAGGCAGAACGATAACGATCGTTTCAATCTTTATGTGAATGCTATCACTACCACAATGGATCCGCATACTGATTACTTCCCGCCTGATGAAAAAAGGGCGTTTGAAGAACAGATGGCGGGTAAGTTCTTTGGTATCGGCGCCCAGCTGAAAGAAGAGGGCGACAAGATCAAAGTGGTGAGCATTGTTACCGGAAGCCCGAGCTGGAAACAGGGCCAGTTAAAGGTGAACGATGTGATACAGAAAGTAGCCCAGGGGGCTACGGAGTCTGTTGATATTACCGGTTATCCTGTGGAAGACGCAGTGAAACTGATCCGTGGTAAAAAAGGTACTCCGGTGAAGCTGACAGTGAAGAGTGTAGATGGTACCGTGAAAGATATTACCATCGTTCGCGATGAAATCGTTACAGAAGAAACGTTTGCAAAATCAGCCATCATTAATGGCCAGCATAAGATCGGCTACATCTACCTGCCTGAATTTTATGCCGATTTCAATGACCGCAACGGCGCACGCAGTGCGGATGATGTGGCCAAAGAAGTAGCCAAACTGAAAGCAGAGAAAGTAGAAGGTATTATCCTCGATCTTCGCTTTAACGGTGGTGGTTCCCTGCAGGATGTAGTACAGATGGCCGGCCTGTTCATTCCCGAAGGTCCTGTGGTACAGGTGCGCTCCAGAGGCGGTGATGCGGTAGTATTGCGTGATCGTGATAAAAATGTGCAGTACGAAGGCCCGCTGGCGATCATGGTGAATGAATACAGCGCTTCTGCTTCCGAGATCATGGCGGCTGCTATGCAGGATTACAAACGCGCAGTGATCATCGGTAGCACACAAACTTTTGGTAAAGGAACCGTACAGCGCCTCTTCAACCTGGATGATTTTTATCCAATGAAAGATGGCGGTAGCCTCGGTGCACTGAAACTTACCCAGCAGAAATTTTATCGCGCTAATGGCGGCTCTACCCAGCTGAAAGGGGTGGCTTCCGATATCGTATTGCCGGATCCGTATTACGAAATCGCAGAACGCAAAGACTCTGATGCACTGGTTTGGGACGAAATTCCCCGCGCTGCCTTCACATCCTGGTACAATCCGGTAAATGTGGAACCTCTCAAAAAGAACAGCGAAAAAAGAATGGCTAACAGCCAGGCTTTCAAACTGCTCAATGAGAACCTCAGCACCCTGAAAAAAATGGAAAAACAGGAAACTTACTCACTCAATCTGCAGACTTATAAATCAGAACAGAAAACCAATACTGCTGCGCTGAAAAAATACGATGCAGTAAATGATAAAGTGAAAGAGCTGAGCATCATCAACATCAAATCCGACATGGAAAAACTCGGTGCCGATTCGGCTAAGATCGCCCGGAATAAAGACTGGATCAAGGTAAGAACCAAAGATATCTACCTCGATGAAGCCGTGAATGTTATGAATGACCTGATTGCCCAGGCATTACCGAAGATGCAGCCGAAGAATAACCGCTGATTAGTTAAGAATACAGAATTAAGAAATAGAGCGAAGGCCTAAGCGATAAAATGTTATTCGCTTAGGCCTTCGCTCTATTTCTTAATTCTATATTCTTAATTCTTACTTCTCCGCTTCCAACACCTCAATGGCTTTCTTCACCATTGGATCATCTGCATTGATAGACTCATAAAAACCTTCCGTTCTGTACAGCTGGCGTGCCAGCATAGCTTTCAGCCGGTTCCGGATCTCCATTTCATCTTTCGTACTAACACGGTCTATGCCCGGTACACTGTCTTTTTTCGCGTAAACCCTGAAATCATTGATCAGCTCAGGGTTGAGCTGGAAGCCTTTAATGAACTGCTCCGCATTTTTATAGCTGGCAAATGCATCCCTGTGAGAGGTATAATACTGGTAAGCAAAATTGCTGAACGTATTATGTGTGTAGAGGGCCGTCATGGTAGAGGAGAAGCGGGTAGTATCAAATGGCATGAAGATGTCGGGTGTGATACCGCCGCCGCCATATACGCGCCGTCCGGAGGCTGTTTTATAAGGCACAGTATCGGTGAGCTTTATACTGTCTTTATTGACCATTTCTCCATGATGGTAACGTTCCACAATGTCATCATCATAATCTGCATGTCCTTTACCATATGGCTTCTGAATGCTCCTGCCTGAAGGAATGTAATAACGCGCCACTGTCAGTCGCAATGCGCCACCATTGTCGAGATCGTATTGTTCCTGTACCAGGCCCTTACCAAAGGTTCGGCGGCCGATGATAGTGCCGCGGTCCCAATCCTGTATGGCGCCCGACAGTATTTCGCTTGCCGATGCGGAACCTTCGTCTGTCAGGATAGTGAGCGCACCTCTTTCAAACAACCCTGGACGTTTGGTCTTATAATCGGTACGGGGGAAATCTTTACCCTTCGTGTATACGATTAGTTTATTGTCTTCCAGCAGCTCGTCTGCTATACGGGTAGCTGCATCCAGGTAGCCTCCCGGGTTCTGGCGCAGATCGATGATCAGTTTCTTCATTCCCTGTTGTTCCAGCGAACGCATGGCCTTCATGAACTCATCGTAGGTAGTGGCGGAGAACTTGCTGATCTTGATATAACCGATGCCCGGTGCTGCGATATAACTGGCATCTATACTGTACAAAGGAATAACTCCCCTTTTGATGGGGACGGTGATGGTTTTCTGTTGCCGGAGTATGATCGTATTGACAACGGAACCTGCCGGCCCACGCAGTAATTTACGGATCTTGTCGGGCGTAATATTGTTGCCTGCAACCAGGCTGTCGTTCACCCGCAGGATTTTATCACCGGTCTGAACCCCGGCCGATTCTGAAGGTCCTCCGCTCAGCACACTGACAACATTCACAGTGTCGGCCGTAATATTGAACTCCACCCCAATTCCTTCAAAATTTCCTTCCATGTCTTCATTCACCCGCTGCAGCTCAGCTGGCGGAATATAAATGGAATGTGGATCCAGTTGGGAAAGCAGCCCGTCAATGGCTGTCTGTTGTAAACTGTCGGTATTAAGGGTATCTACATATTTCGCTTTGATCAGGTCCATTATCTCCTGCAGCGGCCCCCGCGGAGGTTTGGCGAAAAATACGGTGGCGCCTCCTGTGCCCGACCCGGGCATTTTATGTCCCAGGAACATTCCCAGGGCCAGTACAACCGCAAATAGAAGAGGTAAAAAAACATTCAACTTCCTGTTAGGCATAATCTGATTATTATCCGGCTAAATTATATGACCAATCTTTACATTCATGCAGTTGAAGCCGCATGGAACATCGTCATTTAAACTTAAAGTGGCTATTTGTTTTTATGACCCCCTTTTGTTTAAATTGTGACAAAAATAGCATAAATCAGGTGCAAACCTTGAGGATTCTTTAATTTCATAACTAACCGGATATGAGCGTAGGACTAAAGCTGGTAGCAGACAGCGGATCTACAAAAACAGAATGGGGGGTGTTGGGCACAGGAACGCCAGTGATATTGAAAACACAGGGTGTCAGCCCGTATTTTCAGACCAGCGACCAGATCAGGGCAATCCTGACCAATGAACTGGGGCCACAGCTCCCGGCGGGCCATATAGCGGCAGTACATTTTTACGGAACAGGCCTGGCACAGGCAAAGAATATACAACTGGTATCGGATGCTATTAAGGCAGTTTGGCCGGATGCGATAACCGAAGTGCAGCACGACCTGATGGGGGCCGCCCGTTCGCTCTGCGGCCATAGTGAAGGCGTGGTAAGCATCCTGGGAACAGGCTCCAATTCCGGGTATTACGATGGAAAGGAAATTGTAAAGAACAATCCCGGGCTGGGATTTATTCTGGGAGATGAAGGCAGCGGTGCTTATCTCGGCCGCAAGGTATTACAATACTATCTGTATAAAAGCTTCGACGACGACCTGTACGCCCGTTTCGAATATAAATACAAGACCACTAAAGATGAGATCCTGGAAAACGTGTACAGGAAGCCACTGGCTAATCGTTACCTGGCCAGCTTTACTGAGTTCATCTCCGAAAACAGGGGGCATTTCATGATTGAAAATATCCTGGAAGACGGCCTCAATGATTTCTTCTTTAATCATATTTATAAGTACCGGGAAAGCTGGACTACCGCCCTGCATTTCACCGGTGGAATTGCCTGGAACTTCCGCGACATCCTCAGTGAACTATGTGAGCTGTACGAGCTGCCGCTGGGCAAGGTACTTCGTACCCCTATGGAAGGACTCCTGGAATATCATCGCTAATTATTATCAACAATTATAAAATTGTCTATGTCATTTATAAAAGTAACGGAACAGGCTTCTCATTACCGCCATTTAGAGAAGATGAGCGTGCAGGAGCTGCTGGTAAATATCAACAAGGAAGATCAGACCGTTCCGTTGGCTGTGGAAAAGGCTATCCCGCAGATTGAAAAACTGGTAGCTGCCATTGCAGATAAAATGCTGGCAGGTGGCCGCCTGTTCTATATCGGAGCTGGTACCAGTGGCCGTCTCGGAGTAGTGGATGCTTCTGAATGCCCACCCACTTTCGGAGTGCCACAGGGCCTGGTAGTGGGGCTCATTGCGGGAGGCGACAACGCTATCCGTAAAGCAGTGGAGTTTGCAGAAGATAGCCGTACCCAGGGCTGGGAAGACCTGCAGGCTTATAACATTACCTCTGGCGATGTGGTAGTAGGAATTGCCGCCAGCGGTACTACTCCATACGTGATTGCGGCCCTCGAAACATGCCGCCGTAATGGGATTGTTACAGGAAGTATCAGCTGCAATCCGGGTGCTCCCGTATCTGCTGCTGCCGATTTCCCGGTAGAAGTAGTGGTAGGTCCTGAATTTGTGACCGGCAGCACCCGTATGAAAAGTGGTACGGCACAGAAGCTGGTGCTGAACATGATCTCTACAGCGGTGATGATACAGCTGGGAAGGGTAGAAGACAATAAAATGGTAAATATGCAGCTCAGTAACGAAAAGCTGGTAGATCGTGGCGTGAAGATGCTCATGGAACAGCTTTCGCTTACGGATTATGAACAGGCACATACACTGCTGCTGAAAGCCGGTAGCGTTAAGAAAGCAGTAGAAGAATTTAAGCAACAATAATTTAAAAGACTTTAACCCACAGGCCGGTTATGCACAACATAGAGCCCTATTATAACTGGCGGCATCTTTACACCGCCGAAGAAGATGAGTACTCTCCCTTCTATGGAAGAGAGTATAGTGAGTTTGAATATTCCAATGCGGTATATAACTATTATATACACCCGCAATGGGATGAATTTGGCTCACGGAACCTGTACATGAAGATCCTGTACACCGACTACCAGTTCAATTTTGTTGTCATAGAATTACTGGGAGAATGGAATGATGCAATAGATAATGATATCATGACGCTCAAGCGGAATATCATCGATACGCTGATTGCACAGGGAATTACAAAATTTATACTGATCACTGAAAATGTGCTGAATTTCCATTCTTCAGATGATTGTTATTATGAAGAATGGTGGGAAGATATCCGCGATGATGGTGGATGGATCGTTAGCCTTAACATGCCAAAGGCCACCCGTGAAGAGTTTGAGCGGGCCCGCCTGCACCACTACGTCCACCTGCTGGACGATGATAAATGGAGAACCTACCAGCCTTTACACCTGTTTAACATGGTGGATAACATCATGCTGAAACGCCTGGAATAAAGTTTAATTTTCATTACAAAATGAAAGATATTATGCGTGAATATTTGATTTTCAATCATTAATAATTGATAATCAATAATTATTCATGCTAAAACCTGATAAATATCATTTGGTTTTTATTTTTCCTGCTTTAAATTTGCCCGACATTTCAAACATCTTTTTTATACAAGGAAGCTTAGATTTTTACTTATGAAGTGGTCACAGTTCTTTAATACCTCTATCGGTAAGAAGTTATTGGTAGGCGCTACCGGCTTGTTTCTCTGCAGTTTCGTGATAGTTCACCTCGCGGGAAATGTTCAGCTGTTGTACAATGATGAAGGCAAGGCTTTTAACGCATATGCTGCGTTCATGGGGCATAACAGCCTGATTCAGTTTATTGCCTGGGGGCTGAAAATTGTGATTCTGCTACACGCCTTCATTGCGTTACAGCTCACATTCAGGAACAGAGCAGCCCGCCCTGTTAAGTATGCGGTAAGTCCGGGTAACCAGACTTCCTCCTGGTTCAGCCGGCAGATGGCTATCATGGGAAGCATACTCTTTATCTTCATCGTTATCCACCTGGTTAACTTCTGGGCAAAATTCCACTACGGCGAAATGCCGCTCCACACCTACCCCGGAATGGAAGAACCACTGAAAGATCTTTACCTGGTGACACAGGAAACTTTTAAACAAGGTTGGTTGGTTGTACTTTATGTAATCGGAATGATCGGTTTATCTTTCCACCTCGTTCACGGTTTTAAAAGTGCTTGTCAGACCTTCGGTTTAAACCACAAGAAATACAACGGCCTGATCAACTTCCTCGGCGTGTGGCTGTTTGGAATTGCTATCCCTGTTGGTTTTGCCATTATTCCCGTTGTAATCTATTTCAAATAATTCTGTAAAGTCAAGGATATATGTTGAACGCAAAAATTCCTGCCGGACCTTTAAATTCCAAATGGGAAGACTATAAAGGACATTGTAAACTGGTGAATCCTGCCAATAAGCGTAATCTGGAAGTGATCGTTATTGGTACAGGTTTAGCCGGCGCTTCAGCAGCGGCTTCATTAGGTGAGTTAGGATATAAAGTAAAAGCATTCTGCTTTCAGGATAGCCCCCGTCGCGCACACAGTATTGCTGCACAGGGTGGTATTAACGCTGCAAAGAATTATCAGAACGATGGCGACTCTGTTTTCCGTCTGTTCTACGATACTGTTAAAGGAGGTGACTATCGCGCCCGTGAGGCCAATGTTCACCGCCTGGCAGAAGTGAGTGGTAATATTATTGATCAGTGCGTGGCACAGGGTGTGCCTTTTGCACGTGAATATGGCGGACTGTTAAGCAACCGTTCTTTCGGTGGTACGCAGGTACAACGTACTTTCTATGCTGCCGGTCAGACTGGTCAGCAGTTGCTGTTGGGTGCCTATTCGGCCCTGGAGCGCCAGGTAGCCCTGGGAAATGTAAAGATGTACAGCCGTCATGAAATGCTGGATATTGTGAAGATAGATGGTAAAGCCCGTGGTATCATTGCCAGGAACCTGGTGTCAGGTGAACTGGAACGCCACTTTGGCCATGCTGTACTGATCTGCAGCGGTGGTTATGGCAACGTTTTCTTCCTCTCCACCAACGCAATGGGTTCTAACGTAACAGCAGCCTGGAAAGCCACCAAACAGGGTGCTTACTTTGCCAATCCCTGCTTTACACAGATACACCCTACCTGTATCCCCGTATCCGGCGATCACCAGTCGAAACTGACACTGATGTCTGAATCGCTGCGTAACGACGGCCGTATCTGGGTGCCTAAGAAACAAAACGATACCCGCAAAGCCAGCGACATCCCTGAAGATGAAAGGGATTATTACCTGGAAAGAAGATACCCTGCATTTGGTAACCTCGTACCCCGCGACGTGGCTTCCCGTGCAGCAAAAGAAAGATGCGATGCCGGCTACGGCGTTGGTACCTCCAAACAGGCCGTATACCTCGACTTTGCCGCCGCTATTGAGCGTTATGGTAAAATCGAAGTGGGTAAACGCCAGCTGAACAACGTTTCTTCCGAAGAAGTGATCAAACTGGGTAAAGAAGTAGTAGCGGAGAAATATGGTAACCTGTTCGACATGTACGCTAAAATCACCGGCGAAAACCCTTACGAAACGCCGATGCGCATCTACCCTGCGGTGCACTACACCATGGGTGGCCTCTGGGTCGATTATGAGCTGGGTACAACCGTACCAGGCCTCTATTCCCTCGGGGAAGCGAACTTCTCTGATCACGGCGCTAACCGCCTCGGTGCTTCTGCACTGATGCAGGGCCTCGCCGATGGTTACTTCGTGATTCCATATACCATTGGTAACTACCTCGCCGATGAGATCCGCAACAAAGCACTGCCTACAGATCATCCTGCTTTTGTGGAAGCTGAACAGAAGGTAAGAGATAACATCAATAAACTGATGAACATCAAGGGTAGCAGATCCGTTGACTCCTTCCACAAGAAACTCGGTAAGATCATGTGGGATAAATGCGGTATGGCCCGTAACGAAAAAGGTCTGAAAGAAGCGATTGAGGAAATCAAGGCGCTGAGGGCCGAATTCTGGAAAGATGTACGTATCCCTGGTGAAGCCAATGAGTTCAACCCTGAACTGGAGAAAGCCGGTCGCGTGGCCGACTTCCTGGAACTGGGAGAACTGATGTGCGTGGATGCGCTGCACCGCCGCGAATCCTGTGGTGGCCACTTCCGCGAAGAATCACAAACTCCGGATGGGGAAGCACAACGCGACGATGCAAACTTCTCTTACGTGGCAGCATGGGAATACAAAGGTGAAAGCCAGTTCGAACTGCACAAGGAAGACCTGGTATTCGACGAATGTAAACCTACTCAGCGTAGCTATAAATAATGGTTATTGGCTCGCTGCATAACAGCCGGCCAGGATTATAAATCAAATAATTGTCCAAGGTATATGGAACATTATAACATGAACCTCACATTAAAAGTGTGGAGGCAGAAAAACAAAAACGATCAGGGCAGATTCGAAACTTACCAGGCTAAGAACATTTCTTCTGAAATGTCGTTCCTGGAGATGTTTGATGTAGTGAACGAGGACCTGATCAAAGAAGGAAAAGAACCCATCGCTTTCGACCACGACTGCCGCGAAGGTATCTGCGGTATGTGCTCTATGCATATTAACGGCCGCGCTCACGGCCCCTGGGCTGGTACTACTACCTGTCAGCTGCACATGCGCGCTTTCAAAGACGGTGATACCATCACCGTTGAACCCTGGAGAGCTGGTGCTTTCCCGGTGCTGAAAGACCTGACAGTAGACAGATCTGCATTTGACCGTATCATTGAAGCAGGTGGTTATATTTCCGTAAACACAGGTAATGCCCAGGATGCCAACAACCTGCCGGTCGACAAACACAAGGCAGATCTGGCATTTGCTGCTGCCGCCTGTATCGGTTGCGGAGCCTGCGTTGCCGCCTGTAAGAACTCTTCGGCTATGTTGTTCGTATCCGCGAAGGTTTCTCAGCTGGCGCTCCTGCCTCAGGGACAACCTGAAAGCCAAACCCGCGTTCTCAATATGATTGCTCAGATGGACAAGGAAGGATTCGGTAGCTGTACCAACACCGGCGCCTGCGAAGCAGAATGTCCTAAAGAAATTTCATTGACCAATATCGCCCGACTGAACAGAGAGTTCATCGGAGCAGGATTTGGATCAGAGAAGTAGAAAGAATTACGAATTAAAAATTACGAATTACGAAATAACCCGAAGACCTTAGTGAGTAATTAAATTATTTAATTATCAGCTAAGGTCTTCGGGTTATTTCGTAATTCATAATTCGTAATTCATGATTTTTTTTATTATTATGTGGTTCCCTTTATAAACCCACATTATATGTCTGATCAATCTCGCAGAAAGTTTATCAAACACATCAGCAGTACTGCAGCCCTGTTGGGCATCGGCCATCTGGCAGCCCTCGGTAAAGAACCAGAAAATATACATCTGCTTCAGCCGCAGAAAAGAATATCTCCCAATGATAAGATCCGTATTGCCGGTATAGGAATGGGGATCATGGGCTTTGGTGATGTGCATACAGCGCTTCAGGTGCCAGGCGTGGAGCTGGTGGCGGCGGCCGACCTGTACGACGGTCATCTGACCCGCGTTAAGGAAGTATTTGGCGCCCAGGTGGCTACCACCCGCGATTATCGCGAAATACTGAAAAGAAAGGATATAGATGCCGTTATTATTGCTACGCCCGATCATTGGCACGATACAATTGCCATTGCCGCTATGGAAGCCGGTAAAGCAGTTTATTGCGAGAAGCCAATGGTACAGCAGATCGAAGAAGGACACAAAGTAATAGCTGCCCAGAAACGCACCAAAGCGGTATTTCAGGTAGGTAGTCAGCGCGTGAGCAGCATCGCCATGGCAGAAGCCCGTAAACGTTACCTCGCCGGAGATATCGGAAAACTCAACCTCGTAGATGCCCGGATCGACCGCCACAGCGCATTGGGCGCCTGGCAATATTCTATTCCAACCGATGCATCGCCGGCTACCATGGATTTTGATACTTTCCTGAAGGATACCGCCAAAGTACCTTTCGATCCTATTCGCTTCTTCCGCTGGCGCAACTACCAGGCCTACGGTACAGGCGTGCCCGGCGATCTGTTTGTACATCTCATTTCCGGTCTGCATTTTATTACCGGCTCCCTCGGGCCCGAATCTGTTTACGCCAGCGGCAACCTGGTGCAATGGAAAGATGGCCGGGATGTGCCCGACGTAATGGTGGCCATTTTTAACTACCCTGAAACCAAAGAACATCCCGCCTTCCAGATGACGCTCCGCGTAAACTTTGCCGATGGCAGCGGCGGTGGCGAATATACCCGCCTTATCGGTACCGAAGGTGTGATGGAAATGGGATGGAACGACTTTAAAATAAAGAAACAAAAACTTCCCGAAGCCCCCGGCTATGGCGGATGGGATACTTATAACACTTTCACAGACGCAGAGAAAAAACTATTCGTAAAACAATACGATGCGAAATATCCGGAAAGCGCCCGTAAGCCCATCGAATCGGGCGACAGCTACGCAGCTCCACATGGATACGACGACCGGTTAGATCACTTCACCAACTTTTTCGAATCTATGCGCTCCGGTAAACCGGTGGTGGAAGACGCAGTGTTTGGTCTCAGAGCTGCCGGACCCGCACTGGTGACCAACAAAAGCTATTTCAGCAGGAATGTCATTAAATGGGATCCTGTGAACATGAAAATAGTGTAATTTGTAACACTGTTTTTACGTTTACAGTACTATTTAAATCTATCTCCTATGTTTAAACACTTCCAGGGTAATTTATTGTTGCTTTTGGGAACTTTGCTTTTGTCCTGTAATGAAAAGAAGAATACTATGAATGAGCAGACGACTATCCAGCCGCCAGTGGCAAAGAAAATAGCAAAAGAACTCAATATCCACGGTGATAAGCGAATCGATAATTATTACTGGATGAACGACCGGGAGAATCCTGATGTACGCGCCTGGCTGAACGCCGAAAACGCATACCTCGACACTGTCATGTCTCCCGAAAAAAAACTACGGGAAAAACTCTTCAGCGAGATGAAATCCCGCATTAAGGAAACAGACGTGACAGTGCCGTATCTCAAAAATGGTTACTACTATTATACCCGCTTTGAGCACGGAAAAGAATATCCCGTGTACTGCCGCAAGAAGGGTAGTCTCGAAGCATCAGAACAGGTAATACTGGATGTGAATCAACTCGCGCAGGGCCACGCTTATTGCCATGTAGGCGGATTAAGCGTAAGCCCGGATGCCCACCTGCTGGCTTATGCCATCGATACGGTTAGCCGTCGCCGTTATACCATCCGTATCAAAAACCTGGATACCAACGAACTGCTGCCCGATGAGATTCCCGATACCGATCCGGGTGGCGCCTGGGCCAGCGATAACAAAACCCTTTTCTACGTGCATAAGGATACGGTGACCCTCCGGGCCGATCGTGTCATGCGTCATGAACTGGGGAATACGGCCGATAAAGAAGTATTCAACGAAACGGACGAAACTTTCGATGTAAGCGTTTCTAAAACCAAGTCGGGCAAGTATATCGTTATCAGCAGCGAAAGTACCCTGTCGTCCGAATGCCGCATCCTGGACGCTTCCCGGCCCAACGATGCTTTCCGGGTATTTCAGCCGCGCACCAAAGACATGCTCTATGATATCGGGCACCGGGATAATAAATTCTACATCCGCACCAATTGGAATGCGCTTAACTTCCGGCTGATGGAAACTTCTGTGGATAAAACATCCCGCCAGAACTGGAAGGAGATCATCCCCAACCGGAACGATGTATTACTGGAAGGCTTCGATCTGTTCAGGGATTTTACAGTATTGGAAGAAAGAAAGGGTGGGCTTACACATATCCGCGTAATCAACGAAAGAACACATACTGAAAAGTCGATTCCACTTCCCGAGAGAACTTACAACGTATACGCCGGCAACAATCCTGAGCTCGACAGTAAGGAGTTCCGCTATCATTATACTTCTCTCATTACCCCTAATTCCGTGTTCGACTACAACATGGAAACCGGTAAGAGTGAGTTGAAACGGCAGCAGGAGGTATTAGGTGGATATGATCCTAAGGACTATGCTACTGAATGGTTGTTTGCCACGGCCAGCGATGGTACAAAGGTGCCTGTGTCTGTTGTTTATAAGAAAACATTTGAAAAGAACGGAAAAAGTCCGCTCTTGCTTTACGGCTATGGCTCCTATGGCAACAGCATGGAATCTTCATTCGATTCGGACCTGATTAGCCTGCTGGATCGCGGTTTTGCTTACGCCATTGCGCATATACGCGGAGGGCAGGAAATGGGCCGCCAATGGTATGAAGATGGAAAGATGTTTAAAAAGAAAAACACTTTCACCGATTTCATTGCCTGTGCAGAATATCTGATCAGGCAGAAGTATACCGATACGGCTCATCTCTATGCAATGGGAGGCAGTGCCGGCGGCCTGCTGATGGGCGCTGTAGTGAACATGCACCCCGAACTGTTTCATGGCGTAATTGCCCGCGTGCCATTCGTAGATGTAGTAACTACCATGCTGGATGAAAGCATTCCGCTGACTACTGGAGAATTTGACGAGTGGGGAAATCCCAAGAACAAGGATGCGTACGATTACATGAAATCCTATTCCCCTTACGATAACGTAACCAGTAAAGCATATCCAAATCTGCTCGTCACTACCGGTTTACACGACTCACAGGTGCAATACTGGGAACCGGCCAAATGGGTGGCCAAGCTGCGGGAGCTGAAAACAGATCACCATCTGCTGCTGTTGCACACCAACATGGAAGCCGGACATGGCGGGGCTTCCGGGCGATTCAAATCGCTGGAAGAAGTAGCACTGGAGTATGCATTTTTGCTGAAACTGGAAGGAAAATAAAAAAGCCGCGGTTTTGTAACCGCGGCTTTTTTAACTCGTATACATTTTCGCAGAGGATACTTTTTTCTCGTAGAAGATCTCGGCCATCTTATCAAAAATACTGGGATCGTCCGTCGTATAAAAGCTGCGGTGTTGTGTTTTGCTGAGCCTTGTTTCCATTTCCGGATGACGAAGGAGATAGTCTTTCAGGCTGTGGGCCACGATCTTTCCCTGCGACAGCACCGTAATGCCTCCGGGCAGAAACTGCCGGATCTTTTTCATCAGCAGCGGATAATGGGTGCAGCCCAGTACCAGTGTGTCTATTTCCGATGATTGCGACAATATTTTGTCCAGATACTCTTTTACAAAATAATCAGCGCCTTCACTTTCATGTTCATTATTTTCTATCAGCGGAACCCACATAGGGCAGGCCAGCTGATAGGTTTTTACATTCGGGAAAAACTTCCGTATTTCTATCGGATACGATGCTGAGGATACCGTGCCGTTAGTGGCCAGTATGCCTACTTCACCGGTTTGGGTAATAGTACCTACCATTTCAGTAGTGGGCCGTATCACACCCAGCACGCGGTTGTTGGGAGCTATACGCGGCAGGTCTTTCTGCTGGATGGTGCGCAATGCTTTAGCCGAAGCAGTATTACAGGCAACAATCACCAGCGGACATCCCATATCAAACAGCTTTTGCACACACTCCAGTGTGTAAGCATGAATCGTGTCGAATCCACGGTTGCCGTATGGTGCACGGGCATTATCGCCGAGGTAGATATAGTCGTATTGCGGCAATTCCGCTTCTATTTCCTTTAGCACAGTCAAGCCTCCGTATCCGGAGTCGAATACCCCGATTGGTCCCTTCATGGTTCAGTGTCTTTTTGCATCAGGCCGGAGCCGGTTAAATCATAGATTTTCTGTATCTCATGGAGCACGCCCTCAAAGTCGATCTGTAGGTCTATCAGTTCGCCGGTTTTTACATCATATACCCAGCCATGTACCGTAGGATAGCCTTTGGCGAGGAACGACTTCTGCACGGCGGCAGTTTTGATTACGTTGATGCACTGTTCCTGTGTATTCAGCTCCACGAGGCGGTTGTAGCGTTCATGCTCATCAGTAATAGCGTTGAGCTCATCCATGTGCAGACGGTATACATCACGGATATTCCGCAGCCAGGGATTCAGTATGCCCAGATCTTTCGCCTGCATGGCCGATTTAACACCGCCACAGTTATAGTGGCCGCAAACAATGATATGTTTGACTTCCAGGTGTACTACGGCGTAGTTGATCACACCCATGACATTAAGATCCGTATTCGGAACCAGATTGGCAATGTTGCGGTGAACAAACACTTCCCCGGCATCCAGGCCCATAATATCGTTGGTAGGTACGCGGCTGTCGCTGCACCCGATATACAGGTAATCCGGTGACTGAGAGGTGGCCATCTTTTCAAAGAACTCCTTATCCGTGGCCATTTTAGAGGCCACCCAACGCCGGTTATTCTCAAATATCTGGTTGTATGCTGTCATGCCGTATCAATTTATTACGCGCTAAAGATACGTACAGAAAGCATATGTACCTGTCATGTATTACAATCAATTATCGGATAACAGACAACAGGCAGGCCTTTTTCATCAACATTATTAATAAAAAAATAACAGTTCTTTTGACCGGTTAGCAGGCCCGGACAAGTACTCCGGTGAGCCACTGTTGCCAATTGCCGGCGGGCCTGATTCGTTGCGGATGACTTCCCTTCCCGGATAATACTGTAAAAATATAATTATAAATATATTATGAATATCATTTTATTATTATATTAGTAGTTATTCCTTCTTGGAAACCCCGTATAAAATAAGTACCTTTGCAGCTTCAAAATTTACACAGCCAGCATGATCAGTGTTAAAAATGTAACGCTCTCTTTCGGTAAGAGAGTATTGTTTGACGAAGTAAACCTCAATTTCACTAAAGGAAATTGTTATGGTGTGATTGGGGCCAATGGAGCAGGTAAGTCCACATTTCTGAAGATATTATCAGGTGAAATAGAACCTAACAAAGGTACTGTGGAGATCACTCCGGGAGAGCGTATGAGCGTCCTGAAGCAGAACCACTTCGAATTTGATGACATTACTGTATTGAATACAGTATTGATGGGGAATAAGAAGTTATGGGAGATAGCAAATGAAAAAGATGCTATTTATGCCAAGGAAGACTTTACAGAAGAAGATGGGATTCGTGCAGGTGAGCTCGAGGCAGAATATGGTGAAATGGGTGGTTACACCGCTGAAAGCGATGCGGGTGTACTCCTGGGCGATCTGGGTGTAAAGGAAGACATGCATAGTGTGTTGATGAAAGATATTACAGGTAGCCTGAAAGTGCGTGTGCTGCTGGCACAGGCGCTGTTTGGCAATCCTGATATCCTGTTGTTGGATGAGCCTACGAATGACCTCGACGTGGAAACAATCGGCTGGTTGGAAAACTTCCTGGCCGACTACGAAAACATAGTGATCGTAGTATCCCACGATCGTCACTTCCTGGATGCTGTTTGTACGCATGTAGCGGATGTTGATCGCGCCAAGATCCAGATCTTTAGCGGTAACTATACATTCTGGTACGAATCATCCCAGCTGATGGCCCGCCAGATCGCGGATAAGAACAAGAAGATGGAAGAGAAGCGTAAAGACCTCCTCGACTTCATCGCCCGATTCAGTGCGAACGCTTCCAAGAGCAAGCAGGCTACTTCCCGTAAAAAAGCATTGGAGAAACTGGTTATTGAAGATATACAACCTTCTAACCGTAAATATCCTGGTATCATCTTCAAACAACAGCGTGAAGTGGGTAACCAGATCCTGAACGTAGAGAAACTGGAAAAACTGCTAGATGGCCGCAAACTGTTCACTGATGTAACTTTCTCAGTAAACAAGAACGATAAAGTCGCTTTCCTCTCTAAAGATCACCTGGCCGTTACTACTTTCTTTGAAGTGATCAATAATGAAGCGCAGGCCGACAGCGGTAAACTGGAGTGGGGTACCACAGTGACGAATGCTTATCTGCCAAACGATAACGCTGCGTTCTTCACAGATAAAAACCTCAACCTGATGGACTGGCTGCGTCAGTATGTGCCGCCTCATGTAACAGATGTGGATGAGCCTTTCCTGCGTGGTTTCCTGGGTAAAATGTTGTTTGGTGGAGATGAGATCATGAAGAAAACTTCTGTGCTGAGTGGTGGTGAGAAAGTGCGTTGCATGATTAGCCGTATGATGTTGCAGGATCCGAACGTCCTTACCCTCGACGAACCTACCAACCACCTCGATTTGGAATCCATCCAGTCGTTCAACGAAAGCATGATCAACTACAAAGGAATTGTGCTCTTCACCACGCATGACCATACCTTCATGCAATCCGTAGCGAACCGCATCATCGAGCTCACGCCTAAAGGCATCATCGACCGCATGATGACCTTCGATGAATATCTCGCCGACGACCGCGTGAAAGTACTCCGCGAAGAGATGTACGGAGATCTGGTAGGAGTTGCGAGTTAATTAAGAATATAGAAAGAAGAATTAAGAAATAAAGCGAAGACCTTAGCGATTATTATTATACGCTAAGGTCTTCGCTTTATTTCTTAATTCTTCTTTCTATATTCTTAATTCTACAAATATTCTTCTATCACTTTCAGTTTATTCTTATCCAGCGGCTTTGTAATATAGCCCATCAGTTCCGGCGTGTGTTGTACTTTCTGTATATCCCGTACATCCACAGAAGAAGAGCACATAATAATAGGGATGGTATTCTTAAGCGTTGTTTTCAGGCCCCTGTATGCTTCGATGAAATCCCAGCCATTCATACGTTGCATATTCATGTCCAGAATAATAAGGGAGGGCAATGGAGGCTGAGGGCTGCTGGAAAGCTGTTCCAGTGCCTCTTCGGCACACAGAAAAGAAGTTACTGTCAAGTCATTGCTTTGCTGCCCTAACATTTTTTTGATAATGAAATGAAATATTTCATCATCATCAACAACGTACACTATTTTGTTCATGTCTGCCATGCTTCGGTTTTAATGGGCTTCTTATCTTACTTAGTCTGCTACAAAAGATGCGCTAATCGCGTTGCGAAGAAAGAATCGCTTTATTTGCCGTTCACAAAAATTAAGGGCAATGATTTCAACTTCAGGGCACTACAAGCAGCTGGAATCGATCATTCACTTTAATTGTAAACGGGGTAGTCAGGGCTTTACCTGCCTGTTACATTCTTCTCAAGCATTGGTCTGGGTCCACAGTGGCCTCCGGTTAGGATGTAACGCGGAAGCAAAGAACGTTAATTTAATTTTATTTTTATATATATGTTTTTGGCAATAACTAATCATTAACAAATTAGATAAGTGAAAAAAATATCAAAACAGCGGAATAAACAGTGTGACCTTGGTTTAGGGAGATAAAAAGAGCGGAGAGTATTACCCTCCGCTCCGGTTATTTGCTCAGCTGCTTCGCTGATAATTCGTTTCAATTATTTAAAACAGACCACCTTTTCTCAGCGTTACTTTGCCCTGACCGATCTTGTAACCGTTATGGTAGATCTCTACAGCATAGTCGCCTGGTTTGAAATCAGAATTCTGTTTCCAATCCATGGAAACGCTTTGTTTCTGGCCTGTAACATATGCTACAGTTTTCTTGGTAGTGTACAGTTTTTCAGTACCATCTTCCAGTGTGAACCGTCCGGAACCCAGTGCTTCTACTGCCAGTGGCGAACCATCAGGAGCAGTGATCGCAACATATATATCTTTATTGCCGGTAGGAGCAATGCGGTTATCATCCAGGTCGAAGGAAACACGCATCATGTCGGCACGTTTTGCCTTAGTGGTTTCTACTTCTTTACCGTTGTGTTTTACACGGATCGGTTGCAGATGAATGTTAGAAGCGTGCAGCACTGAACCCAGGTCCACTTTCTTATTCAGACTGTCTTTTACAACAGATACTGAATCACGCTCTTTACGCGCTACATCTCTTTCACCGGCGATGACTATCTTTTCTCCCTGCAGACGTTCGATAGTTTGCTGGTAACCTTCTATATTGGATTTCAACTGTTCAATGAGGCGACGGGCCTCTGCCAACTGGGCCTGAGTAGCATTCTTGTTGCTCAGGATGCTGGAGATCCTTGCCTTCATGTCCTGTATTTCCTTATCTTTTGTTTTAACAAGACTATCCATCCGCGTGTTCTGAGAAATCAGATCATCCAGTCGCGCATTAGCCGCGTTATATTCCTGCTGTAAGGCATCGCGGGAAGAGGACAGGGAATCTACTTGAACGCTTTTCTGTGCGATTTGCTCACTGGATTTATTTTTGTCATATAACATATATATCCAGGTACCGGCAAGAGCTGCTATTAAAATACCGTAAATTAGACCATTGCGGCTCTTCGGTTTCTCCGACCCGGACGGGCCTGGAGTAGGTGAGTTAAAAGTGTTCTCCGTCATAGTTGTGAGTTTTATGTTTAATAGTTATATGGTTAAAATTCTTTATTCAAAAGTAATTATTAATAATATTATTTTATAATCGCTTATAAAACAGTTTTTCAATCGTGCTTCCAAATATTGCATTAGATCAGTTACTACTGCTGGACATAGAAACCACTCCGGCTGCTCCCGCTCTGGAACAGGTACCTGAAAACATACAGGAGCTCTGGCGGGAAAAAATTGCAAAAACTGCGCCAGTTTCGGGAGAAGAGGATGCAGCATACGCCGACAGGGCAGGCATTTACGCTGAATTCGGGAAAATCATCTGTATTTCCGTGGGTTTTTTCAACCTGGAAGATAATCGCTATAAGCTCCGGCTGAAGTCGTTTTATAATGATGATGAAGCAATTGTACTAACAGGTTTCCTTGAATTGATAAATAAATTCTATGCGAAATACCCCCGCTTCCAGTTCGCCGGACATAATATCAAAGAATTTGATATTCCATTTATTTGCAGGAGGTCTGTTATCCATCAGTTATCTTTGCCCCAGCCTTTACAGTTGCATGGCTTCAAACCCTGGGAAGTTCCTATGCTCGATACCCTGCAACTGTGGCGCTTTGGCGATTTCAAACATTATATTTCCCTGAAACTGCTCACGGCTGTAATGGGGATCGAAACTCCCAAAGACGATATCGACGGCAGCATGGTCGCTAAAGTGTACTGGCAGGAGAGAGATCTGGAACGCATCGTTACCTATTGCCAGAAGGATGTACTCGCTGTAGCACAACTGCTGCTGAAATTCAAACGTCTGCCTTCGTTAAATCCGGAGACAGACATTGTGATTGTTAAATAACTAGTTCAATGGATTACCAGGATATTATCAGGGATTGGAAACAGCAGAAATTTAAATCATTATACTGGCTGGAAGGAGAGGAAGATTTTTTTATTGATCAGGTAACCAGCTATGCGGAACATCAGTTGCTGCCTGAATCCGAAAGAGGCTTTAACCTGACAGTGCTATATGGTAAGGACACTGACTGGGCTGCAGTGATTAATGCCTGTCGCAGGTATCCGATGTTTGCAGAACGGCAGGTGGTTTTGCTGAAGGAAGCACAGGCCATGCGCGATCTGTTGAAACTGGAAGCCTATATAGATAATCCCCTGACCTCCACCATATTTGTTGTAGCACATAAACAAGGCAAAATAGACGGGCGCAGTAAAATGGCGAAGCTGATAAAGGAACGGGGCGTGATGCTGTCTACCAAAAAATTATACGACAACCAACTACCTGCCTGGGTAGAGTCATATGTCAGCAGCCAGGGGCTGGCCATCACCCAGAAAGCCGCTATTCTGCTGGTAGATCATATCGGAAATGACCTCTCGCGTATCGCCAATGAGATCGATAAACTGCTGGTGAACCTGCCTGCCCAGAAAAAAATTGACGAAAGCGATATTGAGAAATATGTGGGCATCAGTAAGGAATACAACGTATTTGAACTGCAGAATGCCCTGGGCCAGAAGGATACCGGAAAAGTGTTCCGGATCATTGCTTATTTCGCTGCTAATCCCAAAGCAGCGCCCATTCAAATGACCCTGCCTGCGCTGTACAATTTTTTTGCAAAGGTCAACCTGGTCTTCAGCGTAAAAGGCGGAGAAAAAGAAATAGCAGCGGCCCTGGGCGTACATCCGTTTTTCGTGAAAGACTACCTGAATGCTGCCCGGCAGTACGGACCGGAAGGCACTGAAAAAGCCATCCTGCTGCTGCATCAGTATAACCTGCGGAGTATAGGCATTAACGATAGTGGAGTGGAAGATGGTGAACTGATGAAGGAACTCATGTATAAGGTCATCAACTAAATCCCGGAAACACGACCTATGAAATATTATATCCGCAAAACACTGTCAGTACTGTTGTGGATTATTGCGTCGCTGCTGGCGATCGTAGATGTTTTTTACCTGTATCTCTTCTTTTCGGGGGAATTATTAGAGGGTATCGATAAAGGTGCAGAATTTGCTACCACCTATACAATTGCCTCTATTCTGGTAATATTATTACTGGTTGGACTTACTGTACTGTGCGTCTTCGGGGCCATCAGACTGAGCAGGGGTGCTAAGAAACGGCAGGCGGTCATAGAATTCCTCGGAGAAAAATTCTGATCACTGCAACTGCAGGGTAGCCCGCGCCTGAACCGAATCCTTGTCCATCTGCACGATCAGGGCATCTATATTGTCGAACTTCTGGTTCGAACGAATGTATTCCACGAAGAAAACAGTCAGTACCTGCCCATATATATCTTCGTTGAAATCAAAAATATGCACTTCCAGGCGCAGGTCCGTTCCGTTAAAGGTAGGCCTGAACCCGATGCTCATCACCGCCGGAACCGGGGCAGGTGCGCCACTCAGCTGCGCCCATACAGCATAAATACCTTCGGCTGGTATCAGCTTTCTTTCATCAGTCAGATGCAGATTGGCTGTAGGATATCCCAGCTGCCGGCCCATTTTATCTCCATGCACCACCGTACCGCTGAGAAAATAGGTATAACCCAGTAATTCGTTGGCCAGGCTGATATCTCCTTCCTGCAGGCTCTTGCGGATCTTGGTGGAGCTGACGGTCAGTTCGTGTACTACCTGTTGCGGGATCTCTATCAGTTTGAAACCATATTGCTGCTGCTCGGCTTCCAGCAGTTCCAGTCCACCTTCGCGGTTATGACCAAAACGGTGGTCGTAGCCAATAATAATCGTATGCGGCTTGAACCGCGCTATCAGGAAGTCTTCCAGGTAGCTGCGGGCGCTCATTTCTGAGAATGCCTTCGTAAAAGGCACCACCACCAGGTGATCGATACCGGCTCTTTCCAATAGCACTATCTTTTCTGACAGCGTGGTCAGTAAGCGGATGTTATTGGGTCTGGGAGCCAGTACTTCCCGCGGATGCGGGTCGAAAGTAATGATCACGGTTTCCCCGTTACAACTGGCGGCAGCCTCTTTCAGCTGTTGCAAAATGAAGCGATGACCGGCATGAACGCCATCAAAAGTGCCTATCGTAATAACAGCATTACGGATCTCCGGTAAGTGGTCTAAATCCCTGTGAACCTGCATATAATTCAATAACTATCAAAAACGCCGTGCAAATCTAACACATTTGTTACTTTTGCAGCCTGAAGAATGTCTTTAATCAGTTTATTTTTTATTTACATACATATTTAGTTCCGGTGGATAATAACATTTACGCCAAACGCGGTGTTTCAGCAGGCAAGGAAGATGTGCATAATGCCATTAAAAATATTGACAAGGGACTTTTCCCTAAAGCATTTTGCAAAATAGTGCCCGATATCCTGGGTGGCGATGATGCTTATTGCAATATCATGCACGCCGATGGAGCGGGTACCAAGTCGTCACTGGCTTACATTTACTGGAAAGAAACCGGCGACCTCAGTGTCTGGAAAGGAATTGCGCAGGATGCCATCATCATGAACATGGACGACCTGCTTTGCGTGGGTGCTACGGACAATATCCTGTTGTCGTCTACCATCGGGCGCAACAAACAGCTGTTGCCCGGGGAAGTGATTGCCGCCATCATCAACGGTACAGAAGATATCCTTGCAGAACTGCGCAGCCACGGCATCAGCATCTGGTCTACCGGCGGCGAAACCGCCGACGTGGGCGACCTGGTGCGCACTATCATCGTGGATTCTACTGTAACCTGCCGAATGAAACGCGCCGATGTGATCTCCAACGACCGTATTCAGGCCGGCGATGTGGTAGTCGGACTCGCCTCTTACGGACAGGCTTCCTACGAAAGTGAGTATAATGGCGGCATGGGAAGTAACGGACTGACCAGTGCCCGTCATGATGTGTTCAATAAAACCATCGCTACCAAATATCCTGAGAGTTTCGACCCGAACATTCCTTTTGAACTGGTATTCAGTGGAAAGAAAGCGTTGACCGATAAAGTAGCAGTACCTGGGTTTGGTGATATTGATGCCGGCAGGCTGGTATTATCTCCCACGCGTACCTATGCGCCAGTGATCAGGAAAGTGCTGGAACAGTTCCGGCCGCAGATCCACGGCATGGTGCATTGCAGTGGTGGCGCTCAAACGAAAGTCCTGCACTTCATCGAGCAGCTGCACGTTATCAAGGATAACCTGTTCCCCATACCGCCTTTGTTCAGTCTGATCCAGGAACAATCAGGTACCCCCTGGAAAGAAATGTACCAGGTATTCAACATGGGCCACCGCATGGAATTGTATGTGCCCGAGGCCATCGCTGCCGATATCATCAACATTTCCAAAAGCTATAACATCGATGCTCAAATCATCGGACGTGTAGAAGCTGCAGAGAAAAAGAAAGTTACTGTGAAAGCGCCGGCAGGTGTTTTTGAGTACGAATAGTGGAGAGTGTTAAGAATTGAGAATATAGAATTAAGAAATAGCCCGAAGAATCGTAGCGATTGATAATAACATTATACGCTAAGATTCTTCGGGCTATTTCTTAATTCTTATTCCTGCAATGTGAACCGTATCGGCAGGTTAAACTGCACAGTCACGGTCCGTCCGTTTTGCAGGCCCGGGTTCCATTTGGGCATTGCTTTTACGACCCGCATAGCTTCTTCTTCCAGTCCGTATCCCAATACTTTTGTACCTACTGTGGCGATGTCACTGATGCTGCCATCCTGTTCTATCAGGAAACGGACAAACAAGGTACCGCTGGCACCCATTTCCTGAGCGAGCCTGGGATAATGAATGTTTTTTGAGAGATACTTTGCCAGGGCTTCTTCACCACCTTTAAACGTGGGCGGGGTTTCCACGAAAGTGAATATTTCCCTGTGATCCTCTGGCGATGTAAAATTAACATCAGGCGTTTCCGCAACGTCAGGAGTATGTATTGTTTCAGAGGGCGGCGTTGTATTGCTTTCATTGAGTACAAAGCGAACCGGCAGGTTAAACTGTACGGGAACGTTTTCATTGTTATGCCGGCCGGGTATCCACGCAGGCATCTGCCTGACAACGCGGACGGCTTCCTGATCGAGGCCATAGCCGGGCGTTTTGCCTACTGTTTTTATCTCCCGCGGTAATCCGTTTTCATCGATCTGGAACTGTACATATACAATTCCGCTGATCCCCTTTTCCAGGGCAGCTTTCGGATAATGGATATGTTTGGAAAGATAAGCTGCGAGCGCTGTTTCTCCACCCTTAAATACAGGTGGTTGTTCTACAAAGGTAAATACCTCTTTACTACGTGCAGGCGGCGCCGTTATAATACTATGATCGGCAAGAGTGGCAGTAAGCGCCCGAATGGCGGGTGGGCGCTTTTCGGCCACAAATGCAAGTGAGCAAAAGATAAAAATTGCCAGCGGCAGTACCAGTAACCGGCGCAGGTAGCTGAACCGTGGTGTATGAAGACGGGTCAGCATCAGTATTCTCCGTTTGATGGGCGGATGGAAAAAGTCGTTCGTGATGCTGAATTGTTTGCTTTGAAATGCCATCTGGAGGATGGTTTGCGCGTAGCCCGCCACTTCTTCGCCGGCAGCTTTCTTATCCGCCAGGAATTCATGTACAAGCGAAAGCTCCCGTCTGATCAGCAGAAAGAAAGGATTGATCCAGCAAACTGCTGTCACCAGTTCCATGAAAAGCTTGTCCATGCTGTGTTTTTCCTGCAGATGCACCAGCTCGTGCCGGAGAATCTGTTGCCCCTCCCGGCTTTGCAGGGAAGTTTGCTGATCCCAGAAAATATAGCTGAAAAAGGAAAAAGGTGCCTGTATACCCGGATGCTGTACGAACTGGTAGGGTGGAATATGTTGTACGCTGCTGCGGCGAACCAGGTTGAGGATACGCACCAGGTTTATAAGTATACGCAGTAACAGCAACGCAATGATGCCGGCATACACCAGGTTGATGGTTGTGCCGGAGCTGATGCCCTGTGGTGCAGGCGGGATAACGGCTTCCCGTATGCTAACGATCCGGCCGGTATAAGCCAGCATTCTGGAGCTTTCCCTGGCATGCCACGATAAAGGTATCTGCAGCAGGGGAGTAAGCAATGATACAATGGTGATAAGCAGCAGATAATACCGGTTCCACTGATGAAAACGGTGATTGCGGAGCGCAATGAAATAGTACCCGTACAATACCGCGGAACAGATCGTCACTTTCGCCAGATATAAGAGCAGTGTGGTCATGGCTTGTGTTTTTGGGAATCTTTGATTTTCTGTACCAGCTTCTCCAGCTCAGTAATACTGAGTTCTTTTTCCTTTACAAAGAAAGACACCATGTTACTGAAAGACCCGCCAAAATAGCCTTTTACGATATTGTTCACCGTTTTATGGCTATAGGCGTCTTTACTGACGAGGGCAAAATACTGGTGCGATTTGCCATATGCTTTATAATCTACAAATCCTTTTTCCATCAGGATTTTGATCAGGGTAGAAACAGTGTTGTAATGTGGTTTGGGCTCCGGCATCACTTCAATGATCTCTTTCACGAAGGCAGGTCCGGTTTCCCAGAGTGCCTGCATGATCTGCTCTTCTGCTTTGGTGAGCTGCTTCATAATCTGATTACTGTTTTCCGTTACAAGTTAAAACTAATTTGTTAGTTTACGAACTGCTTTTTTAGTTATACGGGACACAGAATTGTACTTAATTTGGTTATTTTTGTCGGAATAGGAAAACAATTACGAATTACGAATTCGTAATTGTTCTTCGTAATTTCATAAAAAACAGCAAGGAAATGACGTCTGAACAACCAATCATCCAATTAACCAATGCCAGTATATACCAGGGGAGTTCGCTGATATTATCTGATGTGAATATCACGGTGAATAAAGGAGAATTTGTGTACCTCATTGGCAGAACCGGAACCGGTAAATCCAGTTTGCTGAAGACTTTATACGGAGATCTGCCGTTGAAAGATGGTACTGGTCAGGTTGTGGGGTTTGATTTAAAAAAGATGGATTGGAAAAAAGTACCTTACCTTCGCCGGAATCTGGGGGTAGTGTTCCAGGATTTCCAGTTATTGACCGACCGCAATGTGCACGATAACCTGAAATTCGCGCTTCGTGCTACCGGCTGGCAGGACCCCAAGGAAATGGAGAGTAAGATAACAGATGTGCTGGAGAAAGTAGGGCTGGGTACCAAAGGTTTTAAAATGCCATATGAATTATCAGGCGGTGAGCAGCAGCGTGTGGATATTGCCCGGGCGATGCTCAACTCTCCCAAATTAATTCTGGCAGATGAGCCAACCGGTAACCTTGATCCTGAAACGTCAGACGGCATCATGCAGCTCCTGTTCCGTATCTGCCGCGAAGGTACCGCTATAGTAATGGCTACCCACGATTATATTGTACTACAGAAATTCCCGTCCAGGGTCCTTCGTACCGAAAACGGACGGGTAACAGATAACGCCGCTGTGAATTTTTCTTCTTAAAGAGTTGCTGAAGAAAGGTATATAGATGGTGATTGTCTCTCATTTATTATTAATTTTCGGTTAATTGGTAAATCCTTTTTTTTAAGTTACCTTTGCACCGGAAAAATAGCGACAACAAACATTATCATTATTTATTATTTTTTAAGATGTCTTACTTAACTGTTGAAAAGAAAGCCAATATTTTTAAAGAATTTGGCGGAAGTGAAAAAAATACCGGCTCTGTGGAAGCACAAATCGCACTGCTGACTGAGCGTATCAACAGCATTTCCAGTCACCTGAAAGAAAACAAGAAAGATTTTTCTACCCACCGTGGTCTGATGAAAATGGTTGGTCAGAGGAAGCGCCTGCTTTCTTACTTATCTAAAACTAATCTCTCCGGCTATCGTGCCCTGATCGAGAAATTAGGTATCAGAAAGTAACCATGACTTCATTATAGCGCTATTCCCAACTTTTAAGGTTGGGAATAGTTTTTTTGTATGTATACCTTTTGTTGTTCTTTAGAGACTAAAAAAGAATAACTTTATTTTTTTAATCCTCACTTTATTATGAATCTGACACCTATTTCAGTGAAGTTCGATATAGGAGACGGTCGGATGGTGACCATCGAAACAGGCAAATTGGCCCGCCAGGCCGATGGTGCTGTTACGGTGCGTTTAGGGAATGCGATTTTGCTGGCCACCGTGGTAGCAAATAAAGAACCCAAACCAGGCCAGTCTTTCTTCCCCCTTACAGTTGACTACCAGGAAAAATTTGCTTCTGCCGGACGTATTCCAGGCTCCTTCTTCAAACGCGAGGGCCGGTTATCTGACTACGAAGTGCTGATCTCCCGCCTGATTGATCGTGCGCTGCGTCCGCTGTTCCCCGATAACTATTTATGCGAAGTACAGGTGCTGGTTACCCTGATCTCTTCTGATCCGGAGGTAATGCCTGATGCTTTAGCCTGCCTGGCAGCATCCGCTGCACTGGCAGTATCCGATGTACCTATCCAGGAAATTATTTCTGAGGTTCGTGTTGCCCGCATCGAAGGCAAGTATGTGATTAACCCTAACCGCTCTGACCTCGCCAAAGCCGATATGGATTTCATCATTGGTGCTACCGACAAGAACATCATGATGGTGGAAGGCGAAAGTAAAGAGTGCCAGGAAGAAGACCTGATCCAGGCTATTGAAGCGGCACATGCTGCTATCAAGGTGCAGGTAAAAGCACAGGAAGAACTGCGTGATCTGAAAGGTGTGAAGGGCAAACGTGAATTTGCTTTACCTCACCACAACGAAGAATTAGAGGCGAAAGTAGCTGCTTTCGCGAAAGATAAAATTTACCAGGTTGCTAAATCTGCCTCTGCCAAGCACGATCGTGCTGAAGCTTTTGCGAAGATTTCAGAAGAACTGAAAGAGCACCTGGGCGAATTGCCGGAAGAAGACCAGCCACTGGTAGGAGAATACTTCCATGCACTGGAGAAAGAGGTAATACGCAACATGATCCTCGACGAATCTGTTCGCCTCGATGGTCGTAGCCTCGAGCAGGTACGTCCGCTGGCAATGGAAACAGATATACTGCCTTCCCCGCATGGATCTGCACTGTTCACCCGTGGTGAAACACAGTCACTGACCACTGTTACACTCGGTACTCCGGAAGATGAACTGCTGATCGAGAGTGCTGCTGTTTCTAATTATTCTAAATTTATCCTTCACTATAACTTCCCTCCGTTCTCTACCGGTGAAGTGAAAATGATGCGCGGCCCCGGCCGTCGTGAAGTTGGTCACGGTAACCTGGCGATGCGTTCCCTGAAGCAGATGATGCCGGGTAGCGATTACGCCTATACGGTAAGGGTGGTATCCGATATCCTCGAATCAAACGGTTCTTCCTCTATGGCTACCGTTTGCGCCGGCTCCCTCGCCCTGATGGATGCTGGTGTTCCTATTCCTAAGCACGTTTCCGGTGTGGCAATGGGCCTGATTTCCCGTGCTGCTGATGGAAAATGGGCGGTGTTAACTGACATCCTGGGAGATGAGGATCACCTCGGTGATATGGACTTTAAAGTAACAGGTACCCGTGATGGTATCGTAGGTATCCAGATGGATATTAAAGTAGATGGTCTGAGTATGGATGTAATGCGCTCTGCGCTGGCTCAAGCCCGCAAAGGCCGCCTGCATATCATTGAGGCCATGTACGAAGCCGTACCTGCTGCCCGTCCTGAACCTAAACCACATGCTCCACGCATGGAGAAGATCATCATCGATCGCGAATTTATTGGTGCAGTGATTGGACCCGGTGGAAAGGTGATACAGGAAATCCAACGCGAAACCGGTACTACTATCAATATCGAAGAAGTAGGCGAAACCGGCGAAGTGAGCATCTTCTCTGCACAGAAAGATGGTCTGGACAGAGCTGTTGCCTGGGTTAAAGGAATTATTGCCGTGCCTGAAGTAGGCGAGGTGTACGACTCCGTAGTAAAATCAATCATGCCTTATGGTGCTTTCGTAGAGTTCATGCCTGGTAAACAAGGCCTGCTTCACATCTCTGAAGTTTCCTGGAAACGCCTGGAAACAATGGAAGGTGTACTCAGCGAAGGTGAAAAAGTAAAAGTGAAACTCACCGGTACAGATCCTAAAACCGGTAAGTTCAAACTTAGCCGCAAAGTGCTGATGCCTAAACCCGAAGGATACGTAGAACGCGAAGACCGTGGAGAGCGTGGCGACAGAGGCGATTTCCGTGATCGCGGAGATCGTGGCGACAGACGCGGTGGTCATCGTGACGACAGACGCGGTGGTGGCGACAGGCGCGATTTCAATCGTGGCGACAGAGGCGACAGACGCAGCGGTGGAGATAATTCTTCTCAGAACGCCGGTCCTGAAAAGCCACAGGAGCCAATGTTCGACGAATAAGAAACAACTACTGTTAAAATAAAAACAGCGAAGACTATACGATATCGTATAGTCTTCGCTGTTTTTGCTGATAGCTGAATGCTAGTACCTTTTTGTAAGTTGTTCTACCCGGAAAGTACTTTCCCTGAAAATTTCCTTACCACTGTTCAGACGGAACACCCGGTAATTATTGCCTTGTATAGGTTCTGCAATCATTTTGTAAGATGGCTGCAGCGCTTTGCTGCTTCTGTCGATCACTCTTACAGTACCTGCCGCCAGCAGGTCGGGCAGCAGTTCTTCTACATAGGGAGCCATGATACCACCATCTTCTGCCCATAACATATTCATTCTGCCTGTACTATAGGCAAAGTCTTTGTTGGTGCTATCTTCCAGATAACAAAAAGCCTTACGGAAATGGTTACCCATGTCTACGGCATTCAGTCTTGCGAATGTTACGCTGTTAAATACCCGGTTGTTATATTGACTATTGCGCAGGGCCGTATCTTTCGATAACATATATTCATACAGCACCTGCCGGTCGAATATCATGGTTACATTTTCGGTCTGATAGATGATGGAATCGGTAACTGGATCCGGGGGCTGTTTGGTTTTGATAACCTGCGACCAGCCTGTAACAGACAACAGTATGCCTGTTGCCAGCATAAGTAGTGTTTTCATAGGATATGATATAATATTTTAATCAAATATAATAATATTAAAATAATTACGAGTCAAACTACCATAACGTTTAACCCATCAATTGCCTATCTTTGCCGCCTATGTCACACATTGCCATTACTATAAAAGCTGACGCAGGGCAGGCTGAGTTGTTGATTGCACATTTGTCGGAGTTAGGTTATGAAGGCTTCGAGGAGCAGACAGACGCACTGATCGCTTACATTCCCGAAACAGATTTTGATGAAACCGTGCTGCAGGAAACATTGCAGCCTTACGGTGTTGCCTATACGAAAGAAACTATTCAACCAGTGAACTGGAATGAGGTGTGGGAAAGTAATTTTCAGCCGGTGCGGGTAGATGATTTCTGCGGAATCAGGGCGGCGTTCCATGCTCCGTTTGATCCGGCGCCTGTGTATGAGATTGTGATCACGCCCAAGATGGCGTTTGGTACCGGGCATCATGCCACCACTTCTTCCATGATCAGGCTGATGAAAGACCTCGCTATTGAAGGCAAACGGGTATTTGATTTTGGCACCGGAACCGGTATCCTGGCCATCCTTGCGGAAATGATGGGAGCTGCCGAAGTAGAAGCGATCGATAATGATGAATGGGCGGTGAATAACACGCTGGAGAATGTGGCTGCCAATGCAATGAATAAGGTAAAAGTCTGGCAGGCGGATAATCTTGATGCTATTACCGGAAAATACGATATCTTGCTGGCGAATATTAATTACAACATTCTGCTCCGGTTTATGGGAGATATGCGGAAGCTGGTACAACCCGGCGGGAAGCTTTTATTAAGCGGCATACTTCCAACAGATGAGGAAAATATCACAGAAGCGGCTGTTTCTCAGGGCTTTGTGAAAGAAAAACGAGTGGAAAAAGACAACTGGCTGGCATTGGAGTTTGTAACACCTGTAGCGTAATGGATTAAAATCATATATGAAACGTGTTGATAATCCAACTTTTGTGTTACAATCTTTTCTAATATTCTCTCTATTTTAACATAGAATTTGTTATCTTAGCATTCCTAACTTGTAGTGATGATAGAAATTATATTGCTTATTTGTGCTTATCTGATAGGATCTGTCCCTACCGCTGTCTGGGTAAGTAGAGGTGTTTTTGGTATGGATATCCGGGAGTATGGCAGTGGCAATGCCGGTGCTACCAATACTTTCAGGGTACTTGGACCAAAAGCCGGAACATTTGTGATGGTGGTGGATATGCTGAAGGGTGTTTTAGCAGTACGGTTAGCTTACCTGGCTCCCTATTATCATGATCCTGAGCATCTTACTCAACTTGTAAATCTTCAGATCGGGTTAGGATTGGCAGCTGTGGTAGGACATATTTTCCCTATCTGGGCTAATTTCAAGGGCGGTAAGGGTATCGCTACACTGTTCGGGCTGGTGCTGGCTATTCAACCGCTGGTAGCGCTGTGTTGTGTGGGTGTATTTCTTATGATACTTTTTCTGACCAGGTATGTTTCACTGAGTTCTATCATTGCGAGTATCGCGTTTCCGATATTGATACTATATATTTTTAACGAGCCGGAGATATTTTACCGCATCTTTGCCATTGCTGTAGCGTTGATGGTGGTATTGACCCATCAGAAAAATATCACGCGTTTATTGAAAGGAGTGGAAAATAAAGTACCGTTATTCCGGAACAAAAAAGACAAAAACTAGTTATAAATTATAACAAAAAGTATAAAGCAGAAAGCAATGGCATTAAATGTGCATGCTTTTTGCTTTTTGCGTTTTACGCAGACTAAAATTAATGCTCCCATGAAAAAGTATGTCTTATTCTTTACTGCAGGACTTTCACTGGCTGCCTGTACCCGTGTTCCCATTACAGGTCGTAGTCAGCTAACCCTGCTTCCTGAAAGCACAATGCAGTCGATGGCATTGCAGCAATATCAGAGCTTTCTGAGCGAGAACAAAGTGGTAGCGCAGTCTACCAGCCGGGATGCCGAAATGGTAAGAAGGGTTGGGCAGCGCATTGCCAATGCTGTTACCCGTTATATGACCCAGAATAATATGGCCGCCGAGATTTCCAGCTATAAATGGGAGTTCAATCTGGTAGACAGTAAAGAAGTGAATGCCTGGTGTATGCCGGGTGGTAAAGTAGTAGTATACACTGGTTTGTTGCCGGTTACGCAGAATGAAACTGCCCTGGCTTGTGTGATGGGGCACGAAATTGCGCACGCTATTGCCCGTCATGGTAACGAGCGTATGAGTAAGGGCCTTGTGATGCAGGGTATCGAAGTAGCAGGCGCGGTAGCGCTGAACAAAAACCCGACTGCTGTAAATCTCTTCAACCAGGCTTTCGGTGTAGGTGGTAATCTTGGAATGCTGGCTTTTTCCCGTGCTAACGAACTGGAAGCTGATCACCTTGGTGTAATATTCATGGCAATGGCTGGTTATAACCCACAGGAAGCCATTCCCTTCTGGCAGCGCATGGCTAACATGAGCAATGGCCAGAAACCTCCTGAATTCCTCAGCACGCACCCCAGCGATGCAACCCGTGTGCAGAAGCTGCAGCAGCTGATGCCGGAAGCGATGAAGTATTATACTCCAGGGAGGAGTTAAGAAACAGGAATGAAAAAATAACAGGAAGACCTTAGTGATGATATGATCAATCGCTAAGGTCTTCCTGTTATTTCTTCATTCTAATTCGTAATTTTCTCTGTAAGAATTTCCACTACTTTCCGATTCTTCTGCGCTTTCATCTTATCGGGAATGTGAATCAGGATTTCTTTCCTGAACGCTTCTATCAGCGCCTGTTTGATAAAGTGACGATGTGTTACAAGGCTGATCTCACGCACCGGCTCCGGGGCTTTGAAAAAGCGGACCATGTTCAATTGACGGGAAGAGAGATCCTGTAAGGAGAGCTCCGGCAGGATGGTGTATCCTTCGTTCAGATCCACCATTCTTTTCAATGTTTCCACACTGCCGGTATTGTATTCGAGGTTTTTATTGTCGCCCATGGTGAACTTATCTTTGCAGATATTTAATACCTGGTTACGCATACAATGGCCCTCGTTGAGCAACCATACATCCTTGATGTCGAGATCTTCTGACCTGACGATCTTTTTTTCGAACAGCGGATGCGTTTTGGAAGTATATACTACAAATGTTTCATAGAAGAGCGGCGTTTCCTCCAGGTGCGGATTGTGAAGGGGAGTAGCCAGCAGTCCGCAGTCCAGCAGTTCCTGCTTCAGTTGTTGCATGATCTGCTCGGTAGGATATTCCCATATCTCCAGCTTTACCCGGGGGTATTTCTTCATGAAACCCGTCAGGATACGCGGTAGCAGGTATGGCGCCAGGGTAGGAATAATACCTACTTTCAGGTTCCCCTGGACTTCCTTTTTCTGGTCGGCAATTATTTCACGGATCCGGGCATTTTCCTTGATAATGATCCTCGCCTGGGCTATCACAGAAACACCGATTTCAGTAGGTACCACCGGCAGTTTGCTGCGATCAAACAGCTTAATACCCAATTCATCTTCCAGTTTCTGTATCTGCATACTCAACGTCGGCTGTGTCACAAAACATTTTTCCGCTGCCACCACAAAACTTCTATAGGTGTCTACCGCAACAATGTATTCCAATTGAACTGTCGTCATTACCTTATGATTGTAAAGGCAAAGATATCAATAAAATCTATAGAAAGTTGATTCTAATCATGAGTGAAATTACGAATCAGGAGAGAAGAATTAAGAAATAACAAGAAGACCTTAGCGATTGATAATTAGTCGCTAAGGTCTTCTTGTTATTCCTTAATATTCGTAATACTTCGTTAGAAGATTCTGTATCTGTACTTAATTTTTTCGGTATTAGTATACAACTCCCTGATATTAATAGATGCCTGTATTTCGTTTACAGCTTCTGTTTTCAGGTTTCTGAACTCGCCTTGTTTGTTATCGATGATACTTTTATCGGCCAGTCCATTGTCCTGGGCGATCTTCAGTGAGTTATTCACTTTGGCGTAGTAAGAGTCCAGCAGCGTAAAGTATTCGTTGTAAAGGTTCTCGAAGCGCTTAGTCTGTAGTACCAGGTCTTCCAGCTGGTTATTCACTTCTTTCAGGGAAGAGTTTTCACGCAGCAGGGATTCATAATCCACTCTTTTTCCCTTAGTGTATTTTTCTTCCAGCTTATTAAAATAATCCACTACTTTCTCCTTTTTGAAATCGAAGAAATAGTCGTTCATCGTCTGGCTCAGCGGTTTGTTTCCTTTTTGCGGAGCGGGAAATTTCAGTGAAGTGGCGGTGAATGACAGATGGTCGAACAGGTTATCCTGTAACAGGCTT